>CAIONS010000001.1 GCA_903859715.1 uncultured Opitutia bacterium
CGTCGATGACGAGGATGAGCTGGCGGGCGAGCAGGGCGGGGGACTTCAGGCCCGCTTCGCGGCAGAGGGTCTCGATCCGGTCCTGCATCGCCTGCTTGAAGGCGGTCGCGGCCTGGCGCGGCTTGTCCCCGGCGGCCGTGTATTCGCCCACGGCCTTGAGGAAGGCGCAGCCGGTGAAATTGTCCGACTCCAGCCAGCCCGCCAGCCAGTCGAACACCGCCAGCAGGCGTTTCTGCGGGCTCCGGCCGGCGGCGATCAGCCGGTCCAGTCCAGCCAGGGTCTCAGCACCCTTCTTCTCCATGGCGGCAGCGATCAGGTCCTCCTTCGAGGAAAAATGGTTGTAGAGCGTCATCTTCGCCACCCCCGCCTCGGCCAGCACGGTGTCGATGCCCACGGCGCGGTAGCCATTCCGGCAGAAGAGACTCCAGGCGGTGTCCAGCAGCTGTTCGCGCTTGGCGGACGCGGGAGTTGGGGTGGTCGGGCTCATGGGCACAAGGAAGAGGATTTTTCGAGACGGGCAAATAAAATATACCGGTCTGTCTATTTTCCGCTTGACGACGGATAGACTAGTCTGTCTAGTCCGGCGTCATCGACGCGCCCTCCCGGCCCGTCGCCACCACCCACCCAACCCGATTCCCCCATGGCCGGCCGCTATCACGAAGTCATGTTCACCCCTCCGGTACTGGAGGCCCAGCGGCACGCCCACGGGGGCGCGGCGTCGGTGCCGCCGCAGCCGGCGAACGACCCGCTCGGCGAGGACGAGGCTGCGTTCATTCGGGAGCGCGACAGTTTCTACTTGGCTACGGTTTCCCCCACCGGCTGGACCTATCTCCAGCACCGGGGCGGCGAGGCCGGCTTTCTCCGCGTGCTCGGCCCCGGGCGCCTGGGCTTCGCGGACTACCAGGGCAACCGCCAGCTGATCTCCACCGGGCGTCTCGGCGCCGACGACCGGGTGTCGCTTTTCCTCATGGATTATCCGCAGCGGACCCGCCTGAAGATCATCGGCCACGCCTCCGTGCTCGATGCCCGCGAACATCCGGAGCTTCTCGCCTCGCTTGCCGGGCCCAGGGAGCGGCGCATCACCGAGCGGCTGTTCCTGATCGACGTCGTTTCCTTCGACTGGAACTGCCCGAAGCACATCACGCCGCGCTACACCGCCGCCGAGGTCAACGCTTCGGTTGCGGGCCTGCACGCGCGCATCCGGGAGCTCGAGGGGGCACTGGCCGCCCGCACAGAAATTTCCGCCAACCAAAAACAAAATCCAACCAAGGTATAAAAACATGAATGCCCGCATCCCCGCCATCGATCCCGTCACCGCCGCCGGCCAGACCGCCCAGCTCTTCGGCGCCGTCAAGGCCAAGCTCGGCCTCGTCCCGAACCTCATGCGCACCTTCGCGCAGTCGCCCGCCGTGCTCCAGGCCTACCTCGGCTTCGGCGCCGCACTCGACGCCACCTCGCTGCCCGGCCGCCTGCGCGAGCAACTGGCGCTCGCGGTCGGCGAGGCCAACGGCTGCGACTACTGCCTCTCGGCCCACAGTCTGCTCGGCGGGCGCGCGGGCCTGACCCCGGGGGACATCGAGGCCGCCCGCCGCGGCGGGGCCGCCGACCCGAAGGAGGCTGCACTTCTTAAGTTCGCGCGGGCGGTCGTCGAGACCCGCGGCCAGGTGAGCGACGAGGCCCTCGCGGCGGTGCGTGCCGCGGGAGCGAACGATGCCGAGATTATCGAAACGGTGGCCTTCACGGCGCTCAACATCCTGACGAACTACACCAACAACGTCGCCCGGACCACGATCGACTTCCCGCGCGCCAAGCCGCTGGCGGTCGCCGTGGCCTGAGTTGGGCCCGAGCGGTTGAAAGAAGTTAAGCTGCGCAACAGGGCTTGAACATTGGAGTGTTTGACTCGCCCGAGGTGGGCAAGCCCTTGTGCGCTCCTGGCGCTGACCCAGATCCATGCCGTTGGAAGAAATCCAGCAACGAAGACGGCGGATTGAAAGGTGGAGCGCGTTGACCCAACGCGCTGGATCGAAGCGGCTTCGCCGCAACGCGTTGGGGTCAACGCATTCCACCTTCAACGGCATGATCCCGGCTGCCGCGGTGAAATAAAAAAGCCGCTCACCTTTCAGTGAGCGGCCGCGATTAAGAATCCGAGGCTTACTGCATGTAGGTGAGCGTGCGCGCGCCGGCGATGCCCGAGACGATGACCGGGTTGCCCTGGGTGAAGTTGAGGGGATAAGCCTCGTTCGCGACCGTGTTCAAGGCC
>CAIONS010000002.1 GCA_903859715.1 uncultured Opitutia bacterium
AGTGGCAGGTCGCGGTCGACCGGCACCATGCGAAGGCGGTTGTCTTTCCTCACGGTGTCCATCTCCCGGCCGTAAATCGCGTTGGCGATGGACATGTTGACGTCGCACTCCATCTGCATGGCGTAGGCCGCTTCGCCCATGCGGTCCTTGAGCGAGGTCAACTCCTCGGCGTCGATGATGTTGGTCTCCGAGGCCCGCAGCATGAGCTGGAAGTGAGTGGGGAGCCCGCGGAACTTCTCGAAGCGTTTGTAGAAATTGTGCCGGCCGCGCAGGATCCCCATGTGCACCGTCCAGCCCTTGCGGTCGGAGAGGGCGGGCTGAATCACGTCATCCAGGGCGGCGGGAATCTCGTCGCACTCATCGAACACGATACCGTCGAGGTACAGGCCCATCCCGCGGTCGTTGTCCGCCCCGTAGATGGTGACGCGGGCCTTGTTCGGGTACTCCACGAACAGTTCGGACTCGCTGACCTTGATGCCGGGGATGGGCTGCGAGAAACGCTTTAGGTACTGCCAGGCGATGTCCTTGGCACGAATCCGCGTTGGAGCCATGAAAGCGAAGCGCGAGGGGTTGACAGCCTGCGCGGGCGGAAGGACGTGAGTGAGGGCGCGGCGCTGGAGGTCGTTGATGGCTGCGACGGTCTTGCCGGCGCGACGGTGGCAGATGATCTCGGCCCACCGCTGCGTCCGGGCGTGAAAGGCTTTGAAGGCATCGCGGGGGGCGTAAGGGACCGTGACTACGGTGGCCATGGGATCAACCCATCCACTTCACGACGAACTCACCCTGCGGGCCGGTGCCGCTCACATGCTGGACCGGCTTGCCCCACGCGATCTCGTGCAAGGCGATGGAGGCGCGGAGCCGCACGTTGTCGTCCTCGGCGCCCTCGGCCAGTGCCACGATGCGGTCGATGTTGGCCTTGGTCTTCTTCCGGGCGTACTCCTGCACGTCGGCGAAGACCTTGGGACGTCCCTTCGGGTTGCCCGAGGAGCCCTTGGCAAAGACAGGCATGGCGCTTCCTGTTATTCCCCTGTTATCGGGGGTTACTTGCGGACCGGGTTCACGACTGTGTTGAGCAGCGCGTCTCCGGTCTCGACATGTTGGTCTTGGCTCATGCGGGAGGTGTGGGCGCAACCGGCACCGGGGTCAACGTCAAAGGCCGAAGGGTGGCTTTCTGGCTGCGCTGCCAGTGGTGGAGCTTGGCAACCTGCTTTACTCGCCGATGCTGCTTCCCGTGCAGGCCGTGGTGGGCCTTGACGTGCTTCCCGTTGCGGGCGTCGGCTGCGGCCTGCAGCTCCTCCATGCGCTCGTGTTGGCCCTGGGCGAGGTGGTCGGCGGTCACAGGGGCCTCACCACCGGGGGGGCGCAGGGAGACGGTGGTCTGGTCGGGCGGTGCGTCGGGCATGGGGCCAAAGTCTCCGCGCCCGCCCACCACCTCAAGCCATTTTACACTTGCGGTCATATCCCGATGCGTTGATACGTTCCGTCAAAGGGCGAGGCCAACCGCTAGTCCATGAGTGGGGCGGATACGACCTTGGTGCCGGCTGGGGTGTTGGGGAATACCTCAGCCGGCTTTGTCGTTTCTGGGCCTGCTTACGATTGAAGGAGTCGAGAGGCGACAGCTCACCCGTTGCACGGGCTCCGCTGCCTTTTCGCTTCGCGTCTCGGAGGAGGGACCATTCACACAACGCACAACGGGGCGACTTATGTTTTCCCCGTGACTTTTTACCCGGGGTTGGAGTTCAGGCGTTCAACGCTCCCCGGCACCGATAGAAATTGGTGGGGAGCCAAAGGAATCAAACCTCTCCGACCGCCGAGCGGCACCGGGTTACAACTGGTATTGTCCACGGCAACGGCCTCCATAGCCGCATACGCACCCCAAAAATTAGATCTCGTTGGCGCTCTGTCCCTGCGCGGGCGGCGGCGAGTGTTTGCAGGGGTTATCCCGGGCTGCAGGCCGCGGATTGAATCAGTCAATGAAGTTGAAATGCTCCGCGCTCCGACTTCGGGCAAGCAAAAACTGAAAAGCCCCGGCGCTCTTGCGAGCAACCAGGGCCATCAGTGATTCAATCCGTGAGCCAGAAACCTAACGGTTCGGTTGCTGCCTGCAAGCACGATTTGAGGCTCATGGCTTCAGCGTTTCCCATGCGAGTCTAACCACTGCTGGAACCTGTGCGTTTCCAATTGCTCTAAGGCGGTCCACCCGATGGGAAACCCCATGAACCACTCGGTCCACATCGGGCTCTGTTTGCCACCAGCCCCCAGTTCGTTCGGCAACCGAATGGACTGCCCCTTCGCCTGCCTCTCCGCCGGCGTCATGTTGTTCCACTTTTCTGCATCCGTCGCCTGAGGAGTCCTCATGCGTTTGATCTGATGGGGCAGCCGGGTTTGCCCCCCTGACTCGCCCGGACATGATCCGTCCGTTGCCAGCGGCGTACGCAGCCTCTGAATCGCCGCAGGCAGACCGTTGCGGATGTTCTCCATGTCGAACTCCCCTCTTTTTTCTGGGTCGTTCGCCCTTGCTGTGGGCAGCCGGTGAATTTGATTCGCAAGGCACGGCGACTTCCGCTTGGCATCCGCTGCGTAATTCCCCCGCTTGTAGTCCGTCGCCGTCGCCGTCGCCGTCGCCAGTCGCCTTGCGCCGATAGCAGCGGATCCAGAGACGCTTACGCTCGTGATCGAGGCACGGAGTTCCTTGAAACCAGATGGCGTCTTCAGCGCGAATATCTCCCCATTTCGCATCATACCCCAAGGCGTCAAGGTCTGTGAGGACTTCGCGGAGCCCTCGACTGACAAGCATGGAGGAGTTCTCAATGAGAACGCAGGGGGGGGCAACTTCCCCGATGATGCGAGCAAACTCCTTCCACAGTCCGCTCTTGGGTCCGGTGATTCCGGCCCCTTTTCCCGCCGGGCTGATGTCCTGGCATGGGAAGCCTCCAGATACCACGTCAACAAGACCTCGCCATGGAATGCCGTCAAACGTTCGCACGTCATCCCAGACAGGGAAGCTTTCAAGGAAGTGATCGTTTTGCCGTGAGAGCAGACTGCCAATGCAGAAGGCATCTCTCTCAACAGCACAGACAGTCCGCCAGTCGAGGAGTTTACCTCCAAGTATTCCTCCACCAGCGCCCGCGAAAAGTGCCAGCTCATTCATCGCGCCTCCACGAGGCTCTTTTTCTTGCGGGGCAGCTTGGCGTTGGCCTGGAGGGCGGCGAGTTTGGCGGGAGAGCAACCGCGACCGCCCTTGCGGCCCAGTTTTGCGAAATACTTCTTCAATTCAGGTTTCATCGGCGGGAATAGCAAAGCGGCTTTGAAAATAGTTCAAGATTAATCTTGCATCGTTAGCAAAGCGGCTTTGATAATCCGCCCATGCACTTCACCGCCACCCTCTACCGAGGCCCTGATGACGAGCAGGAAATCAACGTCACCGTCGAGGCCACCGTCTCCAGCTACGCCGACGCCATCGGCTGCCCCGGCGAGTACCGCTCCCGCTACACAGGCCAGCTCGAGGTCACGCTGGACAGCATCACGGACGATGCGACGGGGTTGCCTTTCGAGCCGACCGACGACGAGCACGAGTACCTGCGCGAGGAGGCAATGGAGCACACGTGAACATCCCCGGAACCAGCATTTATCTCTGTCCTACCCTGCAGGAGAAAGTAACCGACTGGATGGCCCTTGGCTGGACCAAGGCCGCCGCGGTCGAGGCAATCATTGATCTCAACCTGCGCCGCTCGTGGGCACGCGGTAAAGGCAAGAAGGCG
>CAIONS010000003.1 GCA_903859715.1 uncultured Opitutia bacterium
GTCAGCGCCTGTCGTCGAGAGTCCGCCAGCACCTACGTTGCAACCATCGGTCAGTGTCGGGGTTAGACGCGACTTGACGCGACAAAACGCGAAGATTCGCGTCGGGTAAAATGGTCGGGCTGGTGAGATTCGAACTCACGACCTCTTGCACCCCATGCAAGCGCGCTACCAGGCTACGCTACAGCCCGAACAGAAGAAGGGTCACAAAGCGGCATGGCTTTGGTCGAGGCAAGTAGTTTTTACCAGAGCTTGCCCAATCCCAGGTGATCAATTTCACGCGACCGCAGGGTCGAACCAGATGGGCCTCTTCCATGTGCACAAGCGTACTTCATAACAACCAAGATTCAGATGTGCAGGGCAGCTCTTGCGATCTGCCTTCTGCGAACACGGTGGTTGAATTTATCCCTCAGGCAGCCGGTTTGATCGGAAATCCTGGGTCGATTATGCTCTACCCGATATCGTGACGGTCCCTTGAGCCAGCTTTGGCCAAATAACATTAAATCCCCCGGCAGCCTGCCGGATTACCCGCGCGGTCATTACTTACGACCAGGGTTTGGGCTGAGATCGAGTCATAGCTTAAAATAATAAGGATAAGCATATTAAAATAGATCGTCCCATTTTTAATGCCGTGAATTCACCTTTTGGATCACGATGAGGATTTGCACTTGGGGATTGAAACATGGGTAATACACCCTAGCCTTGATTGAGAATGAAACCCCGCCATAATTTGATGATGTTCGCGCTCGTTGTCCTAACCTTTGGGCTAGGCGCCATGGCCCATGCGAGTACGGCGACAAATCTTTCAGGTCACCATCACGGGCACTGCCACAGGTACGGTCACCAATGCCGTCTCGATCAGCCTGACCATCTCGGCGGACGACCAATATTCGATCTACGTCAATCCATCCGGCAACGGCACGACGCTGCCGACGGGAACGGCCGCGGCCACGGGCACGAGTGCATGGAACAACACGACTTCGGTCACGCTGCAAAACGGCACCAACGGCTACAACGGCAATTCCCAGTTCAAGGTTGGCACGAATTACCTGACCATCGTGGTGGACAACACCAACAGCGTGACGGGCAGTAGCGGGAGCACGGCGCTGAATGCGAGTGGCCTGCTGGTTTATCAGGTCGGGTCCGCGGCGCTGATCAATGGCAACCCCGTCCCCGAGGTGGGAACGTGGCTGCCTCTGGCGGGCGCTTTAGGAGTCTACGGCCTCTCATTCTGGCGGCGCGGCCGGAAGAACTCGCTGGCGGTTGCGGCTGCCTAAACGGGGAATTTGAATCGCGAAGGCGCGAAGAGGCGAAGTTCGTTCGGAAGAGAGGCTCGCTGGCTTCTTGGCTACTAATAAATCCCAGCCTCCTTACGTCGGCTGCTACCGGGGATCACTTTTCCGGGCTCAGCGCCCGGTCAGAGCCGCCTTGATCAAGGCCACTTCCTGTGTGGTCAGCGTGGCGTCATCGATGGAGCTTAGTACGGAGCCGGCTTTGTCTTGTTGTCCGGTACCGGCCAGGGCCAGGCCATAGGGCAGGGCCAGCGCCGGTGATTTCTGCCAGTCGTGAGCCACGGGCTCGAGCAAAGTCAGGGCCTCGGCGGCGCGATTTTGGGCGAGCAGCACAAGGGCGTACGTCGAGCGATAGATGAGATTATGCGAATCCTGGCCAAAGTTCTTGCGGGCGATTTCCTCGGCCTCCGTCAGGTCCTTGCCGGTCAGGGCGGCGAAGCACGCGAAGTTGTTGGCGATCCCCGCATCCTGGGCGCGCAACGAATGCAGCCGGCGGAACGCCTGATACTGGCCCTCCGCGTCGCGTTGCACCTGATAGTGCCGTGCGAGGGTGCCGAGCGCCTCCACGGTCACCCGGGGTTGATCCGCCGCCATCCATAGCAGGGTCAGGGCATCGTCGTGCCAGCCCCACGAATAGAGGGCATCCGCGGCAAAAAGGGCCTGCACCCCATTGGTCTGGGCCTTGCCTTGCAGCGTGCGCCACCATTCATCGGCGCGGGTCGTCTCGCCGAGCTTGCGACAGGCCTGAAGCCCGTAGAGCAGGCGGAGGAATTCAACGTCACCGTTCCAGTTCCCCTCCTGCACCCACGTGTTCAGCTTGTCCCATTCCGCCGACAACCGGAAGGCCTCGGCGGCGACGACGAGCGCAGGCGGATTACGGGCAATGGCGGGCGGCAGGCTTTCGACCCATTGGGTGGCCTCGGCGTTGCGGCCGATCTGATTCAGCCACTCGATTAACTGTGCGACTTGGCTGGCATTGGCGGCACTGTTTTTTTCCAACAAGGCGAGCACGGCGGCGAACCGGGTTTCATCCGCCCGGGAGAGCGCGCGGAGACAATTGGGAATGTCGCCAAGGGTGCAACGGGGATGGACGCGCAGCGCCTCGGCCCAACGCAACATCGCGGGGCGGTCGTCGTGCTCCAGTGCATCGCCGAGCAGTCTGCGCAGGGCATTCGCGCCCCATTCGCGATCCGTGGTCCAGCGGGTGAGCAACGCCAGCCCCCGCTGGCGCTCCGCCGAATCCCGGGAGTAAATCAGGATGGTTCCCAGCGGCACTTCATCGATGGCCACCGGGCCGTCGAGGCGGAGCGCCGTTTCAAAATGATCCCGCGCGGCGGTGAGCCGGACCCGGCGACGGGCGATCTCGCCGGCGATCCGCTGGGCGGGGGCCGAGGCGGCGATCACGGGAGCCGGCAAGGTCGCCAAGGCCTGATCCGCTTCGTCCGTCAGGTTGGCCAGCAGGGCGTCGGTGGCCCAGGCGAGAACCAGCGCGGGATTATTTGGCGCCAGCTTCGCCGCATGGCGCGAGTGCTCCACAGCCAAGGGGAAGCTTTTCTGGCGCCGGGCCAGTTCTGCGGCCAGTTGCCAGACTTCGGGACGCTCGGGTGCGCGGTCCATCGCCAGTTGGACCGCTTCGGCGGCGTGGTCGAGCCGGCCGGCGTCGAGCCATTGGTGCGCCATGCTGATGGCGTTGCGCTCGATCCACCACGGGTAAACCCAAGCCCACGAGGCGCCGATCACCACAACGACCGCTAGCGTTGCATAAATGGCCCGGCGCAAGGCGCGATGGGTTTCCCAAGCGTCGAGGAACCGCCACCATTTTTCGCGCAGGTCGAAGGCCGAGACACGCGCCGCCCGGCGCTTCCATTGCTTGGAAAACGGGCTGGCGGTGCCATCCGCCGCGCGATCCTTGTCGTCCTGATTTAAGTTGGGCATCGAGTAGAAACGAACACCCCAGACGTAGCGGATAGCACAACCGCTTAACAAGCCGAATGAGGCCCATGTCGGGACGGTGGGCCGCTCATTTCAGGTAAGCCACAGTCGATCCATGTTGGCCGCAAAAAGGCACAAGGGCGCCAAGGCTGCGAATCGCATCTCCCGCGCGCTTATAAGCGCAATGGAGACTTAGCCGGAGCCTACGATTCCTTGTGCCTCTTTGTGGCCAACCCTCCGGATGCCTGGGTTTGGGGAACGCCTGGCGAGGCAATGTAGGCAATGCCACGTGTGGATTGAAAATCGCGCCGGGGTCGTCCCCAATGGTGCCGCATGACCCCCGCCGAGGCCCAGTCCAAGATCGTCCAGCTCCGCGCGGAGGTGGTGCGTCACGATGAGCGTTACCACCGGCAGGCGAAACCCGAGATTTCCGATTTCGACTACGATGCGCTGAAGCTGGAGCTGGCGAAACTGGAAGAACGGTTTCCTCAGTTTGCCACGAAGGATTCACCGACCCAGCGCGTGGGCGACGACCGGGTGCAGGGGTTCAAGGAAGTCGCGCACCGGCAGAAAATGCTCAGCCTCGACAACACTTACAACGAGACGGAGCTGCGGGCGTTTCATGCGCGGCTCGCGAAGCTGCTCGGCACGGATGACCTGCGGTACACGGTGGAGCCGAAGATCGATGGTCTGGCCGTGAGTCTCACTTACGAGGAAGGGAAGCTGGTGCGTGCGGTGACGCGCGGCAAGGGCGACCGCGGCGATGACGTGACGGCGAACGCGCGCACGATCCGGACTCTGCCACACGAGCTCAAGGGTGCGGCCCCGAAGGTGGTGGAGATCCGGGGCGAGATTTATCTGACGGTCGCGGAGTTCAATCGCATCAATGCCGAGCGCGCGGCGGCGGAAGAGGAACTCTACGCCAATCCGCGCAACCTGGCCGCCGGCACGATCAAGCAACTCGACTCGGCGGAAGTCGCGCGCCGGAAACTGGAGATTGTGCTGTATAGCATGGGCTACTGCGAACCGGAGGTCGTGGACTCGCAGGCCGAGCTGCAGAAAAAACTCAAGGCCTGGGGCCTGCCGGTCGTGGAGCGCTACTGGACGGTGCGCGGGATCGACGAAGCTTGGGAGAAGATCGGCGAGCTCGACCGGCTGCGGCACGATTTTGCCTATGGGACGGATGGAGCGGTCGTGAAGCTGAGCGATTTCACCCAGCAGCGCGAGGTGGGTGCGACCGACAAGGCGCCGCGGTGGGCCATTGCCTATAAGTTCAAACCGGACACAGCGCGCACGCGGCTGCGGGCCATCACCATCCAGGTCGGCAAGACGGGAATCCTCAGCCCGGTGGCCGAACTCGACCCGGTGCTGCTCGCGGGCAGCACGATCAGCCGGGCAACGTTGCACAATGAGGATGAGATCCGCCGCAAGGATATCCGCGTCGGCGATCTCGTGGAGATTGAAAAGGCCGGCGAAGTCATCCCGGCGGTGCTGCAGTCGTTTCCCGATGAGCGGCCCGCGGGTGCGCCAGTGTTCGATCTCTTTGCGGTGGTCGGCGGCCACTGTCCGGTCTGCGGCGGGAAAATCGCCCGGGTCGAGGTGGCGGCGGAGGATGCCGAGGGTGTGGCTTGGAAATGCCAGAATTACGACTGCAGCGCGCAGCGCGCGGGCCGGTTGGGCTTTTTTTGCAGCCGGCGCGCACTGGCCATCGATGGCGTGGGCGGGGTAGTGGCAGCCAAACTGGTGGAGCTCGACCATGTAAAGGATCCGCCGGATCTGTACGACGTCACGCTGGAGACCCTGGCCACACTCAATCTCGGCACGGCGGAGGAACCGCGGGTGTTTGGGGAGAAGAACGCCACGAAGATTGTCGCGGCCCGCGAGGCGGCGCGCAGCCTGCCATTGGAGAAATGGCTCTACGCGCTCAGTGTGCCGGATGTCGGCGAAACGACAGCGCGCGAGCTGGGCCGGCGTCACCGGACATTTGCCGACCTGGCGGATTCAGCGCTGCTGCACGCCGTGCTGAAAAAAGCCGGGCTGGGTGCGCAGCGGGAATGGGAGGCGCCGGCCTCGCGCAAGAACCCGGCGAAGTCCGACGAGGACAAGGCGCGGCGGAAGGAACTGTGCGCCCGGCTCGACGCCGAAATTGCCGCACTTGATGCGGGCCCGCTTGCCGGCGTACCCGCCGACATCGGCCCGGCGGTTGCGGCAAGCACGCTGGAGTTTTTTGCGGGCAAACCCGGCCAGCGCCTGCTGGCGAAGCTGCGAAAGCTGGGCATCGATCCGCAGGGCACGGTGGCGACGACCGGCGTGTTCACGGGCAAGACGCTGGTGATCACGGGCACGCTGCCTTCGCTCAAGCGCGACGAGGCGGAGCAAAAAATCCTCGCGGCGGGAGGCAAGGTGAGCGGCAGCGTGAGCAAAAAGACGAGCTACGTGCTCGCGGGCGACGAGGCCGGCTCGAAACTGGACAAGGCGAAGGAACTGGGCGTTCCGGTGATCGCGGAAGCGGAATTCTTGCGGATGCTGGGGTAGAAGCTCTGCGCCGTCGCGCCGCTTTCACGATGCTTGCCTCATGTGCAGGGCCGGGCATGCTGGCAGAATTACCGTTCCCCCCCATGCGTCGTCCCGGTGATTTCCTGCGGATTTTGAGCGCAGGCGCGTTTTTTGCGCAGGGCTTTCTTTGGGCGCAGACGCCCGCCGCGACGGATGCGACCTTGCAGGCGATCATCGAGCAGAACCAGCAGTTGCAGGCGGAGGTGAAGGCGCAGCAAAAGACAATCGAGGCGCTGAATGCCCAGATGGAGGAAATTCGAAAAGCGAGCGAGCGGCAGGATCGCGCCTTGCAGAGCCTGCAGGCGCGGTCGGATGCGGCGGCGCCCGACCGTCCGGTTCCCGTCGAGCAGGATCATGACCATGAGGTAAGGGTGGGTGGCGAGATGGCCCTGGGATTTTTCAGCACGGGCAGCGCGGGGCAGTTCCCGAAGTCAGAGTTCCGGGTCGACGACTCGAAGGTCACGCTCGAGGCGGCGGTCTGGAAGAATGTCTATTTCTACACGGACCTCAACCTGCTCACGCGCGAGACCGGCACGGACAATTTCCAGTTCGGCGAACTCTACGTGGAGTTAGAGGGCCTGGCGGATCGCTGGGGCCACCCGGATCTGCTCAGTCTGCGGTTCGGCAGCATCAACATTCCCTTCGGCGAGGAATATCTCCTGCGCGGGCCGATGGAGGATCCGCTGATTTCCCATTCGCTCAGCGACATCTGGGGTCCGGACGAGGGCGTGGAGCTTTATGGCAAGGCCGGCGCATTTCAATACGTGCTCGCCGTGCAGAACGGCGGCCTCAGCCAGCTGCACGATTACAACGCCGACAAATCCCTCACGCTGAAATTGGGCTGGGATCCGCTGGCGTGGGTGCATCTGAGCGCGAGCGCGATGCGGACGGGGGAACTCAACACGGTCTCACCGGTGACCTCGGTGGGGGACAACCTGTCTGCGCTCTGGTTTGCCAACGCATTTTTCCGGGCGCTGGGTCCCGCCATCAACACCACGCATTTCTCGGTGAATCTTTATGAAGCCGACGCCGTGGCCCACTGGAGCAGCGGTCACGTCAGCGCGGCGCTGGGCCAGGCGCGGTTCGACGACAACGATCCCTTGGTGAATGACTCCCGGCGGCTGACCTACGGCTATCTGGAGACGGTGCAGTCCCTCACGGACCAGCTGTTTGGGGCGGTGCGCTATTCCGAGATTCAGGCGCCGGGCGGTTATCCGCTCGCGGGCTGGGGCAGCCCGGGGACGTATTTTTACCGGCCGTCTTTGACCGAGGAACTGAAGCGGATGAGCCTGGGGTTTGGCTACCGCTTCGGGCCTCCGCTGGTGCTGAAACTCGAGTACAGCTGGGAGAGCGGCCACATGATCAATGGCACGCCCCGCAATCATGAGGATTTCTTCGGCGGCCAAATCGGCCTGAAATTCTGATCTTCTCCCATCTCATGACCATGAAACGATTGCTCCTTGTCCTGTGGCTCGCGGGCGCGATGGCGGTCCGGGCAGGGACGATCATCGGGACGGTGCGTGGCCTCCCGCCGAAGGGCGGAGCGGAGGCGGCCGGTGGCGGCGCCTATGAAAGCCGGCGCTACAAGTTTGCCGAGAAGGTCGACTATGAGCACTTGCAGGACTTCGTCGTCTATATCGACCAACCGGTGTCTGAGGTGACTCCGGGCGCCCCGCGGCTGGCAGCGGTCACGACCCAGAAGAACGCGAGCTTCGACCCGCATGTGCTGCCGATCGCGGTCGGCACGACGGTGCGCTGGCCGAATGACGATGACATTTATCACAACGTCTTCTCGATGTCGGACCCAAAGGAATTCGACCTGGGGTATTACAAAAAGGAGCTGACGCCCGAGGTGGTTTTCGACAAGGTCGGCCGGGTGGATGTGTTCTGCGCCATCCACACCAAGATGCACTGCATCATCCTGGTGCTGCCGAATTCATTCTTTGCGACGGCCGATGCGAAGGGCCGGTTTGTGATCAAGAATGTGCCGCCCGGCACCTACAAGCTGCGGGCCTGGCATGAGCGGCTGCCGAGCCAGATCAAGGAAGTCGTGGTGCCGGCGGAGGGCGAGGTGACGGTGGATTTTGCGCTCGGGCTGTCCGGATTGCCGAAGTACTAGGCCATGGCGAATTCCCGACGAAGGTTCCGTTTCAGCCTGCAGACCAAGGTTCTGATCGTGGTGCTGGGCTTTCTCGTGCTTCTGCCCGCCGTGACGCTGTGGATCGTCAACGACCACATCCAGCAGCAGATGGAGGATGAGGCGCTGCGGACGCTCACGACTGCCGAGGCCGTTTTTCTCAAGTCCCTCGACAACCGCGGGCGCAATTTCCTGACCCACTATGGCAGCGTGGTGGAAGAGAAGCGGTTCAAGATCACGGCGGACCTCGCGGTGACCGGTGAGCGGGCCGAACCCAAGACCATGAACGGCCTGCTCAGCAACGTGCTGGAGGATTCCCCGGAAGACCATGCCGCGATCCTGTTCTTCGATGCCAGGAATGAATTGATTGCCGGCCGCCGCCGGGCGTCGTCCATCGATATCGAGCGGTTCGCCCAAGCGGCCGCGGCCGTCACGCGCAAGGCGCTCGCCGGGGATCCGGCCACGGGGGTGGTGGGTCTGGATGGCAACGCCTATCATGTGATTTCCGTGCCCGTGGCGGCGCCGACCTCGGGGCCGCTGACCGGGGCGCTGACCGTGGCCATCCATCTCAACGAGGCGACACTCAAGGAACTCAAGCTGCCGCGGACTGAGATCCTGCTGGTCATCGACAACCGGGTGGCGGTTTCCACCGTTCCGGGCATCGAGCTGCCGGATTCGCTGTTGCGGCAGGCCGCGCCTCCGTCCGATCCCACGGAAGCCGCCCCGGTGCAAAGTGTCCGGCGGGTCATCATGGCCGGAGAGCATTTCATGGCGCGGGCCGGGGATATCGATGCGGCCGGACCCGGCCGGCAGGGCATTCACTACGTCATGTTTTCGTCCTACGAGCAGCGGCTGCAGGCCTTGGCGCAGACGCGGCGCGAACTCGTGGGCTTGAGTGTCGCCGCCATTCTGGTCAGCGCGCTGGTCGTTTCCTGGTTTGTCCGGCGCGCCACGCGTCCCTTGCGCGCCCTGCGCGACAGCGCCGAGGCGGTCGGCCGGGGCGATTTTTCCCGGCGGATCGAGCGGTTCTCCAATGACGAGTACGGGGATCTCGCGGTGGCGTTCAACCAGATGACCACGAACCTGCAGACGTCGCGCACGGAGCTGGAGCGGGCGATGCAGACGGTGAAGGCGACCCAGGAGCAGCTCATCCAGAGCGAAAAACTTTCCGCGGTCGGCCAGTTCGTGGCCGGCGTGGCGCACGAGCTGAACAATCCGCTGACGGCGGTCATCGGGTTTTCCGAGCTGCTGCAAAGCATGGAGTCGAACGAGAAGATCCGCGGCCATCTCGACCGCATCGCGAAGAGCGCGCACCGGTGCCACAAGATTGTCCACAGCCTGCTGAGTTTTGCCCGGCAGGAGGCGCCGGAGCGCAAGCTGGTCGCGTTGCATACGGTCATCGAGGAGGTCCTGGAAATCATGGCCTACGACCTGCGCACGAGCAATGTGACGGTGGTGAAGGAGTTTGCCCCGACCGTGCCGCCGATCATGGCCGATCCGCATCATCTGCAGCAGGTTTTTGTGAACATCCTCGGCAACGCGCGACAGGCGATCGAGCCGTTTCAGCGCGAAGGCCGCATCGTCGTGCGCACCTCGACCGAGAACGGCTGGGTGAAAATCGAGTTCCAGGACAACGGCCCCGGCATCCGGCCGGAACATCTGGCGCGCATCTTCGATCCGTTCTTCACGACCAAGCCGGCAGGCAAGGGGACGGGACTTGGGCTGAGCCTTTCCTACGGCCTCATCCAGGAACACGGCGGCCGGATCAGCGCGCGCAGCGAGCTGGGCCAGGGTGCCGCATTTACCATCGAGCTGCCCGTGGCCTCCGCCTCTGCCGCGACGCAGACCATCCGCCGCAGCGGCACGCCGTGGCCGTTTGCGCCCTCAGGCGGGCCGACGGGCAAGTCGATCCTGGTGATCGATGATGAGGAATGGATCCTGGATCTTGCGCGCGAGCTGCTGCAGGGCGACGGGCACGCCGTGGAAACCGCATCGAGCGGACAGCGGGCGCTCGAGTTGCTGAGCCGGCAGAAATTCGACGTCCTGGTCTCTGACTGGAAAATGCCCGGGTTGAATGGCATCCGGCTCTACGAGCACTTGGTGGCGACCCATCCCGAATCAGCCAAGCGGATGTTCTTCATGACCGGCGACGTGGTCAGCGACACGTTCCAGGCATTTCTCCAGCAGCACAACCTGACCTGCCTGTCGAAGCCGTTTGCGATCAGCGAATTTCGCTCGGCGGTGAACCGGATGTTCAAGGCCGGGAAGTAGGCGGTATTTTTGCCCGCTAATTTTCGCTAATCAGGCGCTTATCCGGAGGATTCGCCCTACCTCAATCGCGGCCACACTACGGCCTCAATAACCCCGCTTTTGCAGGGCGGCGCTGAGTTCCTGCACGAAGGCCTGGCCATCGGCGGGAGTGGGGCGGTAGCCGGGCTGGCTGACTTGGGTGAAACCGGGGCGGCCCTGGTTGTCCACGATCCACTTGCCGGTCACGCCGTCACTGAACGTCACGCTGCCGCTCGCGAGTGCGCCGGGCATGAGCGTGACCTTGTCCACGCTGATGGAGAGGCTGCTCGCGCCGGCGGGGAGATCGGGGGGGAATTCATCCATCGCGCCGTCTTCGGCGCTGGCGGCGTCATCGGGGCCGGGCGCGGCGGCTTTGGCCGGTGCGACCTTGGTCACGTCGGAAACGTCGATCTTCGGCGCGGCGTCCTTCAGGGCGAGATTCAGGTCGTCCACGAGAAAACGGACATCGCGGTAGGTCATCGAGAGCTTGAACTGCTCGAGCAGCTTCTTCTGGACGGCGGAAAGGTTGTCGCCGGCGGCGACCCAGCTGCTGACGGCCTGTGTTTGCTCGGGAGTGAGGGTCATGGAATTTTGGATTTCGGAGGGCGGATTGCGGAAGGAATCCGACGGCCGGAACTCTCAGCGATAAAGCGGCAAGTTTCAACTCGGGGTGCAGACGGCTTATCCGGAGGATTCGCCCGACCTTCCCAAACCGGCGGGGTCAGCGACTCCGCCATACATTCCGCGCCCTGATCACTTCGAGAGCTGCGCCTTGAGGAACTCGACGCTGCCGCGGGTGGACGTGTCCTGTTCCATCATGTTGTCCACGGCCTTGCAGGCGTGGATGACGGTGCCGTGGTCGCGGCCGCCGTAGGCGTCGCCGATTTCCTGGAGCGAATGCTTCGTGAGCACGCGGGTGAGGTACATCGCGATCTGGCGGGGGATGGCGATGTTATTGGGCCGGCGCTTGCTGGTCATGTCGCTGTGGCGGATCTGGTAATGGTCGGCCACCCGTTTCTGGATCGTCTCGATGGTGAGGATGTTCTGGGCCTGCTCCATGAGCACGTCCTGCAGGAGCATCTCGGTGGTCGCGAGGTCGAGCGGCTTGCTGGTGAGGGCGGAGTAGCTGGCGACCTTGATGAGCGCGCCCTCGAGCCGGCGGATGTTCTTCGAGATGTTTTGCGCGATGAAGGTCAGGACCGGCTCGGGCAGGTCGAACTTCAGGCTGGCGGCCTTGGTGCGAAGGATGGCGATGCGGGTCTCGAAATCGGGCGCCTGGATGTCGGCGGGCAGGCCCCATTCGAAGCGGGACACGAGGCGGGCCTCGAGCTTCTGGATCTCGCTGGCGCGGCGGTCGCTGGAGAGGACGACCTGTTTGCCGGACTCGAAGAGGTCGTTGAAGGTGTGGAAGAACTCTTCCTGAATGCGCTCCTTGCCGGCGAGGAACTGGACGTCGTCGATCAGGAGCACATCGACGTGGCGGTAACGCTGGCGGAACTTCGTGAGGCTGTTTTCCTGGAGGGCCTGGATGAACTCGTTGGTGAATTTCTCGGTCGAGAGGTAGGCGACGCGGGCATCGGGGTTGGCGCGGAGGATGGCGTGCCCGATGGCATGCATCAGGTGGGTTTTGCCCAGGCCGGTGTTGCCGTAGATGAAAAGGGGGTTGTAGGCCTGCGCGGGGGCCTGGGCCACGGCGAGGGCGGCGGCGTGGGCCATCTGGTTGTTGGAACCGACGACGAAGGTCTCGAACGTGTTACGGGCGTTCAGCGTGCCGGCGGCGGGGCTGCGCTCGTCGTAACGGGTCGTCCGGCGCGGGGTGGTGCGGCTGCGCGTGGCAGCGGTCTCGGCGGCCCGGGACGTGTGGGCGGGCGACGGGGAGCGGGTCGAATCGGCCTTCCGGAGCGTCACATTGACCAGGCGGCCGGCGGTAAGGCGCAGGCGCTGCGTGATCAGGTCGAGGTAGTTGTCGTGGATCCAGATCGCCGCAAAGTCATTGGGCACCCCGAGCGTCATGGCGTCTTCCGTCGTCTCGAGGCACACCATGGGCTCGAACCACATCTGGAAAACGTCTTCCGGAAAAAGCTCCTTAAAGTCGCATTTGACGGTTTCCCAGAGGCTGGGTGACAGGGACAAAGAGGGCATGGGGGCTGGCGAAAAGGCGGGTTTATTTACACTGGCGCCGCCGGGGCACTTCTTCACGTCTGGTTCAGCCTTGGTTGCGACCGTGGTCTGCAACGAAATTCATGCCTGGTCATCGGGAAAAAAGTAGGAGGAAAAGTGGGAATATAAGCAATTGATGACCAAAGACTACCCGCAGTGATGCTGGGTGGGTTTGAGAACAAGGCCAAAAGGACGTGAGAAAGAACGACCGGACGGGAGAAAGGTTCTGAATGAGGGCGCAGTAACTGTGAACCAAAAAAGCATTTCAAGAGCAACTTTCTGACAAGTTGTTCACATCGGAGCTGGGCATAACTTTTCGATTATTTTGTTGCCACGTTATGGCAAAGTTAGCGCGGAGAAAAGCCCCCGGGCTTTTTGTCATGCATGTTTCATGACATCACCTTGCAGATGGCTTCTGAAGCGGGCTGCAAGGTTACAGGCAGGTTACAAACCGGTGACGGCGTGTTTGGTTCTGAACTACGCGGCGCGAACGGACGTTCACGCGTGAGCCGGGGCGGGATCGAACCATTTCCCGTGTTCCTTGATGAGCGCGACGAGCTTCGCGTCGGCCTCGGCCTGCGGGATGTTGTACTGCACGCAGTTTTTCCCGACGTAGAGGTTGATTTTGCCGGGCGCGCCGCCGACGTAGCCGAAATCGGCGTCGGCCATTTCACCCGGGCCGTTCACGATGCAGCCCATGATGGCGATCTTCACGCCCTTGAGATGGCCGGTCTGGGCGCGGATGCGCTGGGTGGTCGTCTGGAGGTCGAAGAGCGTCCGGCCGCAGCTCGGGCAGGCCACGAATTCGGTCTTGGAAATACGCGCGCCGGCACCTTGAAGAACGTTGTAGGCGAGCCGGGTGGCCCGGACGGGGTCTGCCTCGGTCTCAATGCTGACGAAGTCGCCGAGTCCGTCGCACAGCAGGCCGCCGGTGAGAAACGAGGCCTCCAGCAGTTTGGAGAGGAAGGTATTGTCGCCGCTCACGGCGGTCGCCGGGGTGTTGCGAATCCAGAGCGGGGCGCGGGAGCCGAGCGCACTCAAGGCCTTCGCGAGGCGCCGGTAGGCGCCCAGGGCGTGTCCGATACCGGATACCGGATGGCGGATACCGGATAGGGTGAAGAGCAGGCGGTCGTCGCCGAGTTGCTGGAGCGTCGGGGCGAGGGGTATGAGATCAACGGGAGCGACGGCGACGGCCAGGGCGAATTGGTGTTCGCGGGCGAATTGAGTGAACGCGGTGAGGGTCGTGGCCTCGCTGACGGAGAATTCCCGGACGAGGATTGTGCCGGGCGGGAGATGGGCGGCGACGGGCTTGAGCTCGCTGACGGTGACCGTGGGAGCGAGTTCCAAGGCATAGGAGGACGCGCCGGGATTGGGCAGGCTCGTGATTCGGGAAACCGAATCCACCTGCACGAGGATGATCTCGGCGGGCGTATCCTTGAGCTTGCCGGCGGCGAGCTGGGCCAGTGTCGCGGCGACATCCTCACCCGCCCGCACGATCACCCGTGGCGGCTGCTCCGGCCCGACTGTGATGCCCGGCCCCACATGCAGCGTCGTCGTTTCACGCTTGGTAAAATGGTACGGATCGATCCCGTCTGCTTCCTTCTCCTTGCTCTCTTCTCCCTTCTCCTGGCGCCACAACGCCATCGCCTTGTCCGCGATGGCCCGCGCGACTGGCACTTCATAAACGCTGTCCTCGGTCAGCGACACGCGGATGGTGTCGCCGAGGCCGTCGAGCAGCAGCGAGCCGATGCCAATCGCGCTCTTGATCCGGCCGTCCTCGCCGTCACCCGCCTCGGTCACGCCGAGATGCAGCGGGTAGTGCATGTCCTCCTGGTCCATGCGCTGCACGAGGAGCCGGTAGGCCTGGATCATGACCTTCGGGTTCGACGCCTTCATCGACAGCATGAGCTGCCGGTAGCCGTGCGACTCGGCGATGCGGAGAAACTCGAGCGCGCTCTCGACCATGCCGAGGGGCGTGTCGCCATAGCGGTTCATGATGCGGTCGCTGAGCGAGCCGTGATTGGTGCCGATGCGCATGGCGCGGCCGAGTTCCTTGCTGCGCTTGACGAGCGGTGAAAACGAATCGTGCAGGCGCTGCAGCTCCGTTTCATAGTCGGCGTCGGAGTACTCGCGGACGGCGAATTTCTTCTTGTCCGCATAATTGCCCGGATTCACGCGGACCTTCTCGACGTGCTCGACCGCTTCCATCGCGGCGCTGGGCAGGAAATGGATGTCGGCGACGAGCGGCACATGGCCGAAGCCAGCGGCGGTGAACTGCGCGCGGATGTCCTTCAGGCATTTCGCGGCGGCGACATTGGGCGCGGTGATGCGGACGATCTCGCAGCCGACCTCAGCGAGAGCGATGGACTGCTTCACAGTCGCGGCGACATCCTGAGTGTCGCTGGTTGTCATCGATTGCAGACGGATGGGGTTCGTGCCGCCGACGCCGACGCCGCCGACCATGACCTCGAGGGTGGGCCGGCGGACGGTATGGAAACGTGACGCGCAATAGGACATGCGGGCCGCCCTCAATCAGGGTTTGGCAGGAGCCGCAGCGTGGGCGGCGGCCTCGGCCCGGTCGGCCTGGACATCGCGCACCCAGCGGCGGACGTCGAAAAAGCCGACATACAGGATGAACGAAATCAGGAGGACAAAGCAGACGCTCTGGGCCATGATGATGAAGTTCACGGGCAGCGAGCGGCCGCGCAGCCGGCCCACGGTGGCGAACAGCATCTGGCCGCCGTCGAGCACGGGGATGGGCAGCAGATTGCAGATCGCGAGGTTCACGTTCACGAGGATCGTGATGAAGAGGGCGGCGCGGATCCCGGCCTCGGCGGCGCTTTGGAAGACGCGGAGAATGCCGACAACGCCGGAGGCTTTCGACAGCCCGATGTCAGAATGCGGGCTGAGAAAACTCCAGAGTGAGCGGAAGGTCAGTTTCACCTGGTCGGCGAGCAGGGTGAAGGGCGACGGGTGCGTGAGCCGGAGACCGGTCGCGAAGCCGAAACCGAAATTATCGGTGGGTTTGGCGGCGGGCCGGGCGGGAATGGTCAGCGAGCGTTCCACTCCGGCGCGGAGCACATGCGCGATGACCGGCCGAGCCCGAGCGGTATCGAGGTGTTCCTGCACGACCTCGGGGAGCAACGTCAGGGTCTCATCGAGGCGGAGAAGTTCATCGCCTTTTTGAAAGCCGGCTTGCTCGGCGGGTGAGCCCGGATCGATCTGGAGGACGAACAATTCGCAGCCAGGGGCGATGCCGATCTTGCGTTCCTTCTCCTCGCCCACGAGCTGGGGCTGCAAGGAAAAATCGATGAGCCGGCCATCGCGTTCCGCCGTGATGAGCACGCGGCGCTCGCCGGTGTCGGTGTGTCCGTCGCCCAGCTTGAGGGAGAACTGCACTTCGTTCCAGTCCTTGACCCCGTGGCCGTCGATGGTCCGCACGGTGTCGCCGATGCGCAGTCCGGCCTGAAGCGCAGGACTCGGCGCCTTGGTGCCGTCGGCCAGCTCGATCGTCGGCGCGACATAACCGATGCGGGTCGTGGCCGTGAGGCCGTTTTCCGGTACGCCGATTCCCGTGAGCACACAGGCGAGGACAAAAGCGAAGAGCGTGTTGAACGCCGCCCCGGCGACGAAGACGATCATCTTCGTCGCGTAGCTGACAGGGGGAAGCTTGGAGATGTCCACCTCGCTCTGGCCCTCGACGGCGCCGAGGTCGGCGAGTTGCGGCAGCAGCACATAGCCGCCAAGGGGAATCCACGAGATCCGGTACTCCACGCCGTCCCGGCCGCGCCGCGACCAGATTGCCGGGCCGAAACCGATGGAGAAGCGTTCCACCTTTACGCCACGCCGGCGGGCCGCGAGGAAGTGTCCCAGTTCATGGACGAAGATCGAGAGTCCCAGCAGCAGCAGGGCGAGGGCAAAGGTCCAGGCGTTGGAAAAAACCGAGGAGAGCAGGTTGGGAAACACGGTGAGGATCAGGCCGTGAAGGCTTTGAGTTGGAGGGTGGCGATGCGCCGGGCGGAGGCGTCGGCCTGCAAGACCGCGCTGAGGGTGTCCGGTTCGAAGTTATCCACGTGTTGCAGAGTTTGATCGATGACCCGTGGAATCGCAAGAAAGGGGATTTGCCCGCCGAGGAAAGCGGCGACGGCGACCTCGTTGGCGGCGTTGAAGATGGCCGGGGCGATGCCGCCGGCGGTCATGGTCTGGCGGGCGAGGCGGAAGCAGGGGAAGCGGTCCTCGTCGACCGGCCGGAATTCGAGGCCCAGCAGCCGGGTGAAATCGAGCGAGGCCTCAACCCCCGGTGCGCGGGCCGGGTGCAACAGGGCGTGCTGGATCGGAAAGGTCATCGACGGCGGCGAAAGTTGGGCGAGCATCGCGCCGTCGGTGAACTCCACGAGGCAGTGCACGATGCTCTGCGGATGGATGACCGCGGTGCATTGTGCGGCGCGGAGGCCGAAGAGCCACTGGGCCTCGATCAGCTCGAGGCCCTTGTTCGCGAGCGTGGCGGAATCGACGGTGACCTTGGGGCCCATGGACCAGTTCGGGTGCTTGAGGGCGTCAGCGGGCGTGACATGCGCGAGCCGTTCGGCGGGCCAGTCGCGGAACGCGCCGCCGCTGGCGGTGAGGACGATGCGGCGGACGCCGGCCGACGGATGGCCCTCGAGGCATTGGAAGACCGCGCTGTGCTCGCTGTCCACGGGCAGCAGTTTCGCGTCGTGCTGCCGCGCCGCGGCCATGATGAATTTGCCGGCGAGCACGAGGATCTCCTTCGACGCAAGGGCGAGGTCCTTGCCGGCGGCGAGCGCGGCGAGCGCGGGCTCGAGCCCGGTGGTGCCGACGACGGCGACGAGCACGAGATCGGCCTCGGGCAACTGGGCGAGCGCGACGAGCCCGCCGAGTCCACCATAAAGCTGGGTGCCGGCCGGAAAGGAACCGGGAGTTTTCGCCGCGGCGTAGGCGGCGTCATCAAACACGGCGACGTGGAGCACGCCGAAGTCCCGTGCGATCTGGGCCAGCCGGGCGTGGTTCGTGCGGGCGGCGATGCCGACGAGTTCCAGCTTGTCGCGGTGCGCGGCGATGACGCGCAGGGTGCTTTCGCCGACGGAGCCGGTCGCGCCAAGGAGGACGATGCGCTTGCGGGGAGTTGAAGAGGAAACGGCCACGAAGCGGGCAGTTATGCCGGAGGCCGGGGTGGCGGGGCAACTCCGATTGCGGATTTCGAATTTCGGAAACCGGATAGGTCGATCTGGCCTGCTTTACGAGCCGGTAGCAGACGAGGTGACGAGGCTGTTGAGCTTATCCCTTCAGCCTCCTGACGTCGGCTGCTACGAGGCCGCTTGGTTTCGCCGGAACTATCCGGTTTCCGGTCTCCGAAATCCGCAATCGGCCGGGGCTTACGGCAGCGCGAACAGAAAGTACCCAAGCGGGGCGGTCAGCAGGAGGCTGTCGGTCAGATCGAAAAAGCCGCCGATGCCGGGGATGCCGATGCCGGAATCCTTGAGGTCGGCGCGGCGCTTGATGATGGACTCGATGAGATCGGAGACAATCGCGACCAGCGCGATGGGGGCGGCGAGCAGCGCGGCGATCAGGGGCGTCATGTGCGGCGGCAGCACGCCGCGGCCGAGCCATGCCACGAGGGCACCGATGCCCATCGATACGAGCACGCCGCCGACGGCGCCTTCCCAGGTTTTCTTGGGCGAGATCTGCGGGGTCATTTTGTGGCGACCAATCGCGAGACCGGTAAGCAGGGCGCCGACATCGCAGAATTTCGCCACGGCGATGAGCCACAGGCAGAGGAGCAGCCGGCCGTTGGGCGAGACGGTGTCGTCGGGCAGCGGGGTGAGGATGCGGACGAGATATTGCAGCATCAGCGCGACGTAAACGAGGCCGAAGATCGTGCTGGCGAGCGCCTCGACGCGGGTCAGGGGCTCGCGTTCGCTGAGGATGCGGATGGAGAAGACGATGACGGCCAGCGCGAGCGCGTTCGAACTGGCGGGCACGCCGAACTGGGCGTGGAGCCACGGGGCGAGGGTGATGAGCGCGCCGAACGCCATGCCGAGGCGGTGAAAGGGCGCGAGGCCGGCGCCGCCAAGGAGGTGGTAGAATTCGCGCAGCGTGAGCACGGACAGCAGCGCGGTCAGCATCACGGCGCCGGTGGTGCGGAAAAACCAGAGCGTGGCAAACACGATGGCCCAGAGGAGCACGGTGCTGAAGATGCGTTTGGCCATGGTTGGATTATTTCGCGGCCGTGGCCGCCGGTTTGACCTGTTCGCTGGTAAGGCCGTAGCGGCGCTCCCGGCGGGCGTACTCGGCGCAGGCGGCGGCCAGGTCGGCCTTCGTGAAGTCGGGCCAGAGCACGGGCGTGAACACGAGTTCGGCGTAGGCGCCCTGCAGGAGCAGGAAATTGCTCAGGCGCGTCTCCCCGGAGGTGCGGATGATCAGGTCAGGATCCGGCAGGTCGGCGCTGGAAAGGTAGCGGTTGAACGTCGCCCACGAGCCGTCGTTGAGCTTCTCCTTGCCCGCGGCGACAGCGGCGGCGTAGGCGCGGGCGGCGTCGACGACCTCGGTGCGGGAGCCGTAATTGAGCGCGAGCACGAGGGTGTAGTCGGTGAAATGGGCGGTCTCGGCGATGGTGTGGCGCAGGTGCTTTTGCACGCCGGCGGGGAGTTCATCGATGCGGCCGATGGTGCGCAGCCGCACGCGGTCCTTCACAAAGGTCTTGAGCTCCTGCTTCAGGTAAAATTCGAGCAGGCTCATCAGCCCGCCGACCTCGGCCTTCGGGCGGTTCCAGTTTTCCACCGAAAAGGCATAAAGCGTGAGCATGCTCACGCCGAGTTCGCGGGCGGCGTTGGTGACCGTGCGGACGGTCTCGACGCCGCGGCGGTGGCCCTCCAGGCGGGGCAGGCCGCGCTGCTTGGCCCAGCGGCCGTTGCCGTCCATGATGATGGCGACATGCGCGGGCACCTTCGCTCTTTCGGCGGGCTCGGGGCGGGCGGCGGAGTGCGACATGCGAAAGTCCGGAGTTAGGGAGGCGGCATGGGGTTTGACAAGCCGGCTTCGATAAAACTTCCGCCTTCGCCGAGCCTATGGCGGACAGGTCCGCCGTTGCGGGCCAGGATGGAGCTTCATCTGGGCCGTCATCCTGAGCGAAGCCGAAGGATCCCTGTTATCCTGGCCGCTGATTCCGGGTTTGATTCGGACACTTAAGCGTCGTTGTGAGAGTGGCTGTGACCGGACGCAGTCTGACGAAAATAATCACGGAGATCCTTCGGCTTCGCTCAGGATGACGGGAGAGAAAGGGTTGTGGCGGGGAGCCGCTTGCCAAAAGCGTGGCACAGGACAGGATGCTGCCATGGCGAGCAAACCCCTGACAGCGGCGAAGATCACGGCGGTGCTTGATGCGCTGCCGGGCTGGACGTTTAAACGCGATGCGCTGGTGAAGACCTTCACGTTTGGGAATTTCCGCGAAGCCCTGGGTTTTATGGTGCGCGTGGGATTTGAGGCGGAGGAAATGGATCACCATCCGGAGTGGACCAACGTCTACAACCGCGTCGTGATCCGGCTCAACACCCACGACGCTGGCGGCAAGGTGACGGAGAAGGACTGCGAGCTGGCGCGACGGATTCAGGCTGTGTCGTGGGTCGACTGAACGGGCATTGATTCCGGCCGGTTTCGCCCACGCCAGACCGCCGCGAGCAGGTAACCCAGGGTCGTGGCGTAGAATACCGCGAGGCTCAGGCGCATCCACTTCGTCCGCACCCAGCCCTGATCAGGCCAGTGATATTTGAGCAGATCTGGTTTCGTTCCGGCTGGCCCGGGCCGGGTGATCTCGTCCGGCAAAGCTTCCTTGATGACGGGATTGGCGAGCAGTGGGTCCAGATAGGCCGGCTCGGGATAGGGCAACACGGGAAATTGGACGGAGTTCAAGGCGGCTTTGCTCTCGCCGGAATAGTAGCGGTTGATCACATCGATCTGTCCCATGGCGTAGGTTCGCATGGCGGGGATGTCGTAGATTATATGACTGCGGGCAAACTCCCAGCCCTTCAGTCCGACCCAGCCGCTCCAGATGACTGCCAGTGAAATCACCAGGGCGCGGAGTCGGCGCGGGGTCTTCACGGTCGTAACGAAGCCATGGCAAAGCAGGGCGTTCGCGATCACGCCGACGGCGAAAATATCATAGTAGCGGGGCGCCAGGGCCGGCGCGGGCAGACTGCGAGTGTAGGCGATGCAGGCGATCTGCAGCGCAGTCCAGATCGCGAGACCATAGCTGGCCAGCCAGACGGTGGAGTGGCGGCGAAAGACCAGGGCGGTGGCGCCCAGAGTGGGGAGCCAAAGCATCCACCCGAAAATCGCGGGTTGCATGGCGGGCCAGGAGAACGCGTGCAACGCGGTGTGCAGCAGGTTGCCCGGTTCGACGCCCCTTGCGCCCAAGGTGGGACTGCGGAGGATCACGAGACCGCCCGCAATCAGGCCCGCGAGATTGACGATGACGGCGCCAATCAAGGCCGGACGTGATCCAGTCCAAGTGCGGGTCCGGTAAGCACAGATCAAGAGAGCGACCAGCGAGGCGAGCAGCCCGCTGCCAAATGACAACACGCCCGCCATCGCCACGGCGGTGACGAGCCACCACCAGCGGTCGAAGGACTCCATCCTGCACGTCGCGATGATTTGGAGGATCGCGGTGAGCACCAGCAACTCGACGCAGGACTGGAAACCCCACAGGCAGCTCCCATAAAACAGCGGTGAGCTCAGCCAAACCGCGGCGACCAGTCCGCCGAGGGCCAGGCCCGTGGAGGGAAAGCGACGCACGGCATGATAGAGCAGAAAACCAAACGCGGCGGCGATGAGCGCGTTGTTGACCAACATCTCGGCGAGCATGTCCCAATGGCCGGTGAGCCGGTAGAGGATGTAGGCGATCAGCCGGGTTGAAACGATGAGATGGTCGCCATGCGGGATGAAGAAATTATGCCACGTGAGCTTGTGTTCGGCCTCCTGCACCAGGAGATGCGTGGCCTCGGCGATCCACTGGTCATGGAAGGGAACCGGAGAGCCCGCATAAAAAACGAGCGCACTACGGCCCGCGAAAATTATTCCGGCGGCCAACAAGGCCAGCAACCACGCCCGGGAGGAAAATCGGCGATCGGGCAGGGCCGGCATCGGGACGTTATTTGCCGAGCGGGAGGCTCACGCTGGCTCCGGCCGTGGACGGATGGTCGGAGCCCAGTTGGGCCCAGCCGTGGAGCGTGGCGCAGCCGGTGAGGCCGGAGAGTGCGAGCAGAGCGGCGAAGGCGAGGGATGCGAACCGCGAAAAGCGAGCGGGCATGGCGGAATGGATCATTCGCGCACTTGGCCGGTTCCCTCGATGATGAACTTGTGGGTGCAGAGTTCGCGCAGGCCCATCGGGCCGCGGGCGTGCAGCCGATCGGTGCTGATGCCGATCTCGGCGCCGTAGCCGAACTCGAAGCCGTCGGTGAAGCGCGTGCTCGCGTTCCAGTAGACCGTGGCGCTGTCGACCTGGGAGAGGAAGCACCGCGCAGTGGAGGCATCGGCGGTCACGATGGCATCGCTGTGATTGGAGCTGTCGCGGTTGATGGTCGCGATCGCGGCTTCCAGCGAATCGACGACGCGGATGGCAATAACGTAATCGAGAAACTCGGTGGTGAAGTCGGCGGCGGCCGCGGCGGTGTGCGGAATTTTTTCGCGGGCGAAGATGGCCGCGCTGGCGGCATCGCAGCGCAGTTCGACTTTTTTCGCGAGCAGCGCGCGAGCCACGGCGGGGAGGAATTGCTCCGCGACGTGGCGGTGGACCAGCAGCTGCTCGGCGGCGTTGCAGGCACTGGGACGCGAGGCCTTGGCGTTGACGGTGATTTTTTCCGCCATTGCGAGGTCGGCCGCGGCGTCGACGTAGACGAAGCACACGCCTTGGTAATGCTTGATGACGGGGATGGTGGAGTTTTCCGCGACGTAGCGGATGAGGCTCTCGCCGCCGCGCGGGATGATGCAGTGGATCAGCGTGTCGAGTTTGAGCAGGGTCGTGAGGGCGGCGCGGTCGGTGGTCGGGACGAGTTGCACGGCATCCGCGGGCAGGCCGGTCTCGGCGAGCGCCTGGGTGATCAGGGCGGCGAGGGCGGTGTTCGTCTGGAAGCACTCCTTGCCGCCGCGCAAGATGCAGGCGTTGCCGCTTTTCAGGCAGAGGATGGCGCAGTCGATGGTGACGTTGGGGCGCGCCTCATAGATGATACCGATGACGCCGATCGGCACGCGGACCTTGCGGAGATGCAGGCCGTTCGGGCGGGTGAAATCCTCGAGCACGTCACCGACCGGGTCGGGGAGCGTGGCGACGGCGCGAACGGACTCGGCAAGATGCTGGAGCCGCGCGGGCGTGAGCGTCAGGCGGTCGCGGGAAGCTGGCGTGAGCGCGGCAGCTTCGGGCGAGGCGAGATCCTGCGCATTGGCGGCCAGCAAGGCGGCGTGGGAGGTGTCGATCAAGCCGGCCAGCCGGATGAGCGCGGCGTCCTTCCGGGCGGTGGTCGCCGTCGCCAGCACGAGCGACGCCGCGCGGGCGCGCTGCGCGAGAGACGTGACGAGCTGGGCGAGATCGGAGGGCATGGGACCCCACAAGGGGTAAGTGGCAAGTGACAAGGGGCAAGTAACAAGATGACCCGCCGAAGAGAGAGCGCCGTGCGGTCATGAGCACTCGTCCCCGGGCACGCGTTTTCCCTGGAATCCCTTGGCACTTGCCCCTTGTTACTTGCCACTTGGCGCGGCGGCGCCTGCCGGGGCCGCGCTAAGCGAAGATCTGCTTCTTCTTCAGCCGCCAGATGGCGACGGTCATGACCACCAGCGTGATGCCGGTGAGGATCCCGAGGATGGGCAGAAGCTCGACGAAGGTGCGTTCGGCCCAGAGGACCTGGAGAAATCCCTCCATCGACCAGTACACGAGGGTGAACTTCCCGATCGTCTGCATGAACTCCGGCATAAAGCTCATCGGAAACCACGCGCCTCCCGTGGCACTCATCACCATTACCACGAGGGTGGACAATCCGCTGGCCGCGGTGGCATTGGGCGCGAGCGCGGCGATGAGCATGCCGAAGGCGGAACAGGCTGAGGCGGCCGCCACGCTGACGGCGATCAAGTTCCCGAGATGGCCGAACACATCGATGCCGTACATCATCTGTCCGACCACGAATATGATCATCAGCTGGAACAGCCCGAGCAGGACGCCGTAGAGAAACCGACTCCACAGCAGCTGGGCCCGGGAGACGGGAGCGGACAGGATGCGCTGGAAGACGCCGGTGTTGGCCTCGTCGAAGAACGCGGCGGCGCCCCCGCTC
This sequence comes from uncultured Opitutia bacterium, assembly GCA_903859715.1. Lineage (GTDB taxonomy): Bacteria > Verrucomicrobiota > Verrucomicrobiia > Opitutales > Opitutaceae > Opi-474. The sequence continues at coordinate 23,697 of CAIONS010000003.1, forward strand.
ACGGCGAAGAGCAGAAACATGATGGCCCAGCCGCCGACCATGCGCGTCGCCGCGGGGCTCTTCACGCTTTTGCCGACGATCTGTTCCGAGTCGATTTTCACGAGACGGGAGAAAAAGTCCTGCGCGGTGGCCGGCGCGGGCTTGGCGGCGGGCGTGGCCGGGTTGGGAGTGGTGGCCGGTGCCGGCGCCCCGTTGTCGAGCCGGCGGAGGGAGGGATCAGCGGGCTTGGCGGGTGGGGTGATCCGATCCAGGCCGAAGCTGCCGGATTCGATGGTCCGCTGAATTTTTGCCGGATCGCCGCCGAAGGCCGTGGCGACGGTGTCGGCGATGCTGTGGTTGAACTTGTTGAACCGGCTGTCGCCGAGGAATTGTTTTGCGCGAGCCTGCAAGGACTGGCCCAGCAGCTCGGGGACGTTGGAGAAAATCGTCTTTTGCAACAGTCCATTGACCGTCTGGGCCTCGATATCGTTGCGCGGGTCGGAGAGGATTTTCAGGTGCAGGCCGATGCGGTCCGTGCTGACCACGTCGGCGGGGATGACGACCGCGAAGCGATACCAGCCGTCGCGGATCTGCGGGCGCAGGTCCTCCTCGGTGAGGGGCCGCTTGATCTTGTCCGGATTGTCCGTCGTGGTGATGACGTGGAAGGCGGGATCGGCCTTCAAGGCGTCGACCAGCTTCTGCGCGGCGGGATTGGTGCTGGCATTGACGATGGCGAGGCGGATGTCGGTCGGGCCGGTGTCCTTCTGGTTCAGCCCGAAGACCCAGCCGAAGATATAGATCAGCACAATCGGCACGAGGAAGGTGACGACCACGGCGGCGCGGTTCCGGAGGAAGGTCGCGATGTCCTTGCGGACGAGGGTGAGGATGATGGCCATGGTGGGAGGAGGCAGGAGATCGAAATGTGGAACTCAGGAAAGTTGGAAAGGAGCGCCGGCGTCGGTTCCCGGGTTCCTGAGTTCCACCTTCAACACCGGATTGGGTTTCATTCCCGGAGATTGCGGCCGGTGAGGTGGAGGAACACGGCCTCAAGGGACGGCCGGGCGGCGGTGAACAGCTGCGGTGAGAGCCCGTGAGCCTCGGTACGGGCATAGAACGCGGATAGCTTGAAGCCGGTGGCGGCCTGAAAGTGGTGGCGTCCCTCGAGGGTGGTGAGCGCGCCGTGGGCGCCGAGCTCGGCGGCGAGCGGGGCGGTCACGGGCGTGGCGGGGAAAACGATTTCCTCGTCGAAGGGCAGGCGCGTGAGCAGTTCATCGAGCGTGCCCAGTGCGTGGATCTTGCCGTGGTCAATGATGCCGATGCGCGAGCAGAGGCGGGTGGCCTCCTCCATGTAGTGGGTGGAGTAGATGATGGTGAGGCCCTCGCGGTTCCGCTGCTCGAGGAAATCGAAGATCGCGTTGCGCGACTGGGGGTCGACGCCGACGGTGGGCTCGTCGCAGAGCAGGAGCTTGGGCCGGTGGAGCAGTGCTGCGATGAGGTTGAGCCGGCGCTGCATGCCGCCGGAATAGTTTTTCACCGGGTCATGGCGGCGGTCGGCGAGGCCGACGGCGGTGAGGGCTTCGTCGATCCGCTCGCGCAGCACCGCGCCGCGGAGGCCGTAGAGCCGGCCAAACGTGTGGAGATTCTGCTCGGCGCTGAGTTCCTGGAAAAGCGCGATGGACTGCGGCACGAGGCCGAGGGCGGAGCGGGCGGCGGGATCGGCGGGTGTGATGACGACGCTGTCGAGCGTGAGGGCGCCGGCATCGGGCGCACGCAGGCCCGCCGCGAGCGACATGAGCGTGGACTTGCCGGCGCCGTTGGGGCCGAGCAGGCCGAAAAATTCGCCGTGCGCGATGTCGAGCGAGACCCCGTCCAGCGCGGTGAGCGCGCCGTAGCGCTTGGTGACCGAGCGGAGGGAAAGCATGGCTTCAGAAATGGGCTGGATGTCCGTAAACCGGACTTGGCGCGAAACGTTACTGGAAAACTGGGGAATACCGGATTTCGTAGAGCGGAGACCGGAAAGCGGAGCCGCTCAATCCAGTAGCAGCCGACGTGAGGAGGCTGGGGCGAAGGCCACGAGCAGCATATCAGCTGAAAGTTTCGGTGACGCCTGATGCAGCCATCAGGTCAGCGCGTGGTGGACGCGCTTCGCGGTGGCTGGCCAGTGGGCGTCGGGGATGATCGGGCCGAGGTGGCGGACGGTCTCGGCGCCGAGGAGCGAGGCGGCGGCGCCGCAGACGGTCAGCGGCTTGCCGCGCAGCCACGCCGCGAGGAAACCGGCGGCCCAGGCATCGCCGGCGCCGTTGGAATCGATGGCATCGGCGACCGGCACGGGCGCGATGCGGTGCAGCTCCGCGCCGCGGGCGAGCCAGGCGCCATCCTTGCCGAGTTTCACGGCGGCGGTGCCACCATAGCCGGCGAGGCGGCGGGCGTGGGCGGCGTAGTCCTCGGGCCCGGCAGCCGGCAGATCCGGAAAGAGGGCGCGGATCTCGTCCTCGTTGGCGACGACGAGGTCGAGGCCGGCGGTGAGCTGGGCGAGCAGCCAGTCGCGCGTGGCGCGGACCACCTCAAACGAGGCGAGATCGAGGCTGAGGGAGCAGCCGGCGGCGCGGGCGGCGGCAAAAATGGCGTCGGCCAGGGCCTGGTTGAACACGACGTAACCCTCGATGTGAACATGGCGTGCACCGGCGAAATCCGCGGCGGAGATTTCCGCGGGTGAGAGGGTGAACACGGCGCCGAGGTCGGTGCGCATCGTGCGCTGGGCGTCGGGGGTGGTGAGGATGAGGGAGCGGGCGTTGGGCAGGGTGCTGTACTTGTACCGCCCGATGTCGACGCCGGCGCTGGCGAACCGCGCGCGGTAGGTGGCGGCGGTTTCGTCGCTGCCGAGCTTGCCGACGAAGGAGGTGCGCAGGCCGAGCCGGGCGACGTTGAAGGTGGTGTTGGCCGCGGAGCCTCCGGGCGTGAACAAGGGCGGGGCGGGCAGCAGGGCGACAAGGCGCGCCATCTCAGTGCCGTCAATCATGACCATGCCGCCCTTTTCCCCACCGGCATGGACGAGGAAGGAATCGGGCACGCTGGCGACAAGATCCATGACCGGGGCGCCGACGCCGATGAGATCGAAAGTGGAGGAAGACATTGGGTAGTGCTGGAGTAGGGCGGGTTTCCGACCCGCCATTCGAAAGGGCAGGTCAGAGACCTGCCCTACTGGACGTTCAGCCGCTGACCGTCAGGTTCGTGGCGAGCAGCGGCTCCTCGTCGACCTCGACGAGGATGGAGTAGTCGCCGGGGGCGGAGAAGGTGAGGTTGCGGATTTCGTTGATGAGGTTGATCCGGTGGAGCGGGCTTTGGGACTCGAAGGGGCGTTCGATGAGGGTCTGCATCTTGGTCGGGTCGAGGCCCATCGAAAGCCGCATCTGATGCGGGCCGGAGGCGCAGTCGGTGAGCGTGAGAAACCAGACCATGAACGGGTGCGTGACCGGAAAATGGCGGGCGTTGATGTTTGAAAAGGCGCCGAGAATGGTGTGTTTGCCGGTGCCCGGGTCGATGTGGACGCCGTCGCAGGTCAGCCAGGCGAGAAGCTGCGGTTTCGATTGCATGCTGCGAGTGGGGGGACGGGCGTGGGAGGGGGCAAATCATTTTGCTTGGAGCGGTGGCGCCGGCCGCGCTTAACCTGAGGCGTCATGTCGTCGCCCGTGCTGCCGCCGAACCCGTTGCTCGACTCGCTTGCGAGCTATCCGCACTGGTTCGTGGCGGCGTGCCTGACCATCGTGGCGGCGGCGGTGATCTGGGTGCTGGCGAAGGTGCTCAAGTGGGGCCTGTACCTGCTGATCGGGCTGGTGCTCGTCGGCGGTGCGGCGACGACGGTGTGGCTGCTGGTTCATTCAGGCCGGTAGCAGCCGACGTAAGGAGGCGGTTGGAGGTGCGACGTCGTCCAGCCTCCTCACGTCGGCTGCTACGGGCGGAATGCACGAGATAAGCGCGGGCGGGGCAGGCTTTTTCTTGTCACCGGTTGCGCGCCACGCTTAACCCAATCCCGATGAAATACATTTTCGTGACGGGCGGGGTCGTTTCGTCGTTGGGCAAGGGCCTGACGGCGGCATCCCTCGGCGCGCTCCTTGAGCTGCGCGGCCTCACCGTCCGCATCCAGAAATTCGATCCCTATCTGAACGTCGATCCGGGCACCATGAGCCCGTTCCAGCACGGCGAAGTCTATGTGCTGGAGGACGGCGCGGAGACGGACCTGGATCTCGGCCACTACGAGCGGTTCACGAGCGGCAAGCTCTCGCGGCTCAACAGCCTCAGCTCGGGCCAGGTTTACGAGAGTGTCATCCAGAAGGAGCGGCGCGGCGACTACCTCGGCAAGACGGTGCAGGTGATCCCGCACGTCACGAATGAGATCAAGGAGCGCATTTATTCGGCCGCGAAGGACGTCGACATCCTCATCACCGAGATCGGTGGCACGACGGGCGACATCGAGGGCCTGCCGTTTCTCGAGGCCATGCGGCAGTTCGCGCTCGAGGTCGGGCCGGACGACGTCCTTTTCATCCATGTCACGCTGGTGCCCTACGTGGCCGCGGCGGGCGAACTGAAGACCAAGCCCACGCAGCAGTCGGTCGCGAAGCTGCGCGAGATCGGTATCCAGCCGGACATCCTGGTGTGCCGCACGGACCATCCGCTGGATGCCGGCCTGCGCGAGAAGATCTCGATGTTCTGCAACGTGCCGGTGAAGGCCGTCATCGAGTGCGCCGACGTGGCCAACTCCATTTACGAACTGCCGCTCGCGCTGCAGAAGGAGAAAATGGACCAGCTCGTGATCGACCTGCTCGGGTTCAAGAATCCGCCGCCGAAGAAAAATATCTGGAAGCAGATCGTCCACCGCCTGCTCAACCCCGTGCACGAGGTCACGATCGGCGTCGTGGGCAAGTACATCGAGCTTCAGGACGCATATAAATCCGTCTACGAATCCATCACTCATGCCGGCATCGCGAACAACTGCCGGATCAACGTCGTCCGGATCGATGCCGAGGACCTGGAGAAGAAGGGCGGCCTGGCGCGGCTGAAACGGCTCGACGGCATCCTGGTCCCGGGCGGTTTCGGCGACCGCGGCACCGAGGGCAAGATCGCCGCGGCCCGCTATGCCCGCGAGCACAAGATTCCCTATTACGGCCTGTGTCTCGGCCTGCAGATCGCGGTCATCGAGTTTTCCCGCAACGTCCTGAAGCTCGCCGGCGCGAACAGCACCGAGTTCGACGCGAACCCCCGCCATCCGGTCATCAACATGATGGAGGAGCAGAAAAAGATCCTCGATAAGGGCGCGACGATGCGGCTCGGCAGTTACGATTGCGCACTGACGCCGGGTACGCACGCCGCGAAGGCCTACGGGATGGCGAGTGTCCGCGAACGCCACCGGCACCGCTACGAGGTGAACAACGCCTACGTCGACCAGCTCAAGCGGGCCGGCATGGTGATCAGTGGTGTCAATGTGCGCCGGAATCTCGTCGAGATCATCGAGCTGAAGAACCACCCGTGGTTCGTGGCGGTGCAGTTTCATCCGGAATTCCAGTCCAAGCCCAACCGCGCGCATCCGCTGTTCGCGGCGTTCATCGGTGCGGCGATCAAAAAACACGGGCCTGCGAAGACGGGAAGTTCGAAGGTCAAAGCCCGAAGCTCGAAATAGGCCGCGCCCAGCTTCTTCATTCCGGCCTTTCGAATTTCGGACTTCGAGTTTAGTGCTTCCTGTCACCGATGCTTTTCGATCCCAAAAAACTCCTCCTGATCGCCGGGCCGTGTTCGCTTGAGAACGAGCGCGTGTGCCGGGCCGTGGCCGAAGTGCTGGTGAAGCTGGGGCAGAAGCACCCGGAGCTGAACCTCGTGTTCAAGGGTTCCTTCGACAAGGCCAACCGCACGTCGGCCAAGGGCGCGCGCGGCACCGGGCTGGAGGAAGGCCTCGTGCTGCTCGCCCTGGTCAAGCGCGACTACGGGCTGCCCGTGCTGACGGACATCCATGAGCGCGAGCAGGTGAAGCCGGTCGCGAAGGTGTGCGATGTGCTGCAGATCCCCGCGTTTCTCAGCCGTCAGACGGACCTGCTCCTCGCCGCTGCGGCGAGCGGGCGCATCGTCAACGTGAAGAAGGGCCAATTTCTCTCGCCGCAGGAAATGGTGTTCGTCACGGGCAAGCTGCGCGAGGGGAAGGCGAAGGAAATCTGGCAGACCGAGCGGGGCACGACCTTCGGCTACAACAACCTGGTCGTGGACATGCGCTCGTTCCCCATCATGAAGCAGAATGGCTATCCGACGATCCTCGACGCCACGCACAGCGTGCAGCTGCCCGGCGGCGCCGGCGGCAAGAGCGGCGGTCAGCGTGAATTTGTCGCGCCGCTGGCGAAGGCCGCGCTGGCGGCGGGGGCGGACGGACTTTTCCTGGAGACGCATCCGAATCCGGACAAGGCGATCTCGGACGGCCCGAACATGATTCCGCTCGCGGAATTGCCGGCGCTGATCGCGGGCTGCCTCGCGGTATGGCAGGCGGTTCGGGGGTAGGGCGGGTCAGAGACCCGCCCTACCTTGACCAGGTCCGCGCCTGCCCCACACTCCGGGCAACAAAACTGCCATGGACACTTTCATCATCGACGTCCCGGTGCCCTCGATGGGCGCGACCGTCAGCGAACTCAATGTCATCGTCATCAAGGTCAAGGCGGGCGACCGCGTGACCAAGGGCCAGCGGCTGGCCGACCTGGAGAGCGACAAGTCCGCCTTTGAGTTTGAGAGCCCGTGCGAGGGGGTGATCCGCGCGATGCTCGGTCAGCCGGGAGCAACGATGACCTCGGGCCAGACGTTCTGCCAGATCGAGACCACCGACAGCACGCAGCGCCATTTGGAGTCCAAGTCCGCGCCCACGTCGGCTGCGCCCAAGCCGGCGACGGCCGTCATCTGGACGCCGCGCGCCACGAAGCTCGCGCAGGAGGCGGGTCTGGATCCCGCGAAGATCACGGACATCGAGGCGACGGGCCCGGGCAACCGGGTCTCGGGCGACGATGTGCAGAAATATCTGGCGCAGCGGAAAAGCTGACCGGATTTTTCACCACGAAGATCACGAAGGACACGAAGCCCGGAAGATTTTGATTCCGGCGGCTTTGGTCTGAGCCTTCGTGCTCTTCGTGTGCTTCGCGGTGAAACTTCCTACGCCGGGTTTTGAAGTTCGTAGCTGAGCACGCTCAAAGCGTAGGTCGCGGCGGTTTCGCAGCGGAGGACGAGCGGGCCGAGGGTGATCGGTTCGAAGCCGCAGGTTTTGGCCTGGCTCAGCTCGGCGGGCGTGAAATCGCCTTCGGGACCAACGAGCCAGAGGACTTTTTTCGGCGCGCGACCCTGCGCGGCCTGAAAGGCGGCCAGCACGGTCTTCAGCGATTTCGCCCCGGGCTGGAGGCTGGCGATGAGCTTCAGGTCATAGCCGCGCGCGGCTTCCATGAAGGCGGCGGCCTGCTGCACGGGCGTGATCTCGGGCAGAAACGGATTGCCGCATTGCTTGGCGGCCTCAAGGGCGGCGGTCTGCCATTTCTCGATTTTTTTGTCGGAGCGGTCGCCGTCGAGATGGACCTGGGTGCGCTCGCTCTCAAGCGGAGCAATGCGCGCCGCTCCGATCTCGGTGGCCTTGCGTACGATGGCATCCATGGACGGCCCTTTCGGGAGCGCCTGGCCGAGCGTGATCTCGTAGGGCAGGGGTTTCGCCTTCTGGCGGAAGCGCACTTTCAACCCGGCGGCGTTCTTTCGGTCGCTGGTGAGTTCGCAGATCCACTCGGTGCCGCGGCCGTCGAAGGCGACGACGGTGTCGCCGGCCCGGGCGCGGTTGACGGCGACCAGATGGTGGGACTCGTCGGCGCTCAGCGTGAGTTCGGCGGGCTCGGCGGTGGGCGGCGTGCAATAGGCGCGAAAGTCGGGCATGGCCGGGAAGTGGAGCGCGCGGGCCGGCGGGTGACAAGCTCGGGGCCGGAAAATCAAAAGGGCGCCAGACTTTTGGTCCGGCGCCCGATTGAACTACAAACAATCTACCACTGTGGGTAACTAATAATTACCGGGAAAGACGCGGGGTTGGCCGGGACGTTCAATCTTTCGGTGGATAAAATCGGATTCATTCCATCTGGGGTGCTGGCTGGATCGGAGTAGGCATGACTCCCTATTTTTAGATTGAAGCGGATGCGGATGAAGGGAGGTAGGGCGGGTCTCTGACCCGCTCGTTTGCGGGCCGGATGGCGGGTCAAAGATTCGCCCTATTTGTGATTTCCATGGTTTGCGTCCTTCGCGGTTAACTCGAAACCGGGGGTTTTGTTTCAGGGCTGTAACAAGCGTGGCCGGCGGTTGTCAGTCTGCCGGAGCAGTGCTAGATATGGCGGGCTGTTTAAGGTCGGTCATCGCGACTGATTTCCCGTCAGGAACCTTTTCACGCAGCCCTGAATCATCCTTATGCGATCCCTCATCCGCGCGCTTGCCTGCCACAGTTTCCTGCTTCTTGCCTTTGGCCCTTTGAGTGAAGCTGCGGATCAGGCGCCGTCCTTGGCCGATCCAGCCCGGGGCAAGATCCTGTTTCAGCAAAGCTGCGCGCTCTGTCATGCCGCCAGCCTGGGAGCGGGAAACCAAGTGGTCGCGGGACAGGGTCCGAGCCTGGTCGGGGTTCTCGGCCGGCGGGCGGCTGCGCTGGAAAACTTTAGCTATACCAAAGCCCTGGGCGACTCGGGGCTCACGTGGGATCCCGCCAACCTGGACCGCTTCCTCGCGAGTCCGATTGCGGCCGTTCCGGGCACAAGCATGCCGGCGGCCGTTCCCCAGGCGGCGGATCGGCGCGACCTGATTGTCTATCTTGCGACCTTGGTTGCGCCGGCCGGGCTTTCCTCCGTTGCTCCGGCTGCGTTGCGGCCGGTCGTTTCAATGGGGGCCGATCCGGGCGACTGGCACAATGATGCCCCGAGGATTAAGCACCGGGTCACGCTGGCCGATCTGCCCGAGCCTTATCGCACCACGTCATCGGGCAACGGTCCGCGGGTGATCAAACGACCGGCGAACGCCGTATTGTCGGTGCCGCCGGGCTTCACGGTCCGGCAGCTGGCCACGGGCTTGTCGGGGCCGCGCCTGCTGCGCGTGGCGCCCAACGGGGATATTTTCATCGCGGAGACGCGGGTGAATCGCATCCGGGTGATCCGGGCGGCGGACGGAGCGGACATGCCGTCGGAAAACCAGGTGTTTGCCGCCGGCCTCGACCGGCCGTTCGGCATCGCTTTCTACCCGGCGGAGGGAAATCCGCAGTGGCTCTATGTGGCGAACAACAATTCGGTGGTTCGCTTCGCCTACCGCAGCGGTGATCTCACGGCGCGCGGCCCTGCGCAGGTCATCGTGCCGAGTTTGTGCGAGAGCACCGGGGGTCATTCCACGCGCGATGTGGCCTTTTCGAAGGACGGCCGGCGCCTGTTCATCTCGGTCGGCTCCGGATCGAACGTGGCGGAAGGCATGCGGATTAAGACCCCTGCGGAGGTAAGCCGCTGGGAAACGGATCACGGACGGGGCGCGGCGTGGGGTTCCGAGACGAACCGGGCGGATATTTTGGTGACCGATCCCGAAGGCCGCGAGCCGCTGCGAACCTTCGCGACCGGCATCCGCAACGGCGTGGGGCTCGCGGTCGATCCGGTGACGGGCGAATTGTGGACTTCGACGAACGAGCGTGACGGCCTGGGTGACGATCTGGTACCGGATTACATCACGCGGGTGAAAGCGGGCGGATTCTACGGCTGGCCGTGGTATTATCTCGGCCGTCACGAAGATCCGCGCCACGCCGGCGAGCGTCCGGATCTGGCCGGCCAGGCGATCGTCCCCGACGTGCTGCTGCAGTCGCATTCCGCGTCACTGGAGATGGCCTTTTATACCGCGACGACCGGAGTGGCGGCTTTTCCCGCGGAGTATCGCGGGGATATTTTTGCCGCCTTGCACGGTTCCTGGAATCGGAGTTCGCGCACGGGCTACAAGGTCGTGCGTGTCCACTTGGACCACGGTGTGCCGACGGGTGGATACGAGGATTTCCTCACAGGTTTTGTGGTGGATGGTCGCAGCGTCTGGGGCCGGCCGGTGGGTGTGGCCGTGGCCCATGATGGTGCGCTGCTTGTGACTGAGGACGGCAACGGTACGCTCTGGCGCGTGGCGTACTCGGGGCGCTCGCCCTAAGGGAAGCGATCTGTTGCCAAAGAGCGGACATGGTCACGGCTCATCCGGAGGATTCGCCCTACCCACGAATGTCTAGCGGGGTGAGGGCACCCCGCCCACAATTTGTCCATCCGGCTCTGTCGGATTTGTCAGCGGGTATTTCTTTGCGCTTTTTTGCGGCTAAGAATCCGCTTCGATTCCGGACCAGCCTCCTTATGTCGGCTGCTACTGGCTACGCCATGAAACCGAGGTTCGGGTGGGCGAAGCGGCTGAGGTTGGGGAGGATCATCGGCAGGTCGGCGGTCTTCACGCCGAACCAGGTGGCGAGCGTGGCGTTGTACTCGTCGACGCTGGTCGTGGGAATCCAGCGGCCGCGGCCGGTGTCGTCGGGACCGTTGAGCACGAAATCGGGCATGTTTCCGTAGATGTCGCCGCCTTTGACCGCGCCGCCCATGATCAGGTGGTGCGAACCCCAGCCGTGGTCGGAGCCGTCGCCGTTCGTCGTCCACGTGCGGCCGAAATCGGAAGCGGTGAAGGCTGTCACCTGGTCGCCAATCCCGAGTTCGCCGGTGGCCTTGGCAAAGGCGGCCAGACTTTGGCTTACGTCAGCCAGCAGCTTGGCGTGCGTGCCGGTGGCGGTGGCGCCGGCGACGACTTGGTGATCGTGCAGGTCCCAGCCGCCGACGCGCGCAAAGAAGATCTGCCGGCGCAGCCCGAGGCTGGGCGCCACCGCGGCGAGGCGCGCGATCATGCGCAGCTGCTGGCCGAGATTGGACTTCGGGAACTCGGCCTTGAAAGGGATTTCCTTAGAGAGGATCGAGGAAAGCAGCGCGCTATCCATGACGGCGTCTTTCGTCAGGCCGGCGAAGGCGGTGGCGAAAAGGTTTTCATCCGGCGTGCCGAGCAGTTCCCGCCGCGCCTTCGAGCGGATCGCGCCGAGATTGCCGCCGGTGGCATTGGGCTGGATCGCGCCATTGTGGCTGACGGCATACTGCGTGACCTGCTTGCCGACCTGGAAGGAGTTTTGCCCGGCCAGGCTAATCGACATCGAGATCGTGTTGTTCTCGTTGAACGCATTGGTCAGGTCGGCGAGCCGGCCGCCCCAGCCGGTGGTGAAGAGCTTGCTGTCGGGCAGGCTGCTTTGCCACTGGACCTGCTGGTCGTTATGGGAAAACAGGGCGTTGGGGAGCGGCACGGACTTGCTCTGGAACTGGGCCTTGGTCGTGGGCACGGCGAGCGTGCCGACGTTGGCGAGGACCGCGAGTTTGCCACTAGCGAAGAGATCGCGCAGCTCAGGTGTCGCTGGATGCAGACCGAACGCGCGGCCGTCGGAGGTATGCGGTGTCAACCCGAGCAGGCTTTCCCGCGGCAGGGCGAGGGCGCCGCGGCCCTTGGCGTAAGTTGCATAGGTCGCGGCGTCGGCGGGCACGATGAGGTTGTTGGCGTCGTTGCCGCCGGCGAGAAAGAGACAGACCAGCGCACGGTAGTCCGGGTGGCCGGCGGGGGTGGTCGCGGACGGCGACGGTTCGGCCAGCGCGCCGATGAGGCGAAGTTGGGCGAGGGCGGAGAGCAAGCCGGTGGTGCCGACGGCGGCACAGCAGCTGCCGATGAATTTGCGCCGGGAGAGACCAAAGGAGGAGGGAGAATTCATGGCAGAGGGATCAGCGTTGGATGGCCGCCTCAGGTGAGGTGACGACCAGGTCGAGGGCGCAGCGGACGCGCTCAAGGTCACTCGTGTTGGGCGGAAGGTGGGCGACCGTGTTGACGGCAATGGCCCGGGAGGGCTCCGACATGGCGCCGGCGCAGAAGACGAGGTCGAGATAGTCGATGAGCTGATCCGGGGTCTTGGCCAGGGCCAGCAATGGATCGAGTTTCAGCACGAGGGCATTCTCCTTCGGTTGGGCTGGGGTATGGATGAAGTTCCGGAGCTGGTTGGGAATCGAGATGGCGGTCGTATCGGTGAAGATCTGGTACTCGGGCGCGTGGAGGCCGGCCGCCGCCAATGGGCCGGGCAGCACGTAGTCCGGTTCGAAGAAATTAAAGACGGTCGGGGAGCGCAGCGCGGCCTGGCCGAGCGAACCCTCGGGATTGGGCAGATAATAGCGCCCGTTGGCCGACGTCGCATCGAACGCGCGCAACAGCGCGGTGGCCTGCAGCAGCGGCTCCTTCATCTTGCCGTAGCCGATATTGTGCAGCACATCGGGCGACCGCGCCTCGTAGTCGAGCAGGATGGCGCGCACCACGGCGCCGAGGTCGCCGCGCTCGCCATGGCCATTGTGGGCGAACACCTGGGCCACGCGGTAGACGTAGCCGGGACTGGGGTTGCTGGTGACGAGCCGCTGGATCAGCTGGCGGCAGATGAACGGGCCGGTGTTGGGATGACGGAAAAATGCGTCCAGCGTCAGGCGGAGATCGTTGGCGCCGCCCAGCTTGGCCGGGATCTTGATTCCGCCGACGAGGGTCTTCGGGCCGTCATCGTGCTGCTCGGGATAGAGCATCATGGGCTGGAAGTAATTCTGCCGGACGCCGAAGAAATTGGGCTTGGGCTCGGGCGAGTAGAAGCCCCAGCCGGTGAAAATCTTGGCCGTTTCCACGACGGTGCCCTGGTCGTAGGTGGCGATCGGCAGGCCGTCGCGGCCGAGGCGGTAGGTGCCGTCGGGCTGGAGTTCGTTCAGGCCGATGGTGAACAGTTGCATGACCTCGCGGGCGTAATTCTCGTCGGCGCTCGTGCCGCGCTTTTCGTCGCCCTTGGGGCTTTTCAGATGGCTGAGGTACGCGCCCATGATCGGGCTGAGCGTCACGTCCTGCAGGAGCTGGCGGAAATTCCCGAAGGCATCGCGCGCCAGCAGGTCGTAGTAGGCCGCGGCGGCCTCGGGATTGTTGGCGAGGGCGTCGTTTACATCGGAGACGACGAAGATCTCGCTGAGTGCGAAGGCGACGCGCTGGCGGAGTTGATCGGGAGCGGTGAGGGCGGTCTGCCACCAGGCGACCTGGCGGTTGGCGTTGTTGATGCGCGCGCGCGGGTTGTTCGGCGGGAAGGCGCGATAGTCGGCGCGCATGGTTTCCACCTGCGAACTCGGCGGGATGCCATCTGCTCGTTGATCCAGTTATTGAAATTCTGCGGCTTCGGCGGCGGCTCGTTCAGGCGGGGCGTCGGATGGACGAATTCGTCGATCTCCGTCTTGGTCGGCCCGAAGGTTGCCTGGGTGAGGAAGCGGGCCACATCGCGGGCGGGCGGTGGCGTGTTGGGCAGCTTGGGCGGGTTGGCGGGCGGCTGGAACTTCACCGAGCCGGTGGCGTGGATGAAATTGCCGCGCAGTTCGCCGGTGGGGTGGTTCTTGGTGTCAATCGCGGCGTAAACCAGCCCGCGATCGAGCGCGGCCCAGAGGGCTTCCGAGGTGAATTGCCCCGTCGGCTGCATCGCCCAATCGAAGGAGACACGCTGATCCGCGTGGAAATTCATCAGGTACGCACCTTCATGACCCGGGTCGCCGAGCTTGAGATGGGCGACGACGAAGGGCGAAGACAAGTTGGCGTGGGAGACGGTCACCCGGGCCCGGGAGTGGTCGGGAGCGAGCAACAGCACGGCGGTGCCATAGGCGGTGGATTCGGGCGCCTCGGCGGTCGGGCGCAGCGCGGCGACAAACAGCTCGGGCGGCGAATCGGTGATCGTGATGATCGCGCGGTCGGACGGGCCCACCTGATAATCGGGACCTGAGCGCAGGGAGCAGAACACGGTGCGCAGCGGCTCCTTTTCAAAATCGCCGATGGCCGTGATGGCAATTGTCGCCGTGGCCGCGCCGGCCGGGAAGGTGAGGGTGGGGGGAATCTCGTGGTAGTCCACGCCCGGCTTGGCGGTGCCGCCCGGCTCGAGGCTGACGGTGAGCGCGGCGGAAAGATCACCGGAGCGCGTGACGGTGATGAGGCCCGGCTTCACGGCGGTTTCGTCCGTGGTGGCGACCGTGGCGGTCAGCGTGACCATCGGCTTGGCTGAATCGGCGGCGGAGGCGGCGGGCAGTCCTAGACCGATCAATCCAAAGAAGAGCAGGGCAAATCTGAATAATGGGCGCATAGTCGGGCGACCCATCGCGGGCGGCATGCAGCGTGACGAGGGCGGCCGGCCAAGGTTACTGGATTCGCCGGCTGCGCGTAGATCAGAGGTCCCGTCGTCGCATGGACCGTTACTTTGATTCGCGGCTTGCCACGGATTTTTTCTTCGCGTGGCATGAGGACTCCTCGCCCGGGTGGCGGAATTGGCAGACGCTGCAGACTCAAAATCTGCCGACAGCAATGTCATGTGGGTTCGACCCCCACCCCGGGCACTAGTTCTCCATTTGGACAGGTTTGGACACCATTCTCCAAAGCGGGACAACCCTCCTCCGCGTCAGCAGTTTCCGTAACGAATTGCCTCGTAACCGATTTTTCGCGACGGACAGGTTTGGACAACGAATCCCTATCTTGGCCGGAAAAACGTGGAGAACTGCGTGGAGAAGCTGCAACGGCGGATAGGGTCTCGATTCCTTCCGCCAGGGGCAGCTTGGTCGTGTCGGTGTAAGTCCAGTCAGTCAGACGCAGGCTCTTGTGACGGGCCAGTTGCATGATCACGCGCGAGTGAATTCCTGATTTCTGCAGCAGGGTAATGAACGTCCGCCGGAAAGTATGAATGCCAGCTGGCCGGCCGAGTTTGTCATTAAGGGGAATCCCCGCCTTGACCATATCACGGTGCAGCGTGTCCACGCCTCCTTCTTCCACTGGCTCACCTGGACCGGGTGCACCTGATACTTCGCCGCGATGGCGTGGACTGGCTCGATGCCCTTCAGGGCTTCAAGACCAACTTTGGCTTTCAGATCGGGACTGTGCAGACGTCGTTTCTTTGA
>CAIONS010000004.1 GCA_903859715.1 uncultured Opitutia bacterium
CGCGTTCCGACTCAACCGCGGCGGGGCGCCGCGGCTCCAGTTCAAAGCTCAAACTGTCGCCTTCGGACGACGGCGGCAGAGCGAGACCAGTCCGACGATCACCAGCACCGGCAGCCAGATCGGCGCCAGCGCCGCGACCACTACCAGCGCCACCGCCAGCAGCCCGGCCAGCAGGGCGAGCCCCACGCCGGCGACCGCGGCCACCCCGCCCAACATCAGCGCCCCGATGACCAGCATCGCGACGACGCCGAGCATCGTCGGCAAGAGCAACACGGGAAAGAGGTGGATGACGACCAAGCCCACCACCACGAAGAGCAGGATTTTAAGGAAGGTTTTCATATCCTGAAAACACGGCTGCCCGCAGAAAGTCGCAGCGATCGTATGCATTTAATGTAGGGCGGGGTCGCTGACCCCGCCGAACCTCCGCAAACTTTTCGCGGATTATGCCGAAGGACGCGGTTATGTATTTCTGGGACTTGGCGGGGTCAGCGACCCCGCACTACATCGCAGACAAAAGGACGCCCCACCCCGCTTGCACCCGCCCTAAATCGACATAGCTATTGCCACATGGCCCCTTCCCGCCAAAGGCTGCCCAAAGTGTAACTTTCCCCCACCGAACCTGACTTTCCCATGGTTACCTCGTTCCCCCTGCTTTCCTACCAGCACGAACTCGACACCTCGCCCGAGGCGTTCGGCGAACTGCGCCCGTCGGCCGACTGCCTCGGCCAGCCCGGGCTGCTCAACCAGCGGCTGGAGGAAGACGGTTACCTTTTCATCCCCGGCTTCTTCGACCGCGAGCTGATCCAGAACGCCCGGGCGTCCGTGACGGATCGCCTCGCCGCCGAGGGCGTGCTCGATCCCGCCTTCCCCGCCATCGAGGGTCGCTGCCAGCCCGGCAAGGCGCTGGGCTTTCGTGGTGACTTGGCCAAGCAAAACCCCGCCATCGACCGCGTGGTCTACGGGCCGGAACTCATCGGCTTCTATGCCGAACTCTTCGGCGAATCCGTCCGTCACTTCGACCACACGTGGTTCCGCGCCCTCAGCCGCGGTCAGGGTACGCCGCCGCATTGCGATCTCGTCTACATGAGCCGCGGCACCCACCAGCTGCTCAGCTGCTGGATTCCGTATGGCGAGGTGCCGCTCGAGATCGGCGGCCTGATGGTGCTCGAAGGTTCGCACCTGCAATCCGAGCGCCTGAAGAACTACCTCGAGGTCGATGTCGACCTGTACTGCGAGAATCGCCCGAAGGAGATCGAGAAGGTGAAGGAAAAGGGCGGCTGGAGCCATCCGGGCTGGCTGACCAACAATCCCGTTTCCCTGCGCGAGAAAATGGGCGGCCGCTGGCTCACCACTCACTGGCAGCCCGGCGATTTTCTCACGTTCTCGATGACGCTCATCCACGCGAGCCTCGACAACCAGACTGACTTCGTCCGCCTCTCGTCCGACACGCGCTACCAGCGCGCCAGTCAACCCGCCGATCCGCGCTGGGTCGGGCAAAACGTCGCCGGCCACGGCCCGCGCGCCAAGCAGGGCATGATTTGCTGAGCACGGCCGCTTGCTCCGCCATGGCTGTCTCGACCCGATTGCTGTCCCTGGGCCGCGAGCTCGACACCGGGCCTGACGCCTTCGGTGAGCCTGTCCGGTCGGACGACTGCGTCGACCAACCCGATGTGCTGCGGGCGCGCCTCGAAACCGACGGCTATCTTTTCATCCCCGGGTTTTTCGACCGCGAGCTGATCTCGGCCGCCCGCGGCTCCCTGACGGATCGCCTCGCCGCCGCCGGCCTGCTCGATCCAGAGTCTCCCGCCATCGAGGCCCGGGCCCGGGCCGGCAAACTTCCCGCCGTTCCTGCTGACATCGCCCAGCACAATCCGGCCCTCGATCGCGTCATCTATGGACCGGAGCTGATCGGCTTTTACGAGAATCTCTTCGGCGAATCCGTCCGGCACTTCGATCACACGTGGGTGCGTGTCGTCCCCCACGGCCACGGCTCTCCCCCGCATTGCGACATCGTTTACATGGGCCGCGGCACGCATCAGCTGCTCACTTGCTGGATTCCCTATGGCGAGGTACCGCTCGAGGTTGGCGGTCTCATGGTGCTGGAGGGTTCGCACCGGCAATCCGACCGGTTGAAAAACTACCTCGAGCTCGACGTGGACCAGTACTGCGAGAACCGCTCACGCGACGTGGAAAAAGTCCGGGTGCAGGGCGGCTGGAGCCACCGCCAGAACGGCTCGCTGACCAACAACCCTGTCTCCCTGCGGGAGAAAATGGGCGGCCGCTGGCTCACGACCCACTGGCAGCCGGGTGATTTCATCACGTTCCGGATGACGCTCATTCACGCGAGCCTGGACAACCAGACCGACTGCATCCGCCTCTCGACCGACACGCGCTACCAGCGCGCCAGCCAGCCCGCCGATGCGCGCTGGGTCGGCGTGAATCCCGCCGGCCACGGTCCGCGCGCGAAACAGGGCCTGATCTGCTGATGTAGGGCGGGATCGCTGATCCCGCCTTCTTCTTCCAGTGCGGCAGAACCGCCCGCGCTACTTTTTCCCGGCGGTCTTCTCCAGCTCCAGCTGCATCTGGAAGGCCAGTCCCTCGGACATCGTTTGCCCGGCCTCCATCCCGTGCTGCCGGACGCTTTGCGCTTCGTCGGCGGGCGGCCCGGCCGCGAGCTCGGCGGTGGCGACGATGATGGAATCCTGCGGCCGCACGAGCAAGAGCGTGTTGCGCATTTCATTCTGGAGATCCTTGCGGATCGCCACGGGCATGGCCTGGTCCAGGGCGTCGGCGAACTGCCCGACACTGCCGTGCTCGCCCATGAGCCGGTAGAAATTCTGGTTCCAGACGAGGTTCATCTCCGACCCGATGATGTCGAAGGGCGCCTGGCCCAGGGTGTAGCCCAGCTGGTACTCGCGGAAATTCTTGATCTCGTCCGGCACTCGCACGCCGTTGACCGAGGGCAGCCAGCCGCTGTTGTCGGTGAAGAGCTGGTTGCCCGGCACGCTGGTCAGGAAACGGAGAAAATCGAGCGCCTCCGCCTTGTGCGCGCTGTTCCGGTTGAGGTAGATCGCCACCCCGGTTTCGCCCGAACCTTCGCCCCCGATGCCGATGACATAGCGCCCCACCACCGGATCGTCCGGCGTCACGCTCGGCAGGCGCATGGGCACCACCTTGAAGGTCGACATCCGGCGCAGGGTCGTCGCGTCGTAGGTGCCGGTATAGATGAAAACCGCCTCGCCCCGGAAAAACTCGAGCATCGCGTCATTGCGGAGCAGCTGGAGAAAGCCCGGCTTCATGGCCTTCGCCATCTCCTGGATGAGGGTCATGCCGGCCTCGACGGCCGGCGTATGATAGTTCCAGCGCCCTTCCAGGTACGCGGCCAGCGCGTTTCGGTCGTAAAGATAGAGATAGCCCGGATCATCGAGTTCGCGGGTCACCCCGAGCAGCGGGCCGCTGAAGACATTCTCGGCCACCCACAGGCCGTTGTCCCGGCTGCCCGCGAGTCCATAGATCAGACGCCCGGTCCGCCGGGCATAATCCTGCACCTTGGCGAGGATCTGGCGGAAATCGTCGTAGGTCTTGGGCGCCGCCACCGACCCGGTGATCGTTTTCAGGAGCTCGATGTTGCAGAACAGCCGGACACTGGTCTCGGAGATCGTCACGGCATAGATCTGCCCCGGATCGGGCGAATCCCGGCGGGGGCCGAGCAGCTGGTCATGAAAGGTTTTCTCCCACGGGATTTTTTCCTGGGAGGTGCCGCGGTTGTAGGGGTTGGGCTGGGCCAGCTCCGCGGTCAGCGGCTCAAAATAGCGCGCCGGAATATCCTTCGTTCCGGACATCCACATGCCCCACTCCATGAGGTCCGGGCCCATGCCGCCGGCGAGGTTCGACCGCATCCACTGGGGATAGATCGTCGCGCCCGGGACGAGCAGTTGCTCCACCTTCACCCGCGGGTTCAATTCCTCGTAGCGCTTGATCGCCGCCGCCACGCCGTCGGGCGGGCCGCGCTCGATCTGCCAGTGGGCAAACCGGATCGTGACCGGGCGCTCGTTGATGACCGGGGTCGAGCGCGTGAAGACCCAGTAGGAGGCCACGCCATAGGCCAGCAGCAGCAGCCAGAAACCAAACCGTCGCGTGCGCCGCCTCATGGGGCCGCCTCCTTCGCCAGCTGCTGCTCGGCCTCCTTTAGTTTGAGCCGGATGGTGAACGCGCGGGCGTTATCCGGATACTCCGCCAGGTACCGCTCGCAGTAGAACTTCGCCTGGGCCGGCAGGCCGGCCCGCAGTGAGAGCACGCTGAGTTGCACGACCAGGTCCTCATGCGCCGTGCCCGAAATCCCGCCGATCCGGTCGGCGGCAACCAAGTGCGGCAGCAATCGCGCCAGCGGCTGCTTCAGCGCAATGCCCGCCTGGCCGATCTGGAGGTGCAGGTCGCGCTGCAGCAGCGGCTCATGGATCCCGGCCAGCAAAGCCTCTGCTGGGGCCAGACGGTCGGTCCCGGGCGCCGCCGAGTCCGGCACAACGTAAAGTTTCAACATCGCCAGTTTCACGAGGCCGAGCTGCGCCCAATGACTCTCCGGCCGCCGCGCCGCCAGCGCCCGGTACAGCTCCGCCGCCTTCGCATAATCCGGCTGCGCATAATACAGCTGGTAAAGCCGGGCCTGCAGGTACGCGGCCTCGGCCGCGAGCTCATCGTCGCCCCCGGCCAGCCCCGTGAGGACTTTTCCCGCCGCCTGCAGGTTGGCGTCCGTGGTCGGCTGCACACTCAGCTGCGCCGTCGCCCAGGCCAGCTGCTCCGGCCGCGACGTCCGGTCAGCATCCCACTTCCGCAGCACGTCCTGTGGACGGCTGTTGGCGATCGACGTCCAGGCCTGGGTGAGTTCGGCCGGCGCGGGAGCGCCCACCGCCAAGGCGGGCAGCAGAATCAAACCGGGCAGGGTGAACCATCGTAACCGTGGGGCGGCAAAAACCGAAAGCACCCTTCTATCGTGGAAGTTTGTACGCCGCCGACAAGTCCTTCGCGCAGAAATATCTCCTCAAATTTTGTGTCATCCGGATAGCCGATCGGAGAAGGCGCGGGCCGCCGCCGGGCAACGTGGCTGGCCCTACTTTTTCTCCGCCGTCAGCTCCAGCACCCGCTTCATCTGCAGGGCGAGGCCCTCGGACATCGTTTGCCCCATTTCCAGCTCGTGCTGACGCGCGCGCGGCAGCGCGTCGCCCGGAGCCTCGGCCGCGCGCCCGGCCCAGCCCTGGATCATCGCATCCTGCGGCTTCACCAGCAGCAGGGAGTTGCGCATCTCAGACTGCAGGTCGGCGCGGATCGCCGCCGGCATGTACTGGTCCAGCGCCGCGGCATATTTGTCCGCACTGCCCTGGTCGCCGATCAGGTAATGGAAATGCCGGTCCCACTGCATGGTGACCTCGGAGCCGATGACGTTATACGGCGCCTGGCCCAGCGCGTAGCCTTTCCGGTAGTCGCGGAAGCCCCGGATTTCCACCGGCACATCGACACCGTTGACCGATGGCAGCCAGCCGCTGTGGTCGGTGAAGAGCTGGTTGCCAGGGACGCTGGTGAGGAACTGCAGGAAATCGAGCGCCTCCGCCGGGTGTGCGCTGGTCTTGTTGAGGTACATCGCCATGGAGGTCTCCCCGATGCCCTCGCCGGCCGGGCCGATGACATAGCGGCCAACCTCGGGATCATCCGGCATCACCTGGGGCAACTGCATCGGCACGATCTTGAACGTAGCCTGCCGGGCCAGGCTCGTCGCATCCCACGTGCCGTAGAAGAAAAATACCGATTCGCCGCGCAGAAATTCCAGCATCGCGTCGTCGCGCCTCAGCTGGAAAAAGCCCGGCTTCATGGACTGCGTGACTTCCCGCACCACCTGCAGGCCCGCCTTCACCGCCGGATCGCTGTAGTTCCACTTGCCTTCGAGGTAGGCGGCCAGCACCTGCCGGTTGTGGAGGTAGAGGATGCCGCTGTCATCGATCCGCTGGCTCACGCCTAGCAGGGTGCCGCTGAACAGGGGCTCCGCGATCGCCCGCGCGTTGTCGCGGCTGCCGGCAATACCCGTGATCGGCAGCTCGGTGCGCCGGCCGTATGCCTGGATCCTCGCGAGGATCTGGCGGAGATCATCGAAGGTCTTGGGCGCCGTGACCGAACCCGTGGCCTGGCGCAGCAGCTCGATGTTGCAGAACAGCCGGAGCGTCGTTTCCGCGATGTTCACGGCATAAATCTGGCCCGGGTCGGGCGAGTCGCGCCGCGGCGCGAGCAACTTGTCGTGGAAGGTGTCCTGCCACAGCACGTGCTCCTGCGAGGTGCCGCGGTTGTAGGGGTTGGGCTGGGCGAGCTCGGACGTCAGCGGCGCGAAATAACGCGCCGGGATGTCCTTCTGTCCGTCCAGCCATGAGCCCCACTCCATGATGTCCGGCCCTGTGTCGCCGGCCAAATTTGCCCGCATCCACTGCCGGTAGATCGTGCCGCCCGGGATGAGCAGCTGCACGACCCGGACACGCGGATGCAGCTCCTCGTAACGCTTGATCGCCGCCGCAATTCCGTCCGGCGGGCCGCGCTCAATCTGCCAGTGGGCGAACCGGATCGTGACTGGGCGCTGGTAAATCACCGGCGTGGAGCGCGTGAAGACCCAGTAGGAGGCCAGCCCATAGGCCAGAATGAACAGCACCAGACCGAGCTGTTTGGAATATTTTTTCACCGGCTGTCCTCCGCTTTCAATTGTTGTTCCGCGTCGGCCAATTGCCGCTTGATCGTCCAGGCCCGGACGTTGTCCGGATACTCGGCCAGGTAGCGTTCGAAGTAGTCCTTGGCCTGGGCCGGCAGGCCGGCGCGCAGCGAGAGCACGCCAATCTGGACGATCAGGTCCTCATGCGCCGTGCCCGAGATCCCACCGACCCGGTCCGCCGCCACCAGATGTGGCAGCAGCCGCTTCAGCGGCTGTTTCAGCTCAATGCCCGCCTGGCCGATCTGGAGGTGCAGGTCGCGCTGCAGCAGCGGCTCGTGGATTTGTGTCAACAACGCCTCCGCCGGAGCCAGCAGGTCCGCGCCGGCCACCGTCGTATCCGGCAGGACGTAAAGTTTCAGCATCGCCAGTTTGACGAGGCCGAGCTGCGCCCAATGGCTCTCCGGCCGCCGTGCCGCCAGCGCCTGATAAAGCTCCGCCGCCTTCGCGTAATCCGGCTGGGCATAATGCAGCTGGTAGAGCCGCGCCTGTAGGTAGGCCGCCTCGGCGGCGATCTCGTCGTCTCCTCCGGCCAGCTCCGTGAATACACTCTCCGCCGACCTCATGTTGTCATCCGTGGCCGGCTGCACGCTCATCTGCGCCACCGCCCACGCGAGCCGCTCCGGCCGGGACGTCCGGTCATGGTCGAGTACCCGCAGCACGTCCTTCGGCCGGCTGTTGACGAGCGCCGTCCAGGCCTGGTCCAGGCCGGGCGACGCCGAAGCTGCCGCGGTCAACACGGGCAGAAGGATCAAAATGGGCAGCGTGAACCACCGTAAACGAGGGGCGGGGAAAACCGAAAGCACCCGTCCATCGTGGAAGTTTGCCCGCCGTCGACAAGACCTCCGTGCAGGAATGTCTCCCTAAATTTTGTCGCCACCTTCGGATTGTCATCCTGAGAGAAGTCGAAGGATCGCTGTTATTATTCTCCTCGGACCGCGTTTTGACACAGACACTTGGCGACTTCGCCGGAGTGTCCGGATCAAATGCGGATAAACGGGAAATATAACAGCGATCCTTCGACTTCGCTCAGAGCCTGCCCTGAGTTCGCCGAAGGGATGACGCAACGGGCAAGCCGTTGCGTCACTTCACCGGCCCGGCGCGCTCCAGCTGGAGCTTCATCTGCAGCAGCAGCGCCTCGGTCTGCGTCTGCGAACTCTCCAGCAGCTCGCGCGCCACCGGCAGGTCCGGGTCCGCTGGCCGGCGCAAGCTCAGCGCGCCCAGCGCCATGATCTGCACGTCCTGCGGGCGCACCGCGAGGAACCGGTTGCTGACCTCCTTCTGCAGGTCCGCGCGGACCGCCTCCGGCATCACCGCCTCCATCGCCTCGGCAAACTTGTCCACGCTCCCCTGCGGCCCGTCCAGCTCGTGCATGTTAAGCGCGACCTTGGAAATGATGGTCGAACCGATGGTGATGTACGCCCCGCCAAACGAGAAACCGTCATGCGGCGTCTCGTAGGCCTTGATCGCCTCCGGTGTCCGGGTGCCGATGATCGCGGGCAGCCAGCCGCTATTATCGGTGAACAGCTGGCTGCCTTCCTGGCTGCTCATGAAGCGCAGGAAATCAATCGCCTCCTTCGGGTGCGCACTCTGCTTGTTGAGATAAATTTCCACCATCGTCCCGGCCCCGCCGTCGGCAAACCGCCCGAAGTAGTACCGGCCGATGACCGGATCGCCCGGCGTCGGATGCGGATAGCGGATCACCTCGACCGGAAACGTCGCCAGGCTCCGCAGGCTCGTGCCGTCCCACGTGCCGGCAAAGATGAACAGCGCGTCGCCCCGCAGAAATTCCTGCGTGGCCGCGTCGCGCAGTGACTGCAGGAAACCGGGCTTCATGTCTCCGCCGACTTCCTTCATCAGCTCCAATCCCACCCGGACTTCCGGCGACCGGAAGCTCCAGCGCCCCTCAAGATAGTGCCCAAGCTCGTCCCAGTTGCTCAGCGCCAGGGTGCCGTTGCGGTCATTCCGCTGGCTCATTTGCATCGTGCCGCCCTGCATGAGGAATTCCGCCACCCACTCGGCATTGTCCCGGGAACCGGCCATCGGATACACGGGCCGGCCCGTCCGCGCCGCAAACGCCCGCACCTTCTCGGCCACCGCGCGCAACTCCTCCAGCGTCGCCGGCATTTTTTCCTCACCGGTAATTTCCCGCATGAGCGTCTTGTTGCAGAACAGCCGGAGCGACGCCTCGGTCAGCGTCGCCGCGTAAAACTGGCCGGGCACCGGGGCATTCACCTGCTGGCTGATCAGGCCGTCCTTGAACGTCTGCACCCACGGCACGTGCTCCAGCGCGGTCCCGCGGTTGTACGGATTGGGCTCCAGCATCTCCTTCGTGATCGGCGCGAAATAGCGCGCCGGTACGTCCGACATGCCGTCGAGCCAGATGCCGTACTCCACCAGGTCCACGCCCGTGCCGCCGACTAGGTTGGACCGCAACCACTGCCGGTAAATCGGCCCGCCGCCCGGCACGAGCACCTGCTCAACCTTCACCCGCGGATTCAGCTGTTCATAACGGCGGATGATGGCGGCGAGCCCGGCGGGCGGTCCCCGCTCGATCTGCCAGTGCGCCACGCGGATCGTGATCGGCCGGTCGCTGACGATCGGGGTCGAGCGGGTGAACACCCAGACCACCGCCAGCGCATAGCCCCCGAGAAATACGGCCCAGCCGAGTCGGTTGCGCAGGCGCCGGTTCATGGTTTCGCCTCCACGGCCTTTGCTTCCAGCTTCGCCAGATCCTCCAGCCGGCGCCGGACCGTCACCTGCCGCATATTGTAAGTGTCCTCGCGCAGGTACCGTTCGAAGTACGCACGCGCCTGCGCATAGTGCCCCGCCCGCAGTGAGAGCTCGCCGATCATCGTCAGCAGGTCCGCATTCACCTGTCCGATAAACCCGCCGACCTGATCGGCCGCGAGCAGGTGCGGCAGCACGGTATCGAGCGGCTGTTCATAAAACGTTCCCGCCCGGCCGAGCTGCAGTTGCAGGTCGCGCCAGAGTTTCCGGTCCTCGATCTGCGGCAGCAGTGCCGCGGCCGCCGCAATCCGATCCGCGGGTTTCGCCGGCTCCGGAAGCGCATAGAGCAGTAGCAAGCCGGTCTTCACCAGCCCGAGCTGCGCCCAATGGCTGTGGGGCTGACGCGCAGCCAGCGCCCGGTAAAGCGCCGCCGCCTTGGCATAATCCTGCTGCTGGTAATGAATCTGGTACATTCGCGCCTGCAGGTACGCCGACGCCGCGGCAATCTCGTCATCCCCGCGCGCCAATTGTTCAAATATCGCCTCCGTCTCGTGCAGCCGCGACTGCGTCACCGGCTGGTAATCGATGGCGATAACCGCCTGCGCAAAGGTCCGTTCCCGCGTCGGTGGACCCGCGATCTCGTCCAGCTTCCCATAGGCATCGCGCCCCAGGTGGTTGGCCACGAGTTGCCAGGCTTCGGTCACCTCATCCGACGGCGGTGTCGCCGCACGCGCCGCCGCCAGCAGCACAAAGCAGGAACAGACGGCGGCCCAGCGGCGCATCCTCGGGGTAAGGGTAAGCACCCCGCCATCGTGGAAGCTGGCTTCGCCGCGACAAGAATTACCGGCGCCCTTCGTCGAAATTCAGCCGGTGTCCGTTGTAGGGCGGGGGTCGCTGACCCCGCCTTGCATAGCGCAGGCATCCTGCCTGCCAGCTTCCGGATGCAGGCTGGAAGCCTGCGCTACTCTGAGGTGAAACGCGTTGCCCCAACGCGTTGGCTTGCCCGCCCTAGGCTCAGCGAAGGCGGGTTGGCTCCGCCAACATTCAGCCTCCCGCAGAGCCCCTCAGCGCGTTAGGGGCAACGCGCTCCACCCGAGTTTCGATCTTCCATCTCCCAACTTCCATCTCCGCAGCGTCCGCGCTGCTCACAAAATTCCCCGCTCGAGCCAGATGTGCTCCCCCGCGATGATCTGCTGTGCGAGATCGTAGCCGTGCTGGTCTGAGTTCTGTCCAACGCCGGTGAAATTCTGCGCGATCCGCAGGTCTGCCTGCGCCGCGAAATCATCCACCAGCGCGAACACCTTCGCCTCGGGCTCGCCGTCCTTGAGCAGCTTCTGCGCGAGCACGCAGCTGGCCGACAACGCAAAGAGGTCCGACCCGATGTCCGCCAGCCGGCCCAGCAGCACCTGCCGCTTCTCCAGCTTCGGCCCGAACTTCACCATCTGGTGGAACAGAGTGCGCGCCAGCTTCCGGCTCAACGCCGCGACCCGGTTGAAATGCCCCGCCAGGTGCGGATGCATGTCCGCCGGCGCGCCACCGTTGAACGGCAGCCACTGCGCGGGATACCACCACGAGTAAAACTTCGCCGCCGCCCACGCGCTCTTCAGCCGCTCGCCCCATGGCCGCTCCGAGTTCAGCGCCACTCCGGCGATCTTCAGGTGCGGATCGAGCGCCTCGCGCATGATGAAGAGCCGCATGATTTCCGAGGAACCCTCGAAGATCATCGTCACGCGGTTGTCGCGCATCAGTCGCTCCACCGGATGTGGCTTTTCCCCGCGCGCCTTCAGCGACGACACGTTCTCATAGCCGCGCCCACCGCGGATCTGCATTACGTCGTCGAGACACATCCATGCCTTTTCCGTGCCCCAGAGCTTGCACATCGACGCCTCCAGGCGGATGTCCGCCTTTTTATCCCGGTCCACGATCCGCGAAGTGACGATCAGCATCGCCTCCATCGCAAACGCGTGCGCCGCGATCCGGCGGATCTTCTCCGCCACGGCCGCGTGCCGCCCGATGGGCACGCCCCATTGGATGCGCTCGGCGCCCCACTCGCGCGCGATCGCGAGGGCCCGTTTCGACACCCCAATGCTGCAGGCAGGAATCGAGAGCCGGCCGGCGTTGAGCGTGCTCAGCGCGACCTTCAATCCACGGCCCTCGCCGCCCACGATGTTCGCCTTGGGCACGCGGACATTCGTGAAGCCGATCACCCCATTATAGAGCGCATGCAGGCCCATGAACTGGCAGCGGTGCCGGACCTCAAGGCCCGGTGAATTCGCCTCGACGATAAAGGCCGTCAGCTGCGTACGCGGCTTGCCGTCCACGAGCTTCGGCGGCGTCCGCGCGATCACGATGTAGAGCCCGGCGCGCGTGCCATTGGAACACCAGAGTTTTTCGCCGGTGATGAGATAGTCATCCCCATCCGGCTTGGCCTCGGTCGTTAGCCGCGCGGGATCGGACCCGACCCCCGGCTCGGTCAGCGCAAACGCCGACAGTTCGCCGCCCGCCACGCGCGGCAGGAATTGTTTCTTCTGCTCGGGCGTGCCGAAGAGCATGAGCGGCTGCGGCACGCCGACCGACTGATGCACCGAGACGTGCGCAAACACGTTCATGCAGTGGCTCGCGATCAGCATGCAGGCGCGGCAGTAGGTGGTCTGCGAAAATCCCAGCCCGCCATATTCGCGCGGCACCTTGATGCCGTAGGCGCCCAGGCGCGCCAGCCCCGCCATCACCTCGGCGGAAATCTCGCCGGTGCGGTCGATCAGGTCCGGATCGACCTGATCGCGGAGAAACGCGCCGAGCTCGGCAAGAAACACATCGGCCCGGGCCTTTTCCTCGGCGGCGATTTCTGTGACGGGATAAAGTTTGCCGGGCCGGAAGCGGCCCATGAACAGGTTCGCGACAAAGCTGATGTCGTCGTGGGACTCGCGGGCGGCCTCGGTGACCTGAAGGGCGGCGCGCTGCCCTTCGTTCATCTTGGACATGTCGATGACGGAGCGGTCGCCATCGGTTTTCTGGGGTGGGGTTTCAATCGCAGACATGGGGTGGGCGGCTCGCAGGGCCGCGGTTGATTTTCCCCACTCAACTACGGGTTTATGACACGGTCAACGACCCCGCGGCCTGCCCGCCAGTCTTCACCTTTACGACTTCGGTGAGTGAGCCGGGCTTATCGGACCGAATTTTTCACCACGAAGGGCACGAAGTTCACGAAGGCCGAGCCATCGGAAGTTAGCCGCAAAGAGGCCCAAAATTTCCTGGGCTCCGGCTCGAATCCCCCGCGCGCCTATAGGCGCAACGGAGACTCCTTCGCAGCCCCAATACCCTTGTGCCTTTTTGTGGCCAACCTTCCGAGATCGGAATCCCGGGTCCGGCCTTCGTGAACTTCGTGCCCTTCGTGGTGAAACTCATTCTCGCGCCGCCGCCTCGATCGCCGCGCGCATCGTCTCCACCTGACGGATGACCGACTCGTTGTCCCCGATTTTTTTCGGATCGCGGAACGCGTCGAGCGCGGCCGCCACCGTCGCCGGCAGCTGGCCGCCATGGTGCTCGCGCAGCCAACGCAGTTTTTCGAACTCCTCGGCGCCGTCGCGCATCATCTCCCAGTGAACCGCGGAGCGCGGCCCCGGATAGAGCAGGAATTCATCGCCCGGCGGTAGGTCCCGCCGCCACGGGTTGCAGGAGTAAAGTGTCTCGTTCAGCGGATTCGCCGGCCAGGTCGAGAGCGCCCACCGGGCCATGCCGTCGTAGCCGTTCACGAACGCATAATAGCCCACCCACACCGCCTCGGCCGGCGGGCTCGTCACGAAGGTGTTCGGACGCTTCGGATCGAGGCAGATATAGAACGTCGTGACCTTCCCCTCGCTCTTGCGCTGGGCGATGTCGCGCAGCAGGTCGTCGCCCGCATGGTCGAGGATGATCGTAAAGTCCGCCAGATCGAGGCCGGTGTAGTGCGACGCGGTCTGGTTGCCCGCCAGCGCCGCCTTCAGCCGCGGGGCGTTGGCGTGCAGCACTTCCACCATCGCCTGCATCATCGCCGCCGGCGCTTCGTCCACGCCGATCCGCGTGCGCTCCAGCCAGCCCTTCGCCACGAGGTGCTTTTCAAAATCCTTTAAAAACGGCCCCCAGTAATCCGCATAACTCACCGTGCCCGGCTCGCACATCGCCGTCCGCCGGTCACCCGTGGCGGCGTCGGTGTACTCCAGGCTGCCCGACCAGGTCAGCATGGAGTAGCAGTTGATCTGCTGGGAGATCCCACAGCTCATCGCGAACTCCACGTAGCGGTCGAACACCGTGTAATCGAATTTCCACGATCCGTCCGGCAGCTTCAGGTGCGTGACCATCGTGTCGTAGTCGTCGTAGTCGCGCTTGCCCCACGGTCGCGCTGTGATCGTCGCCGTGATCACCTTCTGTCCTGCGTGGGCCAGCTCCAGCAGATACGGTCGCATCACCGCGAAATGCGCGTCGCTCCACGGCTTCACGCCGTGCCAGCGCGCGATCGACCACGGGTGCTGGAAGACATCGAGATGGTACTTCCAATCCGCCGGCGCCGGCAGCGTCGCCGGCAAAATCTCTAACGACAGCGGAAACACCTTCGGATCAGTCGCATCCGCTCGCACCGTGAGTGTGCCCGTGTAGGTGCCCGGCACCGCGTCGCGCGGTGTCTCCACCATCAGCCACACCGCCCGGTAGGAACCCGCCGGCATGTCCACGCGGTCCGCGTCGTCGAGCACGTCACCGACCAGTTTCCCGTCCGCCAGCACGTGGCGGACAAACCGCGCGGTCGCCGCGCCCGCCGGCAACTCGTGCCCTTGCGCGTCGTGCAGCACCGACACCTCCGTCCGCAACCCCGGCCGCTCCGCCGAGGTCCAGACCACAAATTGCCCCGAGATCCGCTCGCCGCGCCACGCCGTGCCGCGCCACGACTGCGTCCCGTCGGCGAGCGGCACGTTGGCCGCACTGTACTGATGGTCGAGGTCGCCCACTGCGCCGTCCAGCACGCGCGTCGTCGGCACCGCAAAAGCCGAGAGCTTGGAAATCATCGGGCCTTCGCCCGGTTTCGAGCTGCCCGTCACCGTCAGCCGCACCGCCCGCACGCGCATCGGCGACGGCAACACGACCACCAGCCCGCTCGCCGGGATCAGCGCGGAACCCGTGCGCTGGTCATGCAGTAGCTGCCAGTTCGTGCCGTCCACGGAGCCTTCGATGAAGAAGTGAAACACCCGCGTGTTGGGTGCGCGCAGGTTGAGGTTGAGCTGCGCGATCTCGCGCACTTCCGGGAGATCAAACCGGAGCCACGATGGCAACAGCTTCGAGGTCCAGTACATCACCGTGTCGTCATGAACATCGTGGTTATGCGCGAGGCCCGGCCGCTGCTCGTCGTCGTAGGCCGACGCCGTCACCGTCGCCCCACTCAGCACATCGCCGTAACCCGGACGGTTCAGCAGGGGCGGCTGCGGCTCGTAGGGGAAATGCAGCGGACTGAACGGAACGGTCACGGGCGCGGCCACCGCCGCCGCCATCAACCCCAGGAACCACACCAGACAAGAGGCCGGCTTGAGCATAGTGCGGTGAAGCTGGTGGCCGTGCCCGGGGTCTTCAACGCGTTTCCCGCTCCACGAATCAATTAACCACCAAGATCACGAAGGACACGAAGCCCAAGCCTCCGGAATTTTAACCACGGATTTCACGGATCACACGGATGGGAATCCCGAACCCAGCCTGTTTTTACAGGAGATAACTGAGAAAACGGAGAACCGTCGCGCCCCACAGCAAACCAAGCCGGGAACTCAGGATCAGATCCTCCGTTCTCTCTGTTTCCTCCTGTAAAATGGTTTGGATGGCTCGGCCTTCGTGTGCTTCGTGACCTTCGTGGTGAAAAATCCGCTCCGAGCCCGGACTTTCGCCGCCTTCCACGGTCCCTAATAGCCGCGGCCACCGGCGCATTCGCGGTCGCCAACCGGCCGGCCTTTTCAAACATCGGGCCAACCCCAACCCTACCCCATGTCCCCCGCCCACTCCGAACCCTACCTCAGTGCCAACGAGCGCCACCCCGAGCGCTCCCTGCAGTTTGATTTCGTCCGCGCCACCGAAAACGCCGCGCTCAGCGCCATCGACTGGCTCGGCCGCGGCGACAAGGAATCGGCGGACGCCGCCGCCAGCGACGCCATCCGCGGCACGCTCGAGCAGAGCGATTTCTGCGGCGAGGTCGTCATCGGCGAGGGCATCAAGGACAACGCCCCCGGCATCTTCCTCGGCGAGAAGATCGGCTCGTGGAAATTCCCCTCCCCGCGCTTCAACATCGCCGTCGATCCCATCGACGGCACCACGAACATCTCCAAGGGCCTCCCCAATTCCATCTCCGTCATGGCCGCCGCGCACGTTCCGCACGGCGCGAAGGCCGCCATGCTCAACATCCCGACCTTCTACTCCGAGAAACTCGCCTATGGCCCCGAGGTCGTCGCCGCGATGGCCCGGGATCCCGCCCTGCGTTTCACCCTCGATACGCCTGTCGCGCAGATCCTGGAACACGTCGCCGCCGCCCTCGGGAAACAGGTCCGCCAGGTCTACGTCGTCGTGCTCGACCGGCCGCGGCATGCGAAACTCATCGCCGACATCCGCACTGCCGGCGCCGCCCTCCGGCTCATCTCCGACGGCGACGTGACCGCCGCCGTCGCGCCCTCGCTCCACGACAGCGGCATGGACCTCTACATGGGCATCGGCGGTTCACCCGAAGGCGTGCTGACTGCAGCCGGCGTGCTCGCGCTCGGCGGCGACCAGCAACTGCGCATGTGGCCGCGCGACGACGCCGAGCGCGCGGAAATCGCCGCCACGCCAGCCAACGCCGACCTAGGCCGGATCTTTTACGCCAAGGATCTCGTCACCAGCCCGAGCGCAATCTTCTGCGCCACCGGCATCAGCGACAGCGCGCTGCTGCCCGGCGTGCGGCTGATCGGCCGCAAGGTCATCACGCACTCCATCCTGATGCGCTCCCAAAGCCGCTCCGTGCGCTACATCCGGACCGTCCACGACCTCGATTTCAAAACCATCCGCCGCTCGCCGGATCGGAAGGATCATTACGTCTGAGCGGTCAGCCATCAGCCTTTCGTGACTGCCCAGTAGCAGCCGACGTGAGGAGGCTGGGTTTTCCACGCTCGACTCAGACCAGCCTCCTCACGTCGGCTGCTACAAGTCGTCACGAGGTAGGGCGGGTCTCTGACCCGCCTTTCTGAACGCAATAGAAGGCAGGTCAAAGACCTGCCCTACCCTCAGACCTTCAATCCGACCTTCGCCCCTTCGCGTCTTCGCGTTTCAACTCCGATTCCGTCTCCGGGAAGCCCACCGCCTACTGCTTAAAACTTACCGCCTATAGCTTATCACGCCGGCCGGAGGACAGCCTTCACCGTCGCCTTCAGCACCTCGCCCCCACAGCGCAGCGCGATCCGCTTGGGGTTCGGCGGCTGGTCGATGGTCTCCGTGCTGATTTCCAGCGGGGCTCCGTCGATGCTCACTTCCGCCATCAGCACGGCCGGCCCATCGCTCAGACGGATCTTGGAGCCTTGGACGTCGATCTGCCCGAGCGTGATCAGCGCGGATTCAAACGCTGACGGCGTGGCAAACTCCACGCGGTCGATGACCGTGACGGATCCATCACCCCGCCGGTCGAAAATAAACTCCCGCTCCAGCCGTCGCAGCGCTGGCACGTCGTAGGCCGGCTTCAGGTCGAACACGACCCGGTCGGTGTCGTCAGTGAACTCCTTCGCCAGCAGCTTCGTGCGCCATTCGGGACCGGCCTCCTGCAGGCGTCCCGCCACCTTCGGCACCGGGTGGCCGTAGGAATTCAGCAGCGGGCTGTCGTACCGGTGGATGCTGAAGGTGCGGAAACTATAGATCTCCATCCCGGGATCCAGCACGAGCGTGCGGCCATCGAGCACGACCGTGAACGTGCCGAGGTCGTTGTGATTGTGGTTCACGCCGTTGTGGCCGCCGAGCAGCGAGGCCGAGAGCTTCCGCTTCGTGGCCGGGCTCGGCCGGCAGACCAGCAGCGAGGAGGCTTCAAACCAGGAGCGCAGTCCCGGTGCGAGGACCGGACGCTGCGGCCGGCGCGGATCGTTCGTGCGAAACATCCAGAGCAGCGGCTCGACCGCAAACTGCAGGATCATGCCGGCAAAGGGGTCGGTGCCGGCGGCGGCGGGCTCGACCGCGTGGGCCGGCGTGCCCCGGCGGTTGTGCGGCCACAGCCGGGTCCATGTCACCGGCTGCACGTCGAGGACACAGTCGGCGTAGGTCGGGAAAACTCCGGGCTGGAGTTCCATCTCGTCGGCAAACCGGGAGGCCCGCGCCATCTTCGGCTCGTCGAGCAGGTCGATCACCCCGCCGGTCGCCATCCGCAGCGATTCGGACAGCGCGATGTAGTTCGTGAAGCTGTAGCTCCAGTAGCTCACGCCTTCCACGCAGACCCCGTCGTCGTTGTACCCGTCGCGGGAATTTCTCACCAGGGATTCGGCGAACGCCAGCCAGTAGGCGCGGTCGGCGGCCGAGGGCAGCAGCGCCGTGGCGGCCTCGGCGCAGCACGCGAGGTAGGCCGCGTTCCAGTTGTGCTTCACGCCGATGCACCAGAACACGTCGCGCCCCGTCTCGAGCCGCTGGCGCAGCGGTTGAAAGACCCGGAGGTTCGCCTGCTCGAGGATCAGCGCCCGCACGTCGGCCGGCAGCCGCGCACCGAGGATGAAGTCGGTCTCCGCCAGGTTGGCCAGGTAGTGCACGACGCCGAGGTCGGGCTCGACCGTCTTCAGGTCGAAGTTGAGGCGCTTGAGATCGTTGCCCGGATGAATCCACGTGCGCAGCGCGGCGAGCTTGCGGAGGTCGTCGCCGATGACCGCGATAAACTCGCCCGTGTCGTGGATGGCCTCGGCCAGCAGGAACGCCACCTGGCGCTTCCGCACGACTTGCACGACCACGTTGATGTGCGTCACGTCTTCCTTCGCGAGACAGTCGAGGAACGCGGCGTCGGTCAAATCGGGGTAGGGCTGGGCCGCGAGTTCGCGCGCGGCCTTCAGGATCGATTGACTGAAAGGATGCGTCTGCCAAGGCGACCAGGCCGCCCGGTCGGTGACCGGTGGCGCGAAGGAGAAGGGCCCGGGCGGCATCAGGGCCTGCAGTGCCCGCACCCGATCAGGCGAGGGAGCGTACATGACGCCCGGTGGCAGATCGAAATTGAAATCGTAGGCGCCCATAGTGGGCGGAGTCTCCGGTGTCCGATCCAACTGGCAAGAACAGGAAGTGTCCTAATGCGGGAGCATGGAAATCAAACCGTGATCGCGGAAGCGCGGAGAAGCGGAAACACGGAATTTCAGCCCGTAACAGCCACCGCCCAGTAGCAGCCGACGTGAGAAGGCTGGGTCGACCCCCGGCCCGGAACGCCGGATTATTTTCACAGGAGGAAACGGAGAGAACGGAGGGGAGCTTTTAACCACGGATTACACGGATAGCACGGATGCAGAATCCGGATTCGGAATTCCGGTTCTGGAGATCTTATCCGGATCGAAATCCGTGCAATCCGTGGTTAGAACGCCTTGGGCCTGCTGATCAGGCCTCTTCCGATCCGTTTTACACGAAGGCCGCAAAGTGCCGCAAAGATCCGAGCCAACCCCACGTCTTTCGCTCCCTTGGCGGCCCTGGTGTTCAACTCCGAAGCCCTTATCTTCTCCGTTCCCTCCGTTTCCTCCTGTTAAAAACAGACCCATTGTTCCGCGCTTCAGTCCCTCCGCGCTTCCGCGATCCTTCAGAAAATGAAATAGGGCAGGTCAAAGACCTGCCCTACCCAAAGCCTTCGCGTCTTCGCGTTTCAACCCCGGCTCAGAACTCCGCCGAGACCGTGAGGAAATAATTCCGACCCGGCAGGACGTTGAACGCATCCGTCGTGTATGCGGCGGCCACATTGGAGCCGATGCTGTCCAGCACCTGGACCTTCTTGTCGAAGATATTGCTGACCTGCAGGCGCACCTTGTAGCTCTTGAACCACGCGCTGTGGTCGAACTTCTGGCCGTAGCCGACCGAGAAGTCGCCCAGCCAGTAGCTCATGCTGTCGGCCTCGCGCGCCGCACCGGCACCCGGGATGTCGGGATTCGTGATGGTGTTGTAGACTGCCCAGCTGCCGACATACTTCTCCGTGAGCGAGCTGAAGAAACCGCCCTGGCTGTAGATGAAGCCCACCGCCGCGGTGGAGTTGGGCACCGTCGGCACATTCAGGCCGGAGCCCTTGAACACCGCCTGGTTGATCGAGCCGTTGACGTAGGCACTGAGGCCGCCGCCGAGGAAGTACGTGGCCTCGGCCTCGACGCCGCGGTAATAGGCACCCTTCGCGATGCCGTAGTACAGCGGATCACCGGAGGAATCGGCGGGGCCGTTGTACGCGTAATTCTTGAAGTCGATGTAGTACGCGTCGAAGTCGGCGTTGAAGCGGTCCTGCTTGAAGACGGTGCCGACCTGATAGTTCGTCGAGAGCTCGGGCTTGATGTTGATGCTGCCGAGATTGCTGTTGTTGACGTAGAAGGCGTTGGCCTCGCTGGGCGCCTGGAAGCCCTGCGCCACCTCGGCGTAGGCCGCCCAGTC
Source organism: uncultured Opitutia bacterium (assembly GCA_903859715.1). Lineage (GTDB taxonomy): Bacteria > Verrucomicrobiota > Verrucomicrobiia > Opitutales > Opitutaceae > Opi-474. The sequence goes on from CAIONS010000004.1 coordinate 20,078, forward strand.
CTTGTCGATCGTGTAATGCGCCGTCACGGAGGGCGTCGTGTCGGAGTCGGTCCGGGAATCGATGAGCGCCTGGCGGGCCGAGGTCTGGTTGACCACCGCATTCATGTCGCGCTTGAACGACTGGTACCGCACGCCGGCGTCGAGGTCGAAGGCCGGCGTCACGTGCCAGTCGTACTCGGCGAACGGCTGGAAGGAGGTGTCCTTGTCGACCAGCAGGTATTTGTAATCGTAGCCGGGAGCCCCGGGCAGCGTGGCCGGATTGCCGCCAGGCGCGGCGGCCTGGTAGAGGGCGGTCGCGGTCAGGTCGATCTGCTCGGCGCCGGTCGTGTCGTAATTGATGCCGTAGGTGTAGCGGTGGTTGGTGGTCGTATCGTACCAGAGGCCCGCCTTGAACGTGCCGACCGTGCTCTCGTTGGAAATCATGAACGTGTCGCCGTAGGTGCGGTATTCGTTCAGCTTGACCGAGCCGAGCATCGTGCCGGCGGCTGCGCCGGAGCCGACCTTGGGTTTCTCGTGGCTCTCGTTGTCGTAATAGTAGGTGTAGACCTTGTTCTCCAGCCGCCAGCCGTTGCCCAGCAGGGAATCGAGCCCGATGTATTCGAAGTCGGCCTTCTTCTGCTGGTAGTTGTACTTGCGGTTCAGGGTGTCGAGGTGATTGGCCGCGTTGTTATCCTTCAGGCCGAAGTTGCGGCCAAAAAGATCGATCTGCTGCTGCGTGACGGTGCTGGGATTGCCGAAGGCGATTTTGTTGACGCTACTCAGCACGGTGAGCGTGGTGTTCTTCCCGATCGGCTGGAGATACTTCACATAGTAAGTGTCGCGCTGCAGGTCGGAATTCGTGCGATAGCCGTCCGTGGTCATGCGCTGGTAGCTGGCGATCACCGAGGCGTTGTTCAGCGAGGAAAGCAGACCCGAGTTCGCCTCGAAGTGGCCGAGCTCCGTGTGCCAGCTGCCGTAGCTGAGCGTTGGCACGAACGACATCTCCGTGCGCGGATCCTTGGAGAAGAGCATCATGGTGCCGCCGAAGGTGGCGTTGCCGATCGTGCTGGCCGTGCCGGGACCGCGGTCGACAATCACCTGGCCCAGCAGCTTCGCGGGAAAGTAACTCGTCGTGTGGTGGGTGAACGTGTTGTAGTCACCGAACGGGATGCCGTCGAAGGTGACGTTGTAGCCGCCGTCATCGATGCCGCGGATCGTGGTGTGCTTGGCCTCGCTGAGGCCCGGGCCGTTCGTCTCCACGTTGGCCACGCTCGGGGCGATGTTCGCGATGGTCGCATAATCCGCCGTGGGCGCGACCGCGTTTGAAATATACTCCAGGCCGATGACCGACTGCGGCTGGGTGATGGTCAGCTTGCTGTCGGTGGGCGCGCTCGTGAGGGCCGACGTGCGCGGCGCGGCCACTTCGAATTCCTCGAGGCGGACGACGCTCCCCTTGTCACCGGCATCCGGGGCCGGATCAGCGTGGAGCGGGACGAAAGCGGCGGCCAGCACGGCCGGGGCTAATTTAAACCAATGACGAAGACGTGGTGCGGTTAGGTTCACGCCGCGGAATCTACGCACCTTTTGTTACGGTCCCGTGGCACGATCGTCACGTTGCGGTAAACCCGGATCGCGGAGACGCCGGGGCGTTGGCCGTTTTATCGCGGAAGCGCGGAGGAGCGGAAACACGGAATCCCGGCCCGTAGCAGCCTCCGCCTAGTAGCAGCCGACGTAAGGAGGCTGATTCGACCCCCGACCCGGACCCAGCCTCCTCACGTCGGCTGCTTCGGACCGACAGGATCCGCGGCGAGCGCGCGTCAATCATCGTCATCGTCGTCGTCCGTCTTGGGGTGCGGCTTCAAGAATGCCGCGCGGACCGGCGCCGGCATGCGCGAGGCGGCGCCCTTGACGGAGCGCCAGACGATTTCGTTGAGCACGATGTCATCGGCCCGGTCGGCTTCCCGAAAATCCATCCTGGCGGATTCCTTCGCGCCCCAGGCGTCGCGGGTGTTGCGCGCGTGCAAATCGACCTGCGCCGGCCGCGCAGTGTAGGGCGTCAGGTCCGGGGTCGCGGTAAACGTGGCGAACATGGGCGCGGCCGCGGCATCGAACTGCGACATCGGCTGCAGCCCGAGAATGAGCTCGATGGTGCGGAGCACGCTGGTCGTGGAATAGAGCGTGGAATCCACGGTGTGGCGCGCCGTGTAGGGGCTGATGACGAAGCAGGGCGTGCGGTGGGCGTCGACGTGGTCCGGGCCGTTTTGCCCGTCGTCCTCCAGCACAAAGATGGCGGTGGTGGACCAGAATTTTGAATGGCTCACGGCGTCAACCAGCTGCCCAAGGGCAAGGTCGTTGTCGGCGACATCCGCGCGCGGCGTGAGGCGGCCCGGGGAGGTGCCGGACGTATGGTCGTTGGGCAGGCGCACCACCTGGAGCCGCGGCATGTCGCCCTCGGCCTCGAAGCGTTTCAACTCGGCGGCGAAGCGCGCGGTGCGCTGCACATCCGGGTAATCGAGGTCGAAGCCGCGGTAGAGCGGGTCAATGTGGTCGCGCAGCACGGGCAGCGACGGCCGCGCGGGCGTGCCGGCGGTGCGGCCGTTGAAGACGAATTCGCCGTAGCTCCGGTAGCTGACGCCGGCCTGCGCGGCCTGGTTCCACAGGTAGCCGCGCGCCGGGGTCGCGAGGGCGTAGGCGCCCTCGCTGGGGTAGCCGATCTTTTTGCGCTCGTTGTGACCGTAGTTCATGGGCCAGGTCTTCTCGACGAAATCGCTCGCATAGGCGCCCATCGTCCACTCGTGGCCGTCGGCACTCACCTCGCCATCGGTGTAGAAATTATCCAGCAACACGAACTCGCGGGCCAGCGCGTGATGGTTGGGCGTGACCGTTTCATCGAAGAGACAGAGCGACGGCGCACCGTTGCCCTCGGGGAGATCGCCGAGGACTTGGTCGTAAGTGCGGTTTTCCTTCACGACATAGATGACGTGCCGGATGGGCGAGGGATCGCCGAGAATGGCGGGCACCGGGTTGCCGGCGGGAGGCTGCGACGCGGGGCGGAGCGATGCAGGCACCGGGCTGTTGGCGAGGACCTCCCTCGTCCAGGCCCCGAACCGCACCGGGCGGTCAGCCACGGCGGGAAGCTTGATCAGGCTCACCGTGCCCTTCAGGAGACCGCCGATGTAGTCCTGCAGGTCGCGCGGCCGCCGGTCACCGGGAAACGGGCCGGCGGGATTCGCGGCGGAGGTCACCCCTTTGCCGTTGGCGACTACCAGTGTACGGCCGTCGGCGCTGACGCGTACCGACGTCGGGAACCAGCCCACGGGAATGAAGCCGAGCGAGACGGCGCGGCGCGGCGCCGAGATGTCAAAGACCGCGACACTGTTGGTGTTGGCATTCGCAATGAAAAGCAGCTGGCCGTCGGGCGAGAGCGCGAGGCTGTTGGGCATCGAGCCCGGCGGCGCCGCGGGCGAAAGTGCGGTGGAAAGCGTTTCGAGCCCGCGGCCGGTGGCGGAATCGAGGACGCTAACGGTGTTGGTGTTGGCCTCGGCGACGAAGAGGCGGCCGTCGCGCGCGAGGACCATTTCATTGGGGTGCGGACCGACCGGCCAGCGGGCGAGTTCCACGCCGGTCTTGGCGTCGAGCACGAGCACGGCGGCGCAGCCCCACAGGCTGACGTAGACCCGGCCGCGGGCCGGATCGGGCAGGCACGCATAGGGAAACGGCGCATCGGGCGCGTCGGATGGCTGCGCGCGCTGGCTCTCGGGGCCGGTCTCCGAACCGGTCTGCGCCGTGGCGAGCGCGGTCGACCAAAAGAATTTGCCGGTGGCGGGATCCAGTTTGTCTACGCGCTGGCCCCAGCCTTCGGCGGCAAAAAGCGCGCCGGAACCGGGCTCGATCGCCAGCCCGACGGGTACGCCGGTTTCCGTCACGGGACGCAATCGGAGCGTCGTGGGGGCGGAGAGAAAGCCCTGCGAGAAGGCAAAGGCCTGCACGACCTCGAGCGTGGCGCCGCTCACATAGAGGTGCGAGCCGTCCTGGGACCAGGCGAGTCCGTAGAACGATTCCTCAAGCGAGACCTGCGAAACCTGCCGGCCGGCCTGCAGGTCAATGATGCGGATCTCATGCTGCGAATAACCGCTGTGCAAGACCGCGGCAAAGCGGCCGCCGGGATGCAGGGCGATGTTCACCGGGAAATCGCCGACGACCAGCTGGCGTCCCGCGGGACGCAGCGACCATTGGTTGGGCAGGAGCACGGAGCCATCGCGCTGCAGGCCCGGCAGCGTGACCGGCGGTTTGGCGCCGCCCGGGAGCACGAGCAGACCGAGTGCTGCGGCCCACGCCCAAGCCCGTCCTCCGTGAATCGTCATGTCCCGACCATGCGCGCTGTCCGGCCCGAGACAAGTGTCGGCCGGCGCCGCGCGAAAATCGTTATCGCGGAAGCGCGGAGGAGCGGAAACGCGGAATTTCGTCCCGTAACAGCCGTCAGGATCCGAGGTAGGGCGGGTCTCTGACCCGCCTCTTGAGACCATCTGAAGGCAGGTCAAAGACCTGCCCTACTCCAATCCTTCAATCCGACCTTCGCGTCTTCGCGCTTCAACTCCGATTCCGTCTCCAGCAAGCCTAACGCCTATCGCTTATCGCCTAAAACCTCCCGCAGCGGGACCTTTCAACGCTCGCCTCCCGGGCCGCGACCGGGCAATCATCCCGCCAACGCCATGGGTAAAACCTTCGAGTCAATCGGCCCCGAATTGCAGGACTGGCTCGTGCGGCAGAAGATCTTCTTCGTCGCGACCGCCCCGCTGTCCCTGAACGCCCACATCAATTGCTCGCCGAAGGGCGGCGATACGTTCCGGATCCTGGGCGAACGCGACGTCGCCTATCTCGATCTCACCGGCAGCGGCATCGAGACCGCCGCGCACGTGCAGGAAAACGGCCGGATCGTGATCATGTTCTGCGCGTTTGAGGGCCCGCCGAAAATCGTCCGGCTCCATGGAGCCTCGCGGGTGATTTACCCGGACCAACCGGAGTTTTCCGAAGTGATCGGATTGTTTCCCGATCTGCCGGGGGCGCGGGCCATCATTCGCGTGGCCGTTTCGCGGGTGTCCGATTCCTGCGGCTATGCCGTGCCGTTCTTCGATTATGTCGGGGATCGCGACACCCTCGACAAGTGGGCCACGGCCAAGGGCCCCGAGGGCCTGCTGGCCTACCGCGGGCAAAAGAACCGCGTCAGCATTGATGGCATCGCCGGCTATCGGGACGCCTGACCCGGCCGATGGCCGAATGGCCGAAAGCTTTGCTCCCTTTGCGTGCTTCGCGGTAAATACCGGATCGCGGAAGCGCGGAATCTCCGGCCAGTAGCAGCCGACGTAAGGAGGCTGATTCGACCCCCGACCCGAAACCAGCCTCCTCACGTCGGCTGCTACTGGCCATCAGGATCCGAGGTAGGGCGGGTCTCCGACCCGCCTCTTGAGATTACCTGAAGGCAGGTCAAAGACCTGCCCTATCCCAACCCTTCGATCCGTCCTCCACCCCTCCGTGTTTTAATTGCGTCTCCAGAAAGCCTATCGCCTATCGCGACCCAACCTTTCGGCACTCGCATCCTGTCGTGGGCGTTGCCAACGATACCCTTTCGTGTGGTTCGTGTTTTTCGTGGTTAAATCCGTCTGTATGATTTCCCGCCGATCTTCCGTGATCCTTCTCCGCCATGTGCGCTGCTAATCGTCCCGTCGTCACGTCTGCACGCCATCGTCGCGATGACCTCGCCTGGTGGCGCGAGGCGCGCTTCGGCCTCTTCATCCACTGGGGTCTCTACGCGATTCCCGCCGGCGTCTGGCGGGGCCAGCGCGTCTCCTACGCCGGCGAGTGGCTGATGTACCGCGAAAAAATCCCCGTCGCGACCTACGCGAAACTCGCCACGCAATTTCATCCACGTCACTGGGACGCCGCCGCCCTCGTCCGCCTCGCCCGGGACGCCGGCATGCGCTACCTCGTGATCACGGCCAAGCACCACGACGGCTTCGCGATGTACCGCTCGCCGGCCAGCTCCTACAACATGGTCGACGCCACGCCGTGGCACCACGATCCGATGGCCGATCTGGCCCGCGAGTGCCGCCAGCAGGGCGTGCGCCTTTGCTTCTACTACTCCCAGGACCTCGACTGGCATCACCCCGATGGCGCCTGGAACAACTGGGACTTCGTGAAGGAGCGGAAAAATCCCGGCCGCTACCTCCGCGAAAAAGTCCTCCCCCAACTCACCGAGCTGCTCACGCAGTACGGTCCTGTCGGACTCCTCTGGTTCGACATGCCGTTCACACTCACGCGGGCCCAAAGCGCTGCGATCCGCCGCCACGTGAAGCGCCTCCAGCCACGCTGTCTTATCTCCGGACGCATCGGCCATGGCCTCGGCGATTACCGGCAGCTACGCGACAACTTCCTGCCGCCCGGACAGCTCGCGGGCGACTGGGAAGCCTGCGCCACGCTCAACCACACCTGGGGTTTCAAGCGACACGACCACGAATGGAAATCCGCCGCCAACCTCATCACCACCCTCGTCGATCTTACCAGCAAGGGCGCCAATTACCTCCTCAATGTCGGCCCCGACGCCGATGGCGTGGTCCCGGCCCCGAGCGTCGCGCGTCTCCGCGCCATCGGCGCGTGGCTGAAGGTCAACGGCGCCGCGATCCATGGCGCCGCGCCCAGCCCCTTCCGCTATGAATTTCCCTGGGGCAGCATCACCGCCAAAGGTCGCACGCTCTATTTTCATTTCTTCCAAAAGCCGGACCATCTCTTCCACCTGTATGGTCTCAGGTCCCGTGTCACCGCGATCTCCGCCCTCGCCCACCCGCTTTGGAAATTCAGTTTCCGCCAGACCATCGAGCCCGCCACCGGCACGCCGGTTCTCGCCATCGACTTTACGGGCGTGCACTTCGCAAAGCCTGTCACGGTGATCGCCCTCAGACTGGCCGCCGCAGCAGAGGTTGAGCCGCTGACACTCCAGCAACCCGACCGCACGATCACGCTCATCGGTCCGATGGCCCGGGTCGGTACGAGCGCGAAAAAACCGGAGCTGCGCATCGGCGGTAACGGCCTGAGTGAGAACTGGCGCAACACCCGCGACTGGCTCGAGTGGCAGTTCACTGTCCTCCAGCCCGGGACCTACGACATCGCCGTCGTCACGACCCACCAGCATCTCGAGCCATGGAGCGGCGGCCATACCCTGCGCCTCGACTGCGCCGGCCGCACCCTGAGGCGCATCACCCGGCGAGATGCCCTCCTCCCCGGGCTGCGCTCGGCCTACTATCCCCAAGTCGCCACGCGCTTCGGGCGGCTCACTTTCGGCCGCGCCGGCACTTATCCGCTGCGGTTGAAGGCCGATCGGCTCAAACTGTCCGATAAAAAACGGACGCTCTTCTCCGACGGCGGGATCCAGTTCTCCGGCGTCCGCCTGACGCCGGTCCCTGCGCAGGCCGAGTCCTGATCGGCCACGTCATTTTCTCACCCGTCATGAAACAATCCCGAAGAAACTTCCTGCGGACGGCCTCACTGGCCGCGGCCTCGCTGCCCTTCTACCGCCTGCTGGCCGCCACGCTCGAAACTGGCGCCCCGGTACCGCCGCCGTCCTCCAGTCAGCGTCGCGGCCTGTTGTTCGACGAGTCGGACCTGCCGCGGATCCGTGCCAACGTTGCGCTCCCGCGTTTCGCGGCCTTCTGGCAGAAGCTCGCCTCGAACGACCGTGCCGATGACTTCGATTTCCTCGATCATCATGTGCACTTCAACCGTCACGGCGACGACATGGGCCGGGTCCGGCTCCTGTTTGAGCACGCGGCCTTCGTCTACGCCGTGAACCGGGATCCGCAACAGCTCGCGCTGGCCAAACTGGCGATGCGGCGGCTGCTGGATTATCCGCAATGGGACATGTTTCTCGAGGGCGGCAAGACCGTGATGGGCCTGTTGCGGTCGGCGGAAACGTCCATCGCGCTTTCCTTTGGGATCGACTGGCTCGGCGACAGCCTGACTCCGGCCGAGGTCGTGGAGGTCGAGCGCAACATCGCCGAGAAGGGAGCGCCCGCCTGTTTCACCTCGTTGAACGGCATGAAGCATCCTGACCAAGTAAAAGGCTGGTCCTTCAATCCCACCGAGGAGCACGCCTTCACCGAGGTCGACCTGCGGCGCTGGCCGCTGATCCTGAACTCGACCAACCTCAAGACGGTGCCCGCCGCGGGCCTCGGCATCGCGGCGTGCCGGCTGTACGGACGCCATCCGCAGGCCGAGGCCTGGCTGCAGCTCGCGCGTTCCAGCATGGCGGAGTTCGCCACCATGTACGGCAGCGACGGCTCCTACGACGAGGGCGTGAGCTACTGGGTGCCCACCACGCTGGACATGGCCGTCTTCGCCGAAGTGCTGTGGCGGACGCGGGGCATCGATGATCGCCGGCTGATCAACTATCCCGGCACGATCCGCTACGCGGTCACGATGACGCTGCCGCGCCTCGAGGGCACAGCCGGCCCCGTCCTCGCGCCCAAGAACATGGGCGAACCCCTCGCGCTCATCCCGCCGCGCTACGACATCGTGGACTTCGGCGATGCCAACGGCTCCGTGGAGATCTCGCTCGGCACCTGGGTGGGCCGCACCTTCGGCGACCCGGTCTCGCAGTACCTCGCGCAGGACCTGGGCGAGGTGAAGTATCACTACGGTCTCATCTGGTACGACGCGGCGGCACCGTCCGCACTGCCCGAGCCCGCGCTCCTCGACCAGCATCTGCTAAACGACTTGGTCGTGTCGCGCAGCGGCTGGGGACCGTCCGGCGGCATCGTCGCGCTCCGCAGCGGCGGCCCGGCCAACCATGAGCATGCCGACCGCAACAGCGTGATCTTCAAGGCGCATGGCGACCGGCTCCTGCACGATCCCTTCCGCGCCGGCTACTCCACGACGCTTCCGCGCTGGAAGCTCCGCCTGACGGAAGCCCACACGGCCATCCTGATCAACGGCCAGGGCCACCAATATCACGACGGCCACGAAGGCACCAACGCCTCCTTTGCCTTCGCCGAGGTCACCGCATTCCACACGGGCCCGGGCTGGATGACCGTGACGAGCGATGCGACCCAAGCTTACCAGCTGGTGAATCCTGATGTCCGCCGGGTCGAACGCACCCTCGTCTTCCTCAAGCCCGACGTGCTCATTTTTCTCGACCGGGTCGATCTGGCCACCGCTGACGCCACCGTCCAGGCGCGCTTCCAAGTCTTCAACGAGGACGACCGCGGGACCTGCGCGGTGGCCGGGCCGACCTTCCGGATCGACCGGCCTTTCGCCACGCTGCACGCCGAGACCGCCGCCACCGGAGAGTTCGCGATTGGCGCCGGCCGCATCGCCATCGCCGAGAGCGAGGGCATCTTCCCGTTTGTGGAAGTCGCCTCCGCGTCAGCGCGCGAACACATGATTCTCACGCTCTGCACGGCCACGCCGGCCGGAGAAGCGCCCGGCGCGATGACTCTTTCCCGGCATGAAGGAACGTGGCAGGTGCAAGGTACGCACCGCGGACAAAAGGTGCGGGTGACACTTGCCGTGGAAAACAGCGGTCTGCCGAAAATCAGCTTCTGAGCCCGTCCACCCCGCAGAATTCCCCGTCAGAAAAAATGCCGGTGCTCGGGCGGGTCGAAGACGAAGCCGTGGAAATACGCGCGCTGCGCCGCCGACAGCCGGTGGTTGTAGAAGTCCTTGCTGTAGCCCCAGTGTCCTTCGGCGGCCAACATCCAGTGATGCTCGTACGCGTAGTACAGCATCGTGCGGTGATGCTGCGGCGACGCGTAGGGCGCAGCCGTGTGCCAGAGGGCGTTGTGAAACAGAATCAGGCTGCCGGCCGGAGCGCAGACCTGGATCGCGCCGGGAACGGATTCGCGCCGGCCCAGCTCCTCGCGCGAGGGCGGATGCGGCATCCGGTGGCTGCCAGGCACGACCATGAGGTTCGCGTTGCCCGGCTGCGTCATGTCGGTGAGGTAGTAACCCACCTTGAGCTGCAGCAGAGCGACCGGCGACGACAGGGTGCGGTAGCCTTCGTCATGACCGTCGATGTGCCACCCGCCCTTCCGGTTCATCAGTTCAGCGCCCTGCTCCACGATCGCGTCGGACGCGTGGTAATGGGCCTTGGGGCCGACAAACTCCCGCACGTAGGGCATCAACGCCGGCCAGTCGAGCAGCTCCAGGAAAAGCGGATCGTCCTCGAGGATGTAGAGGATCCGCGTGCTCTTCTCGCCGTTGACCAAAGTGAGGCGCGCCTCCGCGGGATCCGCCTCGCGCCGCACGCGGCGCCGGACCACGGCGCGATCCAGCGCACCCAGCAGCCGGGTGACATGGTCGGGCTTCAGGAAATTCTCGATGACCAGGTAGCCGTTGGTGTCGAAGAGGAATTTCTCCTCCGGCGTGGGAACGGGGTTCGTCGGGTGGACGGCGGGTGCAGCAGGTGAGGCCACGGTGAAAAGGGTTCAGGCGAAATTGACTGGGCAACCGTGGCGCACGCTGGATTTTTCCTTCCGGCTCGGCAAGCGCTGAACGGCTTCGGCCCTCGGCCGGTGGATTATTTTTGCGATGCTGCGGTCCGCGCCTCACTCCGGGCCAGCGCAAATCCGGCCCGGGCGCTGAGCCCCAGCGGCGGGTGACCCAACGCCCGCGCCGCAGTGTCGCCGAACAGCGCACCGATCAGGGTGGACGCATCGGTCGCGTCGAGCTGCGGCCGGAGAACATCGCGCGTGTAGGCCAGGTCGTCCGGGCTCAATTCCTCTTCCGGCCGCAACTCACCCGACTGCGCCAGCACGGCACCTTCCTGGGCCAGCAGCTCGCGCAGCGTCCGGGCCGGACCATGCCGGCCGATATAGGCGGCCCGGTGAATCACCGCCCGGATCTCTGCTTGCACGGCACCGGCGGAGGGCGGCTCGCTGGTCCACAGAAATCCCACCAGCCAGCCGCGTTGCCGGAGCGAAATCTCCCCGCGGCAATGTGCGAGCTCGGAGGTCGCCCGATTCGTCCAGCCACCCTTGGCATCGTCCACCAACACCAAGGCGACCTTGAAATCACCTGGCGCGCCGGCCACTTCCGTCGCCGCCTCGACCGTGGCGCGATCCGCCACTGCATCCGCGTCGAGTCCCATGAGGGCATCGAGCAAGGCGGGAACATGCTCCCGGCCCATGGGATTCATGCCGGCGAGCGGCAGCCGCAGATCATTGCCTGCGTCGTTGATCATCGTCCGGAGGTATTCCCGAAAACGCTCCGCCCCGGCCGGGATCGCGTAGATCTCCCGCTGGACCTTCAGCAAGGGCACGTAGGCAAGCTTCATGACACGGGAGACTTTGTCCGCTGGCTCCGGCTGATGCACGGTCATTTATGGTCTGTATGTCGGAAGCCCTTTCGTATGATGCTGCCGCCCTTGTTCGACCGTGAAACCATCGTCTGATCCCAAGAAATTTGTGAAGCCCTCCCCTGCCCACGCTGCGGTTGTCCCGTTCTTTTTTCTGAATCACCGGCTCGAGCCGGCGCGGCTGCGCGCCAAGATCCTGGAAATCCACGCGGCGGGCTCCGACGGGTTTTTCATCCACGCCCGCGAGGGCCTGGCGACGCCCTACCTCTCGGAAGAGTGGTTCGCCGCCGTGAAGTGCTGCCTCGGGGTGGCGCGCGAACTCGGGATGCAGGCGTGGTTCTACGACGAGATGCCCTATCCCAGCGGCGTGGCGGGCGGCGAGGTGCTGCGCCGGCGGCCCGAGTTCATCGAGCAATCCCTGCAGGTGCAGCAAAAGGTGGTGCAGGGTGGCGGGCGCGTCGAATGGCGCCTGGGCGGCGGCGAAGTGGTCGCTTGCTATGCGCGCCGGCGAACCGGCAAGCGGGATATCCTCGATCTCCGTCGCAACATCGGTCCGATCGCGAACACGTGGAGGAAAACCTACGAGGTAAACAGCAGCCTTTATTATCCCACGGGGCCGGCGGAGGTCTTCGAATGCCCGCGCGCGATTTGCGTGCTGCCGGAAAATGTCCTGGCCGCGCCGCTGCCGCCCGGGACGTGGGAGCTGGTGACGATCACCCTGAAAACCGGCGGCGACTTGCTGGAGCCGTTTGGGAACTACATCGATGTCTCCAACCCGGAGGCCACGCGGCTGTTTCTGGAACTGACGCATGAGGCGTACTGGAGCCGTTTCGCCAAGGACTTCGGACGGACGGCGCCCGGATTTTTCGCGGACGAACCCAAGTTCCGCAACCCGCTGCCGTGGGGCCAGGGCGTCGCGAAGAAAATCGGCAAGATCTCACCTACCCTCGCGTTTGCTCTCGCCGGCGATACCGGCCCGGCGGCAAACGAGGAGCGGAGGAATTATCGGCGCATCGCGTCGCGGGCGTTTCTCGAGCACTGGACCACACCCATCAGTGAGTGGTGCGAAAAGCACCGCGTGGCTCTCACCGGTCACATCAGCCCGGAGGAAGAGTGGTGGTACGAGTCGCGCCATGTCGGCAGCGTGCTGGCCAACCTGCGGAAATTCCAAGTGCCGGGCTGCGACGTGATCATCCCGGCGGCGGGCGACCGGAAAAATGCGATTCTCAACCTGACGGCGAGCCTCGCCGTCTCGGCCGCCGCACAGGCCGGCAAGCCGCGGGTGCTGTGCGAGACGTATGGCGCCTGTGATTTCACCCTGGACCTGCGGACGTTGAAACGCATGAGCGACTGGCTCGCCGCCGCGGGCATCAACGTCATGGTGCCGCACGGTTTTCTTTATTCGCTCGATGGTTACCGGAAGCTGGACGCACCGCCGGATTTTTCCCCACCAGCGTTTGCCAGCACAGATCTCGCGGCGTGGGCGGACGAATTTCGTCGCGCGGCGGACGTGCTCGGGCCCGGCGTGCCGCCGGATGTCCTCGCGATCCGGCCGATGGATTATCTGCGCGGCCTGCCCGACTCCGACAAACCCAAGGGCGACCGGCTGCTCACGCGCGCCGCCTACCTGGCGACGGAAATGGCCCGGCGTGGCTTGCGCCTGCACTGGATCGACGACGACGAACTGCCGTCGGTCAAGGCGGCGGGCGAGAGTTTCTCCTTCGGCGTCTGCCGCTACCGTCACCTGGTATTTTTCCGGGACTTCACCGAGGGCAAAACCGCCACGCGACTCGCGGCCCTCGGGAAAAAAGGCGCGGTCATGGACGACCAAAAGGCCTTCAAGTCATTGCGCGGTCCGCTTGAGACCAACGGCGACATCCATGCCACCCGCGGCCGGGACGGACGCTGGTTCTGCGTGAATGTCGGGACCACGCCGGCGAAATTCTCCCTCGGGAACGTGCGCGACACGCTGCAGGGCGGCGAGAGCCGGTTCATCGACGGGCGCGCGTCTGCCGCGGCGCCCGCGAAACCATTTCGCACCGTGGTCGAGCTGCCTGACCGCTGGCAGGTGACGCTGCCCAAGCAGAATACCGTTTACCTCAATGACTGGACACTGAACGGCCGGAAGGTGGACCTCGTGCCGGCCTTTGATCTGAAGCCCAGCTGGTCGCCCGTCGTGGGCCAGACGCTGTTCGGGCCGGTGCCGCTGAATCCCGAACTGAAGGTCGCGCAGAACTGGATTTATCGTGCGCGCTTTTCCACCCGGGGCCGGCCGGCACTGAAGCTGGTGTGCGGCCAGGGTGACATGCGCGGGGAATGGACGGCGCGGCTCAATGGCCGCGCACTGGCCAAGTGGAGCGAGGAAGGCGATTTCACGCTGACCCATGCGCTGGACGAATTCCTGCGTCCGGGAGTGAACCAGCTCGAGTTCCACTTCACGCTCCGGCGCTCGACCGACGGGATGATCGGAGCCTGTCGTCTGGAAGGTGACGTGGTCGTTCTGCCGGATGGAAAAATCGAGCCATGCCCGGCGGGAGGAATCATCGCCACCTCCGCGACCACGCGGACCAAGCTGGGCCTGCCGTATTACTGCGGTGCGGTGCGCTATGCGCAGCGATTCAACGTGGGCGAGGCGGCAGGACAGCAGTTTCTGTTGCGCTGCGCAGGGATTTCCGGCCACGGCGCGGCCGTACGGATTAACGGGATCGCCTGCGGTTCGATCCGCTGGGCGCCGGATGAAATCGACGTGACAGCCGCAATCCAACCCGGCTCCAATCTCGTCGAACTCGACGTACGAGGATCGGCCGTCGGCCTCACCGGTCGCGTGGATCCCAGCCGGCTGGGCTGCCGCGTGCAGCTCGTGACCCGAAAAATGTAGGGCGGGGTCGCCGAACCCCGCCATGCCTTTTCCGAGGTAGGGCGAATCCTCCGGATGAGCCGTTCTCCAGGCGGGGTTCGGCAACCCCGCCCTACAATCGGGCAGAATTTATCCCGTCGCGTTCGGCTGCACCGCTTTTCTGTTGTCACCCCCGGCGGTTGCCCGATGTTTCGCCCCGCGCCTCTGGTCTTCGTCCCGGTCATTCGATCCATGGCTATGCCTCCCTCTCCCGCCCAATCCTTCCACGCGGACCAACTGCCGGTCCGGATTTTCGCCACGATTCCCGAGCTCGCCGCCGCTGCTGCCGATGATGCCGCCGCGATCCTGATCGCGGCGATCGCCGCCCGCGGCCGCGCCCGGGCGATCATCGCCACGGGCAACTCGCAGGACCAATTCCTCGGGCAGCTGGTCCAGCGGCCCGGCATCGACTGGTCGAAGGTCGAGCTGTTTCACATGGACGAATACCTCGGCATGCCGATCACGCATCCCGCCTCGTTCCGCGGCTATCTCAAGCAACGCGTGTTCGACCGCGTGCATCCGGGCGCCGCCCACTACGTCGAAGGCGATGCGCTCGAGCCGCTCAAGGCCATGCGCGACTACGCAGCGCAGCTCGCTGCGGCACCCGTGGATCTCTGCTGCCTGGGCATCGGCGAGAATGGACACCTGGCCTTCAATGACCCGCCGGTCGCAGATTTTTCCGATCCTGAAGTGATCAAGCTGGTGAAGCTCGACGAAAAATGCCGCCGTCAACAGGTGGGCGAAGGCCATTTCCCGAATCTCGACGCCGTGCCCGCCTACGCGATCACGCTGACCATCCCGACGCTCTGCCAAGTCGGCCGCATGATCGCGGTGGTGCCCGAGAAGCGCAAAGCCGAGGCTGTCAAAGCCTCGCTCGAGGGACCGATCTCGACCGCTTGTCCTGGCAGTTTCCTGCGGCGCCAAGCCCACGCGACGCTGTATCTCGACGCCGATTCGTCATCGCTGCTCGCCCGCTGAGCCAGCGTTGTCCGCCCATGAGCACCACGACCTGCGATGCCCTTGACCACCGCACCGGCGGGGCGGTGCGGCTCACCTGCGCGGACGACCGGATCAAATCGATCGAGCCCCTCAGCACCAGCACCGCCGGGCTGCCCGTACTGCTCCCGCCGCTCGTAGACATCCAGATCAACGGCTATGCCGGCGTGGATTTTCAAAACGACCGCTGCACCCGCGCGGATCTCGAGCAGGCAGCCAACGGACTCGCGGCCGCGGCGTGCAGCCGCTTTCTCCTCACGCTGATCACGGACCAATGGGACCGCCTGCTCGCCCGCCTGCAGCGCGACCGCGCACTGCGCGCCTCATCGCCGCTGCTGTCACGCCGCATCGCCGGCTGGCACATGGAAGGACCGTTCATGAGCCCGATCCCGGGATTTCATGGCGCGCATCCGCCGGAATTCATGGTGCCACCCACCCCGGAGCGCATGCGCGAACTCAAGGCCGTGACCGGCGACGATCCCGTGCTCATCACCCTCGCGCCGGAATGGCCCGAGGCGCCCGGCGCGATCCGCTGCGCGCGTGAACTCGGTTTTCGCGTGTGGGTCGGCCATACCAACGCCACCCCAGCACAACTCGCCGCCGCCGTCGCGGCGGGCGCCGAGGGGCTGACCCATCTCGGCAACGGCTGCCCGACGGAGTGGAACCGGCACGACAACATCACGTTTCGCGCCCTCGATGAGCCGGGCCTGCGCGTCAGCATCATCCCGGACCGCATTCACGTTTCACCGATGCTGTTCCGTTTGTTTCACCGCAGCCTCGACGAGGCGCGCATCTGCTACACCACCGACGCGATCTCGGCCGGCGGCGCGGGTCCCGGGATCTATCCGCTCGCAGGCATGCAGGTGGAAGTTGGGACCGACGGCGTGGTGCGCCAGCCGGGCAAGTCGAACTACGCCGGCTCCAGCCTCGCTCCGCTCGAGGGCGTCCGTCGCGCCGCCGCGATGCTGAAGCGTTCACCGCAAAACGTGTGGCCGTTTTTCTCCACCCAGCCCGCGACGTTCGTCGGGCTCCCGCCGGCGCTCGTCGCCGGCGCTCCCGCTGACTATTGCCTGCTCCATGAAACCGGAACCGGCCCGCGAATCGAAATCCGCTTCGCCGGCGAACCCGTCCGCGAGGTGCTGTGGACATCATGAAACCTTCATCGCCGATCTCGATGATTGGCGCTTACGGCGCCTGGGCCGCCACGCTGCTGCCCGAAACGCCGGGGCCGCTTTCGTTGCAGTACTGTCCGCCGGGTGAATTCGCCGCCCGCCGGGCCGCCGCCCGCGCCCGGGTTACGGCGTGCATGGCCCCACCGCCGACGCCCGGCGGAATCGTGGCCAAGGTCAGCCAGAGCTACGCGTACAACGGCCTGACCATCGAGGAAATCACGTGGCAACTGCCCTACGGTCCGGCAACGCAAGGGGTGGTTTTGAAACCCGCCGGCGCCACCGGCCGGCTACCCGCGGTGCTGGCGCTGCACGACCACGGCCGGTTCAAGTTTTTCGGCAAGGAGAAGATCGCGCAGACCGGGTCCGCGGTGCACCCGCTCGTCGCGTCTCACCGCGCCGACGCCTACGAGGGCCTCGCCTGGGCCAATGAACTCGCGCACCGCGGCTACGTCGTGCTCGTGCATGATGCGTTTGCCTTCGGGAGCCGGAAGGTGCGCCTCGCCGAGGTGCCGCCGGAATTGCGCGGAAGCCTGCAGGACGACACCGACGATTCGCCTGCGGGTGTCGCCGCGTACAACGACTGGGCCGCCGAGCACGAGCACGTGATGGCGAAGTCGCTGTTCAGCGCCGGCACGACGTGGCCCGGCGTGTTTGCGGTCGAGGACCGCGTGGCGCTCGACGTCCTGTGCGCACGGCCGGATGTCGATCCCGACCGCGTGGGTTGCGCAGGACTTTCCGGCGGCGGGCTGCGCACGGTGTTTCTTGCCGGGCTGGACGACCGCATCCGGTGTACCGTCTGCGTGGGGATGATGACGACGTGGCGCGACTACCTCCTCTACAAAAGTTATACGCACACGTGGATGTGCTATGTGCCGCTGCTCCCGCGCGACCTCGACTATCCGGAAATCCTCGGCCTGCGGGCGCCGTTGCCGACGCTGGTGATCAACGCCCGCGAAGACCCGTTCTTCACGCTCGCCGAAATGGAAAGCGCCGCCGCCATTCTCGCCAACGTTTATTCATCGAGCGGACAACCCGAAAAATTCGCCTGCTCCTGGCATCCCGGCCACCACCAGTTCAACCGCGCCATGCAGGCCGAGGCCTTCACGTGGTTTGGCCGCTGGCTGGGGTGATCCGGGTTCAATCCGGTCGCCCGCCAATTTTCGCGAATGTCGGCGAATCCGAACTTCGATCAGGGGTTCGCGGACTGAAAGCCTACCGCTTATCGCTTAACGCCTAAAGCCGGCGGCCAAGCCCTCACGCCGGCCGGATCACCACGCGGATCGTCGCTGACCTGATTTCACCCCGGCAGCGCAGCGCGAGGCGCGTCGGATGCGGCGGCTGGTCGATCGTGTCGGTCACGATTTCCAACGCCGCGCCTTCGCAGCTCACTTTGGCCGTGAGCGCGGCATGGTCGTCGTAAATCCGGAGGTTCAGGCCGTCGGCCGTGAACTTACCCAACGTGATGAGCGCGGATTCGAACGCGGCCGGCTCGCCCAGTTCGACGTGATCGGTGATCGTGAGCGAACCAGCGCCCCGGCGGTCGTATAAAAATTCGCGCGTGAGCCGCTGCAGCGCGGGCACGTCGTAGGCGTTGCGCAGGTCCAGGACGAGCCGGTCGGTGTCATCGGTGAATTGCTTCGCCAGGACCCGCGTGCGCCAGTCGGGGCCGAACTCCTGCAGGCGGCCGGCGACGCGCGGCACGGGATGGCCGTACGAATTGAGCAGCTGGCTCTCGTAGCGCCGCTCGCTGAATGTGCGGAAACTCGACGGCTCCGGACCGGGATCGACGATCAGCGGGAGGCCATCGAGCACGACCGTAAAGGTGCCGAGGTCATTGTGATTGTGGTTCACGCCGTTGTTGCCGCCGAGCAGGGTCGCGGCGAAACGCCGGCCGGTCCGCGGGCCCGGCCGGCAGATGAGCAGGGTGGCCGCATCAAACCAGTTGCGCAGCGGGCGGTAGGGTATCCGCCGGACCGGATGCTGCGGGTCGCGCGTGCGGAACATCCACAGCAGCGGCTCGGAGGCGGCAGGCAGGCCGAGACCAGCCAGCACGTCGAGGCCGGCAGGCTCGAGCCCCGCCGGCGGCGTGCCGGCGCGATTCGCGAGCCAGAGTCCCACCCAGGGGATCGGCTGCCCGCCCACCCCGCTGTCGGCAAAGCTCGGGTAAACACCGGGCTCGATCTCGGTGCGGTCCGCGAAGAGCGCGACGCGGCGCATTTTCGCATCGGCCAGCAGGTCGAGGGCGTTGCCCGTCCCGCGGCGGAGCACCTCGGACAGCATGAGGTAATGCAGGGTCCCGTAACTCCAGTAACCGATGCCCTCGGTGCAGCAACCGTCGTCGGGAAATCCCTGGCGGAAACCTGCGATCTGCGACTCGGTGAAGGCGAGCCACCACGCGCGGTCCGCCGCGTCGGGCAGGATCGCAGCGGCGGCCTGGGCAATGGCGGCAAGGCAGACCGAGAGCCAGTTGTGCTTCACGCCCAGCCACCAGATCAGGTCGCGGCCGGTCTCGATATGCTGCCGCAGCGGAGTGAAGAGCCGGGCGTTGAGCTCGGCCCGCAGCGCGGCGCGAAAGTCGGCGGACAGCCGCGGGCCCAGGATGAAGCCGGTCAGGGCGAGATTTTCCGCATAGTGCGCGACTCCGAGGTCGGCCTCGACTGTCTCCCCGTTGAAGTTCCGCTTCTGGCGGTCCTCGTACGGATGCATCCACGTGCGCAGCGCGGCGAGCTGCCGGAAGTCGGAGGCGATGAGCGGGAGGAATTCGCCCGTGTCGTAAATCGCCTCGGCGAGAAGAAACATCCCCTGGCGCTGGCGGACGGCGAGCGTCACCTTCCAGAATTTGGAGACATCCCCGGTCTCCTGGGTCTCGAGAAAGAAGGCGTCCGTGTAACCGGGAAACGGCAGCGCCGCCTGCTCGCGGGCCGCGCGAAGGGCGCGCCGGCCGAAATCCGTGTCCCGCCACGGATCCCACGCCACGCGATCCGTGACGACGGGCGCGAGGGCGAAGGGTTCGTTCGGCAAAATCGCCTCCAAGCCCCGGACGCGGTCCGGATCGGGCGCGAGGGTTTCGTCCGGCGGCACGTCAAAGTTGAAATCGTAGGCGCCCATGGATGGATCAGTGCGGCCGACGGTGGCGCCGCAGGATGGACGGACGGGACACGGAGCGGGGGTTCACAAGGCGCGGAAATTGGCGCAGCCGGGCATTCACTGCAAAGTCGAAGTGCGCAGTCATGCTCAGTGCGACAACGCCGCCTGGCGCAGCTTCAGCTCGACGTAGCAGGCGCTGGCTTCCTGTTCGTTCTGGGCCTCGACCATGGCCTGAAATTTGCGCTGCAGCGCGGACGCCTGCGGCTCGCCGCGCAGCAGCCGGTGCGTGGCCTCGATGCCGCTGTCGTTGAGCGCCACCTCCCGCCAGTCCCGGTGAACGCCATCCGCGAGGTCCGCACGCATGGCGCCGGCCAGGACCGGCCGGACCGAATCGAGGAAGGCGGCGCTGCTGCCATCCGGGCCGGAAAGCAGATGCATCCGGCTGACGAGCAGCTGGCCGGTCGAACCCAGCCACAGGGTCGGCCCCGGGGGATAACCACGGCTGTCCGGCGCGAAATGCTTCATGAACCCCTCGGGCTCGATGCCGACGATGACCGGCAGCGTGCCGCTGAGGCGGGCGAATTTCCGGTCCTCCGCCTGGCTGGTGAGGAACCGGAGAAAATCCAGCGCAAGTTCGGGGTGCGGCGACGAACGGACGATACCAAAGCCGCCGTAGACGTTCAGTACGCCATCCGCGCTGGGGCCCAGGAGATTGGCGCCGAAGCCGGACTTGCCCGGCTGGGGCGACGGGTCGCGGAAAACTCCGAATGGAAAACTGACCTGTTGCCGGATGCCGGTGGCATCCTGGCTGGAGGCCAGGAGCATCAGGGCGCGGCCCTGCGCAAAATAGAACAGCGCATCATCGCGTTCGAACTGGAGGAACCCCGGTGGCATCTCCCGGCAGATCAGGCTCATGAGTTCGGCCGCCCCGCGGATGCCGGGATGATCCAGCGTCCACTGGCCGCCCAGATAGCCCAGAAAAAGCTCCTTGGTGTCCACGGGGAACGTGCCGCCGGGATTCAACGCCGCCGCCAACCGCTGGGTCTGGCCCCGAAAGAGGTCGTCAAGGATGACCGACCCGGTGGTGCGTGAGCCGGCCAGCGGCACGATATCCCGGCCCGTGCGTGCGGAAAACGCCCGGACTTTCTCCCCCAGCCCGAGCAGATCCTCGAAGGTATGCGGCGGCTCGGTGCGGCCGGTGATCTCGCGCAGCAGGTCGAGATTGTAATAGATCCGCGTGGTGGTGGCGAAGACCGACGCGCTGTAGCGCTCGAATTGAAAGGGGAGATAGGGCTCGTCCATGCCATTGACGTAGGTGCTGCGCCAGGCGACATGCGCGAGCGGGGTGCCGGCGTTATAAGGATTGGGCTCCTCGATGTCGTCGGTGAGCGGCCGGAAGAGCGGCTGGTCCGTCGGGCCGCCCACGCCATGCACCATCTCGACCAGGTCGGGCCCCGATCCGCCGACAACCTGGGTTCGGCCCCAGCTGGTGTAGATGCGCTCCGGGATCAGCATCTGGCGGATGCGGATTCCCGGATGAAGGGCCTCGTAGTCGCGGGCGACCGCTTCCAGGCCCTCGCGGATCCCGCTCTCCAGCTGCAGGTGGGCTAACGTCAGGGTCACCTGCGCATGATTCCTGACGGACTGGCGGACGACGCGGCAGGTTGCCACGACGAAGCCGCCGAAGAACACCAGCAACGCCAGACTGCGAAAACCAAAGGAGCGGGTCATGGACGTGCCTCCCGGTTCAGCGCGGCCATCCGGCGGCCGACTTCATCCGCCTTGGAGTCGTGGGGAAACTCCGTGAGAAAGCGGCCATAATAAACCGCGGCCTCGCCCGGGCGCCCCAGGGCCTCGGCGGACTCGGCGGCCTGCAGCAGGAGCCGGTTGAGGTGCGGTACGCGCACGACCAGATCGGATTCAAGGCACGCCACCATGAGCGGGTACGCCCGCGCGTGGTCGCGCCGCAGCTTGATCAGCGCCGAGGCGAGAATCAGCCGCGTGTCCCGCCGGGACTCGGGCGTGGCGAGGCGCCCGATCAGTGCCTCGATTTCCGCCTCGCGCCGGTCCCATTCGTCGCGCGGGACATCATCGAACAGCAGGAGCAGCGCGAGTTTCGGGGCGGCCAGCTGGGCGTAAAAACTCTCCGGATGGACGGCCAGCAGCGCGCGATAGCCGGCGACCGCGGCCGGCCGGCCCGGGGGGCCATCCTGCAACTGATGGATCCGCGCCAGATAGTAGGCGGCGGCAATACCGGGGTCGTCTCCCGGCGCGGCCGCGCACAGTCCCTCGAGGATCTGTTCCGAGGCGGCGATTTTTCCCGAGGTTCCCGGCTGGGCGCTCAGCAGCGAAACCGCCTCGCCCAGCTGCGCTTCGCGGGTGGCGGGATCGTTGGGCGCCACGGCCGCAAACAACTCGCCGGCCCGGTTGGCATTGCGTTGGGCAAGCTCCTCCCACCCCGCCTGCACGGTCGCCGGCTCAGCACCCCGGGCTGCGACGGCCAGCAGGCAAAAGGCGAGCGGCCTGAAACCCGCGGTAGGTCCTGCCATGGGTCTGGTGGATTTCCTCCGCTTCAGCTCGAGCGCTCGTAAACCTCGGGCGTGATGACGGCCTCGAGCGGCTCGCCGGCGGCGTAGGCGCGCAGGTTACGCAGGGCGAAGGTACCCGAGTCGACGCCGCGGTCCGGCGTGGGGCCGGCGATATGCGGAGTGAGGCCGACGTTCAACAGCCCGCGGAAACCGCTGTCCACCGGCAGCGGCTCCTCCCAATAGACATCGAGCCCGATGGCAATCCGGCCTTCGCGCGCGACGCGCAACAGCGCCGCCTCGTCGACCAGGGCGGCGCGGCCGACGTTCACGAAGACGCCGCCGGGGCGGATGAGCCGCAGGTGGCGTTCTGTGACAATCCCGATGGTCGCGGGAATCAGCGGGCCAAGTTCGATGATGACGTCGTTGTCGGCGAAGAGCGCGTCGAGCGAGGCGGCGCACGCCACGCCGTGCTGCCGCGCCACCGCGTCATCCACATCGGGCGCAAAGACCGAGACCGTGCAGTCGAACGGCCGCACCAGCTTGACGAATGCCCGGGCCGCCGGGCCGAATCCATGAATACCCACGCGGCGCTCGAAGAGCGAGCGGACCTGCTCACAGCCCTCGCGCCAGCCACCCTCCCGGTGCATCAGCAGGGTCCAGCGCGTGGCCATGCGCAGGCAGGCCAGCGTGTGGAAGAATGCGCACTCGGCGACCGTCCGGCTGATGGAATTGCCCCAGTTGGTGAGTAGCAGGCCGCGCTCAAGCTGCATGCGTGTGACCAGGTGTTTCACCGAGCCGGCCAGATAGCAGACGTAGCGCAGCCGCGGCGGAAAGGTGACGAGTGGCGCGGGGGTTCGCCAACAGATGACCAGCACCTCGGGATCGGTCGCAGTCAGCTCGCGGGCAAACGCCTCGGCGGTGAGCCCGGTGGGATCGAGCAGCCGAAATTCCGGCGCCACCGCGCGCAGCTCGGCGAACATGGCCTCCGAAAAAAACTTCGCCTGTTCCTCCGGCGTGAGAACGGCGAGCAAAGCGGCAGGGCGTGGCATGGAAGTGGGCGGATTCCTCGTTCGAGCCAGCCTCGGAGCCGGACGAAAGTGGGGGCGACGTTGAGGCAGCTGACACCGGCTGTCCATCCCCGGCCGCAGGTTGAATCCTGACCAATCCGGCGAACCGGGCGCGAAACCCTGCCCATTTCTTGCGCGAAGCGCTCGCGGCCAACGGCATCCGCCTTGATCGCCAAATCGCCCTAGCCGATCCATGCCTGCGATGATAAAGTGAGGAACCCCCGAAGCCTTGGTGAAATCGATCGATCGCCCAGCAGTCGCAGAATTGCCTTCTCCATGAAAACGAACCTCCGGCTCTTTCTTCCGACGTCGGCCGCCCTCTCCCTCCTCATCGGTGTCATCGCCCTGCTGCTCGCGAACACCGCCCGGGCCGATGACACCCGGGTGATTCTCTCGGTCGAGCTGACCCCGGCAGGGGAAAAAATCGCCGCCCCTACGCCCGGGCACCCGATCTACTATCACCCGGTCTATCTCGGCTACAAGGAGATGGGGCCCGTGCTCGATTTTTATGAGCGGAAGCCCGCCTCCGAGGACGCAATCCGCCGATCGCTCACCGACGCCCTAGCCAGGCAGGGCTACCCCCATCATTCAGCGTCGAACTTATCGAGCGCTGTATCAAATGTGTTACAGGCGCATGGCGGGTGATAAGCCTTGCAAGAGACTGGCAAGAAATGAACTGTCGAGGCTTCGGTCAGACTACCCCTCTGCTTGAACACTGCGCATATTAAAACCACCGTCGTTTTGCGCATGCTTTTCGGGGTGATCCTGTCAGCAGCAATGTTTAGTCCTTCGACAGTGCTCGCTAGGCCGGAAGGGGTCGTCGTTTACGGTGGCTTCGCGTTTGCCGGCAACGCAGGTGACATAGCCAGCAGCTACCCTTACTCGCTTTTGGTGGACAGAAAGGGAGGAAGCGGCGCTTCGCTGTTTGAAACGCGGCTTAGCAGCTTTTTTCATGCGAATGCCCATTCCATTCCGGGTATCACCATTTCATTTGATACTGTCCGCAAAGGGGAGCCTTCCTGCGTCCTGGCATTGGCGCTCACCAACGAGAAGGTTCTCAAGGAAACTCTTGGAGATATTCACAAGCTGGTTGTGCAACTCGACTTCGAGCTGTTGACGCTGGATTTCGAGGGAATGCAGATTGTTTCGTCCGCGCCCATCTGCCTTGAGCTCGTCGACGATCAGAAGAGCGAGTTTTCAGAGTCTGATATCGCGGATCGAATTTTCGGCATGATCGACGGTGACCAGTCACAGCTTATAGTGGCGTTGGTATCCAAAATCGGGCGCATTAGAGCTGAAAGCAGGAATGTCTGCACCCTGCAGGTCAGCTCCGTTATGATTGGCGACAAGGCGCTGCCCTTTATGCCGGCAAGCCTAAGAGGGCGGACTGATACCTATGGGCAAACGGTCGCTCAACTTTTCGGCAGTCTCCTGAGTGCGCAGGCAGGTGTTGCACTGCTGCCCCACGTCAAGGATGGGCTAAACTCGAAAATGTCGCTGAGGTTTGCTGACGCCACCGCTCTGCAATTCAAGATCCCTTCTCCGACATTTGCCGTCAGCCTTGATTTGAAGGGATTCAAAAAAATTCTCAAGGAGCGCACAGATGCAGAGACACTATGGATTTATGGCGCGTTCTTGGGCGTGAAGGTTTACGAACCGGAATTCAAGACTGTGTATCTGGATACTACCGCAAAGTTCGGTGTGCCAAAGATCGTCCCTGCATCACAAGCCGCTTATGATGAGTTTCCTGTTGTTTCTGACGCATTAAAAGGTGCCGTTCTAAACGCCATCGAAGCGATGCAACGCGATCCAACCACGAAGACAAAAGTCTTAAATCGATGCCAATTATGAGACCCAAATTTACCGCCCTGATACTGTTTTTGCTGACCGCCATGCTTTGCCATGCGCAGATCGTCAAAGTCAAAGGCAAGGGTGAGGTTGTGTATCAGGGACTGTTCCGACAGGGTTCAGCGGATGAGCGCGCCGCTATAACGGAGGCCAAGAAGAGCGCTTTGGCGCGATACGCCGCCGGACTGGAATCTGCCCGTTACGAACTCTACAAGTCGATTGAACCCGAAGTTTTAGCGCATCTCGACGACTTCGTTGTCGATTACGTGCAAATCGACCAGCAGGTCGACCAGCAGGTCGACAAGACCTCGAAGAGATTTTCAGTGGTTATCGAGGCTTCCGTGAACACTTCTCTCATCGAAAGCACTATTCAAAAGTCGATGAAGGCCTCGCCCACCGGGAAGGAAGAGCCGTCATACATGACGTTTGTCTTTGTCGCGCGAGAATTGGCATCGCGCAAGGTCTTCGACGCGAAAAAAACCTCGGTTGAGATTCACGAAGGGTCCCAGTCCAGCGGCGAACAACAGGCTGCGTCGGCGGATGGTCAGGCCCTCGATAGCTCACTGAAATCAGGCTCAGTTACAAAGCAGACGGTCGGAGGAAACACGGAACTCAAGGCGGATGCACTATCCTACCGGGTATCAACCTCGACCGAAGTGGACAACGCAGTTAACGCCATCCTAACCAAGGCAAAATATGAGACGGTAGATCCTACCGACGCAGGGCTGGATATTGAGCGCTTTAAGAATGATTTCAGCAGTGGCACAGACATAACTCCTGCAACCCGGACCGCAGCGATCAAGGCCCTTCGCGAGAAGGAAATCTCCTATCTGGCTATAGCCAATATGGACGTTGGTTTGCCGGAGAGGGACGATGTTTCTGGCATGATCAGGGTCTACGTCACAGTGACTGCCAAGGTGACGAACTTGACCGCCAAATTTCCCAGGACCGTAGCGT
Organism: uncultured Opitutia bacterium; assembly: GCA_903859715.1. Lineage (GTDB taxonomy): Bacteria > Verrucomicrobiota > Verrucomicrobiia > Opitutales > Opitutaceae > Opi-474. Next base: position 45,952 of record CAIONS010000004.1, read on the forward strand.
CCATTGCTGGAAGACCATTTGCGGGACTTGGCCCCAATCCCCAGGTCGCCAGGCAGAATGCCCTCAACGAAGCCGCTACCCAGTCTGCTTCGGAGCTAACCGACGAACTCCGTTCCAAGAATATCCACTAAGATTACACCTCAATAACCCCACCGTCCGAAACCTATGAAAACACCTAAGATTCTCGTCCTCTCCGCGCTCACCTTGGTAGCAACGTTGCCTGTGGCCAGAGCGGGATTTGGTGACCTCCTCAAACAAGATTCAGCACCGGCCGTCGCCGCCCCGAGCGTAGGAGATTTCTCCAATCTACTGGATTCTACGACTGGAAATGTCCTCGCGGCCAGGATCCAGTTTCTCGACGCCCAGGCGGACTTGTCCAGCGCGCTGGGGCTGAGCACAGACTCCATTGTCAAAGCATCCGAAGGCCTGCGAGCAATGGAGGGGACCTCTTCCAGCTCCAGCGAGAAACTTAAAGCTATCAAGGACTCCAACAAAAAAACGGAGAACGCGAAAAAGGAATTCTCCGAGGCCCTCGCAAAATCACAAACTCTGTCCGAGGAATCGAAAGCCAAATTCGCAAAGGGCACGGTAAAGTTTCTGCAGGGAGTTATTCTGGAAAAACAGCAGATCGTAACCATCACGAGCTTGGTCGCCCAAGGGAAAGCCCTTGTTAGTTCGGCTGGAATTATGGGGAAAGTTAAAGCTATGGGTATGGTAAAGCCGGCGTCAGAGATGGCCTTTCTCGTGCCTGGTGACGTGAAAGAAGGATTCACCACGCTTGGGCAGATTACCTCCTTTGCTAATAAACAGAACATAACTGTGCCGAGCCAGGACGAGATCAACAAGGACCTAGGCGACCAGGCTTGAAAAGGAAGTAGCAAGGAAGACCTAACATTCGCGATTGAAGACCAGTTGTATCCAGAAAGTGTTCAGAAACATGCCGCCAAGCGGACACAGAAATGAAGACGCTAAGTAACTCCCTAGTTAAGCTGCTTCTGGCGACTGTTTGGGTTACCTGCTCAACCCCGTCCTTTGGAGATGAGCCCAAGGCTAAACCTGTCGATATCCAGTCTGCGCCCTCATCGGAACCCCGCCAGAAGATGGTCGTCGTTGAGCCGATCAAGATAAGCGAGGACGCTGGTGTAAGCGGAACTCTTAGCGCTCGAGTGTTGGTAAACCTCCACAAGAACCTCGTTACTGATTTTGTGAAGTCCCGGAAGTTTGCCGTTCTCGATCGCGAATTCGGCGACCAAATAAATGCGGAAAAACACAGTCGTGATACCGACCGGTCAGAAGCGAGCCGAACCGTCAAACTAGGCGGTGAAACAACGGCCGACTACTTGATCGCATCCGAGGTCAAACGGTTTACCAACTCTCATTTCGACCAGGAAATGCAACTGAGCGGCCGGAAAATACCGCGCTTTGCTTATGATCTTAGCGTAGCGGTTCAAGTTATCGATGTCGCCACTCGCAGAGTCGTATTTGCCGATTCTTTTGACGAAAAAGCGTCGGGAATCCTACAGGCTGACCCTTATGGATTCGATCTGTGGGCTGATAATGCCACTGCTGCAGTCGCAACCAAGGTATGCCAATCCGTCCTTGAATTGATTTACCCGCTAAAGGTTGCCTCGGTATTGGAAAACGGGGAAGTCGTGCTGAACGAAGGCGCTGGTCGAGTAGTCGAGGGCGATGTATATGAGGTTTATGCGCTCGGTAAAGTTATGACTGATCCCGATTCCGGGGTCGAAATTGGTCGTGAGGAGACCCTTCAAACGAAGATAAAAGTTTCCCGTGTCCTGCCAAAAGCGTCTTACGCCCAAGCCCTTTTGCCAACCCCAGCTGCTATTCGCCCGGGTTCCATTTGTCGCAAAGTTAAGGCCCCGAAATTAGTTCCAGAGACTAAACCCGAGGATTCGACCGAAGCCGAAAAGACCAAAAAAGTTAAAGTCGACGACGATCTCTAACCATTATCGAAAGAGTTTATATGGCCGTTCTAAACGTAATCCGGTGTGACCTTCCGCAAAGCGAATATCTCGTTTGGAAATGGGCACCTCCAGAGGGGTCCAGTGGCAGAGAAACCCAAATCCGGTGGGGCAGTAGCCTGCGCGTTCGTTCCGGCGAGACGGCGGCTTTCTTTTACTCCCGCGGAGGAGGTGAACCGGCCATTGATCTCATAGACGGACCCAAGGACCTGATTCTGGAAACCAAGAATTTTCCGGTTATATCGAACTTGATCGGATTAGCCTATGGTGGTGATTCCCCGTTCCAAGCAGAGCTCTTCTTCATCAACCGAGGGCAGGCGACGCAATTGCTTTGGGGAATCCCGTGGTTCGATGCGTTTGACCCAAGGTTTCCGGATTTCCCTGTGCCCATTGCTTTGAACGGAGCGATTACCATTCAGATCGAAGACGTAGCCAAATTTATCGGTATCCAGCGGCTGGAAGACTTCGATCCAGGCCAACTTACCCAGCAGATCCGACCCCAGCTGGCTTCTGCAATTAAGGCTAACGTGGTAACACTCGCAGCGGCCCGCGGCATCCCATTGGTGCAAATCGGTGGGAAGACCGACGAAATTGCAGCCGCCTTGATGCCGACTATAGTTAAGGTAATTGGACAATTCGGCGTTGCGGTCAGAAATTTCGCCGTCGAAGGGATCGAATTAGACAAGGAGAGCGAAGGGTTCGACAGCCTCATGTCCGTCACCAAGGACCTCCAAACTAGGCGCATGCAGACTCAGCTCGATGTTGAGCTGAAGATCTTGGAGCAAAGTGCCGAGGCAGCTAGGCTGCAGGTCCAAACGCAGTATTTACCCGCCCATCAAGTAAACTTGCAGGCCGACGTAGCGAAAACTGCAGCCGAGAGCATTGGCATGATTGGTTCTGGCGGAGGTGGAGACGGAGGAGGAGGTGGTGGTGGACTCGGGGGTTTGGGCGCCGCTGCCATGATGATCGGCGTCGGATTGCCCGTCGGTAGTGCCCTTGGGCAAAATCTTGCAGGCAATGTTGCGGGACTTGCGGGAGCAGGCGCACCCCGACCTCCTGCACCTCCGGTCTCAACCAGCCTGCAATTGCATGTGATGCAAAACGGTCAGGCCCTTGGAATTCTGCCGATTGAGGAAGTTAACAGGCGAATTGCTATAGGCTCATTATTCCCAGCGGACATCGGATGGCACCAAGGACTTGCCGCGTGGCAGCCCTTGAGCGCAATTCAGGGCATTGTCTTTCCGCCGCCACCACCACCACCGCCGCCGCCGCCGCCAAGTCCTAGCGGTGGCAGGTAAGTGACAACCGGGAACCCACGGTCATGGACGATCAAAACAAGCCCATCCCCCCTGGTCAGGCGCCATCGCCAGGGCAACCCAACGCCCCCCTGACGGCGATTTCAAAAGTTGCCAGGGAAGTATTGGCCAACTTTTCAACGCCCGGAAGCATGGAAGCCGCGGCAGTTACCAGAGGCCAAAGACTTTGTCCGCAATGCCACGCTTTGGTCCGAGAAAACGCCAGCTTCTGCCAGAATTGCGGGGCCAAGGTTCTGCCTGCGGTTAATAAAGAAGCCCGAGGTTCCTGACTTAAAGAACCGAAACTCGTAGCCTTACACCCCACTCAAATGAAATGCCCCAGCTGCTCAGCGACTATCGGTGCCTTGGATAAAATTTGCCCTTATTGCGGTGCCGAGGTTCCCACCGCTCCCCTTTCCGGAACATTTGCCCCGCCCGAGCAGGTGCCCGCCTCGGGCCTTACGGCTTTGTCGATTTGTGACCGCATTCAAGAGGACCTTGCCGCTTTGGCGCTCAAACCCCCGACTTCCCGGGCACGATCGTTCTTCGTGGGCCTAATTACACCGCCAACTTTCGGTTTGGCCTTCATCGTCAGCAAAGCACTCGAGGTCTTTGGCAGACAGGGTGAATCACCAAATCGGTTGGTTCTGTCCATCGATGAAAACATCCGAAAGGGCAAAACATCCTACAAAAACGACTCGGCCGTGGCTACCTCACTGAAAAAGTTTGAGGCCGAACTTGCTGGTTATCATGTCCGGAGGCATTCGTCGCATAGAGCCTTCTGGCTGGGATTTGCCATAGGCGTAGTGGCAATTGTAGGGGTGCTCTTCGCTGCGGGTTTATCGTCGCGACAGAGTCACCACCGTAAATCGGAAAATCTACAGTCCACAATCAGCTTGGTCCAGGCAGGCGAGCTTTCCGGGGCCGTGGCGATTGTGGCAAGATTACCTGAAGACGAGCGCCGCGAATTGGCAGAGCGAGACTCCTTCGCGAGAATAGCGGTCGATATCCTAGACGGCCGAGACAAGGAGGCGTTGGAGCTGTCGAAAGGCATTCCTGACCTCGTCGCACGCGCGAAGGCGGAAAATTTTATAGCTCTGAGAATGCTCGATCGTGCTTTGCAATCCGCTGACTATGCCGGTGCCTTGGATGCTGCAAGGTGGGTCACTCCTGAAGAAGAGAAAGCAAAGGCTGAAGACAGGGTTAGGGCGAGTCAGGCGACTGCACTTATTTCGGCCGACAAGATGGATAAAGCCAAGGAGATCATGGCAAACATTCACAGTGAATCTACCCGATCGCAGCTTGAGCGCCTGATCGAATCGAAACTACCCAATCCCAAGCTAAATGGTTTTTAAGGGGGTTGATCCGTCGATAAGTCGAATCCTCTGGGTTACCTGCCGGAGAATCACCGCGCGCGCCATCATGCGGGTTTGACGAGGCTGATGATAGTCGGTCAAGCGGGATGGCAAGACTCAACCGTCATCCAGGCCGGGCAGCGGGCAATGAGCTTCCCGCCCCGCCGGCAGCGCGGTCTTTCCAGTCGGTCGAGGTCGAGGCTCATGGAAACGAGAGACTATATTTTGCCCGCCTTCGTTTCCTTGCCGGATGATGCGCGGTTTCCTTGGCTTCATAGGCGATTTGGTGAATGGGATCCCGGACTTGCTCTCCGGCTTTTGGGAAAGATTCGTTTCCTTGACGGTCCTTGAAGGGCCACGGGTGGCGCTGTTTGTACCATTCGACAAACTCTCTAGCCCAGGTGACGGGATTTCTTTCATTCTCCGGAAGCAAAAGACGCTGCCTCGCCTCAGGGTGAACCGCCACCGCGCCGTTATTCTCGATTAAGGCGCTAAGGACATCCCAATTGCCATCGAGAGAGGTTACCCGCTTATCTGCATTTGGAATGTTGTTCGCTGGAAAGTACACGGACTTAAGAAACCCGTCCATCGCGAGCCGTAGCCAGTCGAAATCGGTTTTGCCGGTAGATTTCATCCTCGCCTTCGCGTCCCTCAGATTCGCCAGACCGCGACGCATTTGGTCGCCTCGAGCTTCAACATTTCGCGGCACATCTCGGAGGGCTGACGGCAGACTCAAATCGAACAACGCTGGGAATACGTCCCGCACCCGGGCGACAGCCTCTACTGCTCGCCGGTGGTTTTCATCGAAGTAGAGCGCCTGGATGAACGCGCAAGCCTGGACGGCAACACTAACAAGATTGTTTACTGCTGCCGCTTGGCTTTTTGAACGTAAGAGGGCGCTCTCCTTTAACTTGGTGAGTAAGGCGTCCGACTCCACGCGGAGTTTTTGAACACTTATTGCACACGCCTCTTCATTGCGGCGCAGAAAATCCGCGAAGTTGGCATCGTCTTCCAGATTCGGCTTTTTGGTCACGCGAACCTCACTACTTGCTCTTTGTTCGCTGGCGGGGTAATTCCGAAATAAGCTTCGGCCTGTGCCTTCGTAGCCAGAGCGCGGTAGTGGTCAAAAAGCACTTGATCGCTGGCGCGATGGCCCAAAAGGCGGGACGTTTCAAGGGGGTTGCCGTGAAGCGCGTAGTGATAGGAGCCGAACGAATGCCGCATGGCGTTCGCTTCCCATGTCGTGAACTTAGCGAATTTGAGCAGTTTTTTGAACCGCTTCTGGTGATCGTTGAAATGCAGGTTCGAGGTCACCGGCCCCTTGAGTTCGGGAAGTAGGGAGAGCCACCGGACAGCGTTCCCGGGAATCTCTACGTGACGGATGCGCCGCTTCTTGGCGATCTTCGCGCCAATGGTGACCAATGCGGGCGTTTCGGAGAGTTTAACAGCTTCCCAGTCGAGGCGCTTGAGTTCTTCCGTCCTGAGCCCGCAGAACAGGGCAAGTGTGACCGCCCCGAGGAGTTCAAGCTCAGGATGGGCGAGGGCGGCAGTCAGCAAAGACTCTGCCTGCGTCGGCGTTAGAATACTTGGTTCGTTCGCCTCCCCTCCGCCTCCACAAAGCTCCTTCCGGTCAATGTCCGTCAGCTCCTCGATGGGCGAGAAGGCGATGTAGCGCCGCTGCGTCGCCAGCTTGAAAACCTCCCCGAGCACCGCGAGGTAGTTTTGATTTGAGCGAACGCCAAGCCTGAGCGTCCCGAGCCAGCTTTTGATTTCCGCCCCTGACACCTCGGAGGCAATCCGGCCTTCAAATGCCGTGGCAAAGCGCTCGGCACGGAGCCGGAAGTCCCGGTAACTCCGCTCCCGTAGGTCGCCGCGTTCAAACCGCTGCTCCTTACTCGTGACCAATTCTTTGACGACCTCGCGCACGGTCTTGGTTCGGCCCTCGGGCCGGAGATGCTTCACGGCAAAGCGAACGGCCTCCGTGATCGAAACGCCGTGCTTCCGTAGTTCTGGCAGATTGGCGGCAACCTCCCGGCGCTCATCGTCGGAGAGGGCGAAAAAGTCAGTCCCTTGCTTCCGGCAGCCGGCAAACGTGTCGTCAGCCCATTTCTCGGCGTCCTGACGGTCTTTGAACTGGCGACGCTCGCGAAGTTTCCCGGTGAGCTTGGACGGAATGGTGACGAGGTAGGACGCGCCGAACGCGCCGCCCCCGGTGGCGTTGAGCACTTCACGGATGCGGATGCCCGATTTCTTCGGGTAAATCCACGACTTGAGAGCGCTCGCCGTCGTCTCTGCCATTGCCTGCCAAGAAAGGGCAAACGGCTGCCGGTTTCAATCAAATTCTGACAGGAATCGGACAGTAATTGCCTAACTGTTATGTAACTCGTTGACTAAAATGGTGGAGGTGGCGGGAGTTGAACCCGCGTCCCCCTGGCCTTTGCACACCGCGTCTACCATGCATAGCGTAAGTTTAATCTCACCAAGGCCAAGCGATCACGCGCGCTAAGACCCCGGCCAGTCCCCGGATGAAGATACGGCGCGCACACCGCGGACGGCTCCGCGCGCTATTCCTGCTGTCGTCGTTCACTCCGGCTAGCAGGTGTCGCCGGGCAAACGTGGGAGCTTAATTAAGCAGCCAGTAGCATTTCTTCGTTGTTGCCTATTATTTTTTTGAAGGAGGATTTACGAGAAACCTTCATTCTCGGCAGGCAGCGGCGCACTCCAACCAAGGGTAGAATCCGGAACACCCCCAAAGCGGAAAAGTATCAGGTGAAAAGGAGTCGGTACGAAACGATTGGTGCGATCCAATCAAAGAACAGGAGGGGCACCATGCGCCGATCCCCCCGGATTACAAGCCCGTGAACAAGCCCTGAAATCCCTATGTGGAACTCAGGAATACTGGAACGGAGGCCCAAGGTTTGGTCCAAAGATCGTTTCCTGATTTCCTGAGTTCCACATAAAACAGTTCCCTTCCGTCCCCCATTTCGGCTTTGCCCCTTCCCTTCGCCGCAGCACGCTGGCCGCATCATGCCCGCCCCTTCGCGCATCGTCGATTCCCACCAGCACGTCCGCTGGCATGGGCGCGATGAGCACGGTCTCGTCGCCGATCTCGATGCCCATGACATCGACTACGCCTGGCTGCTCACCTGGTGCCTCGGCCCCGCCGAGCAATCACCCGAACACGCCGCCTACCTCAACCCGGCCCTCACCCTGCCCGATGGCTCGCATCCTGGCATCCCGCTCTCCGAACTGCTCGCGGTCCGAGAAAAATTTCCCCGCCGCTTCGTCGTCGGCTACTGCCCGCATCCCGCGTGGCCGGGCGCACCCGCCCTGCTCGAGGCGGCGCATCGCATGCACGGCGTGCGGGTGTGCGGCGAATGGAAGTTCCGGCTGAACTTCGACGACCCGCGCTGCCTCGCCGTCTTCGCCATGGCGGGAAAATTGAAAATGCCCGTTGTGCTGCACCTCGATGTGCCGTGGCTGCCGCATCCCGAGACCGGCGAGCGCACGTTCCAATCCGCATGGTACGGCGGCACCGTGGAGCGGCTTGAGCGTGCGCTGCAGGCCTGTCCTGAGACGATCTTCATCGGCCACGCGCCGGGCTTCTGGCGCGAGATCAGCGGCGACGCCGACACCTGCCCCGCCCAATATCCCTCCGGTCCCGTCACGCCCGGCGGCCGGCTGTTCCGGCTGTTCGACACGTACCCCAACCTGTACGCCGACCTCTCCGCCGGCTCCGGCCGCACCGCGCTCGCGCGCGATCCGCAACACGCCGTGCAGTTTCTCACGCGTTACGCCGACCGCCTGATCTTCGGCCGCGACTACTACGAACGCGAGTTGCACGACTTCCTCCAGCCACTCCCGCTCCCGCTGGAGATCATCGAGAAAATCTACTGGGGCAACGCCGAGCGCATGGTGCCCAAGCCCGTATGATTGGCCACAAAGAGGCGCAAAAAGTAGCCCACGACGGAAACGCTCGACCACTCTGGCGCCAAAGTTCGTAGCTGGCGTTACTCTCTGAATCCGCCTGCTTTTTTTGCGCCTTCTTGCGCCTCTTCGCGGCCAACCTTCCGCCCCGGCTCGGCCTTCGTGCGCTTCGCGACCTTCGTGGTTAAATAACCGCCCCAAGCCTCACGCCGTCAGCCCCGTGCCTTCATCGATCCCGAGGTGGAGATTCATGCACTGGATCGCCGAGCCGGAGGCTCCTTTGCCGAGATTGTCCAGCCGCGCCATGATCACCGCCCGGTCGCCGTTGGCGAACACGGCGAGGTCGCACCGATTGGTATCGTTGCAGGCCTGCACATCGAAGTAGCCGCCATCCAGGATCGCTTCATCCCCCAGCGGAAGCACCCGCAAGAATTTTTCACCCGCATAGGTTTTGGTCAGTACCTGATGGATTTCCGCGGCCGTGGGACGCGAGGGAAACTGCCGCAGCGGCAGAGGAATGGTCACGGCCAGGCCCTTGTAGAAATTCGCCACCACCGGAATGAAGATCGGGGCCGAGGTCAGGCCCGTGTGCACCTGCATCTCGGGCAGATGCTTGTGCATGAGGTTGAGCGCATAGGGCCGCGGATTTTCCAGCGGGGCGGGCAGCGGGGACTGGCGGTAGGCCGCGATCAACTTCTTCCCGCCGCCGCTGTAGCCTGAGAGCGAAAAGCAGGAGAGCACATGGTCCGCGGGAATGATCCCCTGCTGGACCAGCGGACGCACCGCCAGGGCCAGCGCCGCCGCGTGGCAGCCGGGGTTGGCGATCCGTTTGCTGGTGCGCAGGGCGTTGCGGTAACTGGGCCCCAGTTCGGGGATGCCAAAGGCCCAGGCCGGATTAGTCCGGTGCGCCGTCGAGGCGTCGATCACGCAGGTCCGCGGATTTTCCACGAGCGCAGCGGACTCGATGGCCGCGGCCTCCGGCAGACACAGGAAAACCACGTCAGCGGCGTTGAGGCAGCTTTTCCGAGCCGCGGGATCCTTCCGCAGGGCCGGGTCGATCGTGAGGGTTTCGATATCGGCGCGCAGAGCCAGACGCTCGTGGATTTGTAATCCCGTCGTGCCCTCCTGCCCGTCGACAAACACCTTGGTTTTCATGGAAGCCGGAACCTACGCAATAATCTCCGGCAATCCATAACGAAGTTGGGCCGTCGCCCAGTTTTCCACCTTCCCTTTTCTCCCGTCATCCTGAGCGAAGCCGAAGGATCGCTGTGATATTTCCCCACAAATCCACCTTGGATCCAAGACACTCAAGCAGCGTCAGTGGCTGCAGAAGCGCAGCACAGGACAGTCAGCGGAACATAATAACAGAGATCCTTCGGCTTCGCTCAGAGCCTGCCCTGAGTTGACCGAAGGGATGACGGCTGAATTAGGCGACCCCCTGAACTTTCACACCCGTCCCGGCGTTTTCCATTTCCCTCCGCCCTCCCGGGCGTCGTAGCGTCCGCCTCCTTGAAGACCCCACCCGACCTCGCCCCGCGCTATTACACGTTCTGGTCCATCAATGGCGCCCTCGACCAAAAACGCCTCCAGCGCCAGCTCGCCGATTTCCGCGATGCCGGCCTGCATGGCGTCGTCTTTCATCCGCGCTTCTATCCCGGCACACCGCCGTACATGAGCCCGGCCTACCTCGCCGAGGTCTCCGCCTGCATCCTGCACGCGAAAAAACTCGGCCTGCGCTTCTGGCTCTACGACGAAAACGGCTGGCCCAGCGGCACCGGCGACGGCCAGGTCCTCGCCAAGTATCCCGACAGCGGCGCCATGCGGCTCGATCTCACGCCGCAGCCCGCCGCCGATTCCGTCGGCTCCTTCCAGGTCGATGCCGCCAACCGGATCGCGCCCGCCGGCACACCGGGCGCAACGACGTGGTACCTTACCCCGCACCGGATCAACTACGTCGACTCGCTCGACCCCAAGGTCCTCGGCCATTTCCTTGAGCTCATCCACGAGCGCTACCGCACCGGGCTTGATCCGGAAGCGTTTGATTACGTCGAGGCCTTCTTCACCGACGAACCGGAGTCGGGCATCATCAAGGATCCGTTCCCCGTCGTCGCGGGCATTCCGTGGTCGCCCGTCATGCCGGCGCGCATGCGCGAGAAATTCGGCGCCGACTTTGCAACCAAGATTCCTCTGCTGTTCGCCCGCGGCGAGGGCTATCAGGAGGTCCGCACGACCTACTGGGAACTCGTCTCCGACGTCCTCATCGACGGCTTCTTCGCGCCCTACCTCGCGTGGTGCGAAAAGCAGGGCAAGCAGTTCATCGGCCACGTGAAGGGCGAGGAACATCCGCTCTTCCAGCTGCCGATGGTCGGCTCGCTCCACCGCATTTTCCGTCATCTCAGCATTCCGGGCATCGACTCGCTCGAGCGCTATCCCGCGCTCGATTTCTATCCGCGGCAGGCCGCCGCCGCCTCACGCCAGTTCAGCAACGGCCGCAGCATGGTCGAGTGCTTCGGCGGCGCCGGCTGGGGCGCGTCGCCCGAGGACGTCGAGCGGTACACCCTCTGGCTCGGCCGCAACGGGCTCACCGATTTCGTCTTCCATCTCAGCCAGTACCGCCTCGATACGCCCGCGCTCACCGACTGGCCGCCCTCCGAGCCGCTGCACCTCAGTTGGCGCGAGGCGTTTCCCGCGATGCTCGCCCGCGTGACGCGCGAACTCACCGCGAATCCGCCGCCCGTGCCCGACACCCTGGTCGTCGCGCCCTATCGCGGCCTCATGGCCGAGTACGAACCGTGGGAGCTGTTCCAGACCAACCAGCACGTCGCGACCACCTTCCCCAACACGCCTGCCAGCCGGATGAACACCGCGTTCCTCGCCCGGCTCGAGGAGCTCAAGGCCGCCGGCATTCCCTACGACATCACCGACGAGCGCACGCTCGAGACGGATGGACGGCTCGAAAACGGCCGCATCCATCTCGGCCAGGCCACCTACACGCACCTGATCGTTGATCCCGCCGCGATCCTCCGCGGCTCATGGTCGAAGGTGGAGCGCGTTGCCCCCAACGCGCTGAAAACCTCCGCCAAACCAATCAAACCTACCGCCGCCTCAATCCAGCGCGTTGAGAACAATACGCTCCATCCCGAGCTCCCCCTCACCTGGAAAATCCCCGCGCTTCCGGAAAATGCCTGGCTCATCGAGCCAGCCCGCCTCGCGCCACGCGACTACACCGCGACCTTCGTCACGGCCTTCGGTCCTGCCAATCCGCCCGCGCTCACGCTCCACTTCGCCGACGACCTCGTCGACGCGAGCCTCGACGGCCAGCCGCTCGCGCTGACCCCCGGCTACGATGGCACTTTCGCCACGCCTCCTGCGCTCGGCGCGGGCGAACACACCCTCCGTTTCCGCACCATACGGGAGTTTTCCGCCAAGCCTTACCTTTGGCTCAAAGGTCCGTTCACGCTGAAAAGCCGCGCGCCCTACACGCCCGGCCCCAGCCACACCGTCCGCACCGCCGGACCCTTCGTCGCGGGCATCGAACCCGCAGCCGCCACGGGTGAACTCGCCGCCGCCGGCTTTCCGTTCCTCAACCGCCCGCTGGTCGCCGAAAGTACTTTCACCCTCGCCGCTCCCGCCCGCACGTTGCACCTCGGAAATGTGCTCGGCGACACCGTCCGCGTAACCGTCGACGACGACATCGCCGGTTGGGTCTGGGGCCCCGACTGGGAAATCACGCTGACGTCACCCCTTGCACCGGGCCCTCATCGCCTGCGCCTCGAACTCGTGCCGAGCACTTTCAACTTCTTCGGCCCGCATCATTATTACAACGGCGACTGGCACGTGGTCAGCCCGGGCCAGATCGTCGGCGACAAGAATTTCGCCGACCTGCCCGACGCGCCCAACTTCACCCACGTTCCCGAGTGGCATTTCAAACCGTTCCAGCTCCCGCGCACCCTGGGCGTAAAGTAGGTTGCGCGTTCGCCACGCAACAAATGTAGGGCGGGGTCGCTGACCCCGCCGGTTTGACAGGTAGGGCGAATCCTCCGGATGAGCCGTAACGCCGAATCGACCA
>CAIONS010000005.1 GCA_903859715.1 uncultured Opitutia bacterium
CCGGCTGGGATTCGAACCCAGAACCAATTGCTTAAAAGGCAACTGCTCTACCATTGAGCTACCAGCCCCCGGGCAAAGTAAAAGCGCGAAATAGGTTCCGGCGTCGAGCTTTGGCAAGTAATTTCGGGTGTGCAAGCTACGGCGCGGGCATTGACCGCGCCGACCCGGGCGCCTAAGCCAGCCGTCCACTCACCACGAATTTGGGAACAATTCAAAAATATACCCATCAGAGCGAAGTTGAACGCATGTCAACCAAAGCTCAGGAAGTAGCCTTCGATCAGGTACTCGTAACCCGCTTCAAGAACGGCGACCAGTCGGCCTTCGACGAGATGGTCTCGCGCTATTGGGACCGGATCTACGCGATGGTCAACCAGCTGCTGCGCAACTCGCAGGACGCCGAGGAGGTCACGCAGGATGCCTTCATCCGCGCCCATCGCGGCCTGGCCAATTTCCGCGGGGATTCCGCCTTTTCGACCTGGCTTTACCAGATCGCCACCAACCTGGCCCGCAACCGCTATTGGTACTGGTGGCGCCGCAAGCGGGATAAGTCGGTCTCCTTCGATGCCCCCGTCAGCGCTGACAATTCGACCACGCTGGCGGATTTGATCCCGGCCGAGGTGGAGACGCCCGATGACATCACCGTCACACAGGAGTTCGTTGCCCGCATCGCTCAGGGCATGGAAAAGCTCAGCGCGAAGCACCGCGAGATCCTGACTTTGCGCAACATCAAGAACCTCTCCTACGAGGAAATCGCCGACATCCTCAACATCTCGGTGGGCACCGTAAAAAGCCGCATCGCCCGCGCCCGCGAGAGCCTCCGCGCCAAACTCGGCGAAGATTTCAAGACCTGACCCCTGCAGCTTGACCCTGCAAAACCTGACCCAACACCGCCATGAAAGACTCCAAGTTCATCGAACTCCTGAACCTCTACGTTGATCACCAGATCAGCGCCGACGACGCCACGTTGCTTGAGGCCGAAGTATACTCCAATCCCGAGCGTCGCCGCGTTTACCGGCAATATTGCCAGATGCAGAAAGCCTGTGCCGAGATGAGCGCCGCTTTTCGCACGGAGGCCCCGGCCGCCAACCCGAAGATCGCGGAATTCGAGCCGCGTCGCCGCGCAGCCGGCTTGGCCGTGTACGCCACAGGCTTCAGCGCCTTGGCGGCCTGTCTTGCCTTGGTTTTTGTCGTTCGTTCCCGCGTGGTGCAGTCGGTCGCCCCGTCCGTATCCAGTGTGCACGAGCAGGTCGCGGCTCAGTCGACCCCTGCTGTGCTGGCCACCAACGTCGCCCGCCCGGCCCTGCAGCCTGCCTTTGGCCCGCGCTCGCTCAAACTGCGCGAGCAGAATACCGAGCTCGCGGACGCCACGACCGATCAAGCCTCGTTTGGCGGCTGGATGAACAACGTCCAGCTCTCTTCGATGGAAGGCGTGTCGGTGGATGACCTGCGCTTCGATGGCCGTCCGGCGCTGCCGTCAGACAGCCGCACGAATCGCTCCGTCCGTCCCTTCCAGGGCAAGGTCGAGATGGCGGCCGTTCGCTTCCAGAAATAAGTCAGCTCAGCGCTTTCTTGATCAAGGCCTCGGTGGAGGCCTTCGGCCCGAGCGTAAGCGCCGCGCGCCGCACCGCCTGATCGGCGTCGGCGGTCTTGTAGCCGAGCGCAGTGAGCGCGGCGACTGCATCGCGATGCGGCCCGCCGGCGGGTGCATCGTCCGAAGCGGCGCCAACAGCGGCCGGAGTGGCGGAACTGCTGGAGCCCACCTTTGATTTCAATTCTACCACAAGCCGCTCCGCGGTCTTTTTGCCGATGCCCGGGCATTTCGCCAGCGTGGCAATGTCACCGATGCGGATGGCGTCCTCGAGTAAGGCCAGCGACAGCCGGCTCATAATACTGAGAGCGACCTTCGGACCGACGCCGGTGACGTGCTCAATCATCAGTCGGAAAAAATCCCGGTCCGCGGTGGTCGCGAAGCCGTAGAGTGTCTGCGAGTCCTCGCGATAGATGACGAGGGTATGAAGTTTCACCAAGGCGCCGGGTGGCGGGAGTTTTTCCGCCGTCGTGACGGGGATGTTCACCTCATAGGCGAACCCGTTGAGCTCGATGATGGCGTGAAGCGGCGTGGCGGAAGTGAGCGTGCCCTGGATCGAAGTGATCATGGCGTCACTTCAGGCCGAGCACATCCTGCATATCGTAAACGCCGGGCTTCTGCGTGGCCACCCATTGGGCGGCGCGCACGGCGCCGCGAGCGTAGATCGCCCGGTCGCTCGCCTTGTGCGTGAGTTCGAGGCGCTCACCGAGGGCGGCAAAGATGACCGTATGATCGCCAACCACATCGCCGCCACGCAGGGAGTGGATGCCGACCTCCGTGGGTGTGCGTGCGCCCGGGATGCCCTGGCGACCATGGCGCAACGCCTCGGTGGTGAGCTGGCGCTCTTCCAGGATGATCTCGAGGAGGCGCGCGGCCGTACCACTGGGCGCATCCTTTTTAAACCGGTGATGCATTTCGACAACCTCGGCGTCGTAGTCGGAACCGAGGACGGCGGCAGCGCGGCGGGTCAGCGCAAACAGAAGGTTCACCGCAACGGAGAAATTGCCCGCCCAGACACACGGGATTTTGGCAGCAAGCGTGAGCAGTTCCTGCTTGGCCGGTGCGGAATGTCCGGTGGTTCCGATCACGACCGGTTTGCCCTGGGCGACGGCGAGTTCCAGCACGGCCTTCGTGGCGTGAGGCGAACTGAAATCGATGACCACATCCGAGCGCGCAAGTCCGGCGGCGAGATCATCGCCCGGGTTTACCACGGCGCCGATCCTCAGGCCGAGTGCCGGGACCGAGGTCGAGAGCGCCTGGCCCATGCGGCCCCGGGCGCCATTGATTAGAATCCGGAGGGCCATGGCTTATTTGCGCAGGGCGGCGAGGGCCTTGACCAAGGGTGCGAGATGCGCCGGCGTCAGGTCGCTCAGCGGCGGACGCACGGCGGCGGAGGTGATGATCCCGGCCCGCACGAGCGCCACCTTGATCGGAACAGGGTTCGGATCCAGGAAGATCGCCTTGAACAGCGGATAGAGCTGCCGATGGAGGCGCGCGGCCTTGGCGTACTCGTCGGCCAGGGCGAAACGGACCATCTGGCCGATCTCGCGCACGGCGAGATTGGAGGCGACGCTGATGACGCCCTCGGCGCCAACCGCCATGAAGGGCAGGGTGAGGGAGTCGTCACCACTGAGGACGGTGATGTCGGAGCCCATGGCCTGCTTGAGCTGGTCGACCCGGTCGACGCTGCCACCCGCCTCCTTGATCCAACGCACGTGAGGATACTTGGCGCGCAGACGCTCCACGACAGGCACGCTGATCTCGATGCCACAGCGGCCGGGAATGGAATAGAGGATGATGGGCCGGTCGGTGGCGTCCGCCACGGCACAGTAGTGCTGGAAGAGGCCTTCCTGGTTCGGCTTGTTGTAGTAAGGCGTGACCACGAGCATGCCATCGGCACCTGCCGCGTGGG
The DNA here is from genome assembly GCA_903859715.1 of uncultured Opitutia bacterium. Taxonomy (GTDB): domain Bacteria; phylum Verrucomicrobiota; class Verrucomicrobiia; order Opitutales; family Opitutaceae; genus Opi-474. The sequence continues at coordinate 3,501 of CAIONS010000005.1, forward strand.
CTTGGTGCGTCAGCTCAACGGCTTCGTGCGTGGAATTGGAGCCAGTGCCTGCAATCACGGGTACGCGGCCGCGGGCCGACGCGATGACGGCGCGAATCACGTCCATGTGTTCCTCATGGCTCAGCGTGGGTGACTCACCCGTGGTGCCGACCGGGACTAGGCCGTTGATGCCGCCTTTGATCTGATGCTCCACCAGTTTCGCGAGATCGCGATAGGCGACCTCGTGATTCTTGAAAGGCGTGACGAGCGCCGTGAGCGTACCAGTGAGCGGACGGAGTTTCATGGGAGCAGGCAATGTTGCCTTGCGGTAGAAGGCATGGTGAAATAGGTATTCCGCAACGCTTTTTTACCCATGTCCACTCCACACACGGAAATGATCAACGACCTGCTCAAACTCGCCGTGGAAAGCGGTGCGAGCGACATCGTCGTAAAATCCAACAAGCCGGGCTACGTGCGAGCATCGTGATGCGTCACATCAAAAGCCGCGTGCCCTCATTCGAGGACCTCGGGGTGCAGTCCGAGCCCATGCTGAAGCTCGCGCAGGCCAAGGACGGCATCCTTTTGATCTGCGGTGCGACCGGCTCTGGCAAGAGCTCGACGATGGCGGCCATGCTCAACTGGATCAACCTGAACATGGACAAGCATATCGTCACGATCGAGGACCCGATCGAGTATACCTTTCAGGATGAGAAGTCGCTGTTCCAGCAGCGGGAGATCGGCCTTGACGTGCCGAGTTTCGCGTTGGCGATCAAGGCCGTGCTCCGCCAAAACCCCGACATCATCCTCATCGGTGAAATGCGCGACCGTGAAACGTTTGAGACCGCCATCTCAGCCGCCGAAACGGGCCACTTGGTGTTCTCGACGATGCACGCCGCGACCGTGGGTCAATCACTGACCCGCCTGTTCGAATTTTTCCCGCCCGAGGAGCAGATCCAGGCGCGGCGCGCGGTGTCCGGTTCGCTGCGCGGCTTCATCTGCCAGAAACTCGTTCCCGCGCTCGAAGGCGGCGGCCGCGTTCCGACCAACGAGATCCTTAACGCCGACACCGTCGTGAAGAACCTCATCCTCGAGGGCCAGTTCGAGAAGATCCAGGGCATCCTCGAGGGCAACACCGACTCGAACAGCTTCTCGTTCAACAAGGATATCTACCGCCTCATCAAGGCGGGCAAGATCAGCAAGGCCGAGGGCCTCCGGTTCTCGCCGAATCCGCAGGCACTGGAGATGAACCTCAAGGGCATCTTCATCAAAACCTGATCGCGCCCATGTCCGTTTCGCGGTGCAGCCGGTATCTGCTGGTGGGGCTCATGGCCGCCGGACTGCGCGCGGAAGAAAAAACCGGGCCCGCGTCGCCCCCTCCGGAAGACGCCATTATCGCGGCAAAGCGCGACTACGACCTGATCAAGGGAGCGAAATCCTCCTCGCTCGATCCGCAAAAAATCGACCTGCCGAAGATGGAGGCGCCGATGATGCACCTTTCGGGGGATGAGATGTCAGCCTTTCTGGAGTCGGAGGCGGCCCAGAAGAAAAAGGCCAAGGACCTCAAAAAAGGGAAATCCGAGAACTGGCTGGTCGACGCGATGAGCGAGAAGAAAACCGACAGCCGCGATGAAGGAAAGGCCACGGCGATTTCCGGAACCGAGGACGAGCCGGCGACATCACTCACTGCCGATGTGAAGGACGTGCCGCGCAACGACACAAAATCCAACACTGCCTCCGCCAAACCGGCGGCCGCAGGCGATAATCCGCTTACGACTTACATGTCGGCCTGGATGACACCGAAGGATCTCGATCTCCTGAAGGTTAAACCGGCGGAGACCAATTTGGTCGCCGGGCCCGACAAGACGCCGGAACACGGGGCCGACGCCGCGATGTTCGATGGCTTGGTGCGCGGTGACCCGGCGATTGGCTCGGTGGACACAGGCAGTCGCCCGACGGCAGAGACGCGAACCAATCCTTATCTGGCGGAATTTGCTCCGGATAGCACGGCGGCGGCCGGAATGAAGGACCTGCTCAGTTTGCCGGCGCCGAGCGGCCCCAGCTACAGCCCTGCGCATCCTTTGCTTCCCACGGCCCAGAATGACCTCAGTCCGGCCAAAACGGGGACAGCTCCCATGGACCTGCTCAAAACGCCGAACGATGCGAAATATTTCCCGCAGTTGAAACGTTTTTAGGGCTTGGTTTTTCCGGCGTCGGGAGATGTTCTAACCGGTTCAACCATGGCATTGGCACTTATTTTTTCCGGTCAGGGAGCCCAAAAAATCGGCATGGGCCGGTCGCTTTCCGAGCAGTCACCCGCGGCTCGCGCGCTTTATGCCGAGGCCAGCGCGGTTCTCGGCTGGGATTTGGCCAGGATTTGCTTTGAAGGACCTGAGACCGAGCTGACGCAGACCAAGGTCTGCCAGCCGGCGCTGTTCGTGCACGGCTTGGCCCTGCTAGCCGTCCTACGGGAACAGGGCAAACTGCCCGCTGGTGAGCTGCAATTCGCTCTGGGCTTGAGCCTGGGCGAGGTGACGGCCTATTGCGCTGCAGGGGTGTTCGATTTTGCGACCGGTCTGCGCGTCGTGGCCGAACGTGGCCGGCTGATGCAGCTGGCATGTGAGCAGACGACCGGTGGCATGGCGGCCATCATCGGCGAGGAACGGGCGAAGGTTTACGAACTGTGCCGCGAGTTCGATATCGAGGCCGCCAATTTCAACGCGCCCGGTCAGATTATCGTCTCCGGCGAGAAGTCGAAAATCGACGTGGCTGTCGCGGCCGCGAAGGAGCGGGGCATCAAGAAGGTGATCCCGCTCAACGTCGCCGGCGCGTATCACTCACGACTGATGGAGCCGGCCCGGACGGCGTTTGCCGCTTACCTGGAGCAGATCCCGTTTTTGACGCCGAAGTTCACCGTGTTCACCAACACCACCGGACAGACCGTCTCGGCACCCGCCGACCTGAAGGCCGCGCTGGTGAAGCAGGTGGTTTCGTCGGTGCTGTGGGAGGATTGCATGCGCAATGCCGCGGCCGCCGGGGCGACGGAGTTCTGGGAACTCGGGCCGGGCGGCGTGCTCGCCGGATTGGCGCGACGCACCGAGAAGACCTGGACGGTGAAGAGCTTTGCAGAATTCCCTGATGTGACCGCCTGACGATGCCCTACAAGTACACCCGAAATTTTTGCATCATCGCGCACGTCGACCACGGTAAAACCACGCTGTCCGATCGCCTGCTCGAACACACCAACACCATTTCGCAGCGCGTGATGACCGACCAGCATCTCGACTCGATGGATCTCGAGAAGGAGCGCGGCATCACGATCAAGTCGCACCCGGTCACGATGACGTACCGCGCGAAGGACGGGCACGACTACAAGCTCAACCTGATGGACACGCCCGGCCACGTGGATTTTTCCTACGAGGTCTCACGCAGCCTTGCCGCCTGCGAGGGCGCCGTGCTGCTGATCGACGCGGCCCAGGGCGTGGAGGCGCAGACTGTCGCCAACGCGCATCTCGCATTTGCCCAGAAGCTGAAGGTGATCCCGGTCATCAACAAGATCGACCTGCCGAGCGCCAATCTCGATCTCTGCACCCGCCAGCTGGAGGACATCCTGTCGATTCCCGCCGAGGAGGCGATCCTGGCCAGCGGTAAGTCCGGCATCGGCATCCAGGATATTCTCGAGGCCGTGGTCACGCGGGTGCCGCCGCCGCGCTGGGCGACGTATCCGCAGCTCCGGGCCCTGGTGTTCGACTCGCTTTACGATTCCTACCGTGGCTGCATCGCGTACGTGCGGGTTTTCTCGGGCACCATCAAGGCGAACGACATGATGATGCTCATGAGCAACGGGCAGAAGGCCGAGGTGAAGGAAGTCGGTGTGTTCATGCCGAAGATGACGAAGATCGCGTCGCTCGGGCCGGGCGATGTCGGCTACATTGTCTCGAGTATCAAGAACACCTCCGACGTCAAAACCGGCGACACCATCACGCTGGCCGCCCGGCCCGCGACGGAAATGCTGCCCGGCTACAAGGAAGTACGTCCGCTGGTCTTCTGCGGCCTTTATCCGCTCGAGAGCGACGATTACGAGAAACTCAAGGCGGCGCTCGGGCGCCTGCGCCTGAACGATGCGGCGTTCGTCTACTCGTCCGAGAGCTCGCTGGCCCTCGGCTTCGGCTTTCGCTGCGGTTTCCTAGGCCTGCTGCACATGGAGATCATCCAGGAGCGCATCCGCCGGGAGCATGACGTGGAGATCATCTCGACCTATCCGAGCGTCATCTATCATGTGATCAAACACGGCGGCGAGAAGATCGACGTGGACAATCCGGTGAACATGCCGGATCCGGGCACCATCCTGGAAATCAAGGAACCGACGATCCGCGCGTCCATCATCCTGCCCAACGACTCGATGGGCGACATCCTCTCGCTCATCATGGAAAAGCGCGGAGTCTGCGAGCACACGGACACACTCGACATGAACCGCGTGATGCTGCGCTGCGTCCTGCCGCTCAATGAAATCCTCGTGGATTTCAACGACCGCCTGAAGAGCATCACGCATGGCTACGGCTCGATGGACTACGAGTTGGGCGAGTACATCGCGTCCGATCTGGTGAAGATGGACATCATGATCAACGGCGACCCCGTGGATGCGTTTGCCTGCATCGTGCACCGGGACAAGGCCGAGGCCAAGGGCCGCCAGCTCTGCGAGAAGCTGGCCGAGATCATTCCGCCCCAGATGTTCAAGGTCGCTATCCAGGCCGCCATCGGCGGCAAGATCATCGCCCGTGACAACGTCCGCGAGATGCGCAAGGACGTGACCTCAAAGTGCTACGGCGGCGACATCAGCCGCAAGCGGAAGCTCCTCGACAAGCAGAAGGAGGGCAAAAAGAAGATGAAACAGATCGGCAAGGTTTCCATCCCGCCTGACGCCTTCATCAAGGTCCTGCAGAGCAACTGATTTTTTCCCATGTTCGGCCTGTTTGAATCGCAAGAAGCCAAAACCCGCGAAAGCGCGGTCAACTGGCTGGAGTTGGCGGACAAGGTCTGGCGCTTCCGACGCGATCTGCTGGACGCCAAGGACACAGGCGACCTGCGCCAGCATACGGATGAGCTGCGCCAGCGGCTGAAGAACAAGGCTGCGGCCCCCGAGCTGCAACTGGGCATCGAGGCGCTCGAGGAAGTCCTGCGGCGCACCGGCGGATCCCTTTATCCCAAGAGTGCGCTGGTCGAGAACGTGGAGTTTTTTCTCGTGGCCGCGATCATGATCATCGGGATCAAGTCATATTTCATTCAGCCGTTCAAGATCCCCACAAACTCGATGTGGCCGACGTACAACGGCATGACGCCGGAGATCTACAGCAAGCCCGCCGCCGAGCCGAGCGCGCTCACGGAAGCCGTGCGCGTGGTGGCGCGAGGCGCGTGGCCGCATCGGCTTGACGCTCCGGCTGCCGGCGAAGTGCTGGTGCCGGTCTACGGGGCCGAAAACCGCGGGATTGTGCATTGCCGGATCGTCCCGGGACATACCTGGCTGATTTTTCCGACGCAACTGCGGGAGTACACGCTGCTCGTCGGCGACCGGCCGGTCACGGTGACACTGCCGCTTGATTTCGATTTCGACTGGGTGGTGTCGGACGCTCTTTTCCCGGGAACCCGAAGCCGGAGCACCGGCGAATTCTTCGCCCTGATGCTAGCGAAGATCAAAGCGCGTGAGACCGAGATCGTGATGGTCGACGGGCAGCCGACCCCGTGCGTCCGCACCGGACGCTATGTGAAAGCCGGTGAACGCATCCTGTCGTTTGACGAGCTTACCGGCGACATGCTGTTCGTGGACCGCTTCACATATAATTTTTTCCGGCCACAAGTGGGGCAGGGCTTCGTCTTCTGGACGGGGAATATCAAAAGTGAGCAAATGTTGAATAGTTCTGGGAACCAGATTGCGGAGTATTACGTCAAGCGCTTGATCGGGACTCCGGGCGATGTGATTCAGATCCATGAGCCGGTGATTTACCGCAATGGCCAACCGATCACCGGTGCCAAGGCGTTTGAAATGAATGCGCACCGTGAGAGTGGCTATCGCGGCTATTTTAACGGCCCTTCCGACGGTCGCGCACGTTTTCTCCTGACCGATCTGGATCAACTCACGGTTCCGGCGAACTCTTTTTTTGCCATGGGTGATAATTCCGGCAACAGCGCCGATAGCCGTTACTGGGGCTTTGTGCCGGCCAAGGACGTCGTCGGACGCCCGTTATTCATCTATTTTCCGTTCAGCAGTCATTGGGGTCCGGCCCGGTAGGCTCTCATAGGCATATTACGCACAATGAATATTATGTTAAGTAAGGTTGTGCATGACTGAGCCGCTTTACCACTGGCTCAGTGACGGCGATCGGCATGCGGGTGTCCTGCTGCACCCGACAGCCCTGCCCGGTTCGTACGGCATTGGGTCGCTGGATGAGAACGCTGTCACCTTCCTGGAGTTTCTTTCGGCTGCCGGCTTCAAACAGTGGCAGATCTGTCCACTCGGTCCGACGGGCTACGGCGATTCGCCCTACCAGTGTTTCTCGGCGTTTGCCGGGAATCCCTACCTGATCGACGTCGCCGCCTTGGTGCGTGCTGGATTGCTAACCGCTGAGGATGTCAGACCCCTGCAGGCACTCAGCCCCGATCGCGTTGATTTTGGCTCTCTCTACACCCTCAAATGGCCCGCCTTGTTTCAGGCTCATGCGCAGTTTGTGCGCAGCGGTCGGAAAACCCAGCCCTATGGCGATTTCGAGGCCTTCCGTCGGCAGCAATCCGGCTGGCTGGCGGACTACGCGCTGTTCTCCGCATTGAAGGGTCATTTCGCCGGTCAGCCGTGGTGGGAATGGCCGGCCAGCGTCCGTACTCCGGCTACCGCCCGCAAGACGACGTTGCCGCGCCAGCTCGCTGAGCGCATCGAGGCCTACGAGTTCATCCAGTACCTTTTCTTCGGCCAATGGACCCAGCTGCGCGCCCATGCCACCGCCCTGGGTGTCAGTATCATCGGCGATGCGCCGATCTTCGCCGCGCTCGACAGCGCCGATGTCTGGGCCAATCCCCGGCTTTTCCAACTGGACCCCAAGACGGCGCGCCCCGTCGCCGTGGCCGGCTGTCCGCCCGATTATTTCTCAGCCGACGGTCAGCTTTGGGGCAATCCCCTCTACGACTGGCCCGTCCACGCCGCGGATGGCTATGCCTGGTGGCTGGCCCGGCTGAGGGCGAATTTCACGTTGTTTGATGTGGTGCGCATCGATCACTTCCGCGGTTTCGAGGCCTACTGGTCGATTCCTGCCGGTTCCGCCACCGCCCGGCCTGGTCACTGGGTGCCGGGCCCGGGCCTGGACTTCTTCCGCGCCGTCCACGCCGCCCTGCCCGGCGCCAAATTGATCGCCGAGGATCTGGGCACGCTCACCCCCGAGGTCATTGCGCTGCGCGAGGCGACCGGCCTGCCCGGCATGGCGGTGCTGCAGTTCGCGTTCGGTGGTCCCTCGGATAATTTCTACCTCCCGCATAACCACCGGACAAATTGCGTCGTTTACCCCGGCACGCATGACAACGACACGACACTCGGCTGGTATGCGACCACGGACGAAAAGACCCGCGACCACGTGCGCCGCTATCTGCGCGTGAATGGCCAGGACGTGCATTGGGATTTTCTGCGTTCCGCCTACGCGTCGGTCTGCGCGCTCGCGATCATCCCCCTGCAGGATTTGCTCGGCCTCGGTTCCGCCGCCCGTTTCAACAGCCCGGGCGTGCCGCAGGGAAACTGGTCATGGCGCTTCCGGGCCGATCAGTTGAGTGCCCTGAGCGCCGGCCCGGCCGTTTACTTGCGCGAGCTCGCCGAGTTATACCGGCGGTGAAGCAGGCAGGATGCCTGCGCTACTTCAGCAAATGCTCGCGGATGAGCGGGATCACTTCCTCCGCTGCATCCTCGAGCACATAGTGTCCGGCGTCGGCGATTCGTTCACAGCGGGCTGCCGGAAACAGTTCCCGCCAGCGCGCGAGGAATGAGTCATTGAAACAAAAATCCCGGCCGCCCCACACGATTAGCGCAGGCCGGTCCTCGAAGTGCGCGAGTCCGGCTTCCGCAGCATTCAGGGTCGCCCAGCTCGGATGCGCCGGGCTCAGCGGGATGTCGCGCACGAAGGCGCTGACTGCGACCCGTGCGCTCCAGGAACCATAAGGGAAAAGATAACCGCTCTTCTCCTCTGGCGTGAGACAGCGGCGGTGCATCGCCATCCAGGTGGCGGGCCACGCAAAGCCGTTGAATCCGCGCACCAGCAGCGGGCCGACGAACGGCAGTTTGCAGAGGGCGATTCGAGCCGGGATCCGTTCCGAGGCAAAGGCCGCCGTATTCAGGATCACGAGCCGGCCGATCAGCTCGGGATGACGGGCCGCAAAGCCGAATCCAATCGCCCCGCCCCAATCGTGGACCACCAGGTGCACGCGCTTGAGTCCGAGTGACGCCACCAGCGCTTCGATATCGGCGATGCGGGTCGCGAGCGTGTAGTCATAATCCCCGGGCTTCTCCGACAGCCCCATGCCGATGTGATCGGGCGCGATGCAGCGCAGCGTCGGCACCAGCTCCCGCACGAGATTGCGGTAATAGAACGACCAGGTCGGGTTGCCGTGCAGCATCAGCACCGCCTCATCGGCCCGCGGTCCTTCGTCGAGATAGCTCAGCCGGGCGCCTTGCGCGGTGGCGAATGAGCGCGGCGTGAATGGATATTGCCGCGCCAGCCAGCCGGGAATCTGTCGGGAGTTCACCATTCGAGCGCGAGCATCAGGCAATTGAGTCCGCTGCCGATGCCGAGCAACCCGACCCGGCTGCCTTCTTTTACCGCACCGGCGTCAACCGCCGCGGATAAAGTTGCAGGCAACGCCACGGAGCCGGTGTTGCCGAGTGTTTCAAAGGTTGAAAAATCCTTCGTCAGATCGAGTCCAAGTGTTTCGTACAGCTTCCGGCGATGCGTGCTGCCGACCTGGTGGCAGATGAAACGGTCAAACGAGTCTGCGCTCCACCCGGCGGCACTGGCAAACTCGCGCCAAGTCTCCTGCGCGAGTGCGACCCCCGCCACGAGCAATTGTTCGGAGTCGGTCTGCATCGCGAGCGCTTCGGCTCCATGGGTATCGCCCTGGCAAAGCTCGCTGTGCTGCGTCGCCGCGCGGGCCACGCCTCCGAGCAGGCGGTGCGCATGACCCTTGATGAGCGACCGGTGGCACACGACTGCAGCCACGGCGCCCGAGCCGATCGTCAGGTTGGCGAAATACGGTTTGATTTCGTTCCGCGTCAGCGGCTGTTCGAGCAGCGTCGTCAGGGTTTGCTCGACGAGGGGACGCCCGTTCTCCCCGGCGACCACGAGCGCACAGCGGATCTGGCCGGACTCGATCAGGCCGGCGGCGACCGTCAGCGAGTTGAGGAAACCGAGGCAAGCATTGGACACATCGAAAATCTGCGCCGTGGCCGGGAGGCCGATCTTGCGATGGGTAAACGACGCCGTGGCCGGCTCCAGCATGTCGCGACTGACGGCGGCGTGGATGAAGAGCTCGACCTGCTCCGCCTTCAGCTTGGATTTGGCGAGCACGGCCTTCCCGGCTGCGGCACTGGCATCGGATGGACGCATGCCAGCCGGCCACATCCGACGCTCGCGGATGCCAGTCATCAGTTCCAGCCGGCCCGCCGGGAGTTTCAGGCGCTCGTAGAGCGGACGCAGGCGTTCCTCAATCTGGGCGGAACTCCAGCTTTCGTCGGGCAAGGCGACAGCGAGGGACTCGATGCAGACGTTTTCGAACTTCATGCGGGCCTCATTTCACGGGCCGCATCGCGAGGCGGATGATTTCCTGGTCAAAATAATTTGAGCCGAGCCCGGCATCGACCACGAGCGTCGTCCCATTCACGCCGCTGCTGCGCTCGCTGAGCAGAAACAGCACGGTGTTGGCGACCTCCTGCGTCTCGAGGTTCTTTTTCCGAAAGGTAAGCTTCTCGGCGTATAGATAGCTTTCCAAATAGCCCGGGATACCGGCCGACGCGCTGGTCTTGAGCGGCCCGGCACCGACCGCATTGAAGCGGACCGCGGTGTCGGCGCTGAAGGACTTGGCCAGGAACCGTACGCAGGACTCCAGGGCCGCCTTGATGGGTCCCATATAGCCGTAGTTGTCGGGTGTGACCTGCAACGAGGAAATGCCGATCGTGACGACCGAAGCGTGCTTCGCCAGCAGCGGTTTGAATGCGCGCGCCACTTCGACCAGCGAGAAGGCCGAGATGCCCGTGGCTTGGAGAAAGTCTGCGCGCTTCGTTTCGTGAAACGGCTTGAAGCCCTCGCTATAGTTGGCGAACGCGATCGAGTGCACGATGCCGTGCAGCGGGCCGTGCCCGGCGGCGGAAATTTCAGCGGCAAGCTGCTCGACTGCGCCCGGATGCTCGACGTCGCAGAGAAACACCGGTTTGCCGGCCAGCTGGGCCGCCAGGGACTGTTTTCTCGCCTCGGAGCGAACGCTATAGAGCACGCGGGCGCCCTGCTCCTCCAGGGACTTGGCGACGAACCAGGCGACGCTTTTCCGATTCGCGACACCAAAGACCAGGAAAGTCTTGCCCGTGAGCTGGAGGAAATCGCTCATGCGCCGGGTGCTCCTTCGGGCGTCTTCCACGCCACGGCGAATTCCACGGTGAGCACACGTTTGTCGCCGCTCTTGATGCTGCCGCTCATCATCGTGAAACCGCCGAGGACTTCCTTCTTCTTCACCTCGATGAGGATGGTTTCCCCGGGAAACACGGGATTGCGGAAACGGACATCACTGATCTTGGCGAGCAGCGGCACGCCCGCGCGGCTCCCCTGCCCGGCCATCGTCCGGGCCATATAGAGCGCCCCGGCCTGGAACACGGCCTCGCATAACAGCACCCCGGGCGTAATTGGCGCGCCGGGATAATGGCCCTGATAAAAATCCTCCTCGGCGCGAAACGTCCGGCGGGCGATCAGCCCATCGGCACTCTCCGAGACGATTTCGTCCACGAACAGAAACGGCGGGCGGTGCGGGATCAGTTGAAGAACCGTGGGACTGGCGCTCATGCGGAAACTGGAGTGGGTGTGGGCGTGGCCTGGCGCTGGCTGAAGAGGTACTGGTCGATCTTGTTCGCCGTGATCACACCATAATTGATCGTGCCGAGCCAGCCCGACATGATGATGCCCACCGAGCCGGCGTGGTAGAGCCCGGGCAGCTTTTCCGACAGCTCCATCGAGACCTTGAGGCCCTCGAACTTCGTGCCGAAGGAGGTGCCGTTCTGATGCGTGGTGTAACGTTCGATGGTGCGGGGAGTGGCGGCTTCAGACCAGTCGATCTTGGCCCGCACTCCGGGGATGTAACGCTCGAGCGCAACAATCGACTCCTCCACGAGCCGGGCTTTTTCCTTCTCGTAGTCCGCGTCGCTGAGCTGCTTCCAGTCACCGTAGCGACCGTTCAGGGAGACAACGACGGTATAGCGATCGGATCCAGGGCGCGTGTCAGGATAATAGACGGAAAAGGTGCGGCTCGTCGTATGAAAGTTGGTCAGCTCCTCGCTGCTGAATCTGGGATTGGCTGACGTGAAGACGAGATCGCCGATATGCGGGATGCTTTCACCTTTTCGGATGCCGAGATAAACTTGGCAAGAACTGGCATTGATCCGCACGGCGCGCGCGGCCTCGATATAATCCGCCGGGAAGTTTTCCTCTCCGGCGAGCCGGAAGATCGTGTTTTTGATGTTCGCATTGGACAGCACGGTCTTGGCGCGGATGACCCGGCCATTGCCGGCAACGATTCCGCAGGCCACTTTCCGACCGTCGCGTTCCTCGACGAGGATCCGGTCGACCAGCACTTTTTTCCGCACTTCCACGCCGTTCTGTTTCAGCTCCGCGACCATCTTCTCAATGAGCAGGTCCGAACCGCCGCGGAACGTATAGACTCCAGAGCCCATGAAATTGGAGAAAACGATGCCGTACGTGATCGCCGGGTCATCGAGCGTCGAGCCGTTGGCGTAGGCAATCGGCTCCATGAGGAGACGCTTCACGTCATCGCGCCCCGGAAAAAACCGCTCGAGCATTTCCCCCGTGGTTTCCGAGTTGTTGTCGTAGAAATTCATGCCCCGGAGATAATCGTAGAACTTCTCCACGTGGGCGGCCTCGAGCTGGAACTGCTCGACCAGCACGCGGGTGTAATCCTCACGGGTGAAAGTAGTCCAGACGTCCATCTGCGGATTGACGAAGCGGATGTCCTTCAGCTGCACGATCGAGCTGGCGATCTCCTTCGTCCAGTACTTGCGGCATGACTTGATCATGCCGACCGGAAATCCATGCAGGGAAATATCGAAGATATGGCCACCCTTGCGCGTAAACCATGTCGCCAGGCCGCCGAACTGGTAGTGGTGCTCGAGGAGCAGCACCTTGTGACCGGCCTTGGCCAGCACGTTAGCACCGGTAAGTCCGCCCAGACCGCTGCCGATCACGATCACATCATACTCGTCGGCCACTCCTTTGAGCCAGTCATAAGCCATGGAAGGAGCAGAGTGAAAGCGGTGCCGCAGCGAGGGCAAGGGGTTTTGTACCGCTGCCGGCCCGCTTTGCCCGGCCGGCAGATGCCGACGTGTGGAGGCTGGGCCCTCTTTCTCAAGCCAGCCTCCTCACGTCGGCTGCTACTAATGCTGGCGGGCTGACTCCGACGGATCTCTACTGCGGAGCACCGCCACCCCTTGAAGACGTCGTGGGTGGCGATGCCGGTGGAGGCGTCGCTGTCGCTGGCGCTGGAGCCGACGTTGCAGCTGGCGGGGGCATCACGACCCGCGGGCTGGGCGTGGCTTTCACCTGAGGGGGCCGATTTTGCGGCGGCATTGGTGGATTGGCCGGCACGGCGCTACGCGGTTGATTGTTTGAAGGAGGAGCTACTCTAGCCGCTGGGACGGAAGGCACCGGTGTACTCCGGTATGTTCCAGGAACCGGCGCTGCCCGCGAGGGCTCCGCCACCGGTGACTGGCGATTTACATCCGGTCGAGCCGGGCGGTTGCGATCATCAGGCCGGGAGTTATGCGGCGTGGGCGGTGTTCCCGGAAAAGGTCTGGGGCGTACGACGTCAGGGCGCGGCCGGTGGCCACCGGGTGGCGGTGAAGGCGGCCGATGGACTGGCGGCCTCCACGGGTGCCAGTTGGGATTGTTCGGGAAATTGGGCCGGCCGGGTGAACCGGGGCGATACCAGCCTTGGTGCCGGTCTCCCACCCAGATGCTCCGGCGGCGCCAGTCCAAATCATAGCTCAGCCAATAGCCCGTGGGAAATCCGTAGCCGAACGTCACATACGATCCGCCATAATTGTCCGGATCTGCGACATAAACGACATCGGGGTCATAACGCGGCACGTAGATGACATCGGGCTGGGCCGGCACGATTTCAATCGCACCCTCATCGTCGACGACCTGCTGCTGCGGTGTATTGACCAAGGCGCCCGTGGCCCGCGCGCGGGCGCGGAGACGTTGAACAGCGGTCATCACATCGGAGGGCTGGGCGACGAAGGCGGAGCCCATCTGTTGCGTCCACGCGAGATTCTCATCCATCCATTTTATGATCTCAGGATAGCGCGCCAGCGATTTCACACTGTCGTTCCAGGGCTGGCCGTCGATTTCCGCCGCGGTACCCGCGGCGTTCAGGTAGCGGGCGGCGAGGACGATATCCGTGGGCATCGTCGATGCGGGCAAAATGAGGGCAACCAAGGCGTCCGGATAAAGGGCGATGGGGCCGAGCAATTGATCAAGCTGCGGCTGGGTCAGCTGAACATCGGGATCAATCTCGGGAATGGATTCCTGAGCCCGGATCGAGCCGGGCAGGAGAAAGGCGATGCCGAACAAGAAAGCCAGCGGGCGAACAGTTCTGAAGCAGGATGTCATGGGGTATGGGGTTGCCGGTACGACAAGCGGACCTGGACTTCGTGCCAGCCGATTAACCTTTTTGAAGGATGTGATAATTTGCCATCGAAATCCCGCTGAGCATCGCGCCTACGATGCCAAGAAATCCCTGGTCGGTGCCACAGAGGTAAAGATTCGCCAGGTCGGTACGACCCTGACGGTTTTTCTGCGTGGCCCCGTAAATCGCACCGCCGAGGTGGCCGGTGAATTTCGTGATGGTCCGCGGGGTGAACATGTCGGTGGTCACGGTCGCCACGGACAGTGCGTCCGGTGTTGGCAGGGCGGGCAGGAAACGCTGCGCACTCTTTTGCAGTGCCTGATACCAACGCTGTTTGTCCGCTTGGTAAACATCATCCGGCAAATGCGCCCACTGCGCGTAATTGGCCAGGCAGGTGCAGCGGAAGATTCCCTCCGGCAACTGGAGCTCCGGGCCGTAGTCGAAGTTGTTGGGGATGCAGATCACGCCGCTCCGTGGGTCGACCTGGGCGCCCGGACAGGCATAGTCGAAACGGGCGGAGTCGTTGAAAAAAATGATCGTGTCATTCCCCCACCCGAGTGCGGCCGGCTGGCGGTCGAGGATCGTGATGGTTTCGACGAACGATAGCCGTCCCGGTGCGGCCGGCGGCGCAGTGAGGACGGCAGGTTGAATAAGGCGGGCGGTTTCAGGCGCGCCGATCGACGAGATGACCTGGTCCGCGGAAATTTCATCGCCCGTGTCGAGTACCAGTGCGGTCGCCCGCCCGTCATGCGAGATGATCTGCTTCACACCGCACTTCATCCGCCGCTCGCCGCCCGCTGCACGGTATTTCTCCAGCAGCACGCGCAGGATGACCCGCACGCCATCGAAGGGCCGGGCAAAGCCCTCGAGGAAGAGCGCCTTGAACATGATCACGAACTGACCGAACTCCATGTCGTGCTCCGTGGCGCTGCCGTAGTACATCAGCGGACAGAACAACATGTCCTCCAGCAGCGGATCGGTAATATGCTGGCGAACGATCTGCCGGGCGGAGACCGGCGCCGCGTCCAGCGATACATCGTCGAAACTCCGGACGGTGGTCGTGAGCCGGCGAAAACCGTCGATCTGGCCGGGAAACCGAGCAGCCACCTCGCTCTCGAGCACGCCAAAATCATTGGTGAAACGGAGTGACGTTTCGCCGCGCGGGCCAAAGGCGACGCGCGACTGCTTCTGCTCGCACAGCTCGAACTCATCCCGGTCGATCCGCAGTTGCCGGAGGAGTTTGCCGAGTGGCGTACCCTTGGTGCCGGGCCGCACATAGTTGGTCATCGCGTGCAGGCCCACGTCGAACTTGCGGCCGCCGATGCTGTAGAAACTGTTCAGGCCCCCGACGGTGTTATGGCGCTCGAAGATGCACACCCGCTTGCCGAAATGCGCCAGGCGGATGCCGGCGGCGAGGCCGGACATGCCGGCGCCGATGATGGCGACATCATAGTGCGAGCGGGTGTTCATGCGTGGGACTCGGGCAAAACAAAGGGCCGGGAAATGCTTCCCGGCCCTGTCGAAAGGTCAAACCCGGCGCTCAGCTCTTGGCGCTGAGGGCGTTGAACTTGGGCGTCAGGTAGTTCGCGCAGCTGTCGAGCGAGGCGAGCTGGATGTAGTCGGCCTCCGGGACCTCGATGCTGTGGCGCTTGCGCAGCTCCATCACGATGTCGAGAAAGTCCATCGAATCGAGCTGGAGCTGATCGCGCAGGCGCACGTCGGGCTTGAGCGTGCTCAAGTCCTCATCGGGCGCGATGTCGGCGATAATATCGATCACCACCTTCTTGCATTCGTCTTTGGTCATATGGGCTGAAGCGAGGGACTTAGGCGGCAAAGCGCTTAACAATCAACGTGGAATTTATCCCCAGCATGCCGAACGAATTATTAAGGATCGTGTCCACTTTCGCAACCTTGCGCGGCTGATTCAGCACCAGCCCAGGCAGCGCGCAGGCCGGGTCGAGCTGGTCGACGTTGATCGTGGGATGAACCGTCAGGTCGTCAAACGACGGCAGGTTGCCCGCCAGTTCAAGCGCGCCCGCCGCGCCCATGCAGTGGCCGATGTAACTCTTCGTGTTGTTGATGTGGGTGTCCGGGCAACCTTCGCCAAACACCGCGCGGATCGCCTCGCACTCCTGGATGTCGCCCAGCGGCGTGGCGGTGGCATGGGTGTTGACGATGTGGATGTCGCGCGGCTCGAGTCCGGCGCGACGGATGGAGGCGCGTACGCACTCGGCCTGGCGCACCGGATTGGGCAGCACGTAATCGCTGGCGTCGGAGTTGACGTGATAACCCGCGATCTCGGCGTAGATCTTCGCGCCGCGCGCCTGCGCATCCTCGAGCCGTTCAAGCGTGTACAGGCAGCCGCCTTCGGAAACAACGATGCCATTGCGGGCAAGATCGAAGGGACGGCTGGCCTTGCTTGGGTCGGCATGTGTCGCGAGCGCGTTCTGGCTCTTGAAGCCGGCAAAGATGCCAAACGTGTGGATGCTCTCGCTCACCCCGCCGCAGATCGCCAGGTCCACTTCGCCAAGCCGCAGCATCTGCGTGGCGTGGATCAGCCCGAGATTCCCGGCCGCGCACGCCGCGCCGATCGTGTACGCCGGGCCGGTGACACCCAGGTTGAGCGAAGCTTCCCCGGCCGGGTTGTTCGCGACAGTCCGCGGGTTGTGGTAGTGAGACCAGAACTTCGTGTCGTAGTTAAATTTCGAGATGTTGTAGATTTCGTTCTCGGTCTCGACGTTGCCGTGCTCCGTACAGCCGATGTAAATGCCCGCGCGGTCCTTCGACTGGGCCGCCCAGTCAACGCCGCTGTCGTTCAGCGCCTCGCGGGCGCAGTAGATGCTGATGCTGCCGGCGCGAGTACCGACCCGGACTTCCTTCTTCGTCTGGTGGCGCAGCGGGTCGTAGTGACAGACCCCGGCCAGCTGCGAGCCCATGTAGCGGATTTCCATCCGTTCGATGCCTGCCACGCCGTTGAGCAGGTTCTGGCGAAATTCGGCGAGGGAATTGCCGTTGGGGGCTGTCAGACCGACTCCGGTGATGACGATGCGGGAAGGCTTCATTCGTTAGGAACGGAAATCGCTAGCCAACCCGGCGCCGAAAGCAATACAAGCCTCACCGCATGAACGTGCTTGTCGTCGGGGGAGCCGGTTATATCGGCAGCCATTGTGTCCGTCAGCTGATCGCCGCGGGGCATCGTCCCGTGGTGCTGGACAACCTCGCGTACGGCCACCGGGCCGCCGTCGCACCCGGCGTGGCGTTTCACGAGCTCAGCCTGGGCGATGAGGCGGCGGTCGAGCGCGTGCTGCGGACGGAGCAGATCGAGCTCGTGATGCATTTTGCGGCCTACTGCTACGTCGGCGAATCCGTGACCGACCCGCTCAAGTACTATTTCAACAACGAGGTCGCGACGCTGCACCTTCTGCGCGCCATGCTGGCGGCTGGCGTGAAGAAATTCGTCTTCTCCTCCACCTGCGCCACGTACGGCGTGCCCGCCACGTTGCCGATCACCGAGCTGTCGCCCCAGGCACCGATCAATCCCTATGGCCAGACCAAGCTCGACGTCGAGAACGCCCTGAAGGCCGTCGCGCACGCGCATGGACTGAGTTTCGCCGCTTTCCGCTATTTCAACGCCGCGGGTGCTTCGGAGGATGGTGTCATTGGTGAAGATCATTCGCCCGAGACGCATCTGATCCCACTGGCGTTCGACGCCGCCACCGGCCGGCGCCCGCAGCTGGAAATCTTTGGCACGGACTACCCCACTCCGGATGGCACCTGTCTGCGCGATTATGTGCACGTCGATGATCTCAGCCGGGCCCACATTGCGGTGTTCCCCAAGCTCAGTGCGCCGGGAACCGCGCTGTTCTACAACCTCGGCACCGGCCGGCCGACGTCGAATCGCGAGGTGATTCGCGCGGTGGAAAAAGTCACCGGCAGGAAAATCAAGATGATCGAAAGCCCGCGGCGCCCCGGCGATCCGCCCGCGCTTTATGCCGACTCGACCAAGGCGCAGCGCGAACTCGGCTGGACGATCAAATTTCCCGACATCGACTCCATCGTCGCCACGGCGTGGAAATGGCATTCAGCGCATCAGACCGGCTACGGTCGCTGAGAAATGTAGGGCGGGGTCGCTGACCCCGCCAGTTTGGAAGGTAGGGCGAATCCTCCGGATGAGCCGTCTGCACGGCAATGGCGGGGTCAGCGACCCCGCCCTACACCCAATCACGCCAGGCGCTTCTTTAGGGCGGCCACGGTCAGTCCGAGTTCGGCCGCGGCAACCTTCAGGTCGCCATTGGCCGCCGCGACCGAGCGCTGGATCATCTCCCGGCCAATATGCTCCAGCAGCGGCTCATCGCCCTTGCGCAGTTCCGCATGTAGAAAATCGAGCGCCCGAGTGGCGGTCAGCGCCGGTTCACCCGATGCGACGCTTTCCGCGACAACGCGCGCCATGGCGAGGGCGGCGTTTTCCGCGTTGGTGGTGCGCAGGGAATCAAAGGGTGAATCGCTCGTGTCCGTGCCAGCGCCCACCGTCACCTCCGTGCTCGTGGCGCTGCGGATCTCTGCCGGCAGGTCCTTCACCAGGATGGCGTCACCCTGGGCGATAACCGCGCTGCGATAGATCACGTTCTCCAATTCACGCACATTGCCAGGCCACGGATAGCGGGTCAGCACGGCCAGCGTTTCAGACGAAACCCGGGTCACGTGTGTCTTGCGCTGCTTCGCGAGATTCTGGAGGCAGAAATCGATGATCGGCGGGATGTCTTCCGCGCGCTCGCGCAAGGCCGGCATCTTGATCCGCACGACGTTGAGCCGATAGTAAAGGTCTTCGCGGAAGGTCTTGGCCTTCACCATCGCCTCCAGGTCCTTGTTGGTCGCGCCGATGACGCGCACATCGACCTTGATCGTCTCGGTGCCGCCGACGCGCTGGATTTCGCCAGCCTGCAGCACGCGCAGGATCTTGGTCTGCGTCGCCGTCGCCATGTCGCCGATCTCATCGAGGAAAATCGTGCCGCCATCGCACAGCTCGAACTTGCCGAGCCGCTGACCCGTCGCTCCCGTGAACGACCCGCGCTCATGGCCGAACAGTTCGCTCTCAATGAGATTGTCGGGAATGGCCGCACAGTTGACCGCGATGAACGGCTTGCTGGCGCGGTGGCTGTGCTTCCAGATCGAGCGTGCGACCAGCTCCTTGCCGGTGCCGCTCTCGCCCGTGATCATCACGGTGACATCGCTCGCCGTCACCTGCCCGATGATCTTGAACACCTCCTGCATGACCGGGGAATTGCCGACAATGCCCTCCTTATAATCCTCGGTGTTGAGCGCGGGCTTGTAGTCGCCCGCGGCGCGCAGATCGGCATGCGTCTTCAGGGCGGCTTCCGCAATCGCCAGGACCTTCGGCGGATCGAAGGGCTTCATCACATAGTCGAAGGCACCGTACTTCATGGCCTCAATGGCGGTCTGCGCCGTGCCGAACGCCGTCATCAGCACCACCAGCTGCCGCGGACTGACCGAGCGGATCAGCCGCAGGGCCTCGATCCCGCCCATGCCGCCCATGCGCACATCCAGAAATACCAGGTCGGGCAGCGGGCCTTTCTTGACCAGCGCGATACCCTGCTCGCCGCTCGCGGCCTCCGCGACCTGGTAACCGCGCGAGGAGAACACGCGCGTGAGCGAGTAGCGGATCTCGGCATCATCATCGATGATGAGGAGGGACGGAGGTTTGGCGGCGGTTTCAGGCATGGAACATCAGGAGGAGCCGCGAGTCGCCAAATGAGCGCTGGCGCTTTCGCAAAGCGGGATTTGATTACTTCACATGCTCGGCTGGTCAATCAACTTGTTCCGCATCCGCGGGATTCAACTGGCGGTTCACGCCAGTTTTTTCCTGCTGCTGGCCTACGCCGCGTATGAAGGCTGGCAGGACGGCGGCTGGATCCAGCTGGCTTGGAGCGTGGCCATCCTGCTGGGATTCTTTACCTGCGTGGTGCTCCACGAACTCGGCCACTCGTTCACCGCCATGCATTTTGGCGTCGGAGTCCGCCGGATCCTCCTCATGCCCATCGGCGGAATGGCGGAGTTCGATGCGATTCCCCGGCAGCCCGTGCGCGAATTGCTGATCACCCTGGCCGGTCCGGCGGTTAATTTCGTGATTGCGGCCATTCTCTGGTCGCTTGTGGGGTTCGGCGGCGATGACTACCCGGCCGATATCACGGGCTTTGCCCAGCTGCTGCTGCGCGCGAACCTTCTGATGGGTTGCTTCAATCTTCTCCCGGTTTTCCCCATGGATGGCGGCCGGATCTTTCGCGCCCTGCTCGCCACCCGCCTGCCTTACTTACGGGCCACCTTCTGGGCGGCCACGGTGGGCAAGGTTCTGGCCATTCTGGCCGGTCTGATCGCGGCCTTCGTGTTTCACAATTACCTCACGGCTTTTCTCTTTGGCTTCATCTATTTCGCCGGCGAGGCCGAGTACCGCGCCGTGCAACGCCGGGAGGTCGAGGACGTGCAGTGGCGCGCGATGCTCCATGGCGTCTATGGTGCGACGCCTGTGACCGAAGAGCCGCCACTTCTGGGGCCGTGAGGTGGGCCGTACGTCCCTTGCCGGCATGGATGAGGCCCGAACACTTTGAACAGTGGAGCCGGCTCAATGTAAGATGCCTTGGAATGCGGACACGGGACGTGCCCGCCCACCTCGCCCCAGTCTCCCGCGGTTGCCGCTGGTCATGGTTTCCAAAATGATGTTGGGTTCCGCCCGGCTCCCGCCGCAACCATGACCCTGCCCACCCGGAAAAATATTCGTGGCCTGAGTTTGCTCTGCCTGGTCCTGCTCGCCGCCAATCTCTACGTCTTTTTCACGCGCGACTGGGAGTCGTCTTTTTATCCCGAGAACTACACCACCCTTAATGTCCCGCTCGACGCCCCCAGCCTGCGTGAGTGGGTCGTGGAGAAGGGCAACGTCCTCCGGCTCGACCTCGCCTGGAACCGCACGCCCGACCAATGGCGGCTCCTCGTCGATGGCAAACCGGTGCAGACGATGCCCGGCACGGCGCCGCGCCTGCAGATCGCCGGGCCCATCTTTGATGGCTCTACCCGCACGCCACTCGACGACTTCAAGCATCAGTACACCCTGCAGCCACTGCCGACGGGGATCGGGCCTGAGCTCAATTTCACGGTCAACGAGATCTCGGCTGAGTTTTACCGGAAGAACGGGATGCAGTTCGCAAATGACGTTTACCTGCTGCAAACGGATTTGCCGGTCGGGAAGTTCAAGCGGTACCCGCTCAGTTACTGGGTGGATGATTACGCGTACATCGGCGCGGAAAAACTGGCGGCCGCGGATCGCGTCGTGCGCGAGGACATGGGTATAAAGGATACGGACGACACCCTGACCCGCGTGGAAAAGGTCATGCGCTATCTCAGTCCCAGACTGGCCAACACCGGTGGCGTCCCCAAGGACGACTTCCGTTGGACGGACCCGTGGACCATGTGCCAGGAAATGATCAACGGTACCGGCATGGGCTGGTGCACGCAAAATGCCCAGATCTACACGTTTTTCGCCAACCGCGCGGGCATCCCCACGCGCTTCGTCTTTGGCGCCAATACCCAGGCGGATGTCATCGTCTACAGCGGCCATTCCTGGGCCGAATCGTGGGTCAAGGAGCAGAACCGCTGGACCTACGTGGACATGACCCAGTCCCTCTTCGGCGTGGCGGACAAGCACGGCGCACTGCTCAACACGGCCGACATCCTCCAACTGTGCCAGCACGATGCGTTCGATGGCATCACGGCCCGCGTCTTCAAGGACTGGCACTGGAAGAATCTGCCCATCGAGGCCAAGCCGCTCACGCCCGTGACCGTGCCCTTTGCCAGCGTCAACTGGCTTGCGCGGCAGGAGTACAGCCACAATGCCATCATCAAGTATCGGCATCCGCCCAACGTGGAGGACATCCGGGGCGTATACTCGATGCTCCTGAAAGACCGGACGTTTGCCTGGACGAATTTCACCCGTTATCTCTACGACCCGCCGGCGGCCTATTCCCTGCTTCCGACCGACGGGGCCCGCACTTATCTGATCCGACAATCGTTGTTCGCGGGATTTCTGCTCGCGCTTGTGCTGCTCGGCCTCGCGGCTTTGCGCCGTCCCTGATTTCAAGTCAGTCGAACGGTTCCTTTGTCTGACATGCGCTCCCGTTCGCCTTTCAGGTTTGGCTGGCCCGACCGACCGGGCGCCAGCGCAGCGTGCAGAGCAGGCTCGCGACATAGGCCGTCAGCACCAGGTAACCAAGCGCCTGGCTGCCCGTCCACATCCCCAGATATTCGGAAAATCCGCCCAGCGTCGCGCCGATGAGGTTCGCGCCAAATAGGGCGGACGGATTGGCCGCCGCCCGGAACGTCGTGGAAAAGATCAATCCGGCGAAAAAGACCGGCAGCGGGACGGCCAGCAGCGTCCATGCGAGACGTAAGCCGAGGGGTTCCGCCAGGATCAGTTCGCGCGGCACCACGAGCAGCGCCAGCAGCGTGACGATCAGCGGCACGTAAAGCCAGGGATTGAACGCCCGGAGAAAACGCAGCGCGACCCAGTTGGCCAGCAGCACCATCAGCAACACGCCGGTGATGACCACCGTAGTCACCAGCCAGGTGGCGCCAAAATAGAGCGAACAGTCTCCGATGGCCTTCGTCTGGAGCAGCAAAAAACCCCAGCCGAGGAAAAGGAAATGGCTGTCCGCCGACCCAAACCCCCGGCCACGGAGCGTGGCGACCGCCAGGACGGAAAGCGCCGCCAGCAGGCCGATCACAATCGCATAGTCGGTCGGCACGCCACGGTGCTCCAGGTAAAGGTAGGGCCAGTCGTCGGTGGCAAGGGCGATGCCACCTCCGTCCACCGTACTCAGGGTCCATTGGCCCATGACCGGCGGGGGCGGCCGGGCCAGCGCGCCTTTCGGGGCCAGGATCGCGAGCGATCCCGGCTTCAGGTAGACGAGCGGCCGAGTTCCCGTGGCCTCCGTGACCATGCGCGCCAGTTTTCGCACCAGCCACTCGCGCCCGCCAAAGAACCAGATTGCCATGACGCCGCCCTCGCGCACGTGGCTGAACGCCTGGCGAAAGCTTTCCACGGTGTAGATGTAGCCGTCGAGCCGCACGTTCGCGCCGTAGCTGAACAGCGCCTGGCTGTCCAAAAAACCGAATGCCACGAGGTCGAACCGGCTGGTCGTCCGCTGGAGAAACGCGCGGCCATCGCCGACATGCAGCGTGACGCGCGGATCGAGGAACGGGGCGGCGGCGTTGAGCCGGTTGCTGAGGCCCGGGATCTTTGGGTCGATTTCCACGGCATCCACGTGACCGGCGCCGTTGAGCAGCGCGGTCTCGACGTCCATTCCCCCGCCCGCGCCGAGCACGAGCACACGGTCCGGCCGGCCGATCAGCTGGTACGGCAGCTGGTATTGCTCGTACATCGGCGCCATCGCGTCGTGCTGCCAGCCCTTCGCGGTGTAGCGGTGGAGATCCACGGTGGCGTGCAGCTGATAAAAGTCCTGATTGACGCGGAGGGTGTAGATCGGCGGATCGAGCATCGTCCGCAAACCGGCGGGCGGCGGACTGGCCGGTTGCTCGACCACAGCTTGCCGGAAGGCACCGCCCGGCGGGGATTCCGTCACCAGCCGGTTTTCGCCGATCGTGATATAGTAGTAGGGCGACCAGAAAATCTCGCGGCGGCCGGCCGCCAGCCAGACCGCGCCGATCGCCACCATGCCGGCCGCGATGCTCCACCAGCGGGGCCGGCGCTCACCGAGCCCCACGATCACGAGCACCACCGCCGTGAGCCCGAAGAGCGGCGAAAAGGACAGCAGGGAAAACAACCCGAAGGCCAGCGTGCCGGCCAGGCTGCCCGCCAGATCCCAGGCATAGGCGCGCAACGCCGGCAGCCGGCTGAATTGCACCCCGACGGCTTCACCCAGCGGCGCGAACATCGCGGCATTGGCGAAAAAAACCAGCAGCAGGCAAAGGTGACCGCGCAGGCTGCCCTGGGTCGCGCCGAACCGGAATTCACCTGCGCCGCCCGGTAGCAAGTCGTTGCCCAGCCACAGGAGCAGCACGATGTCGGCGGCGAACAGCGGGAGGAAGAACCGGAACAGGCCCCAGCCGCGGGTACTGAGCAGCGCGCCAACGCCCAGCCCGAGAAACGAGCTGATCAGGAGCAGGTTCGCATAATATGCCACCAGGCGCACCTCGGACGGCACCCAGCGGATAACCATGAGCTCCAGGAACAGTGCCGTGAACGAAAGGGTAAACAGCCGCCACCCTGCGCCAAGGGATGCCGGGTTTGCCGGGGGCATATCACTCCTGGTGGTGGTAGGGTGCTCGGGCATTTGAGGCGGAAATCAAACAGGCCGCCGTTGCCGGCGGCCTGAAATTTGGTGGACCCTAGCGGGTTCGAACCGCTGACCTCCTCAATGCCATTGAGGCGCTCTACCAACTGAGCTAAGAGCCCGTTTCCCAACTACGGGAGGTGTGGAAAATCAAAGTTCCCCGCGCGAAGGCAAGGACTTTTTAACCGGCGTCCTCCTCCTTCATCCGGAAGGTCAGGTTGACCGTCTCGCCCTTGTGGTCCGGCCGTGCCCCAATCGGGCGGAACCGGCTGATCGCATCGAGCACGGCCCGGTCAAACTCGGCGCTCCCCGACGAGCGGGTGATTTGGGCGCCTGACACCGAGCCATCCGCTCCCAACCGGAACTCCGCAATCGCGATCAGCGAATCGCTCAGGCCCGGCGGCTTATCCAGATTCTCCAGCATCCGGCGCTTCAGCAGTGAGAAATAGGCATCCATCAGCTCGCCTTCCTCCCGGGTCAGGGCCTTGCCTCCCGCCCCGCTCTTGCTGGCCGTCGAACCGCCCACCACTCCGCCGGCGATGCCTTCGGCGTCGATGTGCTTCACGTTGGGATTTCCGCCCGCCGCTGCGATTTTGGCCGCCTTGTTCTGCCGGTCAAATTCCTCCTTCGTCAGCCGCTTTTGCTCCGCCTCGCGTTCTTTCTTGATCTCCTGCTTGGCCTTCGACTCCGCCCGGATGATCTTCCGTTTGATTTGCCGGGAGAAATTCGGGGCCGTGTTGTCCGCGGGCTTTGCCGGGGTTTTGGTCACGGCCACGGGTTTTTCGACCGGTGCTTGGGTCACTTGAGGCTCGGGCGTCGACTCAGCCGGGGGTGAGACCGCCATGGCAAGAGGCGTGAGCACAGGCGCTGGCGGCTCCTGAAGGGTCAGCTTGACGCCGCCCTGGACACCGAGCGCTGGCGCCTGGGTCGCAGCGTAGTCGTCCCCTTCCCCGGCCACCAACTCGAAGACCTTGGGCACTTCCTTGACCTGCGTTTGCAGCGCATAGGTGAAGAGCAGGATCACGCCCACCAGCGCAGCATGCAGGCTCGCCGACAAAAGCAGGGCACTGGGTGAACGGGCGGTCATGGCGTCACGAAGAGAACGTGCGGGCGGTGGATGTCTTAGCCTGAATTCATCGCCGGCCGATCAACCCGGCGTCTGCGTGTCCAGCGTGAACTTCAACAGGTTGTTCTTCTTCAGCTCGTCCATGAGCTGCACGACCTTCTCGTAGGGCAGCTTGGCGTCGCCTTGGATCCGGATGATCGGGACTCTTGCGGAGGTCGCATACTCGTGGAGCCGGACTTTGAGTTCGCTGAACGACACCGGGGTCGGCCGGTTCTCGAGGTAGAAATTGCCGCGGGCGTCGATCGCGATCGCCACGTAGCGGGCATCCTTGTCCGGCTTCACCTGCGGACTCCGCGACTCGCTCGGCAGGTTGACCGGGATGCTCTGCTCCTGCTTGGCCGACGTCGTGATCATGAAGATGATCAGGAGCGTGAAGCCCAGGTCGATGAGGTTGGTGACGTTCAGCTCCGAGATCGGATGCTGCGCATGCTTGCGGCGGAAAGTGCGGGCCATGGCGGAGGGCTCCGTCGCTCAGCTCTCGAGCTCCAGCCGGTCGGCGAGCGAACTGGCGAAATTCTCCAGCTCGGTGATCAGCTGCTTGGTATTGCCGAGGAGAAAATTATAACCGAACACCGACGGGATCGCGACCACCAGGCCGGCGATCGTCGTGAGCAGCGCGGCCGAGACGCCGGGCGCGAGGGTCTTGATGCTGGCCGATTCCTGCACGGCCACGGCGCTGAAGGCCTCCATGACGCCCCAGACTGTGCCGAGCATGCCGAGGAACGGCGCGCCGGTGACAATCGTGGCGAGGAAGATCATGCTCGATTCGTAGCGCAGCGTCTGGCGTGACAGCGCCCGTTGCAGCGCATTCTCCGCGTGCTCGAGGCGCGCGCGCGGCGTGGCATCGCCCTTTTCCTTCGCGATGGCGGTGGCGCGCCAGTACGCCTCGATCGCATCGGTGAAAAGGTCCGCATACGGGATCGAGCGCTTGTTGCGGAATGATTCCGGCAGGTTGAGCAGCGTCTTCTGGTCGTTCAGGTGAGACTCGAACGCCTGGTTCAGCTGGCGGAGCCGCTTCAGTTCAAAGTGCTTCCCGATCATGATCGACCAGGCGATGATGCTGAAGACCGCGAGGCCGCTGGTGATAATCTGGCCGACGACGTCGCACTTGAGGAAAACATCGATGAGGTTGGTCGTCGCAAGGACGGGTGAAAAAAGGACGGTGGCGGGCATCGCGCCAAAGAGTTGGAGGGTTTGGCGGACGCGTTCAACGGAAATTCCCGCCGATCTCACGCGATTCTGTTTGCGAGTGTCCGCCGGGGATTTTTCGCTGAGTCCCCGTCCCATGAATTTCAAAACCCGCACGCTGCAGGAACTTCGCGACCGCCGGGGCGTTCTCGCCTCGAAACAGGCCCTGCTGGGCTTTGACGGCTTCGTCGACACCATCGTGGCGCCGGTCGCGCTCCGGGCGGGCCAGGGGGAGAATTTCACGCCGATCACCACCATCACCGAGTTTGGGCAGCGCATCCTCGGGGCGGCCGGCAAGAGCACCAACATCGAGTTTTACCCGCGCATGGACAAGCTGGGCGGCAACGGCCCCATCATGGCCAGCGCCCTGCTCGCCCATGGCGCGCCCGTGACCTACATCGGCGCGCTCGGCCGCTCCTCGATTCACCCGGCCTTCGCGGATTTCGCGAGCCGCGCCAGGGTGATCTCGCTCTGCGACCCGGCGGCGACGACCGCGGTCGAGTTCACGGATGGCAAGCTCATGCTCGGCATGATGCGCAGCCTCGACGAGATCACGCCGGAGAAAATCACGGCGGTCATGGGCGACGGCGCCTTTGCCGCCGCCTTGGGTGCCGCGGACCTGGTCGGGCTCGTGAACTGGACGATGATCCCGAACATGACCGCGATCTTCACCGATCTTGTCACCCGCGTGCTGCCGCGCGTGCCGGTGCGCCCGGGACGCGGATTCTTCTTCGACCTGGCCGATCCGGAGAAGCGCTCCCAGTCCGACCTGGTCTATGCGCTCGAGACCATCGCCCAGTTCGAGCAATTCGGCCGCGTCACCCTCGGGCTTAATCTCAAGGAAGCTCAGCAGGTCTTCACCACCCTCGGCTTCGGCGCCGAAACCGAGACGGAAAGCGGCCTCCGCGCCATGGCGGAGAAAATCCGCGCGCGCCTCGACCTGACCACCGTCGTTGTCCACCCCAAGGAATCCGCGGCCTGCGCCACGCGGGAAGGCACGTTCTGGGTGCCGGGCCCCTACTTTGCCCAACCGCTGATCACGACGGGCGCCGGCGACCATTTCAACGCCGGCTTTGCCGCCGCCCAGCTGATGGGCTGCTCGCCCGAGGCCGCCCTCGGCCTCGGTGTCTGCACCAGCGGGCATTATGTGCGGACGGCCCGCAGTCCTTCCCTGGCCGATCTCGAAACCTTCCTCGCGAACTGGAAATAATCCCCCACGATTTTCCCATGCCCCTGAAATCAAAACCCGCCGGAAAACTAATCTCCTTCGAAGGCTCCGAAGGCAGCGGTAAATCCACCCAGATTTCCCGCCTCGCTGCGCATCTCCAGAAAGCCGGCCGTGAGGTCGTCTCCACCCGCGAACCGGGCGGCACGGAGATCGGCGAACAGATCCGCAATATCATCGTCCATAACTCCAAGGGCGACGAGATGTGCGCCGAGACCGAGCTGCTGCTCTTCACGGCGGCGCGGGCCCAGGTGGTCCGCGAGGTCATCGCCCCCGCGCTCATCCGCGGCGCCGTGGTGCTGACGGACCGGTATCTCGACTCCTCCACCGTTTACCAAGGGATCGGCCGCAACCTCGCCGCCGATCCCGTTGCCCAGGTCAATCGTTTCGCCGTCGGCAAAGTCATGCCCGATCTCACCGTGGTGATCGACGTGCCGACCGAGGTGAGCCTCGCCCGGATCCGTCGCCGGGCTTCCGATCTGCCCGACCGCATGGAACGCGAGAACATCGATTTCTACAAAAAAATCCGCGAAGGCTATCTCGTGCTCGCGAAGGGCCTGCCCGACCGCTTCGTCGTGTTCGACGGCACCTTGAATGAGGACGCCTTGGAGAAGAAAATCTGGGCCACGGTGAAAGAGCGCATCGGGTGAGACGCAGAGCCACGCCGGTGGAAAATGGAAAGTCGCATGGTGAAAGCCTAATTTCGGTGGATCTGAAACGTCTGAACCGTGCCGCAGCTCCCGCCGGCTGATTTCCGGTCTTCCCACTTTCGCCTTTCACCTCTCAACTTTCCCCATGACTGCCGCTACTCCCTGGCCCGCCGCCCTTGCCGGCAGTCCCGCCGTGGCGGTCATTGAACAGGCCATCGCGCGTCAGCGGCTGTCGCACAGCCTGCTGCTCCATGGCGACGATCACGACACCTTGGCGGCAGTCGCCCTCGCGATCGCGGACCGGCTGCTCAACGTCCCGCCTGCCGCCGCCTCGTTTCCGCCGGACCAGCATCCCGACTGTTTCATTCTCCGGCCTGCGGGCAAGATGCGGCAGATCTCCGCCGATGCGACGCGCGAACTGATCGGCAAGGTCCAGGTGTCGCCCGCCGTCGCCCCGCGCAAGGTCGCGATCCTTCACGAGGTCGACCGCATGAACACCGCCGCGGCCAATGTGTTCCTCAAGACCCTCGAGGAGCCGCCGGCCAATACCACGCTGCTCCTGCTGACGACCCGGCCCTACGCCCTGCTGCCGACCATCCGCAGCCGCGTGCTGCATTTCAGGTTTCCATCCGCAGCCTCGGCCGTGACCGCGGATGGCTGGACAGCATGGCTGGAGGATTATCGCGGCTGGCTGGTCCGGCTGAGCGAAGGCGTGAGCGGCAAGACCGCCATCGCCGACCAGGTCTTCACCCTCTACGGCCTGGTCGCCCGGTTCAGCGCCGTACTTGATTTCGCCACCACCGAAGTCTGGAAACAGCAGAAGGAGAAACTGCCGCCCGACCTCGCGGACGATGAGCAGGTCGCCATCGAGACCGGCATCGCGAATGGCCTCCGCGCCCGGCTGTTTGCCGAGATCGAGACGGCCACGCGCACGTTTGCCCTGCCCCGGCTCGCCGCTGGCGATGAGCGCATGCGCCGCGTGTATCCGGCCGCAATCGAGAAACTCGAACACAACGTCGGGCTGCTCAGGCTGAATCTCAACGAATCCGCCGCGCTGGAGGATTTCATGCTCAGCTCGCTCCGGCTGTGGACCCAGCGATGAGCTCCCCGGCCTGCTTCTTTTCCATTCATGCTGCGTCTCCTCTTCGCCGCCTTGCTTGCGTCGTTAACGCTCTCGCCGGCGCTCCGCGCGGCGGATGATGTCCTCAGCCCGGCTTCGTTAACGGAGTTGCAGGCCCTGGCGAAGGAGTACGTCCGCCTACAGCCCTCGGCGGTGTTCTTGAAGCAACGCTGGGATCTCGCCGAGCCCTTCTTCGTGGAGGCCGAGGCGCTGGCCAAGACGGATTTTTCCGCCGCTGCCCCCAAGTATCTCGTGGCTCAGGACATTCTCCGGTCGGCATTTTGCACTGCGCCCGTGGGCCCGGCTCCGTCCGACCCGGTGATCCAGGGCGTCGTCACCGGCTGGAACAAAGTGATGACGAAGGACGAGGCCGTGGCACTGGTCACCGCGCGCGGGCCGGCGTCGTACGGCATCGAGCAACTCCAGGTCAGCTACCAGCGCGGCGACTTCACGGAGGAGCACAAGTCGTGGGCCGACCAGATCGAGGCGATCTTCCACGGACGCGACCGGGTGCGGGCAGAGTTGGTCGTGAAACGCAGCGTGATCGATCCCGCGATGGCGAAGGAAGGTGCGGCGATTGACAAGTCGCGCGACCGGACTGACCGAGGCGTGGCAGAGGTGAAGCGCGTGGACCTGGAGATGAGACGCGGTGCGGCCGAGGTGGACAGCGACGCCGACGACCTGCACCACGACCATGCCAAATTGGTCGCCGACATCAGTCGCTACAAGAAAGCGCCGGCGGGAACCTACGGTTCCGATTACTACGACGAGTTGAAGCACCGGAAACTGGAGTATGAGCTGAACGCCGAGAATCTGCGCAACAAGATGACGTCTTTCACTGCCCAGATTCAGCAAAATCGGAACACGAGCGATGAGATCAACGAGGAGATCACCGCGACAAATGCGCGCGCGGCACGGTACGACTCATTCCTCGCCGTGCGGAAGCAGATTAACGCGATCGAGAAAGCGAACTGAGTTTTCGCGTCAGCCCTCCGCGCTGATCCCGAACTGCAGCACATAACGCCCCGGCTGGATCCGGTAGTGCGGTAGCGTATCCGGTCCGCAGCTGGCGGTGCCGAGCCCGCGCTGGCCGCAGTCGAGATTCACGTGGACTTCGGGGCGCGGAGTCAGATCGGTCGTGTGCTTCGCCGCGTAGAGATCGTGGGCCGTGAAATGGCTCGCCGACGCCTCCATGGGTTTCGTCGCAGTGAAGCGCACGCCGGCGCCCTTCCCCTCGCTCAGCTTCAGCCACCGCACGCCTGTGTGATTGCCGTGCTCCTGCGGCACGATGTAGGGCACGTATTGCGCCGTGACCGAGCTCCGATGACGCGCGAGCACCGAACTGCGGTTGCGGTCGGAGTAATTTTCAAGCGGCCCGTGGCCGAACCACTCCAGCTGCTCAAGGCCGGCGGGCAGCACGAGCGAAACCCCGAGCCGCAGCAACTCCGGCAAATTCCGGTCCACATCGAACTGATTGGACACTGCCAGCGTGCCATCGGGTGTCACGTCGTAGACGTGCATATGGGTGATGGACTTTTTCGCGCCGGGACAAAACCAGCGCTGGCGGAGCGTGAAGCGATGCGTCCCATCCTGCCCGGCCTTCCAGCCGGCCTTGGTTTCCGCCAGCTCGATCCGGTCGTAGCCGGCCTTGCGGCAGCGATCGAGCAACCGGTCACCGCCCCAGCCCACCACGTCGAACAGCTTGAGCCCGTCGTTGTCCGTGGGCGCCCGCCAGATGTTGAGCTGCGGGCCGCGCACGATGATTTCGCGGCCTTGCCAGGCTACATGTTCAAGGACCCCGAGATCGCTGCGCACAGTGAATTCAAGGTCGCCAGCTTGGACGAGCCAGCCATTGGCCGTCGTTTTCACGGCCACTGGTGCGTGCCGGCCCGCCCTGACCGGCGCGCGGGGCACGCGTGCGAACGCCGCTGCCGGCACGGCGATCTGCTGCCATGCACTCTCGTGCCCGGCCTCGGCCCAGGCGCACGCCGTGCGCAGAAAAAAGCGGAACGTCACGTGCACTTCGTCCGACGCCGCCAAGCCGAGCTTGGGCCACGCCAGCGTGAAATTTTGGGCGGTTTGCGGTGCGGCGGTAAGTTTCGGCATCGCGCCTGATTCCACCGGCGCGCCGTTGACGAGCAGTTCCCACGTGCCGCGCAGGTCTGCGAGGGAGGTGAACCAGCGGCGGTTGTGGAGCCGGAACCGGCCGCGCCTGGCCTCCACCGCTTCCACGCGCACGGGTTGCGCGAGGTACTTGTACTCGAAAAGGCCCGGATGTGGCGTGCGGTTAGGCCAGACGAGTCCGTCGCACACGAAGTTTTTGTCGCTGGGTTCGTCGCCGAAATCGCCGCCGTACGCCCAATACGCGCACCCCGAGGCGTTGCGGCGTTTGATGCCATGGTCCACCCACTCCCAAATGAACCCGCCCTGCAGGCCCGGATGGCGGTCGAAGGCATCGAAGTAATCGCCGAGACTGCCATTGCTGTTCCCCATCGCGTGGGAAAACTCGCACATGATGAGCGGGCGCCGCTGGTCGGGCGCCTTCCGGTCCTTCGCCCACGCCGTCATTTTCGCGACCTCAGGATACATCGGGCAAATGATGTCGGTCGCCGCCTGGCCGGTCTGCCAATTCCACGTGATCGCGCCTTCGTAATGGATGAGGCGGCTCGGGTCGCGGAACCGGATCCAGCCCGCCATCGCATCATGGTGCGCGCCGTAACCGCTCTCGTTGCCGAGCGACCAGGCGAGGATGCAGGGATGGTTTTTGTCGCGCTCCACCATCCGCACCGCCCGGTCGAGGAAGGACGGCGCATAACGGTTGTCGCGGCACAACTCCTGATAAAACGCATGGGACTCGACGTCCGCCTCGTCGAACACGTACAGCCCGTACTCGTCGCACAGGTCGTACCAGTGCGCGTCGTTCGGATAATGGGAGGTGCGGACCGCATTCACGTTAAACCGCTTCATCGTGAGCACATCGCGCAGCATGCCTTCGCGCGTGATCGCCTTGCCGGTCGTGTCGTCGTGTTCGTGGCGGTTCACGCCCGTGATGCGCACGGGTGCGCCGTTGACCAGCATCTGGCGGTGGCGCACCTCGACGCGGCGGAAGCCCACCCGGCTCGCTGTGTGCTCCACTTCCTCGCCGCCGGGCGCCAGGAGTGTCGTCACGACCGTGTAGAGGTTGGGGCTTTCGGCCGACCAGAGCTTGGGCGCCCGTACCGGCAGATCCAGCTCTACCAGCTTGCGCGGGTTCCGCCAAAAGTCGTTGTCGTGCGGCGCCCCCTCGGCCGGCTTGCGCAGGACGGGTTTGCCCTTCGCGTCGAACAACTGCACCCGCACTTTGCAGCCTTTCGCCTCCAAGTCCGGCGCGCCGAGTCGCACCGACACGCGCAGCCGGCCGTCGCGGAGGTTATCCTCCAGGTCGCCGCGTACAAAGACGTCCTCCAAATAGTGCTCCGCCTGCGCGTACAGGTACACCTCGCGATGAATGCCACCCATCCACCACTGGTCCTGGTCCTCGACGAAGCTGGCATCGGACCACTTGACCACCACCGCCGCGAGCGTGTGCGTCGCGCCGGCCCGGATGTAGGGCGTCAGGTCGAATTCCGACGGCAGCCGCGTGTCCTTGGCGAGGCCCACGGCCTGGCCGTCGAGCCAGACATAGAGCACACTCTCCGCCCCGCCGACGTGCAGGATCACGCGGCGGCCGCTCCATTCGGCGGGCACAGTCAGCGCTGTGCGATACAGCCCGGTGGGATTCTGCTCCGGCACCGACGGCGGTGGATTCGGAAACGGCATGATGATGTTCGTGTAATGCGGACGGTCGTGCCCATGCATGGTCCAGTTGCTCGGCACCGGCAGCTTCGACCACGCGCTGTCCGGCTGAAACTCGGGCCGGACAAACTCCGCCGGCACGTCCTCCGGGCGGTTCACGAGCCGAAAATCCCAGATGCCGTTCATCGACCGCCACCACGGAGAGGCCTCGCGGTTGCCTGCGCGCGCTGCCGAAGCGGTCGGATACGGATACAGGGTCGCCCGTGCCGCCAGCCGGTTGAGCGAAAGCGTTTCGGGCGATTGCCAGGTTTTGAGCAGGCCGGTTTGGAGCAGTTCCATGGTGGGGTAAATCAGGCTAAAGCCGACAGGATCATCGCCACAAATGCCTCCCGCGTTTCCATGTGCGGGTTGTGGCCGGAAGCGGGAATCGTCTCGATGCGAGCCTGGGGAAAATGGCGCAGAATCGCCGAGTGGTCGGCCTCCTTCACGTAGCGCGACTTTCCTCCGAGAATAAACCATGTCTCGCCGGAAAACTGATCCGTCGGGGTCAGCGCGTCGGCCTCCAGCGCCGGCAATACCGCCGTGAGGACAGGGAGATTGATCTGCCAACGCCACAGTCCTTCGGGTGTCCGTTCCAGGTTGGTCGCCAGAAATTTCCGCATTGCCCAGTCGCTCACCTGCGCTTCGAAGCTCTGCTCCGCCGCGGTCCGCGATGGCAGAGTCGCGAGGTCGAGTCCGTTCATCGCGGCAAATTCCGCCCGGTGCTCGGCCGAGTGATAATCCTTCGGCGCGATGTCCACCACGATCAGCCGCTCCACCCTTTCCGGGTGCCGGCAGGCCAGCAACATCGCCACCTTTCCACCCATGCTGTGGCCCAGCAGCGAGACGCGGCCCAACCCCTGCGCGTCGAGCCACGCCCCGACGTCATCCGCCATCGCCGCGTAGCTCATCTCCGGCCCGTGCGGCGAACTTCCATGATTGCGCAGGTCGAGCGCCAGCACGTGAAACCGGGTGGCGAGGTCGTGGCCGGTCGTTTGCCAGTTGCGCGACGAGCCCAGCATCCCGTGAAGGATGACGAGCGGCGGATTTCCCGCCCCGCCCAGATCCCGATGAAAGAGTGTCACCATGCCCCACACGAAACACCGGAAAACTTACTGCAAGCAAGGTTCTGAAAAATTTTCGTGTGCTTCGCCCGTTTCGTGGTTTCCTCGGCGTTCTTCATGCCGGCCGAGAAACTCACCCCGATGATGCAGCAGTATTTCGAGGTTAAACGCGGCCTGCCGCGCGACACCCTCCTGCTCTTCCGCCTCGGGGATTTCTTCGAGATGTTTTTCGACGATGCCGTCGTCGCCTCCAAGCTGCTGGGCCTGACCCTGACCAAGCGCCAGGATCACCCGATGGCGGGCATTCCCGCCCATTCCTGCGACAACTACGTCACCAAGCTCCTTGCCGCGGGCAAGAAGGTCGCCATCTGCGACCAGGCGGAAACCGCCCAGCCCGGCCGGCTCGTGAAACGCCAGCTGACCCGCATCCTCTCCCCAGGTACCACCCTCGCCGCCAATCAGCTCGATGCCGCGCGCAATCACTACCTCTGTGCCCTTGCGCTCGATCAGCAGGGGCTGCACGCCGCCTGGCTGGATCTCTCGACTGGTGAGTTCAAAATCGCGACTGATCCCAACATCGCCAACTTGCTCCCGGTCCTCACCGCGCTGGATCCCGCGGAATTGCTCGTCATCGAGGGCGAGCTTTCCCGCTGGGCCGCGGCGTCGCATGACCAGGCCGCGATCCATGCGCTGCACGCCTTCTGCGGTTCGCGCCTGTGCTCCGAGTTATCCGGCTATCATTTCGAGACGGCCACCGGCGCCAAGACCGTGATGGACACGCTCGGTGTGCTCAACCTCCAGGGCTTTGGTCTCCTCCACTCGCATCCTGCGCTCGGCCCGGCCGGTGCGCTCGTGTACTACGCCACCGAAAATCTCTGCGCCAAACCCGAGAACCTGCGCGGCCTGCAGGAGTACCGCAGCGCCCGCACGCTCCTGCTGGATCCCGCCACACTGCGCAATCTTGAGATTTTCGCCTCCAGCCGCGGCGCGCGTGAAGGATCTTTGCTGGGCGCCATCAACCGCACCACAACCTCGACGGGTGCGCGTCTGCTCGAGCGTTGGCTGGCCTCTCCCACCCTCGACCTGCCCGAGATCAACCGCCGCCAGGTCCTCATCGGAGAATTGCTGGCCCAGCCGTCCCGCCTCGCCGCCCTGCGTGAGCAGCTGGCCGGCGTGCGTGACATCCCGCGCATCCTCGGCCGGCTGCAAAACCGCCTGCGCAATCCCCGCGAACTCGGCGGCGTGAAGGACACGCTCCTGCAGCTGCCCGCATTGCGGGCTGAGCTGGCGGCGTTTGGCGGCCGGCTTTCCTCGGACTATCAGCCTCGTCTCGCCGAACTGCCCACCCTGCGCGACCTGCTCTCCCGCGCGCTCGCCGACGAACTCCCCAACGATCTGGCCGATGGCAATTATATCCGCCCAGGTCATGATGAGGAACTGGATCGGCTCCGGTCGCTGACTACGGGCAACAAAACGTGGCTTTCCGACCTCGAGCGCACCGAACAGGAGCGCACGGGCATTCGCAGCCTGAAGGTCCGGTTCACGAATAATTTCGGTTATTACATCGAGATCACCAAGGCCAACCTCCACCTCGTGCCGGTCGATTATATCCGGCGGCAGACGACCGTCGGTGGCGAGCGCTACGTCACCGAGTCGCTGAAACTGAAGGAAAAGGAGATTTTCCATGCCGAGGAAAACGCCCTCGCCCGGGAGCTCGAGCTCTTCAACCAGCTCATCGCCGCCATTCTCGACGAATCCCTTATCCTCGCCCAGACCGCCGACGCGCTCGCCGAACTCGATGTACTGGCCGGCTGGGCCGTCCTCGCCCGTGAATGGGGCTATTGCCGCCCGCTGCTCGACGAGGGCGAGGTCCTCGAGATCATCGAGGGCCGGCACCCGGTCGTGGAACAGATGCTCAAGGCCCCCGACGCCGCTCTGGCCCGTGGCACAAGTCAGGCCTTCGTGCCCAATGACACCCTGCTCGCCTGTGACGACGCCCAGATTGCGCTCATTACTGGCCCGAACATGGCCGGCAAATCCACCTACATCCGCCAGGTCGCGCTCATTACGTTGCTCGCCCAGGTCGGCTGCTGGGTACCGGCGAAGTCCTGCCGCGTCGGACTGGTGGACCGTATCTTCTCCCGCGTCGGCGCCAGCGACGACCTCGCCCGCGGGAACTCCACCTTCATGGTCGAGATGAACGAGACCGCGAACATCCTCAACACCGCCACGCACCGCTCGCTCATCATCCTCGACGAAATCGGCCGCGGCACCTCGACCTACGACGGCTTGTCCATCGCCTGGGCCGTCGTTGAGCACCTGCATCGCGAACCCGATCGCGGGCCGCGCACCTTGTTTGCCACCCATTACCAGGAATTGACCCAGCTGGAAAAGCACCTGCCGCGCCTGCGCAATTTCTCAGTCGCCGTGAAGGAGTGGCAGGACGACATCGTCTTCGTCCGCCGCGTCGTGCCCGGCGCCGCCGACCGCAGCTACGGCATCCAAGTTGCCCGGCTCGCCGGCCTG
The DNA here is from genome assembly GCA_903859715.1 of uncultured Opitutia bacterium. Lineage (GTDB taxonomy): Bacteria > Verrucomicrobiota > Verrucomicrobiia > Opitutales > Opitutaceae > Opi-474. The sequence goes on from CAIONS010000005.1 coordinate 40,476, forward strand.
CCGCTGAGCGTGATCGACCGCGCCAAGACCATTCTCAGCAAGCTCGAGGGGGACGAATCCAGCGTCACGGTCTCTGCTCCCCAGGCCCGGCCCAAGAAGAAGATCACGGTCGCCCCCGCGGATGATTCCCAGCTGAGCCTGTTGTAGGCCTCAGCCCACCAGCGGAATTCCAAGCCTCGCCGCTGCATCGCGCATGCGCCGGTCGCGCGTAAAGAGCGGACCGGCATCCACACTGAGGTAGGTGGCGAGGTGGATCGCATCCAGCGTGCGCAGGGGCAGCGGATAAACCTGCCGCATGACCTCTGCGGCTTGGTGGAGCAGTATCCCGTTGAGCGGGATCAGGCGCACGAATCCATCGGCGATGTGCTCCTCAAACCGAAGTTCAATCTCAGCCCTGAGACCCGATGAAATGACTCGGGCGCGTTCCTTGCCCAGCAGCGCACTTGCCACTTCGCCGATCAGCAGTTCGGAGGAAACAAATCCATCGCCGGTGCCTACGATGCTTTCACAACGCTCCGATTCTGCTTCCAACGCATAGAGCGGCACTGCGGCCGAGGTGTCCAAATACATGTCATTCGTAATCCCGGCGGATTTCGTCGATGATCGCTGCAGAATCGGGCTGCATCGGTTGGGTGGCACGGAATTCCGCCAGCGATTTCCACGGCTTGGCCCGCACCACCGGGCGATAGCGGACAATCATCGCACGCGGCTCACCGTCACTCGTGATGACAATCTGCTCACCCCGGGCGGCGCGTTGGAGCAGCGCTGACAATTGGTCCTTTGCTTCGCGGACACTGACCACGTCGCGGCGCAGTCCATAGGCTGCAGCCGCTTCCTTGATCATCGCCGGCGTCTCCGGCCCGGTAGCCTCAGGATAAGGGATGGATTTTGGCTTGATTGGCTTCATGTGGCCACGATTGGCCTCAAACGGGCTTTTTCAAGTGTTTTCCCGCCTACGCTCCCCGGCTCAGGGCCCAGAGTTGCTTGGCGTGCCGGATCGTCTTCGCGAGCACATCAGGCGTGATGGCTTGCTTCGGATCATCGCCGATCCCCTTCGAGGGATCCACATGGGATTCGATGCAAAGCCCGTCCGCGCCATAGGCGACCGCCGCGAGGGCTGCAGCCGGCACGTACGCCGCCTTGCCGACCGAATGGGACGGATCGACGACCACCGGCGCCCAGGTCTTTTCCTTGAGCAGCGGCGTGATGCTTTCATCGGGATGGTTGCGGTAGCCATCGAGCGTCGGCGTCGTGCCGCGCGGACAAAGGATGACGTTCGGGTTGCCGAACGCCGCGATGTACTCCGCGGCGGAGATGAACTCATTCAGCGGACCCATGTGGATGCTCCGCTTGAGCAGCACGACCGTAGCGCGCTCGGCGATGGCGCGGCCAACCGACCGCAGCAAGGAGTAGTTGAGCGCGTTGCGCGCGCCGATCTGCAGCGAGTGCACGCCGGCATCGAGTGCCAGCTTGATATGGGCATCTTCCATCACCTCGGTGTCCACCGGCAGGCCCGTCCGGCGCGACGCTTCCATCAGGATGTAGAGCGATTTCACATCGCCCTGAAACGTGTAGGGATTGGTGCGCGGCTTCCAGACGCCGCCGCGCAACACATGCGCCCCGGCTTCCTTCACGGCGGCGGCGGTTTCGTAGAAGTAGTTCGGATTCTTCGGATCGATCGTGCACGCTCCCGCAATGACAAACAGCTCCTCGCCCAGCGTCACGCCGCCGGCCTTGATCCGGTGCGTCGCGAGGTCCGACCGCTTGTCCATCAGCTTGAAGGGCGACTGGATCCGGTCGATGCGGTCGACGAAGGCGAGGCCTTCCAGCCGGTTGATCATCAGTTCCTCGCGCTCGTCGCCGACGATGGCATAGATCGTCCGCACGGCGCCGACGATGGGCTGAATCTTGCAGCCAAATTCGCAGACGATGGCGGTGATTTCGGCGAGCTGTTCGGACGTGAGACGGTTGGTCTTTGGGAGGATCATGGCAGGGTTTGGTTTGGGGTAATAAAAAAGCCGCCCTGATGGGCGGCTTGTTTTGCGAAACTTATTTGGATTCAGTTTTCGCGACAGCCGCCAGCGGGTTTCCGGGTAAAATAGCCCCGGAAAGCAAAGCTGCAGGAATAAAAGCTGACGCTGTTCACGAATGAAGACGTGGCCGTCGTGCGGTCGCTTGTCAATTCCCCCGTCCGGCTTCAAAGCCAGGCCCCGAACTCCTCGGGCAGCGGCGCTTCGGCGGCAAACGTGTGCCGCGTACCGCGAAACTCGTACTGAAAATTCGTCGCGAGCGAGTGCAGGAACAGCCGTTTGCTTCCGGCCAGTTTCGCGAACGTCCGGTTGCGGGTGAAATCGCCGTACGTCTGGTCGCCCACGATCGGCATCCCGCGCTTCGCGCATTGCACACGCAGCTGATGGCTGCGGCCCGTTAGCGGCTCAAGGCGCAGCAGGCTGACGCGCGGCTCCTTCTTGCCCACGCGCATGACGCCCATCCGGCATTCCGCGGGCACGCGGCCCACGCCGGCCTGGGCGCGAATCCGGGCGGATTTCTTGATCGCCGCGATGGTGTCACGCCAGACCTCCGTGGACTCGCGCGGCGCGCCAAACACCAGGGTCTGATAGATCTTCCGCACTTGCTTCCGCTTGAATTGCGCCCGGATTTCCTGCGCCAGGGTCTCATCGGCCGCCGCGAGAATCACGCCTGACGTCGCCGAATCGAGCCGGTTGAGCAGCCAGAGCCGCTGCGGCGCGGCGCCTTTCTCCGCGACCCATTCAAAGTACTCGCCTTCCAGTTTGTAGCGCGCGGTCAGGAGTGAGCGCGGCTCGTCTCCCCCGGCGTTCGGGTGCGACAGCACGCCCGCGGGCTTGTCGAACGCGGCCAGGCCGTTCGCATCGCGTGCGATCAGTTTCACCCCGCGGCCCAATGGCAGCGCCGTCCAGAAGCTTTCGGGCAGCGCGCTCACTGGTAGTAAAACTGGAAGGTCATTTCCTGCTCTTTTCCCAACATGGCCTTCATGTCCTCGGTCCAGGGGCCATACGGCGCCGGGACGGTGATGGCGCTTGTGCAAGCCTGGGCGCCTTGTTCGGTCGCCCGGTTGTCCACGTTGACGATACGCGCAATCTGCCCGTCCGAATTCATGACGAACGTCACAATCACGATGCTGCCCGAAGGCGGATAAACCCGGCTATCCGACAGGATCTTGTCCCACTGGGCCTGGACGATCTCCACCAGTTTCTGCAAATAGACGCCGTACTTGCTGAACTGCGCGCTCACCCCGATGATACCCATGTTGGAGGTGCCGAATTTGTTTTCCTCAAAAATCGCGGGGCGCACCTGCTGCTGCTTCACGATCTGCGGGCGGGGCCGCGGGCGATTCCGGTCGATCGTCGGCTGCATGGCGGCGGCGCCCTCGATCAGCGGCACGTTCTTGGCTCCGTCGATCTTCTCGGGGATGTTTTTAGCCGTGTCCGAGCGGTTCGCCACGTTGCTGCCGTACGCAGTCGGGTCTTCGCCGATTTTCTTCTCAAAGCCCGACAGCGGGTTCTGCTCCGGTCGAGTTGTCGTGATTTTAACTTCCTTCGGGGTGGTCTCGGGCAAGGGCGGGACCGGGGCCTGCTCGACGGGCTTGCTCAACTGGCCGGTGACAATCTGCGTGGAGTGAATGTCCTTCTGGCCTTCGAGCGCCGGATGATCGCTCTTCCCCTGCGGCGTGGGTTTTTCCTGCGCCACCTGCTGGTTCTGGGCCGCGAAATTATTGGTCTTGTCGGGAGGATTATCCGGAGCGTTGGGGTTCGTCTCGACAAACTTCATCGGCTGTTTCACCGGCGGCTTCGGCACGAACGCATCCGGGGCGAGATCGATGCTGAACTGGCGCGGTTTCGCCGCCGGGCGCTTGATCAGCGAACTGGGGTCGGTGCGCAGCAGGGACGGTGCGATAAAGTAGAGCAGCAGATGCACCAGGATCACGCCAATCAGCCCGATCAGGATGGAGCGCGAATCGGGGTCGTTCCACATCCGCGCGAAAAAACGGCGCGGGGTGAGCGACAAGGGCGGTGAAACGATGGTTTGGCTCATGAATGACCCGGCTGGACCCGGAAAGTCAGCCCACCAGACCCCATGGCGTCAAAATTTGTTTCGTCGCTTCCATCGGCAGCCCCATAATATTCGTGAATGACCCTTCCCAGCCGGCGATGATCAGCTCCCGGCCCTCTTGGATTCCGTAGGATCCCGCCTTGTCGAGCGGGTTTACCACCCGGAAATAAGCATCGATTACGGCGTCATCGAAGGCCTTGAACGTGACCTGGCTGGCCACGCCCTGATCGATCTTCACCCCGTCCCGCTGACGGCGCAACGCTACCCCGGTGAAGACGGTATGCGTCCGCCCGGCGAGTTGCCGGAGCATCGCCCGGGCCTGCGCGAGGTCGCAGGGCTTGTTCAGCACGGTCCGGTCGATGAAAACGGTCGTATCTGCGCCGAGGACGAGCGCATCCGGATGCCGCGCCGCGACCCAGTCCGCCTTGAGCGCGGCATTGTAAGCCACCATGGCCCGCGGTTCTGCCGCCGGATCCTCGTGTTCGGTCACGTCCGCCACCACCACGTCAAAGACCACGCCCAGCCCCGCGAGCAGTTCGCGGCGGCGGGGCGAGGCCGAGGCCAGGATGAGGTGGACGGGAGCAGGCATGGAACCGCGGAGCAAAGCCGTCGGTGGCGGCAGTTGAAAGGTGAAAGTCGAGGGTTGAAAGCCGTGCAGCCAGTCGGTCTGCAGCGCTCAATCCATTTCCGTCCCAATCTTTCAACTTCCATCTCTCCTCTTTCAACTGCTGGACGCCAGCCAGCTTGCGAGTTGTCAGCGCCGGAAAACGCGTCCACGTTGCGCCCTCCCATTTCTCCATGCGTCTCGGCCTAGCCCAGCTCAATCCGATCGTCGGCGACCTCGCCGGCAACCGCCGTCGCATTCTCGACGCCTACACCGCCCTCGTGGCCCAGGGCGCCGAGCTCGTGGTCTTCCCCGAGCTGGCCGTGTGCGGCTACCCGCCGCGCGACCTGCTGTTCAAGCGCCGTTTCGTGCCGGATGTCGCCGAATCCCTCGCCCAGATCGCCGCCGCCGTCGGCGAGGTTCCCGCCCTCATTGGGACCGTCGAGCTCAATACCAGCGGTCACGGCCGTCCGTTTCATAATTCCGCCGCTTTCTGCCACCGTGGAGGCGTCACCGCCATGGCCCGGAAATGCCTCCTGCCGACCTACGATGTCTTTGACGAGGACCGCTATTTCGAACCCGCCACGTCTCCGACCGTCGTTGAGCACAACGGACAGCGCATCGGCATCACCATTTGCGAGGATATCTGGACGCACCCCATGCTGAGCACCCGCCGGCTCTACAGCGGCCGCATGCCGCTCGAGCAGCTCGCGACACAGAAATGCGACCTCATGCTCAACCTCTCGGCCAGCCCGTGGCACCACGACAAGGAGAACGTCCGCCAGAAACTCGTCGCCGATTCCGCCCGTGCCCTCGGCTGTCCGGTCGCCTACGTCAATGCCATCGGCGGCAACGATGAACTCATTTTCGATGGCCGCAGCGTGGTCTGCGACGCCGCCGGTAACCTCCTCGCCGGTCTCGCTGCGTTTGCCGAGGAAACCCGGGTGGTTGATTTGTCCGCCAAGTCCGCGAAACCCGCGCTGCATCCGGCCTTCGCCATGGACGAGATGAAGGACACCTTTGAGGCCCTCGTGCTCGGTCTGCGCGACTACGCCCACAAGAGCGGTTTCAAACGCGCTCTCATCGCTCTTTCCGGCGGCATCGATTCCGCCCTCGTCGCCGTCATCGCCGCGGAGGCCTTGGGCAAAGAGAACATTATCGGTGTTTCGCTGCCTTCCTCCATTTCATCCGGACACTCGCGCGACGACGCCCGCATCCTCGCCCGCAATCTCGGCATCCGGTTCGAAACCATCGCCATCGCCGATGCCGTCGCGGCCACGGAGACCTCGTTGCAGCCGCTCTTTGCCGGCCGGCCGCGCGACGTCGCCGAGGAAAACATCCAGGCCCGCGTCCGCGGCGTCCTCATGATGGCCCTCTCCAATAAATTCGGCTCCCTGCTTCTCACCACCGGCAACAAGAGCGAAATGGCGGTGGGTTACTGCACTCTCTACGGCGATATGTGCGGCGGCCTCGCGGTTATCTCGGATGTCTTCAAGATGCAGGTCTACGCGCTCTCCAACTGGATCAACCGCGAGCGCGAGATCATCCCGAAAAATACGATCGCCAAGGCGCCCAGCGCCGAGCTGCGCCCCGACCAGACCGACCAGGACAGCCTCCCGCCCTACGACATGCTCGACGCGATCCTTCACGGCTACGTCGAGGAAGGCCTCTCCCGCCGCGACTTGATCGCCCAGGGCTTCAGCGAAGCCGTCGTCAATGACGTCGTGCGCAAGGTCGATCTCAACGAGTACAAGCGGAAGCAGGCTGCGCCCGGCCTCAAGATCACACCGCTCGCCTTCGGCGTTGGCCGGCGGATTCCCATCGTGCAGAAATACGTGAGCTGAATCCCATGCTGGCCCCGATCACCCGGATTGTCCTCTACGTCAAAAACGTCGAGAAGCTCGCGGAATTTTATCAGCGCGTTTTCGAGCTCAAGCCCGTCGCTCCACCCGAGAAGGGCTGGATCGAACTGGGTGCCGGCGGCTGCAATATCGCACTGCACCAGGCCAGCAAAACCGCTGATTTTCGCCGCGCGGCGGCAAAAATTGTCTTTGGCGTGAAGGATGTCGCCAAGACCAAGGCGCTGTTGAAACGCCGCGGGCTGAAACTCGGGCCGATTCACGACGGGCCCAATTCGCGGTTTTGCAACGGCAAGGATCCGGAAGGAAACCTGATCTCCATCGGCAACCGCGGCTTGGCCTGATTTCAACGATTCTCCTGTGCCGGCCCAAACTTCAGACGCCCTTTTCGCTCGCGCCCTCCGGCTGATGCCCGGCGGCGTCAACTCCCCGGTGCGCGCTTTCCGCTCTGTCGGCGGCGCGCCCTTCTTCGTGAAAGCCGCTCGGGGCGCCACGCTCATTACCGCCGATGATCGAGAGCTAATTGATTTCGTCTGCACATGGGGCCCGGCGATCCACGGACATAATCACCCGCGCATCAAGGCCGCCATCGCCGCGGCGCTCGAGAACGGCACGTCCTTCGGCACGCCGAATCCGTACGAGGTCGAGATGGCCGAGCTGATCGTGAAGTTCTTTCCGTCGATCCAGAAGGTTCGGATGTGCAACAGCGGCACCGAGGCGACGATGTCCGCCATCCGGCTTGCGCGTGGTTTTACGAAGCGCGACAAAATCATCAAGTTCTCCGGCTGCTACCACGGCCACTCTGACTCGCTCCTCATCAAGGCCGGCTCCGGCGCGCTTACGCACGGCAATCCCGACAGCGCCGGCGTCCCCGCGTCGTTTGCCCGCGAGACCGTGGTTCTCCCTTACAACAATCCCGCCGCCCTCGCTGCGGCCTTCGCCGCCAATCCCGGCCAGATCGCCTGCGTCATCATCGAGCCCTACTGCGGCAACGTCGGCTTCATTATACCCGATGCCGGCTACCTCGCCTATCTGCGCGAGATCACGGCCAAGCATGGCGCGCTCCTCATCTTCGACGAAGTCATGACCGGCTTCCGCATCGCGAAGGGCGGCGTGCAGGAACGGGAGAAAATCATTCCCGATCTCACCTGCCTCGGCAAAATCATCGGCGGCGGGCTCCCGGTCGGCGCCTTTGGCGGACGCGCCGACATCATGGACTGTCTCGCGCCGCTTGGTCCCGTCTATCAGGCCGGCACTTTGAGCGGCAATCCGCTCGCCATGGCCGCCGGTATCGCTGCGCTGACTCTCCTGGAGGAACTCAATCCTTACGCCCGTCTCGACGCCCTTGGCCGCCAGCTCCGCGATGCTGTGCTCGCCGCCGCAAAAGCCAAGGGCCTCCCGGTGCAGGTCCCGCAATGCGGCTCCATGTTCAGCATCTTCTTCACCGCCACGCCTGTCCGTGACTACGCCACCGCGCTGACCGGCGATGCCAAGCTCTTCGCTAAATTCTTCCACGCCTGCCTGGAGCGCGGCGTGTATCTCGCCCCCAGTGCCTACGAGGCCGGCTTTATCAGCACCGCTCACGAGGGCGCCGCGATCGACCGGGCCTGCGAGGTCTTCGCGACCGCGATCCGGGATTTATAGGTAG
>CAIONS010000006.1 GCA_903859715.1 uncultured Opitutia bacterium
CGGGTTTTGGCTGGACCCAATCCGGCCTGCTTCTGGGTGGATCACGGAGTTCCACTGTAGGCGGGGTGCCCTCACCCCGCTGGAGCAAAGGCGGGTGAGGGCACCCGCCCCGCACGACTATCCCTGCGGGTAACCATTCAACAAGAAGCGGCTTTGACGAACGCCGGCCGGGTGTTCATCGGTAACCGCCATGCTTCAGTCGCTCCGCATCAAAAACCTGGCCCTGCTGGAGGAGGTCGCGCTTGATTTCGAGGCGGGATTCACGGCGGTCACGGGTGAGACGGGCGCGGGGAAAAGCATCCTGCTGGGCGCGCTGAGCCTGCTGGCGGGCGAGCGTGCCGACAAAACCATCATCCGGCAGGGCGCGCCGGCGGTGGAGGCGGAAGCCGCCTTGTTTTTCACCGATCCGCGGAAGATCGACGCCGTGCTGGCCGGACTGGACTTGCCGCCTTGCGAGGACGGCGTGCTGATTCTCAAGCGCAGTCTGCCGCGGGACAAGGCGCCCAAGATCACGGTCAATGGCAGCCTGGCCACGCTCTCCGCCCTGCAGCAGCTGGGCGAGCACTGGGTGGATTTCCATGGTCCGAGCGAACCGCGCCGGCTGCTGAAGGAAGCCTGCCAGCTTGAGCTGCTTGATCTCTTTGGCCGCGCCGACGGGACGCTGGCGAGTTATCAGGCAAGTTACCGCGGATGGCGCGACCTGATCGCCGAACGCGAGCGGATCATGCAGGAGACGAAACTTGCGCCCGACCAGATCGCGTTCCTCCAGAACCAGCTCGCCCGGATCGATGCGCTCGACCTGACCGAGCCGGCGATCGAGGCGTTGGAGCGCGACTTTGCCCGGATGAGCCGGGCGCAGGAGCTGATCGAATTGTCCCAGGCGCTGGCGGGCGGGCTGACAGGAGAGGAGGGGGTGCAGAGCCGCGTGGCGGCACTGCTGCGCGAGTCCCGGCAGCTGGAGAGCATCGATGCAGCGAGCAAGCCGCTGGCGGACCGGCTGGCTTCGGCGGCGGTGGAGTTGAACGACCTTGGCGCGGAATTCTCAGCGCTCAGCCAGCAACTGCAGTTCGATCCCGAGCAAGCCGAGCAGCTGACCGCGCAGATGAACACCTGGCTGGAGCTGAAACGGAAGCACGGCGGCGAGTTTGCGGCCGTGCTTGCGGCGCGCGACGAGATGCGGCGGCGGCTGGAGGTACAGGGCGATCTGGAGGGCACCCTGTCGAAGCTGGAGAAACAGATTTCCGACGCTCATCGCGCCGCGAAGAAAGAGGCGGCGGTCCTGCGCGGGCTGCGCGAGAAGGCGGCGAAGGAACTGGCGAAGGTGGCGGCGAAGAGCATCGCGCAGCTGGGGTTCAAGAAGGCGGATTTCCAGGTGCGGCTGGTGGCATTGCCCGAGCTCGGGCCGACGGGGGATTGCGGCGGGGAATTTCTTTTTTCCCCGAACGTGGGCGAGGCGCCGCTGCCGTTGAACCGCGTGGCGTCGAGCGGCGAACTCGCGCGCGTGATGCTGGCGCTGAAGACGGTGCTGGCGGACCTCGACGAGGTGCCGCTGCTGGTGTTCGACGAGGTGGACGCAAATGTCGGCGGCGAGATTGGGCGCGTGGTGGGCGAGAAGATGGCCGGCATCGCGAAGAATCACCAGGTGCTCTGCGTGACCCACCTGCCGCAGGTGGCGGCCCAGGCGACGTGTCATCTGGTGGTCACGAAGGACCAGTCCAAGGACCGCGCCGTGGTGACGATCGAGCCGATCCAGGCGAGCCGGAAGGCACGGGTGAGCGAACTCGCGCGGATGCTCGGCGACAGCAAGGCGAAGAGCGCGCTGGCGCACGCCGAGGAATTGCTCGGTAGGTAGGCGGCCGGGATTTTTTAACCGCGAAGAACGCAAAGAGCGCGAAGGCCAAGCAGGATGGTCCCGGATCGAACTTCGCGCTCTTTGCGCCCTTCGCAGTTAAAGTTGCCTCAGCCTCGTTACCTCGGCTGCTACGAGTGGGCGGGTCAGGCCCGGAAACTGCGCCACTTGGCCAGGGGCAGGTTGGCGATGGCGATGAAGACGAGCTGGCTGGCGACGAAGGCGAGCAGCCACCAGAAGGTCGCCTCGACGAAGCCGTAGTTGTGGAGGCCGACGCCGAGCAGGTTTACGCCGAAAAAGCTCCAGCTCGTCACGATGTTGCCGAAAACGGCGAGGCACATCAGCCCACGCTGCTTCACCAAGCCGCCCCAACGGGCGTGGAGGATGATCGCGTTCCAGATCACGATGATGAGCGCGCCGTTTTCCTTGGGATCCCAGCCCCAGAAGCGGCCCCACGACTGGTCGGCCCAGATGCCGCCGAGGATGGTGCCGATGAGACTGAACAGCGTGGCAAAACAGACGATGCCGTAGACCATGCGGGCGAGGGTGTCGGCGGTGGCCTTGTCCAGCGACTTGGTGAAGACGCCGCGCACAATATAGATCAGCGCGAGGAATCCGGCGAGATAGGTGGCGCCGTAGCCGGCGACGACCGTGAGCACGTGGGTCGAGAGCCAGAAATTCGAATCGAGCACCGCGCGCATCATCTCGAGGGTGTCGCCGCCGAGTTCAAGGTACGAGGCGATCAGCAGCGTGCTGAAACCGATGAGCCCGGCGGCGGCTGAGCCAATGCCGTTGCGGTAGAGGTATTCGAGACCGAGGCAGAAGGCCACGGCGACCCAGCCGACGAAGAGCGAGGCAGAGTAAAGGTTGGTGACGGGTGGCCGGCCCTCCAGCCACATGCGCGTGAGGATGCCGGCGGTGGTGAGCAGCCACGCGAGGGCGACGAGTGAGAAGGCGCCACGGCCGAACTCCCGGGGCCAGTACAGCCAGGAGAAGAGCGCGGCGAACAGCGCCACCACATAGAGCATCTTGGCGGTCGTGAACGGCTTCACGTTGTTGTAGCGCATCTCGGCGTCGCACTTGGCGAGCGCGGCAGGAAAGCCCTTTTCCAGCTCCGCGCGATAGAGCCGGATGATCTCGTTGAATTCGTCCGGCCGATCGGCGCGCCACGTATGGGCGAGTCCGGCGTAGGCCATCACGTGCGGATTCACCGCCCCGGTCTGAAACGTCTCCATCAGGGCCGTGCCGGCATTCCTCCAGCCGTTGGCGTCGCTTTCCCCGGCCGCGGGTGCCACGGCAAGGATGTAGCCGAGCTGGCCCATGTGGTCGAAGCGTTCGCCGTAATCGAGCAGCTGGCGGGCCGCGGCCTCATCGTATGTTTTTTTCGCCTCCTTCGCGCGGACGGCCTCGACGCCGGCCGGAAGGATTTTTTGGAAATCCATCAGGTCGCCGAGAAAATCCGCGCTGTCGGAAGCGACGAGGCTCTCCTTCAGGCGGAGATACAGGATCACATTTGACTGGAGCTGAACGACGCTGCGTTGGAACGCATTGCGGGCCTGGGAATCGACGGGCTCGGCGAGCTGGGCCTGGCGTTCCAGTTCCGGCAGGTACTTCCGGATCTGCAAGAACGAGAACCGGCGCTTGCCGAGGCCCTCCTCGGCCTGAAGATGGAACAGGCTCAGGACATCGGGGTTGTCGATGACGATGACCTGGTACGTGTCCGCCTTGGCGCCATCGAAGACGAGGTCGAGAAACCACTCGTTGGGCGTGAGCAGGCGGTCGTCGGGCGTGGCGATCCGGTGGCTGCGCGCGGCGTCGTTGTTGGCGGGATCGTTCGAGACGTTATTGCAGAGGACGAGGAGCGAGGTGCGCGCGACCGTGTCCATCGGCTTGATCCGGCCGTTCATGAGGACCGGCAGCCGGCTAAACCCGATGACATCGAACTTGGCCGGGTTGCGTGGCGGCAGGAGTGAACGGCCAATCAGGGCCAAGCCAAGCAGCAGGAGAAGAAAGGGGATGAAACGTTTCATGGAAGCACGGGCGGCGGGTGGAACGGAGGTGTTCAGGCCGTCGCGGCACGGCGTTTGCCGATGAAGCCGATGAGGTGGATGCCGAACTGGACGATGAGGCCGAGGGCGACCATCGCGCAGGAAATGTAGGGCAGGCGCCAGCTGGGGTTGCGCACGACCTGGAGGATGGTGGTGTGCTCGCCGTCATAGCTGGCCTGGTAAAACGTCAGGCCGGCGTAGCGGAGGGGATTGTTCATGTAGATGAGCACCTCGCGGTCGTCGCGGCCGTCGGCCGTCTGTAGGTGCAGGCGGCTGGAGAAATTTTTCGGGATGTCGGTGCCGACGTAAACATCATGACTGAACTTTTCCAGCTGGAGGGAAAACGGCTTGTAGGCGCGCTGGGCGCGCATCCCGATGCGCCAGCTGTGGCCGCCATACTCGAAGGCCTGCGGGGCGGGCAGCTGCGGGGAGACGAGCCAGGTGCCGAGCGAGCCCTCGGGGCCGACGAGTTCGACGAAGGCGGCGGGCCAGTTGCGCTCGTCCTGCTTGTAGGTGAGCGGCAAAGGCGTGACGGTAATCTGGGGGCCGAGGCCCGCGGTGGCGAGCGACGGATTGTCGCCGGTGCTGGCGCGCATCCGCAGGTCGGCATTGGGATAATACTCCTTGGTCATCACGCGGAACGGCAGGTGCGGGTGCTGGATCGGAGTCTGATCCGCCAGCAATTGGTCCGGGATCGCAACGACGTCGTCGAACTTCGGGTCGGTCGTGTTGATAATGGCGAGCTCGTTGTAGCGGTAGCTCTCGGCGTAGCTTTTCGTCTCACCTTCCTTGAGCCGCAGTTGAAACTCCTCCTGCCAGAGACCGGTGAGCAGTTCGCCGATCAGGAGCAGGATGAGGCCGGCGTGGGTGAGGAAGATACCGGATTTCCGCCAGGTCAGCTTGAACCGGTAGACATGGGCGGAGATGAGGTTGACGAGGAGAAAGCCGCCGATGAGGTAGCCGCCGGGAAACACGGGCAGCGGGATGGCGGTGCCGGGAATCCGCCAGAGCACGAACAGGCTGTGAAAATATTTTTCCTGCACGGCCCAGATCCCGAGGTTCACCTGGTCGAGCGTGGCCGCGAAGACCAGGATCATCGACAGCGCAAGCAGCACCACGGTGAGCCGCAGCGACACGAAAAAATCACGGAACTGGCGGACGGTGTCGTTCACGGGGCGGCGGGCGCGGGGGCCGAGATGGTTTGCAGGAAGGCGAGGAAGGCCGGCTTTTCCCTGGCGACGAGGGCGTCGGGCCCGGTGAGCTTGAAGAACCAGGTGGCGTTGTTGTACGGCACGATGGCGCCGAGAATCCGCCGCGGGCCGGCCGCGTCGGTATTGGCAAAATCCACGACGATGAACGTCAGGCCGTGCTGTTCGATCCGGGTGGTGACGCCGCGGAGGTCGCCCTCGGACAGCGGCGCCAGTTGGATCTGTCCGCGCCAGCGGTTAAGGTTGGCGAGTTCGCCGCCGACATCGCCGGGAAACGCCGTGATGGAGAGGTCGGCCTCGGCGCCATTGTCACCCGGCACCGTGAAGCTGCCTTTGCGCATGGCAGCGGCGGGCTTCGCCTTCCAGTGGGCGGGAGCGGTCCAAGTCAGGTCGGAGCCGCTGGCCGTCGGGACGGTGGTGCTGGCCATGTCCATGCTTCCGGGAGCGGCCGGGGCGCCGGGGCTACCGCCGGCGGCCATGCCAGGAGGGAGTTCCTCGGGCTTTTCCTTGGGCACGCGGTAACTCTCCACCTTGGACTCGCGGCAGGCCGCAAGCAGGGTCAGCGAGACGAGCGACAGCAGGGCGTGACGGTGGCGCATGAAGAGTCAGAACTCAGGATTTTTGGCGGGAAACATCAATCTAATCCGGCCGGGTATCAGCTGCGGTGGTTCCGGGGATTAGCCACCGTGCGGGTGTGTCGCGGGGGCGACTCGGTCCAGTAGCAGCCGACGTAAGGAGGCTGGCTCGACACTGCACCCGAGCCAGCCTTCTTACGTCGGCTGCTACTGGATTCGTCCGACTTTAGGCTCCGACACTTCTGATTCTTGCCAAGCTGCGGGTGGCACGGGATAACCGCGCCATGACGTTTACCGCGCTGGGCGACACCGCTGTCGTGGTTGGACTCGGCACCGGCATCGACAAGTCGGTGCTGCCGCGCGTCCGCGCCCTCATGGCCGCACTGGAGCGGGACCGTCCGCCCGGCATCATCGAGGTGGTCGCCGCCTACGCGACGGTCACGGTCTTCTACGAGCCCAGCCGGGTGACCGGCGAAGGCGAGCGTCCCTATGAGCGCGTGTGCCGTTTCATCACCGAGCGGGCCCGCCATCTCCAGGCCGAGGCGAAGAAGAAATTCGCGAGCCCGGGCCGGACGATCGAAATTCCGGTGAGCTATGGCGGTGAGTTTGGGCCGGACCTGGCCGATGTGGCCCGGCACTGCGGGCTGGAACCGGCGGAAGTGATCAAGCGCCACAAGGCGGCGGACTATCTGGTGCACACCATCGGGTTTGCGCCGGGGTTTCCCTATCTCGGGGGCCTGCCGGAAAAACTGCACACGCCGCGCCGGGCGACGCCGAGGAAAAATGTGCCGGCGGGATCCGTGGGCATCGGCGGCGCGCAGACGGGCATCTATTCACTGGCGACACCCGGCGGCTGGCAGATCATCGGGCGGACGCCGCTCGCGCTGTTCCGGCCCGGTGAGGCGGAACCGGCGCTGTTGCGCGTGGGAGACCGGGTGAGATTCAAACCGATCACGGTGGAGGAATTTTCCGCATGGAAGTGACCGTCATTCGCAGCGGCATGCTGACGACCGTCCAGGACCTGGGCCGGCGCGGTCATCGCGCGCAAGGCGTGCCGTTGAGCGGCGCGATGGATGGGTTCGCCCTGCGGGTGGCCAACCTGCTGGTCGGTAATCCAGAGGATACGGCTACACTGGAGTGTACGCTGCTGGGCCCGGAACTGGTTTTTTCGACGGCCGCCACGATTGCCGTAACCGGTGCGGAGTTTTCCGGCGTGGAGGCATGGCGCCCTTTTGAGGTTCCAGCTGGCGGACGCGTGAAGCTAGGCGCGGCGCGGCGCGGTTGCCGGGCCTATGTCGCCATTGCGGGCGGATGGGAAATTGCGCCGGTGCTTGGCAGCTGCAGCACGTACCTGCGGGCCGGGCTGGGGGGATTTGAAGGCCGGGCCCTGCGCGACGGCGATGTCCTGCGCGCGCCGGAGGTCACGCGCCGGATGGCGGGCCATTGGCGGATCGACGAGCGGATTTTCCCGGCCTACTCGCCGGCGCCGACGGTGCGCGTAGTGCGCGGGGCGCAGGCGGATGAATTTGGCGGAGTGCTGTTCGATACGGAATTCAAGGTCATGTCGCAGTCCGATCGGATGGGGCTGCGGCTGGGCGGACGGCGGCTCGTGCGGATCGGCGGAGCGCAGGAGCTGATCTCGTCGGCGGTGGCGCCCGGCACGGTGCAGATCCCGCCGGACGGCCAGCCGATCATCCTCATGGCGGATGCGCAGACGATCGGGGGTTATCCGCAGGCCGCGCATGTGATCAGCGTGGATCTGCCGCTCGTCGCGCAGCTGCGGCCGGGCGACAAATTGAAATTCGCCGAGGTGCCGCTGAACGAGGCGCATCAACTCGCGCTGACCCGCGAGCGCGTGCTGGCGATGCTGCATGAAGGCCTCGCCCAGAAACTCCGCTGACGACGTGCCTCGCATCGACCTTAACTGCGACTTGGGTGAAGCGGCCGGCCACGACGCCGAGCTGATGCCGCTCATCACATCGGCGAACATCGCGTGCGGGGCGCATGCCGGGGATGAGGCGACGATGCGGGCCAGTGTTGCACTGGCGCAACGGCACGGCGTGCGGATCGGGGCGCATCCGGGATTTGAGGACCGGGAGAACTTTGGGCGAAGGGAGCTGGCGATTTCCCCGGTCGAGGCAGGGTTGCTGGTCTTTGGGCAAATCCAGCGATTGCAGCGGATCGCGGCCGAGACGGGCGTGCGGGTGCACCATGTGAAACTTCACGGCGCGCTCTACAACCTGGCGGCGCGCGACTACGATCTCGCCGTGATGATCGCGGGCGCGATCCAGACGACGGATCGCGATCCCCTCATGTATTCCCCGGCGGGAAGCCAGCTGGTCCGCGCGGCGAATTTAATCGGGCTGAAGGTGGCCAGTGAGGTCTTTGCGGACCGCACGTACCAGTGCGACGGCTCGCTGACGCCGCGGGCCCGGGCGGATGCGCTCATCACCGATGAGGAGCTGGCGGTGGCGCAGGTGCTGCGGATGGTGCGCGAAGGCGTGGTGCGATCGACAGATGGCATCGATGTGCCCATCACGGCCGATACGGTCTGCCTGCATGGCGACGGGCCGCAGGCGGTGGCGGTGGCGCGGCGACTGCGGCACGAACTCGCGCGGGCGGAAATCGAAATCAAGGCCTTTGGCCCATGATCAAGCTGATCGGAATTCTTGTGGTGGCGGCCGGCTTTGCACTGCGGTTCAACACGCTGCTGGTGGTGCTGGCGGCGGGCATCGCGACCGGCTTGGTGGCGGGGATGTCGTTCAACGACATCATGGCGCTGTTCGGAAAATATTTCGTGGAAAACCGTTACATGACCCTCGTGGTCGTGCTGATGGTGCCGGTCATCGGGCTGCTGGAGCGTTACGGTCTGCAGGAGCGCGCGGAGACCCTGATCCGGCGCGCGAAGGCGGCGACGGCGGGCCGGGTGGTGTTGCTCTACACGGCGGTGCGGCAGATCTCGGTCAGCCTGGGCATCAATCTGGGCGGCCACGCGGCGGCCGTGCGGCCGCTGATCGCGCCGATGGCGGAAGGGGCAGCCCGGGCCAGGTATGGCGAATTGTCCGACCAGACGGTGCAGGATATCCGGGCGCACGCGGCTGCGGCGGAGAATGTCGGGAATTTTTTCGGCGAGGATATCTTCATCGCGGTCGGGGCGATCCTGCTGATGAAGGGATTCTTCGATGCGTTGAAAATCGAGGTGAGCCTGTGGGCGATGGCGCGCTGGGGCATCCCGACCGCGCTCATCGCTTTCGGGGTGATGGCCTGGCGGACGCGCGAGCTTGACCGGCAGATTGCGCGGGAGGCCGGGAAAAAGCCGGAATCCAAGGGGGGCGGGACATGACGCCTTACCTCACGGTGGAGTTTTTTTACCTGCTCGTCGGTGTGGTGCTCGCGCTGATCGCCGGTCGCATCGCGCTGGATGAGGCGCACCCGAAACGGTGGGGCTCCGCGTTGTTCTGGGGGCTGTTGTCCGTGGTGTTTGTCTTCGGGAAACTTCTGCCGCCGGTTGTGACCGGTTATCTGCTGCTGGCGATGGTGCTGCTGGCGGCGGCGGGGCAGGTTGTTCGTTCCAATGAAGCGACGTCGGGCAAACCGGAGCGCGTGCTTCGGGCCGAAACGCTGAAGAACAAGGTGTTTTGGCCGGTGCTGCTCATTCCGGCCTCGGCGATCGTGGGGTCGCTGTTCCTCGGCGGAATCCATTTTGGGGCGCGGGAACTGGTTGACCCCAAGCAAGCGACGCTGATTTCCATCGGGATCGGGGCGCTGTTGGCGCTGGCCGTGGGTATGCAAGTGACGCGGGCACGGATGGACGTGCCGGTGGCGGAAGGCAGCCGGTTGCTCCAGGCGGTTGGCTGGGCGGTGATTCTGCCACAGTTGCTTGCGGCGCTGGGTGGGATTTTTGCCCAGGCGGGGGTGGGCCCGGTCGTGGCCGGCTTGGTGGCGCAGGCGTTGCCGACGCAGTTTCCCTTTGTCGCGGTGGCCGCTTACTGTCTCGGCATGGCGCTCTTCACCGTGATCATGGGCAATGCGTTTGCCGCCTTCCCGGTCATCACGCTTGGCATCGGGCTGCCGCTGATCGTGCAGCTGCACCACGGCAATCCAGCGATCATGGCATCCATCGGCATGCTATCGGGTTACTGCGGCACGCTGCTGACTCCGATGGCGGCAAACTTCAACCTGGTGCCTGCGCTGCTGCTGGAGCTGCCCGACAAGCACGCGGTCATCAAGGCGCAGATCCCGATCGCGCTCGTCATCCTCGCGGCGAACGTGCTGCTGATGTACTTTTGTGTTTATCGGTTCTAGGGTGTGGGCGAATAACCATGAAAACCGTCCTGATCACCGGCTTCGAACCCTTCGGCGGAGACCAGCTCAATCCCTCGCAGGAAATCGCGCGGCAGCTCAACGGCCGCGTGATTGCCGGGTGCCGGGTCATCGGGCGGATTCTGCCCTGCGAGTTCGGTGCGGCGAATGCCGCGCTGCGCCGGATCCTGCGCGAGACGGATCCGGCCCTGGTCATCGCGGTCGGCCAGGCAGGAGGCCGGTCGGACATCACGCCGGAACGGGTGGCGATCAATGTGGACGACGCGCGGATCGCGGACAACGCGGGGGCGCAACCGGTGGATGCTCCGGTGGTGGCGCGAGGGCCGACGGCTTACTGGAGCACGCTCCCGATCAAGGCGATTGTCGCGACGCTCCGCGCCCATGAAATACCGGCAGCGGTTTCCCAGACCGCGGGGACGTTTGTCTGCAATCATGTTTTTTATAGCCTGATGCACGCGTTGCGCGCGCGACGCGGAGTGCGCGGCGGATTCATTCATGTGCCGTTCCTGCCGGAACAGGCGAAACAGGGTCAGCCGAGCCTGCCGCAGAAAGTGATGATCGAAGCCATCGCCCTGGCCGTGGCGGTGTCGGTCCGCACGCGCCGTGACCGGCGCGAGGCCGGCGGCCAGATACACTAGGCGAGGAGAGCCGGCGGGCGGCGATGCCAGAGAACCCAGGCAAGGGTCAGACCAATGAAGACGGCGCCGTAGAAGGCGGACTCAGGGGCCGGAGTAACCTCATCGTCGTAGCTTTGCCACTGCGTGCTATTGTTGGAGTAGCCGCTGAAGGTGAGCTGATTTTCCGGCGTGGTGCCACTGCCGCCGAGGGTGGCACCGGTCCAATTCTGGGCGTAGAAATAATCGACGGCGTTCGCCCAGTTGATGACGGTAAGGGTGACGCCGGCATCGACGATGAAAGTAGTGGCGTTGAGGGTGGAGGCCGTCGAGGCCCCAAAATCCAAGACGGTGTTGCCGGTGATGTGAAGCGTCCCGACCGAGAGTGTGATGGCGTTGAGGGAGATCGTGCCGCCGCTGAGCGTGAGGGTGCCGGTGAAATTAAATGAGCTGTTGAAAGTGAGCGTGCCCGTGCCGGCTTTGATCAGGTTGCCGCCGCCGGTCACAGTGCCGTTGAAGCTGGAAGACCCGTTGGCGGCGCCGACGGTCAGGCTGCCGCTGGCCCCAAGGTCAACCAGGCCGGTCCCGCTGAGCTTGTCGATGGACTGGGTGAAATTGTTCAGCGCCAGACGTCCGTCGGAATTGAGCGTGATGCTGGCTGAACCCGACAGCTGGGTGTTGGCGAGCAGCACGAGATTGGCGGAGCTGCCGGCACCGGTGCCGTCGCCAATGGTGATGGCGCCGGCGCCGAGGGCGGCAACGCCGGCGGTCTTGCCGAGCTGCAAGGTGCCGTCGTTGATGGTGGTCGTGCCGGAGAACGTGTTGGCGGTGGTGCCGGAAAGGGTCGTGGTGCCGCCGCCAGCCTCGATGAACTTGCCGGTGCCGGAAATGGCTCCGCTGAGGTTGATGTTTCCGGCGCCGCTGGCAGTGAGGGTCCGGGCGCCCAGCCCGACGTCGCCGGTCAGCGTGAGCGTGCCGGCGTCCGAGGCGACCGTCGTGTTGCCGGAGAGGGTTATGGTGCCGCCCAGGGAGTTGGCGCCGCGGAGATTCTCGATCGCGCCGTTGGTGCTGGCGCCGGTCCCGTTGACGGACCAAGCCGTGGTATTCAGGATGCTGTTGCCGGAAAGGGCGAGGGTCGCGCCGTTGGCAATGGTGTTGCCGGAACCGGCTGCGCCGAGGGCGCCGCTGCTGGCGGCGACGAGCGTGCCGGCGGACACATTGACCGCGCCGTTGAAGGTGCTGGTGCCGGAGAGTGTGAGCGTGCCGGTGCCGGTCTTCTGCAAGACACTCGTGCCACTGCCGTCATCTGCGATGGCACCGGAAAAAGTGGTGTTGGTGGTGTCGCCCACCTTGAAGGTATTGTTGCCCAGATTGAGGGAACCGGCACCGGTCAGGGAGCCGACTGCCTGCGCGGTGGAGCCGGAAAGCAAGGCGACGGAGGCATCCGAGGCGATGGTGAGAGCCGTCGTGGTGGGCAGGATGTTATTGCCGGTGGCACCGACCTGAAGAGTGCCGAGACTGACGGTGGTGGCACCTGTGTAGGTATTGCCGGTGTTGTTAAGGAGGACGGTGCCGGCGCCATTGATGACGAGACCGTTGCTCCCGGTGAGCTTGCTGTCGAATGTGGCAGCGAGGCCGGAGGCGACCGTGATGCCAGGGGTGGTGCCGGTGAGGCTGAGAGTGCCGCCGGTAAAGTCGATCGTGCCGGCATTGATGAGCATGGAGTCGACGGACTGCGTGCCGGAGACCGTGACGGTGTAGGCGCCGGTCGCGTCAGTGCCGGCACTGAAAACCGCGACATCGTTGGCGGTCCAGACCGCGGTGGTGGCGGTACCGGCGGAACTGGTGCTCCAGTTGGTGTTGGCGGCACCCGAAGTCTTCCAAGTACCCGAAGGCGTGGCTCCACCTGCACCGGCGGCGGAGCCATTGATGTCCCAATAAAGGGTGGTCTGGGCCTGGGCGAGAAGGCCGAGGAACAACCAAGCCAGGAGGCTCGACGACAAAAACCAAGGTCTCCGTCGGTTGGGTGAACGACGTGAAGCCAGAGCTGGGCTTGGCGACCGGCAGGTCATCTTCCAAAAGTCCCCACGGATGTTTAATACAGGAAAACAGCCCGGTGCAGCAAGGGCATTTCAGGCAACGGCCAGGCCTCGGCTAGGAGCATGCCTGGTTTCTCCGCATCCGCTCTCGTCAAGCCGATGGGGCACCCAACGCACGGACGGCACGGCGGTCCGCGCTCAGTTGCATGATCCCAGCTCAACCGCCGGATCTGCGCGTGGCCCGCGATAAATCACTGGATGATCGCAAGCCGCGATCTTTGCACGCGGAGCGCGTCCCGGCGTTGCCAGAAGACCCAGGCGAGGGCCAGTCCGAGCAGGATCGCGCCGTAGGTTGCCGGCTCGGGCACCGGGCTGATCTGATGGTCGAAGCTCTGCCACTGCGTGCTGTTGTTCGAGTAGCCGCTGAAAGTGATCTGGTTCATTGGCGCCGTGCCGCTGCCGCCGAGGGTGGCGCCATTCCAGTTCTGCGCGTAGAAATAGTCGGTCGTGCTGACCCAGTTGATGATCGTGAGGGTCACGCCCGAGTCGACGATCAGGTTGGTGGCGTTGAGCATGGACGCCGTGGAATTGCCGAAATCGAGGACGGTGTTGCCCGTGATGTGAAGGGTGCCGACGGTCGCGCTGATGCCGGCCAGGATGACGGTGCCGCCGGTCAGGCGGAGCTCGCCGCTGAAATTGAAGGACGAGGTGAAAGTCAGGGTGCCGGAGCCGAGTTTCTCCAGCACGCCGGTGCCGGCGATCGTGCCGCCGAAAATGGAGGAGCCGGAGTTGACGCCCACGCCGAGGTAGCCGCTGGTGCCGAGGTCGATCGTGCCGGTACCTGCGACCGTGTTGATGGATTCCTGCTGGTTGTTGATATTCAGCCGGCCGTCGGAGTTGATGGTGATGAGCCCGGCGTAGTCCGCGATCTGATTGGAGGCGAGGAGCGTGAGATTGGCGGAATTCGCGGCGCCGACGCCGTCACCGATGGTCACGGTGCCGCCGGCGATCGCGTTGGTGCCGGCGGTCTTGTTCAGCTGCAGCGTGCCGCTGTTGATGAGCGTGCTGCCCGTGTAGGAATTGCTGCTGGTGCCGGAATAGGTGAGGGTGCCGGTCCCGGCCACGGTGACTCCACTCGAACCGTTGAGCGCGCCGGCGAGGTTGAGGTTGCCGGCCCCGGTGGCGGTCAGGGTCTGGCTGGAGCCGAGATTGACGTCGCCCGTGACCGTCAGGGTGCCGGCGTCGGAGCCAAGGGTGGAGCTGGCGTTGAGGTTGAGCGCGGCGTTGAGCGTGTTGTTGCCGCTGATGTTGCGAATGGCGCCGGTCGAGCCGATGCCGGAGCCGGACACCGTGAAGGATCCCTCGGTGACGGAAATATTGTTCTGCAGCTGGAGCGCGGCGCCGCTGGCGACGATGTTGCCATAGGTCGAGCCGCCCAGCGCGGAGGAATTCTGGAGATTGAGCGCGCCGGCGTTGATCGTGGTGAGGCCGCTGAAGGTGTTGGCGCCCGAGAGCGTGAGGGTGCCGGTGCCCTGTTTCACGAGCGAGCCGTAGCCGCCACTGTCCATGAGCACGCCCGAAAAAGTGGTGCTGGTGGAATCGCCGACGGTGAACGGGCCGCCCTTGATATCGAGCGTACCGGCGCCGGCGAGTGAGGCGACGGTTTCGCTGTGGCCCCAGCCCAGATCGACCGTTGCTCCGCTTCCAATGACGAGCGCGGAGGCGTCCGGGATCACGTTGCTGGCGCCGAGGAGGAGCGTGCCGGCGTTGACGGTGGTGGTACCGGTGTAGGCGTTGGCCGTGCTGCCGAGCGTGAGGGTGCCGGTGCCGGTCTTGGTGAAGCCGCTGGTGCCGGCGATCTGGCTGTTGAACGTCAGCGTGCTGCCGGAGGCGACGCTGAGCTGCGGCGTGGTGCCGCTGAGCGTGACGATACCGCCGCTGAACGTCGGGCTGCCTTCCTCCACCGTGATGCCCGCGGCGGACACAGTGCCGGAGACTGTGACGGTATAGCTGCCGGTCGCATCGGTGCCCGCGCTGAAAACTGCGTTGCTGCCGTTGGTCCATTGAATCGTGGACGCGGTGCCCGCGGAGCTGGTGGTCCAGTTTTTATCCGAACTGCTAGTGGACCAGGTCGCGGAAGGAGATGAACCGGCGCCGGCGGTGGCACCGTTGGTATCCCAGAATAGCGTGGTCTGGGCGTGAATCGGAGCTACCGGTCCGAACCATCCGGCGGCGAGTGTCATCAAGGTCAGCCACCGCCAGCCCACACGACCGGCTGGGGTGCGGGAACGACAGACAGAGGAGGCTTTTGGAGTCGACGGCATGCGAGGCGGTAAAGGGATACCAACGTTCCGCAGGAGTTCCTTTTCGCCAGAAATTTCCCGACAGGAGATTACTTATGCCGTTGTAATACGCAAATGGTCCAAGCCGGAGGCGGGCATGTGGCCGTCGTCTTTCCGCCAAGCAGAAACCAGCGCGGCGAGGGCGTCGCAGCTCCAGCCATAACCTGAACGAAGGCCGCGTCCGGTCAGTTATTGAACCGGAAGAGCGCGACGTCGCCGTCGGCGAAGGTGTAGTCCTTGCCCTCGAGGCGGTATTTGCCGGCTTCGCGGGCGGCGGCGACACTGCCGAGCGTCGTGAGGTCGTGATACGAAACGATCTCGGCCTTGATGAAGCCCTTCTCGAAATCGGTGTGAATGACGCCGGCGGCCTGCGGGGCCTTCCAGCCTTTCTTGATCGTCCAGGCGCGGACTTCCTTTTCGCCCGCGGTGAAATAGGTCTGCAGGCCCAGCAATTGATAGGTACCCTTGATGAGGGAGGAGACGCCGGAGTCATCGACGCCGAGATCCTTGAGAAACGCCTTGGCCTCATCGGCCGGGAGATCGATGAGCTCGGATTCGATCTTCGCGCTAATCGGCACGTAGGCGGCGTCGTGATGGGTGCGGACGTACTCCGCGACTTTTTGCACAAACGGATTTTGCTCGGCGGTGGCGAGATCGCTCTCGGCGACATTGCACGCGAAGAGCACGGGCTTGGCGGTGAGCAGCTGGAAGAGCTTCATCAGCGCGATTTCCTCGGGCGTGGCGGGCAGGGTGTTGGCGGTCTTGCCGGTATTGAGATGCGGGGAAAGTTTCTCGAGGAGCGCCAGCTCGAGGATGGCCTCCTTGTCGCCGGACTTGGCCTTCTTCTGGGTCTTGTCGATGCGCTTGGCGACGGCGTCGAGGTCGGCGAGCACGAGTTCGGTGGTGATGACTTCGATGTCGCGCACGGGATCAACGCCTCCCATGGTGTGAATGATGTCGTTGTCCTCGAAACACCGGACGACCTGCACGATGGCATCGACCTCGCGGATGGTGGCGAGGAACTGGTTGCCGAGGCCCTCGCCCTTGCTGGCACCGGCGACGAGCCCGGCGATGTCCACGAACTCAATGGCGGCAGGGACGACGACGTTGGTCTTGGCGATCTTCTGGAGGACCAGGGCGCGGTCATCGGGCACGATCACGACCCCGACGTTGGGGTCGATGGTGCAAAACGGGTAGTTTGCGGCCTCGGCCTTGCGGGAGCGGGTAAGGGCGTTGAAGAGGGTGGACTTGCCCACATTGGGGAGGCCGACGATACCAGCTTTGAGCATAAGGTTGGTCAACAGAGCGGGGGAGTCAGGGCTTGACAAGCCAATTGCCCGACGGTCTTGTCTTCGTTTTTCCAAGCAAGAAACGCTCCGCAAAACACCTGTCATGGCTCTCAAAATCCGTCTCACCCGCATCGGCGCCGTCCACCAGCCGCACTACCGCTTCGTCATTGCCGAAGCCCGTTCGCGCCGGGATGGCGATCCGGTCGAAGTCGTTGGCATCTATGATCCCCGCCTGAAGGGCGAAACCGTCAAGCTGAAGCTCGACCGCGTCGACTACTGGCTCGGCAAGGGCGCGAAGCCGACCGATACCGTGCACGCGATGATCAAGAAGGCCCGCCGCGCCGGTGCGCCCGCCGCCTAAGCCTGCCGGACCCTCATCCTTTCGAAATCGCCCTGCCGTTCACCGGCTCGGGCGATTTTTTCGTTTAGCCTCCTGACCCACCGCCATGCTGCGCATCGATGTCCTCACGCTGTTTCCGCGGATGCTGGATAGCGTCTTGGCGGAGAGTATCTTGGGGAAGGGCATTGCGGCGGGCCACCTCGGGGTGACGGTCCATGACTTGCGCGCCTGGTCGACGGACAAACACCGCACCGCAGACGACCGGCCCTTCGGCGGCGGAGCCGGCATGGTGATGAAGCCGGAACCCGCCTTTGCGGCCATCGAGCAGCTCCAGACGCCGGGCTGCCGGCGCATTTACCTGACCCCGGACGGCACGCCGCTTTCGCCGGCGCTGGCGCAGGAACTTTCCCAGCAACCGCATCTGGTTCTGCTGAGCGGCCATTACGAGGGCATCGACCAGCGGATTCGCGATGGCGTCATCGACCAGGAGATCAGCATCGGCGACTATGTGCTGACCAACGGCACCCTCGCGGCGGCGGTTTTGATCGATGCGCTGGCCCGTTTTATCCCCGGTGTCCTGGGGGAGGAAAAGTCATTGACGCACGAATCCTTCACCAGCAAGTTGCTCGACTTTCCTCAATACACGCGTCCCGCCGACTATCGAGGCATGTCCGTTCCGGAGGTTCTGCTCTCCGGAAACCATGCCGAAATCGATAAATGGCGGCAGGCGAAACAGCTGGAAAAAACCCGTCAAGTCCGACCCGATTTACTCAAATAAACAGTCATGAACCCGATCATCTCCGAAATCACCGCTGAGCAGGTGAAAAAAGACATTACGCCCTTCAAGGTTGGCGACGGCGTGCGCGTGCACACCAAGGTCCGCGAGGGCGACAAGGAACGCGTGCAGGTTTACTCCGGCATCGTCATCGCCCGGAAGGGTCATGGCATCCACGAGGTCTTCACCGTGCGCCGCATCAGCTACGGTGAGGGCGTCGAGCGCGTGTTTCCCGTCAACTCCCCGAACATCGAGAAGATCGAGGTCGAGCGCGAGTCCGAGACGATGCGGGCCCGCCTTTATTATCTCCGCAACCGCACCGGCAAGGCCGCCGTCGCCGTCAAGGTTCGCGAGAACCGCGTGGCCCCCGCCGCGACCCCGGTCGCGAGCTGAGCATCCGCCTCCCGCCTGTTTACCAAGCGAGCCTCTTTCGGGGCTCGCTTTTTTATGGCCGAAATTCTGCGTCCCCGGCTGGCGGTCCCGGCGTAGTCCTAACCATCTAACCGGTTCGCCCCATTTTCCCATGACCCTCCAGACTCCTCTTCTTGCCCAAGCCGCCGCCCAAGCCCGCGGTCTCGCCATCGATGCCGTGCACCAATGCAACTCCGGTCACCTCGGCCTGCCGTTGGGCTGCGCCGAGATCGGCGCCGTGCTCTATGGCCACGCCCTCGTGCACAATCCCGACGAGCCGCGCTGGCTGAACCGCGATCGCTTCGTGCTCTCCGCCGGCCACGGCTCGATGTTCCTCTACAGCTGGCTGCACCTGAGCGGCTATGCGCTGACGCTGGAGGATCTCAAAAATTTCCGCGTGTTGCACAGCAAGACGCCCGGCCATCCCGAGTTTCACGAGACGCCCGGGGTGGAAGCGACCACGGGCCCGCTCGGGCAGGGCATCGGCAACTCGGTCGGCCTGGCGATGGCCGGCCAGATGGCGGCGGCGCGCTTCAACGCGCCCGGCCATGAAATTTTCGACTACCACGTGATCTGCCTCGCGGGCGATGGCTGCATGCAGGAAGGCGTCGCGATGGAGGCGGTCGAGTTCGCCGGCCACCAGGGCCTCGACAACCTCATCCTGATTTACGACTCGAACGACGTGACGCTGGACGCGATGGCCAGCAAGACGCAGAGCGAAAACACCGCCGCGCGTTTCAAGGCGATCGAGTGGGATGTGCAGACGCTGACCGACGGCAGCGACATGCCGGCGATCCTCAAGGCCATCAACAAGGCCAAGAAGGCCAAGAGCGGGAAGCCGCAGCTCATCATTGCGCGGACTCTCATCGGCAAGGGCATTCCCGAGGTGCAGGGCACCCCGAAGGCCCACGGTGAAGGCGGCGCAAAGTTCTCCGATACCGCCCGCGCCGGTCTCGGTCTGCCGGCCGACCAGCATTTTTATGTGAGCGAACCGGTCCGCGAGTATTTCGCCGGCCACAAGAAGCGGCTCAAGCGCAGCTACGCCAAGTGGAAGAAAGCCTTCGCCGCCTGGCGCGAGGCGCATCCCGACAAGGCCGCGCTCCTCGACAGTGCCAGCCACACGCCGAGTGCGGCGCATCTGTTGGAAAAGATGCCGCTGTTCCCCGCCGACGCCAAGCTGGCCACGCGCGCCGCGGGCCGGGACGTGCTGCAACCCATCGCAGCCGAGCTGCCGCTGCTGATTACGGGCAGCGCCGATCTCAACGGCTCCACGTTGAACGTCATCGCGACCGACAAGGATTTCGACAAGACCAACCGCGCGGGCCGCAACATCCGTTACGGCATCCGCGAGCACGGCATGGCGGCGATCAACAATGGCGTGGCTTACGACGGGCTGTTCCGTCCGTCGTGCGCGACGTTCCTGGTCTTCGCCGATTACTCGCGTCCCTCGATGCGCATCGCCGCGCTGGCCAAGCTGCCCGTGGTCTATATCTACACGCACGATTCCGTCGGAGTGGGGGAGGACGGTCCGACGCATGAGCCCGTCGAGACGGTATCGGCGCTGCGGCTGATCCCGAATTTTGAAGTGATCCGCCCGGCGGATCCCGAGGAAACGGCTGGCGCTTTTGCAGCCGCCTTGGAACGGACCGACGGACCGACACTGCTGGCGCTCAGCCGTCAGGCGGTGCCGATGCTGAATGACTGTCCGCCGCACGAGCGGCGGGCCGGAGTGCTTAAGGGCGGCTATATTCTGATTCAAGAGACTGCGCCGCTCACACACATCCTGCTCGCGACCGGCAGTGAAGTGCAGTGGGCCGTTGCGGCGGCCAAGACCCTCGGAGCCGGCACCCGCGTTGTCTCGATGCCTTCCTTCCTCCGGTTTGACCGTCAGCCGGCCGCTTATCGCGAGACCATTCTACCCGCTTCGTGCCTGAAACGCGTGGCCATCGAAGCCGGCGTGACCGGCCTGTGGTACAAATATGTCGGCTTGCAGGGCCGTGTGGTAGGCATCGACCGCTTCGGCCTGAGTGCGCCGGGGAACATCGTCATGAAGGAACTCGGCATCACGGCCGAGGCCGTGGTCGCGGCGGCGCACAGTCTCTAAGATCGCGCAAATTTAGGGTAGTATTCACTCCTCCCGTCTTCGCCAAGTGCTAGGGTGGGCAAGCTGGATGAGCTGCGGCTGGCTGTCCCCATTAGAAACGATGGGAGCAGCGGTCGTTGGCCATTAGCTTTCCAGTGAAATTTAAGTGACGCTCAGGCTTTCGCTTGTATTTATGGTTAGCCGCCTAACTATAAATTTCCTGATCGCTGGATTACCTGTATGACCATGCCGCTGTTAATGCTCAAAAACCTTCCGCGCTACGAGTGCTTGCTCGAGGCGGCGAAAGAGTTTCCCGACCTTGATCCGTCGGCCTGCGAGGCATTTTTGCATCTGCTGCACACCGGTGATGAGTGCTTCCGGGCGGTGGAATCGCAGCTGGCCCGGCATAATATTTCACAGGGCCGGTTTGGCGTCCTGATGAGTCTCCTGAATAATTGCCGCAACGATGATGGACAGGCGGCGCTCAGCCCGGCGGGACTGGCGGATCGCACCGGGGTCACGCGCGCGACAATGACCGGCCTGATCGACACGCTCGAACGCGATGGCCTGGTCACCCGGGCCCACGACACGGAAGACCGCCGCATGATGGTGGTCGGTCTCACGCTGCGGGGCCGCGAGCTCCTGCATGAAATTCTGCCGGATCACTTCAAGCGCATGGCCATGCTGATGCAGTCCCTCGACGAGGCCGAGCGCAAAACCCTTGTTCAGTTGCTCAATAAAATCACCACGCAGGCGGCCGCCATGGCTCCGGCGGTGGCTTCCTCTTTCCCGGCGGCGGTTTAACCCGGCGCTTTTCCCGTCCCTTATTTTTTATCACTGACTAACATGTTCAAAAAAATCACTACCTTCGCCCTCACTGTGGTCGGCATCATTATTGTCGTCGGCGCACTCGTCGGCACGAAGCTCAACCAGTTCTCCACGATGGGTGCCGCCGGGGCCGCGATGGTCATCCCGCCCGAGACTGTCACTGCGGCCACGGCCCGCGATGACAGCTGGGAGACCAGCATCACGGCCACCGGAACCATCACGGCAGTGCAAGGCGTCACGGTTTCCGCCGAAATGGCGGGAAAGGTCGTGAAAATCGCCTTCGAGTCCGGGTCCACCGTGCAGGCCGGCGATCTGCTGGTCCAGATCGACACATCCGTCGAGGAAGCCCAGCTGCGTGCAGCCGACGCGGCTTCGGCCCTCGCCAAGCTCAATCTCGTCCGCGCCCACACCCTGCGTGAGAACAACACGAACTCGCAGGCCGATCTCGATGGCGCCGACGCCCAGGCCAAGCAGGCCGAGGCCCAGGCGGAAAATATCCGCGCGGTGATCGCGAAGAAGACCATCCGGGCCCCGTTTGCCGGGCGTCTCGGGCTGCGTCTCGTCAACCTCGGCCAGATTCTCAAGGAAGGCGACGGCATCGTCTCGCTGCAGACTCTGGACCCGATTTATGCCGATTTCTCCCTGCCCCAGCAGCGCCTGGCAGTGCTTAACGCGGGTGTCGTGGTGCGCGTGACGAGCGACGCTGCGCCGGGTGCGACTTTCGAGGGCAAGATCAATGCGGTGAACCCCGACGTCGATCCGGTCACGCGCAATGTCCGCCTGCAGGCTCTCCTGACCAACGCCGGCGAAAAACTCCGCCCTGGCATGTTTGCCACGATCACCGTTGTACTGCCCACCAAGGAGAACGTGCGGGTGATTCCGTCATCCGCCGTGCTCTATGCGCCCTATGGCGATTCGGTTTTCGTGATCGACGAGAAGAAGAACGAAAAGACCGGCCAGACGGAGAAGATCCTGCGCCAGCAGTTTGTCCGGCTCGGCACGGCCCGCGGTGATTTCGTCGCCGTCGTCTCCGGCCTGAAGGAAGGCGAATCCATCGTGACCTCCGGCGTCTTCAAGCTTCGTCCCGGCGAGGCCGTCGTGATCGACAACGCGCTGGCGCCCGATGCCCAGCTGGCCCCGAAACCCAACGATACCTGAGTCCTTAAGCCGGGCCCAGATGGGCTCGGCGGCTGAATTCCGCTCCTGTTTTACCTTTTCGCTCCCGGCAACCGCCCAGCCACATGAATTCCTTTACCGACATCTTCATCCGCCGCCCGGTTCTCGCCATCGTGGTGAGCACGGTGATCATCATCGCCGGCCTCTCGGCCTACCGCTCGCTGTCTACGCGGCAGTACCCGCGCAGCGACAACGCCTCCGTCACCATTTCCACGGTTTACGTCGGCGCGAGCGCCGAACTGGTGCGCGGCTTCGTCACCACTCCCCTTGAGCAGGCCATCTCCGCGGCCGACGGCATCGACTACATCGAGTCCAAGAGCCTGCAGGGCTACTCGCTCATCAACGTCCGCCTCAAGCTGAACTACGATCCGATCAAGGCGCTTGCCGAAATCAGCGCGAAGGTGAACCAAGTCCGCAATGATCTCCCGCCCGAGGCCGAGGTGCCGGCGATCGATGTGCAGTCCGCCGACAGCCAGTTCGCGGCGGCGTACCTGAGTTTCGCCTCCACCATCCTTTCGCAGAACGAAATCACCGACTATCTCGTCCGGGTCGTGCAGCCGCGCCTCGCCGCGGTCGCGGGCGTGCAGCGCGCCGACATCATCGGCGCCCGCACCTTTGCGATGCGCGTCTGGCTCAAGCCCGACCGCATGGCGGCCTTCAACATCAGCCCGGCCCAGGTCCGCGCCGCACTGGCGGCCAATAATTACCTCGCCGCGGTGGGCTCGACCAAGGGCTCCCTGGTCCAGGTCAATCTTACGGCTGACACCGACCTGCACTCGGTCGGTGAATTCAAGCGGCTGGTCATCCGCCAGCAGAACGACACGACGGTGCGCCTTGAGGACATCGCGGATATCGCCCTCGGCTCCGAGGATTACGACACCGAGGTCCATATGAGCGGCCAGACCGCCGTCTTCGTCGGTATTTATCCGCTGCCCAACGCCAACACGATCGATGTCGTGCAGCGCGTGCGCATCGAACTCGAGGCCATCAAGAAGGGCCTGCCCAACGGGCTTTCGGCCCAGATCGGCTACGATGCCTCGGAGTACATCAGCGATGCCATCCATGAAGTCTTCCACACCTTGATCGACACCTTGGTGATCGTGATGATCGTCATCTTTCTGTTCCTCGGTTCCTGGCGGTCCGTGATCGTGCCCATCTGCGCCATCCCGGTGTCGTTGATCGGTGCGTTGTTTCTCATGCAGCTCTTCGGGTTTACCATCAACCTGCTCACGCTGCTGGCCATCGTGCTCTCGGTCGGGTTGGTGGTCGATGACGCCATTGTCGTGGTGGAAAACGTGGAGCGTCACCTGCGCGAGGGCCGCACGCCGCTGGACGCGGCGCTGATCGGCGCCCGTGAACTGCTCGGACCCGTCATCGCGATGACGATCACGCTCGCGGCGGTCTATGCCCCGATCGGCCTGCAGGGCGGCCTGAC
The DNA here is from genome assembly GCA_903859715.1 of uncultured Opitutia bacterium. GTDB lineage: Bacteria > Verrucomicrobiota > Verrucomicrobiia > Opitutales > Opitutaceae > Opi-474. The sequence continues at coordinate 23,336 of CAIONS010000006.1, forward strand.
CGGGACACTGTTCCGCGAATTCGCCCTCACGCTCGCCGGCGCCGTGACCATTTCCGGCATCGTGGCGCTCACGCTTTCCCCGATGATGTCCGCCAAGCTGCTCCGCAGCGCTGCGGATGAGGAGAAGGGTTTCGCCGGCTGGGTGAATCATCGCTTTGACCGGCTCCGGCTGGCCTACGGCCGGGTTTTGGCCAGCACGCTCAACGCCCGCCCGGCGGTTTACGCGGTCTGGATCGTGTTCAGTCTGCTCCCCATCCTGATGTATCAGTTTTCCCCGAAGGAACTCGCCCCGTCCGAGGACCAGGGCGTGATCTTCGGCATCATCAACGCCCCGTCGAACATTTCGCCCGATCAGAAGGGCATCTTCGGCCACGCAGCAGAGCAGGCTTTTCTCAGTGTGCCTGAGGTCGACCTTACCTTCCAGATCCTGCTGCCGCCTTCGCAGGGCGCGGCCCTGGGTGCGGACGGCTTCAGCGGCATGGTCGTGAAGCCGTGGAATCAGCGCCACCGCACCGTGGGCCAGATCCTGCCCGAAGTGCAGGGCAAGCTCTCGCAGGTTCCCGGGCTGCAGGTGTTCGCGACGACGCCCTCGGCCCTGCCGGGTGGCAGCAATTTCCCGGTGGAGTTTATCATCGCCTCGACGGCGGAGCCCAAGCAGCTGCTTGAATTCGCGCAGAAGATCCAGATGCGGGCGGCGAAGAGCGGCATGTTTTTCTTCCCGCCGCTGATCGACCTCAAGATCGACCAGCCGCAGGCGGAGCTCGTGATCGACCGCGAAAAGACCGCCACGCTCGGCCTGAATCTCACGCAGGTGGGCGGCGATCTCGCCGCCGCGCTGGGCGGCAATTACGTCAACCGCTTCAACATCGACGGGCGCAGCTACAAGGTCATCCCGCAGCTCAAGCGCGAGCAGCGGCTCAACCCCGAGCAGCTTCGGGATATTTATGTCTCCGGCCCGAACGGCCAGCTCGTGCCGCTCAGCACGGTGGCGACCATCAAGAACGAAACCGTGCCGCGCTCGCTCAACCGCTTCCAGCAGCTCAACTCCGTCAAGCTCTCCGGCGTCACCAGCCGCACGCTGGATCAGGCCCTGAAGGCACTCGAGGACGCGGCGCATGAAATTCTCCCGCCGGGCTATTCCATCGACTACACTGGCGAGTCGCGCCAGCTCCGCCAGGAGGGCAACAAGTTCCTGCCCGCCCTCATGATGGCGATCGTCCTGATCTTCCTGGCGCTCGCAGTGCAGTTCAATTCGTTCCGCGACCCGCTCGTGATTCTCCTCGGCTCGGTGCCGCTCGCGATGTTTGGCGCCCTTATCTTCACCGTGCTGAAAATGCCCAATCCCAACATACCCTATTGGACGAACGGTTGGACGACCACGATGAACATCTATGCGCAGGTCGGTCTGGTCACGCTGGTCGGCCTAGTGGCGAAGAACGGCATCCTGATCGTGGAGTTTGCCAACAAGCTCCAGGAGTCCGGCAAGAGCAAGATGGAGGCGATCCACGAGGCCGCCATGACCCGCCTGCGGCCGATCCTGATGACGTCGGTCGCCACGGTGGCCGGCCACTTTCCGCTGACCTTGGTGACGGGCGCCGGCGCCGCCGCGCGTAACTCGATCGGCCTCGTGCTGGTCGGCGGCATGACCATTGGCACGATCTTCACGCTCTTCGTCGTGCCTTCCCTCTATATCCTCATGGCCAAGGATCACACCAAGGATCGGTCGCGCGAGACCGCCGATGCCTCCGATCTCACCCCGGCCCCCGTGGCCAAATAACCTGTCTTTATGAAACCTGTTCGTTCCCTCCTCGTCGCAGCCGCGGCCTTTGTGCTGCTGGCGCCGACTTTCACCGCCCTCCGCGCCCAGCCGGCTCAGGCCGCGCCCGATCAGCTCGACCTCAAGGCCGCCATCGGCTTTGCCGTCGGCAACAACTTCGCGATCCGCCAGGCCCGCGAGCGGATCAAGCAGCAGGAAGGCATCGTGACCCAGGTAACGGCCCAGCAGCTGCCCACGGTCGCCGCCACCGGTTCCTACCAGCGCAACAGCACGGAGATCTCGCAGACCTATCCCCAGAGTGACCGTTACTGGACCGTCAGTGTGATTGCGACGCAGACGCTCTACGCCGGCGGCGGAGTACGCTCGTCGATCAGGAGTTCGGATCTCGCCCGCGAAGCGGCTTTGCTCGATCTCAAGTCCGTGGTCAACGACGCCCTGCTGTCCGTGCGCACGGCATTCTACAGTGTGCTGCTCGACCGGGAGAAAATCACCGTGCAGGAAAAAAACGTCGAGCTGCTCCAGCAGCAGCTAAAGGATGTGTCCAACCGGTTCGACGCCGGCACCGTTTCCTCCTTCGAGAAGCTCCGCGCCGAGGTCGCCCTGGCCAACGCCAAGACCCCGCTCATCACCGCCCGCAACGACTACCGGCTCGCGCTCGAGTCGCTGCGCCAGGCCCTGGGACTCACCGGTGCCGGCGCCCAAAGCAAGCCCCTTGATGTCGTCGGCAGCCTCGATTATACTCCCGTTGAATTCGACCTCGCGGCGGCCTTCGGATCGGCCAAGGCCAATCTGCCCGCTCTGCAGCGCCTCGACAAACTCGCCAAGTCCAATGAGGAGTCCGTGACCACGGCCCGTTCCGGTTATCTTCCGACGGTCGCGGCCTATGGCGGCTGGGGCCTGGCCAAGGGCCTGACGGACTCGTTCGACGATTCGTTCCAGGGCTGGGAAGTTGGCGTCAAGTCACAGTGGAACATCTTCGACGGCCGCGCCACCGCCGGCAAAGTCAGCCAGGCCCGCTCTGTGCTCCAGCAGTCGCGCCTTTCGTTCGACGAGGCGGAGTTGTCCGCGGAAGTCGCCGTGCGCCGTGCCTATTCGTCCTGGCAGGAAGCCACCGAACTGGCCGACGCCTCCAAGAAGGTGACCGGACAGGCCGAGGAGGCCGTCCGTCTGGCGAACGCCCGCTACAGTGCCGGCACCAGCACGCAGCTGGATGTGCTGCAGGCGCAGGTGGACCTCACCACGGCCCGCACGAACGAGCTGCAGGCCTACTATACCTACGTTGTCGCCGTCGCCACGCTCCGCAATGCCATGGGGCTCAGCGACGAGCTGGTCGTGGAGTAACGAGTCCGGGATTGCTGTAGGGCGGGGTCGCCGACCCCGCCTTTCCGCGCAGGCAGGGTAGGGCGAATCCTCCGGATGAGCCGTCCGCGAAAACCCGGCGGAGTCAGCGACCCCGCCCTATAATCGGGCAGGCTCCGCCACCACCGCGCCGGCGAATTTTCCTGATTTCTCACCACGGGCTCGCAACTTGGGAAACTCTGGGGTGTCCTTTCCTCGCGCATGAAATTCAGTCGCGTGCTCCTCTTCGGCACTCTGGTGCTGCTCGTGATCCTGCTCGGGGCCGTCGGGGTGGCCTTCAACTCCGGGTTTCAGACTTGGGCAGCCCGGCGCGCACTGGCTGCTCAGGCCCAGCCCGGACTTGAGCTTACGTTTGGCCGGGTGTCTGCCAGTTTGAACCGGGTGCAGGTCACGGATCTCCGGCTGGTCCGCGCGGGCGTCGTGCTGACCTTGCCGTCGGCCGAGGTCGAACTGCCGCTGTTTTCCGCCTTGTTCAGCGACAAGGTTCTCATCCATCGCCTGGTCGCGCGCGGCTGGACGCTCGATCTCACCAAGGCGTCGTCGCTGCCCGTGGCGCCGGCCACCGCCCGGCGGCTGGTTCGTCCGCGGGAATTTTCCCTGCTGACTTCGGCTTACGCGGACGATCCCGCCGCGGTGACGCCGGTTTTGTTCGCAGGCATTTTCCACCAGCTCGTACTGCCGGTGGACGTCGCTCTCGATGGGGTCGACCTCGCGGGTGAAGTGCTTTTGCCGGCCGTGGGGAACCGTCCTGCCATCCGGGCGAAATTCACGCTCACTGGCGGCGGGCTGGCGGCCGGCAAGGCCGGGGAATTCGATTATACCGCGGCCGTGGCCTTCGAGGGAAATGAGGTGGCGGTGCGCACCCTGACCGTCCACGGCTCGCTGGGCGTCGTGATGGACACGCCGCGCACCCTGGCGCGGCTGGTGACCACGACGGAAGCCGAGGCGGCCGGTCCCAAGTTTCCCGGCGGCGTGAAGCTCGCCATCGACGGTTTGGCCGCCCGGTCGGCTGCGGGAGAAAACTATGTCGTGAGCATTTCATCCGGGGCGAAGCAGCTGGCGGCGGTCGAGACGAGCTTCCCGGCGGGCGCGAGCCATCTCGGTGGCAACTGGCGGCTTGATATGCGCGACGCGGATCTTGCGCCGTTTTCCTTTGGCCGCGAGCTGCCCACCTTCGAGGCGGTGGGCGAGGGGCGATTCGGCACCGACACGTCCTTTGCGGAGCTGAATGCGAGCGGGAAACTGGTCGCCACCATGGGCCGGCTCGAGGTCTTCAATCCGCAGCTGTCGAAGCTGGGCACCATCCATCTCGCCGCCGAGTTCGATGTCGCGCAGCGCGCCGGGGCCACGCGCGTCGATCGCCTCGCCGTGAAAGTGGAAGGGGTAAAACCCGTGGCCACGGTCCAAGCGCTGCAGGCGTTCGAGTTCAATCTCAAGACCGGCGAGCTCAACCTCGTTAACCCGGCGAGGGACCTGCTGGCCGTTGCGTTTCAGGGACTGCCGCTGACCTGGCTGGGGCCATGGCTCACCAAGGAAGGCCTCATGGTGACCGGCAGCGACCTACAAGGGGAATTTCTCGCTAGTGCGCGCAACGGCGGCTTCACGCTCCGTCCGAAGTCGCCTTTGACGGTGGATGACCTGTCCGTGTCACGGATCGGGGGACCGCCACTGCTGGGTGCGGTGGACCTGAGCCTCACGGCCTCGGCGGACTATACGCCGCAGGGCTGGCAGGTGGAACTGTCTCCACTGAGTGCGCGGAGCCAGGGAGCCACGCTGCTGACGATTGAGGGTCGGATTGGCCAGCTCGCGGGCGAGCATCAGCCGGTCAAGGCGGCGGGCAAGTGGACCGGCCAGCTGGCTGCGCTGCTCGCCCAACCGTTCGCCGTCCGCTTCGCCGTGCTGACGGCCGGGGAGATGCAGGGCGATTTTGCCGCCAGCCTGGGCTTGAAAAGGGAAATCCAGCTCCGGCTGGCGCTGACCCGCCTCGCGGCGGCGGGCGCTTCGGCGTTGCCTGCGATCATCGCGGATGTTCGCGCGAACCGCGATCCAGACGGCAAGATCACCTTCAACGCCCCGTTTCGGTTCGAGCGCGGCGATCGCAAGTCGGATCTCACCTTTGCTGGCACGTGCCTGACCGGGCCGGCCGGCCTGTCGCTTGATGCGCGCGTCACGAGCGACTGGCTGGCCGCGGAGGATGCCCAGGTGCTCGCGGCGCCGTTAAGCGGTGAGGTGCCGGGTTCAACGACCGGCGGCGCAGTCACGGTGCCGGCCGGGCCGGTCTGGGCCGGAGTCACCGGCCAGCTCGCCCTGGCGTTGAAGAAGGTGGTTTATAACCGCCAGTTTCAGGTGACCGATGTCACGGGCGTGCTCCGCCTGGAGGCCAGTGCGCTCAAGCTCGTGAATGGCAGCGGCGGATTTGGCACCGACAGTGACGTGAAACTCTCGGGTGGCGTGACCTTCAATCCGGTGGCTTCGCAGCCCTACGCGCTCGAGGCGGATTTCGCGCTGAACAATTTCGACACGGTGCCGGCCTTTCGGGCAATCGATCCCACGCGGTTGCCCACCGTGGAAGCCAAGATCAACCTGACCAGCAAGCTCACCGCAAACGGCACCACGCTGGCCGATCTCGCGGGCCGGACGCGCGGCGACCTGTTGATCACCAGCAAGGGCGGGATTTTCCGCGCGCTGTCGGCGGATTTGTCCGACCGGATCCAGAAGACCCAGTCGCGGGTGACCGCGATCGCCAGTTTCCTCGGCGTCGTGACGGACGACTACGTCAACAAGACGAAGATTCTCTCCGACATCGCGAAGGCGCTCAGCGAGATCCCCTTTGACCAGCTCAGCGTGACGGCAACTCGCGACGCCTCGCTCAATGTGCAGCTGAAGGATTTCACCCTGATTTCACCTGAAGTGCGGATCGGCGGCGGCGGCGGGATCAATTACGTCGAGGGCGTGCCGGTTTTGGCCCAGCCGATGGAGATCCAGCTTCACCTCGGGGCGCGCGGCAAACTCGGCGACCTGATCAAGCGGGCCGGCTTGCTCGATCCCGTGCAGGACAACCTCGGTTACTCCGCCTTTGCCGTGCCGCTCAAGATCGGCGGCACGCTGGGCAGCCCGGATACCAGCGCGATCCGCACGGCACTCCTCAATTCGGCGCTGGAGCGCAGCGGCCTGCTGGATGGTTTGCTGGGCAAGTAAGACGCGGGCGACCCAGAAGCCCGGGCTTGTCATTCTGAGCGTAGCGAAGAATCCAGTGAGATTCCGCCATCAGCTTCGGCTCAGTCCAACTGGATTCTTCGCTACGCTCAGAATGACAGATCCGGAGTAGGGCGGGTCTTTGACCCGGCCTACCTCGGAACCGATCATCGTCGGCATCGATAGTGAACCCTCCGCATAATAGCATTGAAAATATCCCGGCCTCCTCCGGCATTCAGACCTGCGTCATGCTTACCCCCGGCTTCCGCCGCCGCTCCTACGTTCCCCGTTTCTTCGAAGTCATTGCCGTGGCCTTGGCGCGTCTGCTGTACCGTGTGCGGTCCAATGGTACGGAGCATTTTCCGGCGACCGGCGGCGTCCTCCTCATCGCGAATCATCTGTCGTATGTGGATCCCGTGGTACTGCAGCTGGCCTGCCCGCGACCGATTCGGTTCCTTGGCTACAAGGGTCTGCAGGAAAATATCTTCTTCGACTGGGCGTTCCGGCTGAGCGGGTGCATCCCGATCTCGCGCACGAGTTCCAGCGACGGCATGCGCCGCGCCATCAAGGCCCTGCAGGCCGGCGAGGTCGTCGCTATCTTTCCGGAAGGTCACATTTCCCGCACCGGCCAGCTGATGCCGATGATGCGCGGGTTTGAAGTCGCCGCCCGCCGGGCCGGCGCGCCGGTGGTGCCGGCATTCATCGACGGCGTGTGGGGCTCCGTGTTTTCCTTCGCGGGCAACAAGTACCTCTGGAAATCGCCGCGGCTCATGCCGACGCCCGTGTTCGTGCAGTTCGGTGCGCCGATCCCGCCGGAGCAGGCCGAACCGGTTCTTGCGCGCAAGGTGCTCCTCGATCTCGGTGCACTGGCTTTCGATGAGCGCCCTGTGTTGCGCCGCCATCTTGGCCGCGAGTGCGTGCAGGCGCTCGCCAAGCGTCCGTGGCACGTGGAGATCGTCGACCGCACCGCCGAGCGCCGGCCTGTGACCGCGGCGCAGCTGCTCGGCACCGCGGCCGCATACTCCCGGTATCTCCGGCGCACTGTACCGGAAAAGCGCGTCGGCATCGTGCTGCCCCCGGGCGCAGGCGCCTTCATTGCCAATCTCGCCGTGATGTGCGCCGGCAAGATCCCGGTGAACCTCAATTTCACCGCCGGCAAGGCCGCGCTCGAGGCCAGCATGAAGATCGGCGGGGTGACGACGGTGATCTCCGCCGACGCGGTTCGTCAGAAGGTGCCGGCATTTCCCTGGCCGGAACGTACGCTCGACCTGCGGAAGGAGATCGAGACCATGGGCGGGAAGAAGGCGATTCTGCCCTGGCTCGTGGCCGCGTGGATCGTGCCCAACCAGTGGTATGCCAGCCTGCTCGGGCTGCCGAAGATCGGCGACCGCGCCGAGGCCGGCCTGCTCTTCACCAGCGGCAGCTCCGGCGAGCCGAAGGGCGTCGCTCTTACGCACCGCAACCTCCTCGCCAATTGCGCGCAGATTTCCTCGCTGTCCATCCTGCCGCAGTCGTCCTCGCTCGTCGGCTGTCTGCCGATTTTCCACAGTTTCGGTTTCACCGTCACGCTCTGGTACCCGCTGATCCGCGGCTGCCGGGTCATCACGGTGCCGAGCCCGCTCGACACCCGCCGGATCATCGACGCGATCCGCGACGAACAGGCGACGGTGCTGCTGGGGGCGCCGACGTTCATCCGGCCGATCCTGCGCAAGGCCCAGCCCGGTGAGCTGCGTTCGCTGCATCTCGTCGTTACGGGTGCGGAGAAACTGCCGGATGACCTCTACAAGGCGTTCATGGAGACCTTCCACATTGAGATCCTGCAGGGCTACGGGCTCACGGAGACGACCCCCGTGAGCAACATCAACCAGCCGGACCCGCTCGTCACCACGGAGACCGCCGAGCCGCAGGCAGGCAAGAAAGCCGGGTCCACGGGCCGGCTGCTGCCCGGCATGACGGTGCGCATCGTGCATCCGGAGACCGGCGAGGAAGTGTCGGCGGGCGACCAGGGCATCGTGTGGTTCAAGGGAGCGAATGTCTTCAGCGGTTATCTCGATGATCCGCAGAAAACCTCCGCGGCATTCAGTGACGGCTGGTTTGTGACCGGCGACCTCGGCCGGCTCGATGACGAGGGCTTTCTGTTCATCGAGGGCCGCATGTCGCGGTTCTCCAAGATCGGCGGCGAGATGATCCCGCACGGCACGGTGGAGCAGAAGATCGCGGAAGTCTTCGGGCTGGACCAGACCGAGGGCCCGGTCGTCGCCGTCATGGGCGTGCCCGACAAAGCCAAGGGCGAGGCGCTGGTGCTGCTGACTACAGTCGAGATCGCGCCTGAAACGCTCCGCGAAAAACTCTCCGCCGTCGGGTTCGCGAATCTGTGGGTTCCGAAAATCATTCACCGCGTGCCCAAGATCCCGGTCCTCGGTACCGGCAAGCTGGACCTGAAGCGCTGCCGCGACGTGGCGCTGGAGGCCGTTGCTTGACGAAAGGGCGAATTCTCCGGATGAGTCGTGTTCGCTCCCGCTTCGCTAAACCTTAGGCAAAAGACGATGTCCTTCGATCTCTATAGCGCTCATCAAGCGGCCACACAGAACCAAAGAGAAGGGGTTGCTGCGCGTCGGCCGGGAGTGAAGGTTTGGGTCTATGTGATTCGTGGCGGGATCGTCAGCATTGTTCTCTATTTTTTCCTAATCGTGTGCTTTGCGATAACTGCGCGAATTGGCCAGCCATCCTTTGTGCCAGCTGGCGCATGGTTCATCGCAATCTCGGCTATTCCGTTTAGCTGGTTTCTGAAGATGCATTGGTCACTCCTATTCTTCGCTGCTCTAAATTGGGCGATCGCTGGGGCCGTGATCGGAGCAGCTGTCGGCTACGTAAAGTGCAAAAGTGACCAGAAAAAGCCTAACCAACCGCCAGAGCCAATGCCGCTGAAGCGGCATGGCTCATCTTGAACGTTAGAGGCCCGAAAAGGGGTCAGGCCAATATAATTGTGATCGATCGCAATCGTGGGCTTGGGTTTGCCCTGATTTTGCGGACAGTCGGTGAGGATGATTCGGCTTTTGGTCAGATTGGTTGATCTGCGCTAGCCGGAGTGCGGGGAAAGATTCTTCGGCGCTTCGGGCTGGGGCACGGCGTGGGCAACGGACGTTCGGTTGAGGCCCGGCGGACGTGCCGGTGGAGGCCCAGGCGCTTGTTCTCGGCGATGCAGCGGAGCTGGACATCCTGCATGCGCTGGAAGAGCCCGAGCAGCTGCTCCGGCAGCGCGTAGTGATCGAGACCGGAACGGTCGAGGGCGACGAGCAATTCGTGCGTGGCCTCGAGGGTCGAAAGGCAGCCCGGTTCGGGTTGCCGCTTGATGACATACCGGCTGGGCGCCGCGTTCGAAAACATGATCCGTGGCAGCCGTTGCAGGCTGAGGCTGGTGCGCAACATCGGACGGACCCGGCGCCACGTGGCATCCAGCAGGAACACCACGAGTCGCCGGCCCGCGAAATCGTCGGCGTGCAGTTCCCCTTTCGAGAGGTCACGGGCGTCTCTCGTCGGATAGAGCAGCACGGGAAAATTATTCGGATCGTTCAGCAAGGCCTGCACGGCCTCATGTCCGTCGAATCCGATGCCAATGTGGAGCTCGCTGTCCGCCAGGCACAAGTGCGTGAGCCGGCCGGTGCCCGCTTTCACGCGCTTGAATTCATCGGGGTGCATGAGGATCACAAACTTCGTGCGCGTGGGCATGGGCGTGACCGAGCCGCACCAGCATAGGCTCTCCGGCCAAAAGCATCGGTAGCACATTTTGCGACTCATGGGTGACAGACGATTGGGCAGGGATCGATGTCTGACCAGAGGCAAATTGCGGCTCGGTCAGCACCGGGAAGTCCAGGAAGGAGAGGGCGGCGGTTTACCGCGAAGGACGCCAAGAGCGCGAAGACCGATCCACTGACTCGGAGTATTTAACCACGGATTGCACGGATACGATCTGGATAAAACTCTCTGACCGGGAGAAGGAATCCGGAGTCCGGGAATCCATCCGTGGTATCCGTGAAATCCGTGGTTAAAAGCTCCGGCCTTACTCCGGCCTTTGCGCCCTTCGTCTCTTTGCGGTTAATCAAAACCCAGCCTCCTTACGTCGGCTGCTACGGGGCGCGGCAGAGCATATGGGCGAGCGCTTGAAAGGTCGGGGGCGGCCGCTACGGTCGCGACATGGCTTACTCTCTGCGTTGGCGGCCCCGTGGCTTCGCTCTGTTGCTCTGTCTCTGGCCGTTTGGCCCGGCTTTTGCCGGAGAATGGAAGCCGGCGGATAATCCGCTGACGACGCCATGGACGGCCAAGGTGGATCCTGCGGCGCCGCTTCCCGAATACCCGCGGCCCCAGTTGACCCGAGCAGAGTGGACCAATCTCAATGGACTCTGGGACTACACGATCCGGCCGGGAGACGCCGCGGGTCTGCCGACGGCGTACGAGGGCAAGATTCTCGTGCCGTTTGCGATCGAATCCGCGCTCTCCGGCGTGAAACGCCGTGTGCTGCCCAGTGAACGGCTGTGGTATCGGCGGATCTTTGCCACGCCGGTGCTCACGGGCGGCCAGCGGCTGCTGCTGAACTTCGGGGCCGTCAACTGGCACGCGGAGATTTATGTGAACGGAACGCCGGTGCGGGAGCATCGTGGGGGTTATGACGCGTTTACGGTCGATCTCACGGACACATTGAAGCCCGGCGCCGAGCAGGAGATCGTGATCGCGGTCAACAATCCGGTCGAAACCGGCGCGCAGCCCCGCGGCAAGCAGGTTACTCATCCCAACGGGATCTGGTACACCTCGGTCACGGGCATCTGGCAGACGGTCTGGCTGGAAACTGTGCCGGCGGTCCATCTGTCGGGTTTGGAAATCACGCCCGATTTCGACCATGGTTCCGTTAGCGTGGAGCCGGCGATCCAGCGGCTCGGACCGGGCGAACTGTCCATGGACATCACAATCCGCGGCGAAGGTCGCGTGGTGGCGCAGACAACGACCAAGCAATTTGGCGAACCGGTGGTCATCGCGATTCCCCAACCGCGGGCCTGGTCGCCGGCCGATCCGTTTCTCTACGAGGTGGAGGTCGCATTGCACGCTGGCGACAACGTGGACCGGGTGGGCAGTTATTTCGGCCTGCGCAAGATCGAGGTGGCGCGGGCGCCGGACGGCTTTGACCGCATTTTCCTCAACAACCGGCCCGTGTTTCTTTTCGGGCCGCTGGACCAAGGCTGGTGGCCGGATGGCCTGTATACGGCCGCGACGGACGAGGCGCTGCGCTGGGATGTGACGGAAATCCGGCGGCTGGGCTTCAACCTTGTACGCAAGCATGTAAAGGTGGAGCCGGCCCGGTGGTACTACCATTGCGACCGCGCCGGCCTGCTGGTCTGGCAGGATATGCCCAGTGCCGCGCGCGAAGGCACCGCGGGCCACTGGGTGGCTCCGGGCGAAGGGGTGGATGGTCTGTTCACCCCGGCGGAGGACGCGCAATTCCGGACTGAGCTGGGCGCGCTGGTGCGCCAGCACCAGCATTTTCCATCAATCATTACCTGGGTTACCTTCAACGAAGGCTGGGGTCAGCACCGGACCAATGACATTATCTCGTGGGTGAAACGGCTCGACCCGACCCGGCTGATCAATGGCACGAGTGGATGGAATGACTTTGGCCTGGGCGACATGATCGACCGGCACGCCTATCCCGCGCCGGGCATGTATCCGCCCCAGGCGGGCCGGGCCAGCGTGCTCGGCGAGTACGGCGGCCTCGGCCTGCCTTTGCCCGGCCATCTCTGGCAGGAGGGCAAATTCTGGGGCGATCTCCACCAGAAGACACTCGAGGACGTGGCGGGGCGCTACGCAAAATTTGCGGACGAGCTGAAGTCATTATCCGCCCGCGGCCTCGCCGCGGCAATTTATACCCAGATCACGGACGTGGAGGGCGAGATCAACGGCCTCGTGACCTACGACCGGAAAGTGGTCAAAATTCCGGAGGAGCGGATCCGGGCGATCAACCAGAGAGTGACCGGAGAAAAATAACGTGAGGCCGGTGTTCAGCTCACCGGAATATTTACCACGAAGGGCACGAAGCTCACGAAGACTGATCCACTGAATCGGAATATTTAACCACGGATTTCACGGATGCCACGGATCGATTCCCGGACTCAGGACTCTCTTTCCCGGCCCGCGGGTTTTATCCAGATCGTATCCGTGAAATCCGTGGTTAAAACCGGCTTGGTTCTGAACTTTGTGACCTTCGTGATCTTCGTGGTTAATAAATCTGCGGGATGAAGATTTCCTCGGGGATCGGGCCGCGGGTGTAGTCGGAGTGGTGTTCGCGTTTCGGCAGGGTGATCTGCTCGTGGCCGACATCCTTGTAGGCCACCTGCGAGAGGAGATGATGGATGCAGTTGAGCCGCGCCCGCTTCTTGTCCACGGCCGGCACGACCCACCATGGCGCCTCGGGGATGTGGGTGCGCTGCAGCATGACTTCCTTGGCCTTCGTATAGAGTTCCCAGCGCTTGCGCGACTCGAGGTCCATCGGGCTCAGCTTCCATTGCTTGAGCGGATCGTTGATCCGGCAGCGAAAACGAAACTCCTGTTCCTCGTCGGTGATGGAGAACCAGTACTTGATCAGCTGGATGCCGGAGCGGGCCAGCATCTTCTCAAACTCGGGCACGGTGCGGAAAAACTCCTCGTACTGCTCGTCGTTGCAGAAGCCCATCACGCGCTCGACCCCGGCGCGGTTGTACCAGCTGCGGTCGAACAGCACGATCTCGCCGGCGGCCGGCAGGTGCGCGATGTAGCGCTGGAAGTACCACTGGGTCTTTTCGCGGTCGGTCGGCGCGGGGAGCGCGGCCACGCGGCAGACGCGGGGATTCAGCCGCTGGGTGATGCGCTTGATCACGCCGCCCTTGCCGGCGGCATCGCGGCCCTCGAATACGATCACGATCCGGTGGCCGGTGGCCACGACCCAGTCGTGCAGCTTCACGAGTTCGCCCTGCAACCGGAAGAGTTCGCGGAAATAGGTGAGACGGGCGGCATGCTCGGCGTTGCGCGCGGTGGTTTTGACCGTCGCGGCCGGGTCGAGCGGATCCCAGTCCTCGCGCTCCATTTCCAGCTCCTCGTCATAGTCGTCGATCAGTTCGCGCTGGATGCGCTGGAGCAGGAGGGCGTCGGCAGTGGGCTCGGAATGGGCCATGGTGGAAGAAGAGAGAGGAGTGATTGAACCGGCTCGAATGCAAGGCCGGCCGGCTTGAACCGGTCAAGCGACGAAGCAGCCGGGCTGTCCCCTAGACGGTAGGAAGAGTCAAATGTAACACAAATGACATAATCGGGCTTAAGGCGATAGGCTGTAAGCGATAAGCTTTAGGCCAAGGCAAGGTGCCGGATAGTTCACCGCAACGGGCGCAAAGAACGCGAAGATCGATCCCGGACCGGGAAATTTCTTAACCACGGATTACACGGATACCACGGATCAATGCCCGGAATCCGGACGGTGAATTCCGGCTTGGAGTTTATCCGGATCGAATCCGTGAAATCCGTGGTCAAAGACTCCGGTCTTCGCGACCTTCGCGCTCAGCGCGGTAAAAATCAGACCTACGCTCAGCGCACCACCCGGGCGCCGCCGCCGGCGATCTGCTTTTCGACTTCCTTGCGCGTGGCCATCGAGGTGTCGCCCGGCGTGGTCGAGGCGAGGGCGCCATGGGCGGCGCCGTAATCGACCGCCTTCTGGGCGTCGTTGAACTGGAGAAAGCCGAACTGCAGGCCGGACGCGAAGCTGTCGCCGCCGCCGACCCGGTCGAGGATCTCGAGCTCGGGATACTGCCGGCTCTCGTGGAACTTGCCGTCGTGCCAGAGGATCGCGCTCCAGTCGTTCTTCGTCGCCGTGATGACGCGGCGGAGCGTGGTTGCGGCGACCTTGAAGTTCGGGAACTCCTTCACCGCGGTCTCGATCATCTGCTTGAAGGCGGCGGTCTCGATGTGGCTGAGATGGCTGTCGGCGCCCTTGACCTCGAAGCCGAGCGAGGCGGTAAAATCTTCCTCATTGCCGATCATGACGTCGACGTACTGTGCGATCTCGCGGTTGACCTCCTGGGCCTTTTTCAGGCCGCCGATGGTTTTCCAGAGCGAGGGGCGGTAGTTGAGGTCGTAGCTGACAATGGTGCCGTGCTTCTTGGCGGCCTTGACGGCCTCGAAGGTGAGGGCGGCGGTCGTCGCGGAAAGCGCGGCAAAGATGCCGCCGGTGTGAAACCAGCGAACGCCGAGCTGGCCGAAGATATGCTCCCAGTCGAAATCGCCGGGCTTGAGCTGCGAGGCGGCGGTGTTGCCGCGGTCGGGGTTGCCGACGGCGCCGCGCACGCCGAAGCCGCGCTCGGTGAAGTTGAGGCCGTTGCGGACGGTGCGGCCGATGCCGTCGTCCTCGCGCCACTTGATGAAGTCGGTGGCGACGCCGCCCTGCATGATGAAGTCCTCGACGAGGTGGCCGACCTCGTTGTCGACGAAGGCGGTGCAGACGGCGGTCTTGAGGCCGAAACATTTGCGGAGGCCGCGCGACGTATTGTACTCGCCGCCGCCCTCCCAGACCTTGAACTCGCGGGCAGTGCGGATGCGGCTCTCGCCGGGATCGAGACGCAGCATGACCTCGCCGAGCGAGAGCTGGTCAAAGGCACAGGACGAGGCGGGCTTGAGGGGAAGGCTCATGGCGGGAAAGCGAAGGCCAGCACTTCAAAACCACGCGGGCGGAAATGGAAGCTCTTTATATTTTACGGCCAACGTGACGGCAGACAACTACGCCTGAAGTAGGGCGGGTCTCTGACCTGCCCTCGGGGACCAAAGCGGCGGGTCAAAGACACCGCCCTACTTCAGATCGCTCGTCATTGCGTACAGCGGATTGGTCCGCTTTATCAGATTGAAGCGCGGCCGGCCCTCCGCTGACGTGGGGCCGTCATGCCGTCTTTTCGCTCGGTCACCCTCCAACTCAAGCGCCGGCTCGGCGCCAAGGTCGTCCTGACGGATGCGGCGGCGCTCTTCGCGGCGTCCTTCGACAGCAGCAAGATTTCGTTCCCGCCGGTGGCCGTGATCAAGCCGCGGAAGGAAGCCGACATCGGCGTGGCGCTGGCGCTGGCGAACCGGCATCACGTGCCGGTCACGGTGCGCGGGCGGGGTACGACGCTCATGGGCTCGGCGGCGCCGGTGCGCGGCGGCTGGGTGATCGACATGATGGCGCTGAACCGCATTTCAATCGATCCGGAGGCGGGCATGGCGCACGTGCAGTGCGGGGCGAAAGTCGCGGACATCCAGCGCGCCGCGGAGGCGAAGGGCTGGTTTTATCCGCCGGATCCGTCGTCGAAGGAATATTGCACGATCGGCGGCAACATCGCCTGTAACGCCGGCGGCATGCACGGCGGTAAGTATGGCGTGACACGGGACTTCATCATCGCGCTGCGCGGCTTCCTGGCGTCGGGCGAGTACGTCGAGTGGGGGACGGCGACGAAGAAATTTTCCGCGGGTTTCAATCTGCGCGACCTGTGGATCGGAAGCGAAGGCATGCTCGGCGTGGTGACGGGCGCGGTGCTGAAACTCATTCCGCAGCCGGCGGCGCGGTGGACGCTGCTCACGTCCTATCGCGACGAGGCGGCAGCGATGCGGGCGGCGCTGGCGCTTTTCCGTCAGCGCGTGCAGCCGGCGATCTGCGAGTTTCTCGACCGCGAGAGCGTGGTGTGCGCTGAACGGGCGACCCAAACGACGGTGTTTCCCGGCCAGGCGGGCCGGCCGGTCATCCTGCTGGAACTCGCGGGCGGCGTGGCCGAACTGCGCGAGTTGAAGCCGTTGGTGCTGGCATGGGCGAAGAATCACGCTGTGGCCTTTCGAGAGGCAAAGAGCCGCGCCGAGGCGGAGACGCTCTGGGCGGTGCGCCGGAAGTGTTCGGGGGCGATGTTCGAGCTGGGCGACGCCAAGCTCAACGAGGACATCGTCGTGCCGATGCGCAGCTACCTGAAGTTCATCCGATTTCTGTCGGGGTTGAAGCGGCGTTCCGGTCTGCCCATCCCGACCTTCGGGCACGTGGCCGACGGCAACCTCCACGTGAACATCATGTACCACCGGGCCAATCGCGCCGAGGCAAAGGCGGCGGAAGCAGCGGTGAACGAGTTGATGCGCACGGTGGTGGCTCTGGGCGGAGCGATCTCGGGGGAGCACGGCATCGGACTGGCCAAGACGCCGTTCCTCCGCGTGCAGCACCGGGCGGCGCAGGTGAAGGCCATGAGGGCCGTGAAAGATGCGCTCGATCCCCACGGCATTCTCAACCCGGGTAAAATGTTCGAGCCCGTCCGCATTTGGAAATACCCTAAGATGACAATCCACCTGCCGTGGGATCATAAGTGAGATCGCGGAAGCGCGGAGGAGCGGAAGCGCGGAACCGGGCAGTGAGGTTTCCGGGCTTCCGTTCCTCAGCGTTTTCGCGATAAATTCAGGTCATGCCCCGCCCCCAACTTCTCTGTCTCGCACTGTCCGGTCTGGCTCTGGCTGCATCCGTGCGGGCCGGGGCGGATGCACTGCCCTTCGCCCACGCCACGTTTGTCGTTCCACCTGCGGTCATCGTCCACCACCTCCGCGACCGGATTTTCGCCGGGCCGGGCACCACGCAATTGTCCAACGGCGACATCCTCATGCTGGCGCCGTGGGGCTGGGCGCCCGCAGTACCGGCCGAGCCGCGGGGCGTTTATCCGCTGCCGCATTTTTACCGGAGTTCCGACCATGGCCGCACGTGGCGGGAGGCGGAGCGGATCGCGATGAACTGGGGCATCACGGGCACGATCAACTACGGTGGATTTTCCTTTCTGCGGTTGAAGGATGGCCGGCTCGCGTTGGTGGGGCATCGGTATGTGCCCGATAACAAGGGTGGGGGATTGCCGGTCATTTCGTTCTCCTCGGATCAGGGTGCCACGTGGACGCCGGCGCGCATTGTGGGCAAGGACGTCGCGCCCGACGACGGCTGGTACATCATGAATGACCGCCTGAAGCAGCTGAGTACCGGGCGGCTGCTGATCCCGGTGGCGCATGCCGTGCCCGGCAGCGGCTCGGAAGGTGACTTGGCGGAGTCGGGATGCTTTTACAGCGATGACGCCGGTGCGACCTGGAAGCTCTCTCAACTCGTGCGGCCGAAAGGTGCCTTGCGCGGCATGGCGGAGCCGTGTGTGGCCGAGGTGCCGGGTGGCCGCGTCCTGATGCTCGCACGCTCGGGTACAGGGTACTTGGTGGATTCATGGTCGGAGGACGGCGGCGTCACGTGGTCGCCGCCGCAGAACACCGCGCTGCCCTCACCCTGTACCTCGCTCACGCTCAAGACGCTTCCAGATGGCCGCCTGATTGTGTTCTACAACCACGCCAAGGCCGACGGCCCCGGCAGTCTCTTTCCGCGCTGCCCGCTGGTGTATGCCGTGTCCGTCGATGGAAGAACTTGGGGCGCGCCGGTGATCGTGGACGACGAGGGCTGGAATCTCACTGAGCCCACACGTGAGAATATCTATGCGTCGATCTGCTTCCTCGACGAAGGCATGCTGGTCGTTTGGTCGTCGCATTTTTCCACCGCCGGCCATGGCCGCCGCACGCCGGAGCAAAATCTGATTGGCGGCGGCAAGCGGGCTATTCTCAGCTATCCGGCAAAGTAATCCTCCCCCGCTCATGCCTGCCTCCATGAAAATCCGTTCCTACCATCCCGCGGATGAAGCCGCCGTGATCGCGCTCTGGCGCGAGTGCGGGCTCGTACGCTGGAGCGATCCGAAAAAGGACATTGTGCGGAAAATGAAGGTGAACCCCGAGTGGTTCCTCATTGGCGAGATCGATGGGCGGGTGATGGCGACCTGCATGCTGGGCTACGAAGGCCACCGGGCATGGATCAATCTGCTCGGGGTGGCGCCCGCGTACCAGCGCGGCGGCCACGGCCGGGCGTTGCTGGCCGAGGCCGAGCGGCTGATGCGGGCGGCGGGCTGCGCGAAGATCAACCTGCAGGTGCTCGCCACCAATGCCAAGGTGATCGCGTTTTACGAGCGGTTGGGGTTCGCGCAGGACAACGTGGTCAGCCTCGGTAAGCGGCTGGAATCAAGCTGAAGCGGTTTGGTTTTTACCACGAAGGGCACGAAGCGCACGAAGGCCGATCTCCGGATCCGGAATTTTTAACCACGGATTACACGGATTCGATCAGGATAAAACCCAGACGGGAAATCACGGTCCAGATTCCGTGAATTGATCCGTGGTATCCGTGCAATCCGTGGTCAAATTTCCGAGCTTGGGGTTCGATCTTCGTGCGCTTCGTGCCCTTCGTGGTCAATGGATCGGGCTTACGCCGGTTTGACGGCGCCCTCGTCGGACTCGGCGGAGCGGTTGCTCACATTGTTGCCGTCGTCGCGGTGCAGGCTCCAGAACGTGACCGACGAAATCACCGTGATGAGCCCCATGGTGAAATAGGCCTTGTGCAGCGCGGGGATCGTCTGCGCCGGGTCGGTCTGGTCGACGTGCCCGAGGAACCAGGCGGCGAGCAGCGAGGCGAAGGCGACGCCGAAGCTGAGCGACATCTGCTGGCCGGTGCTGGAAATGCTGCTGGCCTTGCTGGCGTCGTGATTGGTGACGTCGGCGTAGACCAGCGAATTCATGCTCGTGAACTGGAGCGAGGAGAAGAAGCCCTGGACGAAGCTGAGCAGCAGGATGCACCAGACGGGCGTGCCGGGCCCGACCTGGGTGAAGCACATGATCGTGATCCCGAGCAGGACAGTGTTCGAGATCAGGACCTGCCGGTAGCCGAGCCGGGCGAGGAGCGGCCGGCTGATGATCTTCATACCGATGGCCGCGGCGGCGGTCGGCATGGTCAGCAGGCCGGCCTGCCAGGGCAGGTAGCCCAGGCCGATCTGATAAAGCAGCGGCAGCAGGAACGGCATGCCACCGATGCCGATTCGCGTCACGAAGCCGCCGATCACGGACAACCGGAAGGTGCGGATCTTAAACAACCCGAGGGCGAGCAACGGCGCCGCCACGCGCCGCGTGTGCCAGCCGTAGGCCGCGAGCAGCAGGCCGGAAATGGCCAGCATCAGACCCATCGCCGAGACCGGCAGCGTGTGCTCGCCGAAAATCTCCAGCACATAGGATAGCAGCGCGACACCGGCGCCGAACAGCACGAAACCGATGCGGTCGAGCGCGGGCGTGTCCGCCTCGAGAAAATTGGGCATATGCTGGCGCACCAGCCAGAGCCCGAGCAGGCCGAAGGGTAGGTTGATGAAGAAAATCACCCGCCAGTGCAGCCAGTGGACGATCAGGCCGCCGACGAAGGGCCCGAGGAGCGGACCAATCAGCGCGGGCACGACGACGTAGTTCATGGCGGCGAGCATTTCCGATCGCGGGAACGTCCGGACCAGCGCCAGCCGGCCGACCGGGGTCATCATCGCGCCGCCGATGCCCTGCAGCACGCGCGAGGCGACGAGCATGGGCACGTTGACCGCGATGCCGCAGAAGAGGGAGCCGAGCATGAACAGCGCAATGGCGAGGGCGAACACCCGCCGGGTGCCAAACCGGTCCGCCATCCAGCCACTGATCGGAATGAAGACCGCGAGACTGAGTGTGTAGCTCGTCAACACAGCCTTCAGGCTGAGCGGCAGGACGTGGAGGTTCTGCGCCATGGTGGGCACGGCGGTATTCACGATCGTCGCATCCAGGTTCTCCATGAACAGGGCGACAGCCACGAGCCAGGGAAGATAGCGCTTCGTCTCGACGGAGATTTTTTCCTCGGGCGCGAGTGCGGCGGGCATGGTCTGGCACGGGTAGCGAGCCCGGCCGACTTGGCAACAATGACTTTCGGTCTTTCCGTTTTTGTAGGGCGGGGTCGCCGAACCCCGCCGGTAGGTTGCGTGCTTGCACGCAACGTTGCGCGGCCAGCGCGCAACCTACGCGGAATTGGCGGGGTCAGCGACCCCGCCCTACATTTGTCCGCAGCGCCGCCCGGTGGAGGCCGGACGGCCGGTTTGCGAGCGAAAAACAGGCCTCTCACTTTCCGTTTGCCCGCGCTCGCGCCGACCGCTCACACTCTCCGCTTTCATGTATCTCAAGGCGCTAAAACTGCACGGCTTCAAGTCCTTCGCCGATGCCACCACCCTTCGGTTTGAACCGGGCGTAACCGCCGTTGTCGGCCCCAACGGCTGCGGCAAATCCAACATCGCCGACGCCATCCGCTGGGTGCTGGGCGAGCAGAGCGCGAAGGCCCTTCGCGGCGGCAAGATGCAGGACATCATTTTCGAGGGCGCCGACACCCGCAAGGCCGCGCAGCTGTGCGAGGTCTCGCTGCTCCTCACCGAGTGCGAGAAGCAGCTTGGCAGCGAGTTTCACGAGATCGAGATCACGCGCCGCGTGCACCGCGACGGCCAGAGCGAGTACGCCTTCAACGGCCAGACCTGCCGGCTGAAGGACATCCAGAAGCTTTTCATGGACACCGGCGTGGGCCGGACGAGCTATTCGATCATGGCGCAGGGGCAGATCGACCAGATCCTCTCATCGAAGCCCGAGGAGCGCCGCGCGGTGTTCGAGGAGGCGGCCGGCATCACGAAGTACAAGTCGGCCCGCCGCGAGGCGATGAACAAGCTCGCGCTGACGGATCAGAACCTGGCGCGGGTGGCGGATGTCGTTGCCGAGGTTTCCCGCCAGATCGGCAGCCTGCGCCGCCAAGCCGCGAAGGCGATGCGGTTCAAGCGCCTCAGTTTCCGACTGCGTCACCTCAGCCTGGCGTGGAGCAGCCGCCAGCACGCGCAGCTCTCCGCGGCGCTCACCGGGCTCGAGGCCCGGGTGACCGCGCTGCGGGCCGACGCCGACACGCGCCGGAGCGGACTCGAGGCCCAGCAGGCCGAGCTGGAAGAAAAGAAGACCGGCCGCAACCGGCTCAACCAGCGCGTGCAGGACGCCCAGCAGGCGGTGTTCGATTTGCGCTCGCAGAAGGAAGCCGCGGAAAACCAGGCCAACCTTGCGCAGATCCGGCGCACGGGTCTGGAGGACCGGTTGGGTTCGTCGCGGGACAATCTCGGGGAAATCGAAATGCAGCTCCGCGAGGTGTCCGCGCAAGTGGACACGGGTGCGCAGGACAAGCAGATGCAGCTCGGCCTGCTCGGCAGCAGCGACGCGGTGTTCCAGCAGCGGAACCGCGAGCTGGCGATCGCCGAGGGCGAGCTGAGCAAGCTCGAGCAGGAACTGCATCAGGCCAAGTTTCAGCTGCTGCAGCTCGAGAGCACGGTCGCGCGGCTGCGCACCGATTGCTCCGGCTACGAGGTTGACCAGAAGACGAGCGTGCTCCGGCACGACGCCGTCGCGCAGGAAATCGGGCAGGTGCGCGACCAGCACACGGCCGCCGGCCTGACGGCGACCGAGCTTGCCGCCCGCGTCGAGACCTCGCTCGCGGAAAAGTCCCGCACCCTCAGCGAGGCCGCCACGGCCCAGCAGGCCATCACCGATCTTACCCGCGAATTCCGCGAGTCCCAGCGCAAGCTCCAGGACGTCGACCGCCAGCTGGCCCAGCGCACGGCGCGGCTCCGGCTGCTCCAGCAATTGCAGGAGAAATGGGAAGGTTTCGGCGAAGGCGCCAAGGCCGTGCTGCAGGGCCGGCTCGATGCCGCGCTGGCCGGCGCGAAGGCGACGCCCATCACGCACGGGCTCGAGGTGAAGCCGGAGTTCGGCAAGGCGGTCGAGGCGATACTCGGGTCCGCGGCCGAGGCGATCAGCGTCAGCGATCTCGCCACGGCGCAGCGCATCCTCGCGCAGCTGGAGCACGAGCAGATCGGCTCGGCGGTATTGCGGATTGCGGATTTTGAGAGCCGAAGTGAGGCCCGGGTCGATTTGCCGGCCGGGCTCGTGCCCGCCTTGGAGGCCTTGGCCGAGACCGAATCGGGACACCCGGCGGCGGGCGTGCTGGGGGAATGTTTCATCGCCGACGACCTCGGAGCCTTTCTCGAATTCTGGAAGGCCAATCCGGGCTTTGGATTTCTGGCGGTGGCGACCCGGAAGGGTGACCTCGTGGACCGGCGAGGGCTGGTTTATGGCGGCCACCACAGCAGCCGGAAATCCTCGAACAGCATCGTGCAGCGGGAAATCGACCTGCGCGAGACGGCGAAGTCCCTGGCGGAGGACCAGAAGCTGCACGATGAACAGAAGGCGCAGATCGATGCGCTCAGCGCCGGCCTGGCCGCCGCCGAGCAGACACTGGAACAGCGCCGGGCCGACGTGCTGGCCGTGACGCAGACCCTTGCGGCCACGCAAGCCGAGCAGCGCAACGCGCAGCGGTCCCTCGAGGACGTGGGCAACCGCCTGCGCCGGATGGAAGGCGAGCTGGTATCCCTGGAGCAGGCCCGCAACGAGGCGCACGCGCGCTGGGAGAAGGCGCAAACCGGCCTGGCCGAGGCCGACGCGGCCGCGACCGCGCAGCGCGATAAAATTCAAAAGCTGGAAACCCGCATTATCGAAATCCGCACCGACCGGGATGTGAAGCGCGACTCACTCGCGCAGGCCCGGTTGGAGCTGGCCGAGCGCCGCCAAAAGGTCGAGGTCCTCGACCGCGGACTCAGCGAAATGGAAAAACGCCGCATCCAGCTCGATGACCTGCTGGTGCAGCGCCAGCAGGAGATCGAGACTTGGGCCTCGCAGATCGAGGAGCTCGAGCGCGATGCCACCACGGCGCGCGCGCGGCGGCCAGATCGGCGAAACGCTGGGTGTGGCCCAGGAGCAGGTAGAGAAGGTCCGGATCGAATTGGTGGCGATCGAACGCGAGATCAGCGCGCTGGAAACCGCGCAGACCTCGCTGCACACGCAGTCCGAGGCGGCGCATGACGAGCTGAGCACCCACGAGGTGAAGCTCGCCGAGACCCGCCAGCGGGCGCAGTTCCTCGCCGAGGAAGTCACCCGGGAATTTCAGGCCGACATCGCCACGCTCGATTGGAAGCACCTGCTCTGGCACGCCGACGATGAGCCCGAGGGCATCAAGCCGCTCGATCTCGATGAAGAAGAGGAGAGCGGTCAGCCGGAGACAGCCGAGGCCAAGCCGAAAGCCCGGAAGTCGAAGAGCAAGGACAAGGGTGAGCCGGATGCCGATGACCTGGCGGCGCTGGAGACGACCAACTGGGACGAAATCAAGACCGAGGCCGATGCGCTGCGCACGCGGCTCAACAGCATGGGGGCGGTCAATCTCGTCGCGATCGAAGAGTACGCCGAATTGAAGCAGCGCCATGATTTCCTCACGACGCAGAGCAGCGACCTTACGACGGCCAAGGCGGAGCTGATGAAGGCGATCGACGAGATCAACGTGACCTCGCAACAACAGTTCGAGGTGACGTTCGTGCAGATCCAGAAGAACTTCGCCTACACGTTCGAGACGCTGTTCGGCGGCGGCCGCGCCGCGCTCGAACTGATCCAGACCGACGACATCCTGGAGAGCGGCATCGAGATCGTGGCGCAGCCGCCGGGCACGAAGCTGAAGAGCATCACGCTGCTCTCCGGCGGACAGAAGACGCTGACGGCGGTGGCGCTGCTCTTCGCGCTCTACATGGTGAAGCCCTCGCCGTTCTGCTTGCTCGACGAGTTGGACGCGCCGCTGGACGAATCCAATATCGGCCGGTTCACGGACCTGCTGAAGAAATTTGTCGGCGAGTCCCAGTTCATCATCATCACGCACAACAAGCGCACCGTGTCCGCGGCCAGCGCGATCTATGGCGTGACAATGGAGGAGCGGGGCGTCTCGAAGACGGTGTCGATGCGCTTCAACCAGGAACGGGGCGAGCCCGAGGCACACGCGCCGAACATTGCGGAATCGGTCACGGCGGCGAAACCGGCGGGGGTGTAAGCCGCCCGCGGCGGGCGACGGAGATGGAAGTTTGGAGATGAAAGATGGAATACCCTGTGTCGGCATGAAACCCCCGGCAGGCGGCGGCTTTCCAACTTCCAGCGCCCAACTACCAACTCCCATTTTGTAACGCTTGCGCGTTACAAAATCAGATCCGGCGGGACGTTGCTCAGGGCTTCCTCGATGGTGGTGAGGCCCATCTTGACCTTGAGCATCGAGTCCTGGTGGAGCGTCTTCATGCCGTTCTTCATGGCGATACGCTTGAGACCGGCCACCTCGACTTCCTTGTTGATCGCCTCGGTGAGCTCCTCGCTGTTCACCATGAGTTCATGGATGCCGACGCGGCCCTTGTAGCCGTTGCCGCCGCAGGTGGGGCAGCCCTGGGGGTTGGCCTTGAAGACCTGGCCGCTCCAGCCGATGGCCTTGGTCATGATGTCCTTTTCACGGCCCTCCAGCTCGTAGGGAACCTTGCAGGCCTTGCAGACGCGGCGGAGGAGACGCTGGGCGCAGACGCAGACCAGCGAGGCGGAAATGTTGAACGCCTCGACGCCCATCTCGCCGATACGGGCGATCGTGGAAGGCGCGTCGTTGGTGTGCAGCGTTGAAACCAATAAGTGCCCGGTGAGCGCGGCCTCGACGGCGATGCCGGCGGTTTCCTCGTCACGAATTTCACCGACGAGGATGATGTCGGGGTCCATACGGAGATAGCACCGCAGCGCCCGCGCGAAGGTGAGGCCGATGGCCCGGCTCATCTGCATCTGGTTGATGCCGGCGAGCGTGTACTCGATGGGGTCCTCGGCGGTCTGGATGTTGACGTCGGGAGTGTTCACTTCGCCGAGGGCGGAGTAGAGGGTCATCGACTTGCCGGAACCGGTGGGGCCGCAGTGGAGGATCATGCCATAGGGCTGGCGGATGCACTCGCGGTAGCGGGCCAGATTTTCGTCCGAGAAACCCAGCATGGGCAGGGGCAACGTGGACTTCTGCTTGTCGAGAATACGCATGACCACCTTCTCGCCGTCCTTCATCGGCCCGGTGGCGACGCGAAGGTCGATGTCCATGTTCTTCTTCGTGTAGCGCTTGAAGACGATACGTCCGTCCTGTGGCAACCGGCGCTCCGAGATGTCCAGGTTGCACATGATCTTGAGGCGGGTGACAAGGGCGTTGGCCGCCTGCTTGGGCAGGCGGAGCTTTTCCTGGCACAGGCCGTCAATGCGGTAGCGGATGAGCAGTTCCTTTTCCATCGGCTCGATATGGATATCCGACGCGCCCTGGATGTAGGCATCCTCGATGATCCGGTTGGTCATCTGGATGATGGGCGCGGAATCCTCGCTTTCCATGTCCGCCGCGCTCATCTCGACCGCCTTCTCGTCGACACTGTAGGCCTCGCTCACCTTCTCCATCGCGGCGCCGACGTCCACATTGTCGGGGCCGGACTTGCTCTCCTTGAAGAATTTCTTGATCAGGGCCTCGAAAAGCGTGGCGGAAACGACCCGGACCTCCTCGATTCCCAGCTCGGTGGCCTGGGTGAAGGCTTCGCGCTTGGCGTAATCCAGCGGGTTGGACATCAGCACGGCGACCGCTTTTTCCCCGCAGTATGAGATTGCCTCGATTTAGTGGACACCCGACCAGCGCATGAAACGTGCGCTGTTTGGTCGCTTCCGAGGACAGGAGCCCCAAGGCTTGCCGCAGGAAGCGACCAAACAGCGCGCGGACGCGGCGGCGGCCGGTTTGGGCAGCAGAAAGGATCCACATGAAACAGACAGACCGGAACGAGTCCGGGGCAACGCCCCGGCGCAGGTATGATGAGACCTACAAACGCCACGCCGTGGAACTGACGCTGCACGGGGATCGCACGGTGAAGACCGTAGCCAAGGATCTGGGGCTGCCCGCCTGGCAGCTCTATGAATGGCGCAAGCTGTATGCGCCGCGACCTGGTGAAGGCGGACCCACGCCGCAGAACCTGGAGGAAGCGGAGCAGGAAATCCGGCGGTTGCGCGCCGAGGTGGTGCGGATGCGGGAACGGGAGATCGTCTTAAAAAAATCACTGGGCATCCTCTCCGAAACGCCCGAGAGCGGTATGCCCAGGTCGAAGCGATGAAGGGCGCACATCCGATCCGCCTGCTGTGCGGGTTGCTGGAGGTCTCACCCAGCGGCTACTACCGTTGGCGCCTGCACC
>CAIONS010000007.1 GCA_903859715.1 uncultured Opitutia bacterium
AAGTGGCCGCCAAGGGTCCCACGCCGACCGGGCTGTGATGAATTTGGGAGAATGAAAGTTTCGCGTAACGACGCCACGTCCCGACCAATCACCCTTCTTGGGGTAATTCTCAATCGTTGGGCCCGACGGCCCCGGCTCGATGATCGGCCCGCTCCCGAATGCTTTAAATCCTCTTCATTTCCCCGGTTTGCGTCCTGTGAAATATTCGGGTTGTCTTGCGTCTGGCCCAAAGGAACAAGCCCGCCAACCTTCTGTCGCCATCCACCCATGAGAGCCAATGCCTGGTGCCCCGCGATCCTTGCCCCGGCGCTCGCCTTGGGCCTGTCGATCAGCCGGGCCGGGGAGAATCCCACCGCGGTTGCCGGTTCCAGTTCACCGTCGGCATCGTCTCCGCCGCCGGCCAATTCGGCTCCGCCTTTTCTTTCCGAGAAGAGCCGACAAGAAAATTTGTCGGCTCCTTCGACCGCTTCAGTAAATCCTTCCGCCGAAAAGCCACATGCAATTTCAACCGGAGAATCAATTCAGTCACCCGACACTCCCGCAATAACCTCGGCGCTAAGGCGGGCTTTCCCCTATGTCCCGCCGGCCCCATCCACGGAAGCGGTCGCGGGTGCCGCTGTTCCCAAGGGCGATGTCGTGGAGATGAAGCCCTTCCAGGTTTCGGGAACTTTTGAACGAGCGGATCGGGCGCTTGAAGAGAAGGAACGAAAAATCAATCAGGAGGCTTTCACCTTCAAGGACGGCGGCACGATCATGAAGGTCGGAGACCGGCTGGAGCTGAAGTTTAAATATAGTCCCCTCCATAAGGGCTGGGACCTTATCAATCTCATATGGTAGCGGAACTGGCCGCAAGGGTATGGCCCCAACGCCGGGTCGCCTTGCGGAGAGTCGAGGCTTGATGCGTTCGGCCTGACTCTTGGCCGGACCTCACCAGCTCAAGCCGAAGCCAACCGGGATGTAGAGGATGGTGATGACACTCGCGCGCACTTTGCCGAAGTCTTTCTAGTGAATCCCCGTCCCGAATTTGCTGTGGTTTTGTGGACCAGTGGGTCTCTGATTTGCGATCGCAGTGGTCAGGCCCCGGTCCAGCACGCGGGATGTGACCTCGACGTCCGGCAGGACGACGATTTCGGATTCGTCCGTGCCTCGGGCCGCTTGATCGGGGGAGGATTGCTCCGGGCGCTTCGTCCGGGCGCTGGGATCGTAGGGGAAGCTCTCATGGAGAGCGCTCCGCAGGATCGAGCTGGATTTCACCTCATCGCTTTCACCTCTGCTGCCGGGAGGGACTGGGTTGGCAGGAGGGTTGACGGCAGGTATGCTCTTCGCCGTTGGTGGCTCGTCTGGCAGCGGGGTGGTGGCGCTTTTCTTTTCCGCGGGCGCAATCGCCGGCGAATCGGCGCCGGGTAGTCGCGGCACAGCCCACGCGAGCAAGAGCAGGATAAATCCCAGCCGCGGGGAAGTCATGGGTTGGCGGACTGCGACACAGAGCATGGCACGATGTTCATTTCAAAGTTGCGATGCCGCGGGTCAACGTCATTGCCGAGCCCTTCGATAATCCGGAACATATGAGATGGGAAGCACCTCTCACTTGCTCTTTCACTTCATGAACGTTCTTGAACTTGGGGGAACCGCGCGACGCCAGACACTGCTCAGCCGTGGCTTTCCGCTCTTTGCCATCGTGGTTTTAGGACTGGCCGGTCCGCTCGCCGCCGCGGAGACAGAGCCGGCTGCCGCAGCTGATGACGAAGCCGCTGATAACGACGACGTCATTTCCTTGGCGGCCTACAACGTGAAGGCGGACCGGATCGAGGATTTCGGATTGCGCGTCCGGCCCTCGGCCTACTCCGGGCCGACCACCCTCGTTACCTTCTGGTTCGCCAAGTTTACCCCGCTGATCACCGCCGTGGTGCCAAACACTGCCGCGGCCAAGGCCGGCCTTCAACCGGGCGAGCGCATTCTCAAATCCGAGGGCCAGTCCACGGTCGGTGGTCTGTTTTCGACGGGGAAATTTGGCCAGTGGTACAAGACCCAAAGGAAAAAATGGGCAGAAGTCACGGCGGGCAAAAAGAATGTCACGTGGACGCTCGAAATCGAAGCGCCGGTGACCAAGGTCGTCCGCACCGTAAAACTGGTGGTGCCGACGCCACCGCCCTATTGGGGCGCGTCGGTCTGGCGGATGCCGGAGGGGCGGGTGCCCGCCACCGTGCGCGAGCCTGGACCGCTGGCGGAACGCAGCCGTGCCGTCCTCGACAATGGCATCTGGACGTTGCTCGAAGAGAACTCCGTCCAGAGCATCTTCGACCGGAGCCTCTCCTCAGGCGCCCGGCCGACCGGCTACGAGTGGCACATCGGCAACGGGTCGGAAGGGGAGCACCGGATCCGCGTGACGCAATTCCGCGGCCGCACCGATGTGGTGCTCGAAACGAGTTCGCACGCCACCGGCCGCTGGATTTATCTCACTTCGCCCTCGGGGGCGCTGGAGCGGGCGTGGCATTGGCAACGCAAGCCGAAGAAGTCGGGCGAAGTTTCGCCCGGGGAGGCTCGTGACAGTTTCGAATCCGAGCTCGATCTCTGGACGACCAAGGTCGGCAAGGTTTCCGCCCGCTGGCCGTTCGAGGTGAAACCGGGCTACGATGCGAATGCGA
Source organism: uncultured Opitutia bacterium (assembly GCA_903859715.1). Taxonomy (GTDB): domain Bacteria; phylum Verrucomicrobiota; class Verrucomicrobiia; order Opitutales; family Opitutaceae; genus Opi-474. Next base: position 2,646 of record CAIONS010000007.1, read on the forward strand.
TTTTCGCCGTTCTTGCCGCGAAGGACGGGGCGCCCCCAGTCGCAGTCGTCCGTCCCTTCGCCGAAGCCTTTCTAAAACTCCCGCCGGCGGGCGAAGCTGAACGAGCGCTGTTCACCGACGCCTACGGCAAACTCGGGGCGGACCCGGACCAGTGGGCCTACACGGAAACATCGCGCGGCCTCGAGAACCAACGCGTGACGGTGACGCGGGTCGACCCCTCGAAGCCCGAGTCCGAGCGCTCCGTGCTGCTCAGTATCGATGGCAAATCGCCGACGCCTGCCGAAGTGCAACGGTGGCGCGACGACGGCGGCGATACGCCGAAGACGCTGGGCGACCTGCCTCCGCTCGCGACCATCGTCGATTTGAAGGATCTGCGCGTCTTCCAGGATGGGACCGCAGCCGTGGTCTTCGAGCTGCCGATCCGAAACGACAGCGCAGACTTCCCCGCCGAGAAGTTCCAGGCGCACTTCCGGGTGAACAAAGTCTCCCGCGCATTCGAGGACATCACCGTACAGCTGCGCGACTCGTTCCGCGTCGCCGGCGTGGTGAAGGTCACCGAGGCGGGTGTCGACGTGCATTTCCAGACGTTCGATCCCGCGCTGGCACCCCAGCCCGTGCGGTTGAAAGCGGGCGGTGGCGTCCGCGTTTTGTTCGTGAAATTTTCGCGCTCCTTCGAGGCTACGGGTACGGATTTCAAGCGAGTCGAGCCGTTCGACGAGGCGACGGTGCCGGCGAAGTAGTGTTGGTTGGATGGAGCAGGGACGGCATTGATTGAGAGCGTCGGGAAGACCGAGCCAACACATCCCGCCCGATGGGCACCCCTCTTGATAGAGGGGAGTCTGTGCCATCAAGCCCGGCTCCCCTTTATCAAGAGGGGTGGCGCGCAGCGGCGGGGTGGGTCGGTTTTGTGCGCCACTCCCTAACCTGAAGCGCCGCGCGGTTCATCGATTTGATCGATTCGCACCCCGATCCTTCGACTCGGTGGCCCGATAAAAGACGTCAGGGCTCGAATGGAGACAACGATGCGCGGAAATCTCTAGCCATCACATATTGCGCGCTGCCGCCTTCGGCTCGTTCCTCGAGGTGGGACGCCTTGGGTTCAGCCGGCGGATGGATGGAAATCCTTGCCTCGGTGGCGCCCTTGGGAAGAGCAGGGCGCCGGCCATGTGGCCGAGATCCTCATGCGGCCAGGGGTTCGCTTCGAAGCTGGGGTTCCGTTTTGGGTGCCGCGGGCATCTGCAGTTTATATTGTCCGGGCAAGAGGGCGTTGATGGCTGACTCCAGGGCCGGAAGGTAGACCGGCTTGGTGAGATAGTCATTCATGCCAGCGGCGATGCAGTTTTCCCGCGTGCCCACTGCAGTGAGGGCGCTGACGGCCACGATCGGGGTGCGCCGACCGTGTTTCTCGATTGCACGAATCTGGCGCGCGGTGGCGAACCCATCCATGTCCGGCATTTCAAGATCGGTAAAGATGATGGCATAGCGGTGCTCCGCGGCAAGCTTGACGGCCTCCGGGCCGCCGGGAGCGAGGTCGGCCACGAGGCCGAAGCGACGAAGCATAACCTTGAGCAACTCGCGGTTGAGCCGCATGTCGTCCACCACGAGAGCACGATTGAGAATGGGATTGGCCGGATCCGCTCCGACAGCGGACAACTCCGGGATGGCGATGATCTTCGAGGCATCGCAATCGAGCGCAAACGAAAGGGCGGTGCCGACATTCGAAGTGCTCCTCAGCTCGATGGAGCCGCCCATGAGGTCGGATAGACGCTTGCAGATCGCGAGTCCGAGTCCCGTGCCGCCATGGTGGCGCGTCGTCGACTCGTCGGCCTGGCTGAAGGCTTGAAAAAGCAGCGGAATCTTCTCCGCGGGAATGCCGATGCCTGTGTCGACCACTTCCAGTGCAAACCGGCCATGGTCCGTGCGCGCCGGATCCGGGGTCCAGCCGGCCTTGACGGTGACGCTTCCTGCGGCGGTGAATTTCACCGCGTTGCCGACAAAGTTAAGCACGATCTGGCGCACCCGGATGGGATCGCCCCAGAGCATGAGCGCGTCGGGGAGAGTGTTGTCGAACTGCAACTGCAGGCCCTTTTTGGCGACTTCGGCGGACATGAGTTCCATCGCCTCATGAATGAGCAACGCCGGATTCCACTCGATGCGCTCCAGCTTGAGCTTGCCGCTTTCGACCCGCGTATAGTCGAGGATGTCGTTCAGCAACTCCATGAGGTTGCTGCCGGCCCGGTTGATCGTATTGATGTAGCGCTTCTGGGTGGAATCGAGGCTGGTATCGCCGAGGATGTTGGCAAAACCGAGGATGGCGGAGAGGGGATTTCTCACTTCATGACTCATGAGCGCGAGGAACTGGCTCTTGGCCGCACTGGAGGAAAAGGCCGCTTCGCTCGCCTGCTCGAGTTGCCGCTGGGTTTTTTTCCGGTCCTCGATCTCCGCCGTGAGGAAGGAGATCAGCGTGCTGCTGGTGAGCAGGATGATGTTCAGCACGAGGGTCAGGCCCAGCGCGGCCAGGCGCACCCCGCCGATGGCGAAAAGCCAGCTGTCGGCGGGGTAGTCGATGCCGACCGCTGCCTCCACCCGCCCGGCCGCGTCGTAGATCGGCGTGAAGGACGACACCCAGATCCCCCACCGGTCAGGCATGATGGTGGATTCGAAGACGGCATGGCCGGCGAGGGCCTCAAAGAATTTCGGCGTCGCCTCCTCATAGATTTCCCCGATCGGCGTCCGCTTCTCCCGTTCTTCGTCGATGATACCGTTGTGATTGTAGTCGGTCTCCGAATCGACGATCAGCCGCACCCGGCCCTGGGCGTCCAGCCGGAAGGTATACACGTCGGCAATGATGGGGTTGACCGCGAGCCACCGTTTTTCGGCCTCGATCATCCGGAGGTAGACCGGATCGTCGGCCGGCGTGTTAAGCGTCACCGCGGCATGGCCCATCGAGCTCAATTCCGAGGAATACGTGGGTCCGAATCCGGCAAAGAGCTTTTCGAGGCGGTCGACCCGGTCGCGCGCCGCCCACTCCGCGACGACCCCGCCGGCCATCACCAGAAGGGCGGCGAGAATAAAGGACTTTTTTGGGATCCGATATTGGGGACCGCGTCGTCGAATCGTCCGCTGGACTCCTATGCACGCCCCCGCGACGAACAGCGTCAGGAGGATGAGATCACCGCGAAAATTTAAGAAATAGTAATAAGCCTTGAGCATGGCCAGCGTTGCCATGCGTGGAGCCGAGCCGCCGCGGGCTCAGCCAATTGCAGTAGTAGCGCTTGAGCCATTA
>CAIONS010000008.1 GCA_903859715.1 uncultured Opitutia bacterium
GTTCCAGAGCAGGGCATCCCGCAGCAGCTCGATGGCATGCAGCACGGGGTTGAATCGCAGCACCGCCCAGAGCTGGGGGTGCTCGCGGATGCGGCTGCTCGAGAAAAACACCGCGCTGATATACATCAGCAGGATCGTGGCAAATTGCGTCAGCTGGCTGATGTCCCGGAAGAATACGCCCAAGGCCGCCAGAAACCAGGCCAGCCCGGCCGCGAGGAGCACGATGGGCAGGATGATGACGGGCAGCCAGGCGGCTGAGGCGGGCAGACCGCGGCCGAAAATCGCCTGACCCAGCACGACGAGCGCGAGGCTGATGACGAAATTGAAAAAACACGCCCCCAGGTTCGCCAATGGCAGCACCTCCAATGGAAAAACCACCTTTTTCACGAGGTTGGGATTGCCCACGATGATGGCCGGCGACTGGCCGATGATCTCGGCCAGGAAGTGGAAAACGGTCAGCCCGACCAGCAGCGCCAGTGCAAAATCAACCGAGGTCTCCTTGGGCAGGACGCCGAAGTGGCCGGGCAAAATCTTGCCGAAGACTACAAAATATAAGCCGAGCATGAGCAGGGGATTCAACACCGCCCACCCGACCCCAAAGTAACTGCCCGTGTGCTTCAGGCCGAAATTCCGTAGGGTGAATTGCCAGAGGAGCTCACGCTGCCGGAAAAGCAGGCGAACCGGCGCGACCGGATTGAGGTGGGCAAGAAGACCTGGGGAAACACGGGCGGACATGCGAGGGGTCAGAGTGAAAGTGAAAATGAGGGTGAAAGGGAAGATCGGAAAAAGGGGGCGATGAAGCGTTTTGCCATCTTGATCTCCATTTTCGGATCGAAGCTGTAGCCGGCCTCGCTGAGGCCGGCCCGGGGTCACCGACCCATAAGCATTAACCTACGTCCATTTTTCCTCCGAGATTTGCACGCCACGGCGTGTGTTCCCGAGGTAAACGCAGATGAACCCCGAGGGAGATTTTGACGAGTAAACATCTAGGTTAATGCCTATGGGTCACCGACCCCGGCTACAACACGCTTCCGGTCCGCCTTATCGCGCAAAAAATGACCGTATCGTCGCGCAGACGTAATCGATCTGTTCATTGGAGAGATGCGGGCCGATGGGCAGGCTGAGAACCTCGGTGGCGAGGCGTTCCGCGAGCGGGAAATCCCCGCGTTTCCAGCCGGTCGCGCGATAGGCCCCGGACAGATGCGGGGGTACGGGATAATGAACCTGCGAGCCCACCCCATGTGCGGCCAAGTGCTGCTGCAATGCTTCGCGCTGGTGGGTGCGCACAACAAAGAGATGCCAGACCGGGTCCGCCCATGCCGGCACGAAGGGCAGCACGAGATCGCCAATGCCGCGGAGTTGGTCGAGATAGCGCGCGGCGAGGCGGGCGCGCCGGGTATTCCATGCGACGAGATGCGGGAGTTTGGCCCGCAGGAAGGCGGCCTGCAGTTCGTCGAGGCGGGAGTTCAGCCCGGCATACTCGTTTTGATAGCGGACCTTAGAGCCGTAGTTGCGGAGATGGCGGATTTTGTCGGCTAACGCGGCATCACGGGTGGTCACCGCACCGGCGTCGCCAAGGGCACCCAGGTTCTTGCTGGGATAAAAGCTGATCCCGGCGGCTTGGCCGAGGCTGCCGCTGGACCGGCCGTGACAGCGCGCCCCGTGGGATTGTGCGGCATCCTCAAGCACAAACAGACCGTGACGGGCGGCGACCGCGTTGATGGCCTCCATGTCGGCCGTCTGGCCGTAGAGGTGAATGGGCAGGATCACCTTCGTGCGAGGCGTGAGGAGCGCGGAGATTCGCTCCGGGTCGAGGTTGTAGGTGCGTTCGTCGCACTCGCAGGGCACGGGCCGGGCGCCGGTGTGGGTCACGGCCAGCCAGGTCGCAATATAGCCGTGGGCCGGCACGATGACCTCGTCGCCCGGACCCACGCCGAGGGCCATCAGCACGAGCTGCAATGCCTCGAGGCCGTTGGCGACACCGACGCAGTGGGCCGCGCCGACGGCCAGGGCGTATTCCGCCTCGAATGCCTCCAACTCGGCGCCGAGCAGGAACCGGCCGGAGTCCATTACGCGGCGGTACGCGGCATCAAGCGCGGGACGCAATTCGTCGACCGCGGGCTTCAAGTCGAGGATCGGGACGTTCATTGCCGGTGGGAGGGACGCTCGCGGGGCGCGAGTCAAAGGGAAATGGAGAGGGACTGTGGCCTTGGACTCATGCGCCTTTCGGCACTTCGACGGATAAATTCTTGCAGATCGAACGTGCAAGATGGCGTTTGACCTCACTATGCCGGGGAACGGCCTCTTTGCGGCCCGTCGAAGAATTAATCCAAATTGAATGACTGCTTCCCGCGCGCAGAAGCCGGCATCCATGCTGGTGCAAATGGGCAAGCGGCTCGCGCCGCTTCATACCGCTATCGTGATCTCTTCAGCGGCTGGATCGTCTTTGAATTGCTGCTCACGTTCGATTTCGAGCA
>CAIONS010000009.1 GCA_903859715.1 uncultured Opitutia bacterium
GACCTACCCGACCGGCTTCTCGCAGGGCACCACGATCACGATCAGCGGCGTCGCCGGTGTTCGCACGATCACCTACGCCCCGTAATCAAGTCGACCCTTGGTTTTATCCAAGCCGTCCGCCCTCAAAGCGGACGGCTTTTTTTTGCCCGCAGGCCGCGGTGTGATCGCCGTGCCTTCAACGGGCTTTCAATTTTCCGCATAAGTATTCAGTCTCTTTGCACCGCATGACCCAGCCTGCCTTTTCGTTTCTTTTTTCCGATAAACGCGTCTGGCTTTTCCTTCTTTCCGGCTCGCTTGCCGTGGTGCTCGGGTTCTTCGCCATTCCCGGGACAATGGCCATCCTGTTTGTCTCGGAGACGGGCTACTGGTTTGAGCTCGTGGCGTTCCTGATCTTTGGCTGGGCGCTCTGGCAGGCGTTTGGCGACGACCTGCGTGCCATCCGTTGGCGGACTCTGGACTGGGCGACCGTGGCCGTCATCGGTCTCAGCGGTCTTGTGCTGCTGGTCCACGAGTCGTTCGGATTCAAGATCGTCATGGATGAGATCATGCTGCTCGGCACGTCGATGAGCATGCATTTCGACAAGACGGTGCTCACGCCGCTGCGGGGCAACGACATCCAGGGGGCGTTTGTGATCCTCGACGGCATGATGGACAAGCGGCCGCTGTTCTTCCCGTTTTTGCTTTCGCTGCTGCACGACATCACCGGCTACCGGCCGGCCAATGCCTTTGTGCTGAACGGGGTGCTGACCTTCGTGTTTCTGGGGCTGGTCAACCAGTGCGGCCGGATGTTGGCAGGCCGCCGGGCTGGCTGGCTGGGCGTCCTGCTGTTCGCGGGGCTGCCGCTACTGGGACAAAACGCCACCGGCGGCGGATTTGAGCTGCTCAACCTGGTGATGATCATCGCGACGCTGCTGCTTGGCGCGCGCTGGGTGGCCCGGCGCGACGCGATCTCGCTCACGGCCTTCTGCTATTCGGCATTGCTGCTGGGCCAGACGCGGTACGAGTCGCTGATCTATGCGCTGCCGGTAGCCCTCCTGGTCCTGTGGGTCTGGATTCAGGAACGCCGGGTGATTCTCTCCTGGCCGGTCATCCTCGCGCCGTTGCTGCTGCTGCCCTATCCGCTGCAGCACCGCATCTTCGAGCTGCGCACCTCGGCGTGGCAAATGGAGAGCAAGCCGGAGTTTTCGCGGCCGTTTTCGTTTTCCTATATTCCCGACAACCTCGCGCACGCGGAGAAGTTTTTCTTTGCCAGCGCCACGGACCAGCCGATTTCCCTGACCCTTTCCATCCTGGGCTGGATCGCGATTCCGTTCTCGCTGCTCTTCGCCGTGAAACGGTTGCGAACGCTCCGCACGGAGCCACCCGCGGTGGTGGCCTCGGTGGTTTTCTCCATCGGTTTCATCGGCCAGTTCCTGCTCATGATGTGTTATTTCTGGGGCAAGTTTGACGACCCCATCATCCGCCGGCTGAGCCTGCCGACGCAGCTCTGGCTCGTGATCGCGGTGATGACCATCCTGCCGCAATTTGCCGCGGCGGGGTTCCAGCGCCTGCTGCTCGGGCTGGCGGCCTTCGGGGCGATTGCGAGCGGCATCCCCTCGATGGCGGCGCACGCCTACAGCCAGGAATACCTGCCGGGCCGCGAAACGGAATGGCGCCGCCAGTTCATCGCCGAGCAGCCGCGGCATGACTACCTGATGATCGACAACGACTCCATCCTGTGGATCGCGCACCAAGTCTCGGCGACGACCGTGCCCGAGGCGATCCACCGCCGCGACGCGATCGCCTTCCACCTGCGCAACCGCACGTTTTCCGGCATCTATGTTTTCCAGCGCTACAACATCGACCCGAAAACCGGGGTCATGACCCTCCGCGAAGGCGACGATCTGGGAGCCGGCTTTGTGCTCGAACCCGTGCGCGAGGAACGCATGCAAACTCTCACGCTCACGCGCATCAGCCGCGTGAAGGAAGTGAAGCAGGGAGCGCTTTCCCTGACTGCGCCCACGGAAGGAAAGCCACCGGTGGTCCCGAAGGATCGCGCTGAGATCGAAAAGATGCGCCGGGTCTACCTCGAGAACTTCATCAAGCAACTGCCATGAGCTTACCGGCAGCCTTGATCGCGTGATGAGCTGGCTGAGCAAGTTCGGCTTCGAGGGCGCAGCCCGGAAACGCCTGCTGTGGTTTGGGCTGAGCGGCGTCGTGGCGCTCGGCCTCGGCTTCGTGGCGGTCAGTCCGCAGGACGGACAGATCCTGATCACGTACGGCGGTTATTATTACATGCTGGGGCTCTTTGGCCTGTTCGTGGCCTATGCAATCCGGGTCGCTAAGCCTCGGAGGGAAGTGTGGTCGGCTTGGGGTCGGCACCCGGGCTGGCCGGCCGTGGTCATTGTGGCGGCCACGGCGTTTGCACTCTGGTCCGATCCATTCCTCCACAAGGTCCTGTTCGACGAATATGTCCTGCAGGCCACGGCCTTCCACATGCATGCGACGAAGGAGATCGGCACGGTGGTCCGGGCCTATGATTTCGACGGCACATGGCTGCCGATCGACACGTTCCTCGACAAGCGGCCCTATTTTTTCACGTTCCTGCTTTCGCTGGTCCACGATCTGACAGGCTACCGGATCGCCAATGTGTTTTTCCTCAACGCGGCCTGCACGGCGGGTTTCCTCGGGCTGACGTACTGGTTTGCCCGGACGCTGACCAATCGCGCGGGGGGAATCCTGGCGGTCGGGCTGCTCGTGACCATGCCGCTGTTCGGCCAGAATGCGACCGGCGCCGGGATGGAGATGCACAATCTGATGATGCTCATCCTCGTGATGTGCCTCGCGCTGCTTTATCTTCGCGCTCCGGATGACGACCGGCTGTCGCTGCTGTGCTTGGGCACGGTGCTGCTGGCGCAGAGCCGGTATGAGTCGGTGATTTATGTCGGTCCGGTCGCCTTCATCGTGGCGCTGGGCTGGTGGCGGGCGGGCCGCATCCTGTTGCCGTGGCCGGCCGTGGTCACACCGCTCCTGCTGATGCCGTACGCCTGGCACAACCGGTACGTCTCGGCTGCGCCCGCACTCTGGCAGCTCGGAGAGGGACAGCAGTCGCGTTTCAGCACGCATTATCTCGCGGGCAACCTGAAGGCGGCCGTCCAATTCTTTTTCAACCTCAGTCCGGCGCTGGCGAATTCCTGGTATCTATCCGCGCTCGGCTGCGCCGGGTTGATCTATGGTTTGGTCGCGCTGGCCCGGCGGATTCGCCGGCGAGAGGCCGTTCCCCCGGCGACGATGGTGACAGTCCTGTTTGGCGCGGGCATTGCGGGAAATTTTGCGCTGCTGATGTTTTATTACTGGAGCCAGCTCACGGAACCGATTGCCGCGCGGTTTGCACTGCCCGCCTGCCTCATGTTCGCGCTGCTGGCGGCCGTGCTGGTGGAGCGGCTGGATCGTCGCTGGCCGGCCAGCCGGGCGGCTTTTTTGGGCATCGGCGTATTTCTGCTCGTTTCGGCCCTGCCGGCGATGGCGCACCGCCTGTATACCTCCCAGAACCTGGTGATGCAGGAAGTGAATTGGGAGCGGGAGTTTTTCCTGACCCGTCCGAAGGGTTACGACCTGTTCATCTCGAATAAGTCCAGCATTCCCTGGATCCTTTGGCAGACACCCTCGCTGAACCTCAGCAGCGCGCGGCTGCGCACCGACCAACTGCGCTATCATTTGGCGCAGGGGACATTCCGGGAGATTTTTGTGGCCCAGGCGCTGCGCCCGACCGCGGCCGAGGGAAAGTTCGGCGTCGATCCCGATGATTTGCTGCCCGCCAATTTCCGGCTGGAAACCCTGGCCGAGAAACGGTTTGGCGGCCGGATGGCGCGGGTGAGCCGGTTGGTGGCGGTTGATCCGGATCCGCCGGCGCCGGCTAAGGCCGGCAAGGCCGGTTCATTCACCTTGGTGAAATTCCAACTGCTGCTGCCGACGGGCCAGCCGGTCGGCAGCGTGGAAATCGCCCAGATGGATGAATCCGGCTGGCCGCGCCTCATCCTGAACGGATCCAATGCCAAGCTGGAGCTCACGCCCATCGACCTGCAGGGCGCGACCCGCGGTCCGACCGTGGCCGGCGCCTTTCCGTTCACGCTACATGGCCCGACCGAGGTCGCGATTTACTTTGACCGGGGCGGACGCGGATTTTCGACGTCGCGCACCTTTCTCGTCGTGCGCGATCCCGACGGGGCCGAACTCGCACTGGTGCGCCTGCGGCCCTGATTGTGAGTTTTGAACCGCGAAGGGCGCGAAGCACGCGAAGATTCAGATCGGAGGGTTGGCCACAAAAAGGCACAAGGGCGCCGGGACTCCGAATCGAATCTCCCGCGCGCCTATAGGCGCAATGGAGGTATTTTCGCAGCCCCTGAACCCTTGTGCCTTTTTGTGGCCAACCCTCCGTGATCTTAGCGCCCTTCGCGGTAAGACACTTCGGCTAGCCCGCGCGGCGTCGTGCGACCAGCACCAGGCTGACCCCGAAAGGAAAGGGCACGCGCCACTTGGCCATGCCGACAAACACCGTGCGCAGCAGCCCGTTCATCCACGCCGGTGGCAGCCGGTCCTCGGTCCGGGCCGCCGGTTCCGCCCAGCCCAGACGGCGGCGCAGCGCCCGCCATTTGCGCACCGCCCAAACGGCGGGATAAACCAGCACATTGGTGTAATTGACGTAGACGATCTCCCAGCCGGCCGCGGGAAACAGGGCGCTCAGCTGGGCCCGGTGATAGCGTCGGAAATGGTGCAACGCCACATCCCAGTCGCTCCACAACGCCATGCTCGCCGGCACCGTTACCGCCGCAATGCCGCCGGGCTTGAGCAGCCGGTGAAATCCCCGCACCACCGCCGCATCGTCCGGCACATGCTCGAGCACATCGAGCGCGGTGACATACTCCAGCGAGCCATCCGGCATCGGCACGGTGTCGCCTGACAAACTGAGGATCTGCCCCGGCTTGAACCGCGTGCGGAGCAGCCTCAGCGCCTCCTCATGGTCGTCGAGCACCAGCACGCGGCAGAGCGGTTCCATTTCCAACGCAAACCGCCCGGTTCCGGCGCCGCAGTCCAGCAGGACGTCCTCGCGCTGCGGCGGACGCACCGTGCACAGCCAGTCCCGGACAAACCGGCGCTTGCCGGAATAGTACCAGTGCTCGCCTTCGACTCGGTCCAGGTTGGCGTATTCTTCCGCGTTCATGTGTCAGGGTTCTGGCTTGTTGCAGCGTCAGGCGCCGCCGATGCTGAGTCCACGTTTTTGTCTCGCTCCGCATGAATCCGCCTTCCGCCCCGTTGGATCGACCGGCCGTTGTCCTGCACCGGACGCGTCCGGTCCTGCTCGCCGCGGTGGCCACCCTGCTCGCGTTGCACTGGCTGCTGGCCGTCGGCAGCAAGCGCACGGAAAGCGTGACCGCCGACGAACTCGCTCACCTCACCGGCGGTTTCACCTACTGGCACTTCAATGACTACCGGATCCAGCCGGAAAACGGCAACCTGCCGCAGCGCTGGGCCGCCCTGCCGGCGTGGCTCGAGGGGGCGAAATTTCCGGATCCGCCCGGCAATCCCTACTGGCGGACCTCCGACGCCTGGATCCTCGGCCACCAGTTCTTCTATGAAACCGGCGAGGATCATTTTCCCCGGCTGATGGCCGGCCGCGCCATGATCGCGCTGTTCAGCGTGGCGACCGGACTGCTCGTCTTCTGCTGGTCGCGGCGGCTGTTTGGTCCGGCGGGCGCCTTCGTCTCGCTGGGGTTCTTTGTCTTCTGTCCCAACTTCCTCGCGCATGGCGCCCTCGTCACCTCGGACGTCTGCATGGTTTTCTTCTTTCTGGCTTCCGTCGGTGCCTACTGGCGGCACCTGCACGACCCGCGGGTGCGTTGGTGGGTGTTGAGCGCACTCCTGTTCGGGCTGGCGTGCGTAGCGAAATTTTCCGCGGGTCTCCTGCTCCCGATGATGATCGTGATGGCGCTGGTGCGGTCCTGGGCTCCCGAACCGCTCCAGTTCGCCGGACGCACATTCACCACGCGAGGTGGCAAACTGGGCGCCCTCGCCCTTTCGACCTTTGGGCAAGGTCTCGTGGCCGTGCTGGTGATCTGGGCTTTTTTCGGTTTCCGCTACACGGCGTTCAATCCCGCGCTGCCCGGGGCCGATCATTTCATCCGGCCGTGGGAAACGACGCTCAACAACATTGGCGCGCAAGGAGACCTCATTCGCCGGCTGGCCGCGTGGCATGTGCTGCCGGAGGCGTTTCTCTACGGCTATTCGTTCGTCATCGAGATGTCGGAATTCCGCTCCGCCTTCCTCGACGGCGCCTATAGCGTGGTCGGCTGGACCCGGTTCTTTCCGCTCGCGTTCCTCTACAAGAGCACGCTTCCCCTGTTGCTCGCGTGCCTCATGGCCGGTGGTGCGGTTCTCGCGCGCTGGCGGCGCAGCGCGGCCTGGGCTGCCGTGCGCGGCGACTTGTACCGCGTAACTCCGCTGCTCGCGCTCTTTGGCATCTACTGGATCGTCTCGCTCCGGCTCCACCTGAACATCGGCCACCGGCACATTCTGCCCATCTATCCAGTGCTCTTCATCTTCGTCGGAGTGCTGGGCCGCTGGCTGACCTGGCGCCGGCCGGCCGCGGCCTTGGTCGTCGCCGTGCTCCTCGGCTGGCAGGTCCGGGAAGCCCTGCACATCTATCCCGACTATCTCGCCTACTTCAACCCCATCGCCGGCGGACCGGAAAACGGCCACCGCCATCTCGTGGACAGCTCGCTCGACTGGGGCCAGGACCTGCCCGGCTTGAAGGCCTGGCTCGATGCCCACGCGGCGGGTGAGCCGGTGTATCTTTCCTACTTCGGCTCGGGCGAACCGGATTACTACGGCATTCACGCCCGGCGGCTGCCGTTTATCAACGGGTTCAAAATCTCGCAGCCCTGGGTGCAACTCCAACCCGGGGTCTATTGCATCAGTGCAACCGCGCTGGAGCACGTCGACAGTCCCATCCGCGGGGAATGGACTCCGGCGTTGGAAAAAGAGTATCAGTGGATGCGCAGCTTTGAGCCGGTCTTTGAGGTTTACTTTCGCGATCCCGTGCGCCGCGCCGCGCTCGACCGCGAGGCCAGCCCGGACAAATGGAAACGGGCCTGGACGCGTCACGACCAGCTGCGCTTCGCCCGCCTGTGCCACTACCTGCGCGTCCGCCAGCCCGACGCCCAGATCGGCTACTCGATTTTGATCTATCGTCTGACCGCCGCGGAAATCGCGGCCGCCACCACCGGCTCGCTGACCGACTGGCAGGCGCTCATTGATCGCACCGTCAATCGCGGCGCGCCTTGAGAGCGCGGATCCGCGCCGCGACGGCCAGGCGTGGCTCGCCAGACGCCGCGAATTGATCAGCAATGAGACCCAAGGCCGCGCTTCGGGGCCGCGCTGCGAGGTGTTTTCCACCGTGGGCTTCCGCCCAAAGATAACAGCCCAACGCCGCCCGCGTTTCGCCCTGCCGCAGATAGACCAGCGCCCGATTATAGACCGGCGCATAAAAATCCGGCGAGCCGGCACTCGCGAGCCTGAGATGCTCCTGCGCCGCCACCAGGTCGCCCGCCCGCGCAGCCGCCAGCCCCAGCTCCTGCTGCATGAGCGCTGCCAGCGGCGTGGCCGGCGGGGCACCTACGGAAATGAGCAGGGCCTGCAGCGCTGATCCCTGGCGCTGCAGATCCGCGCGTTCGATCCGCAGTGCCTGATTGTCGGGCAACCGGGCGATGCCTTGGTCGAGCAACGCCAGCGCGCCACCTTCATCGCCGTTCCGGAACCGCACCAAGGCGGGACGTTGAAAATACATCAGCGGAGAACCCTCCGGCGTCAGGCCATTTGAGATGCACTGAAAAAGCGCCGGCGTATCCCGCCATATTTCCGTTTGCCGCGTGCTGAGTATTCCCAGAACCCCACCGGCTGCCAGACCGACCGTCAGCGTCAGGGTCCGCGCGGAGACCGGCTTCAGCCGCACTAAACTCAGGACCAGGGCGGCGGCCAGCACCGCTTGGGGGAAAGCTGAGTATCGATCACAGGGATAATAGGGGCGCTCGACCAACCCGATGAGGGGAGCGAGCACGCAAAGATGCGCCAGCCAGAAAGGCCCCACCGTTCGTCGCGCAACCGGCCACGCAGCGCAGACCAAGGTAAAAACTACCAGCACTGCGGCGCTGATCACGAATGGCGCGGACCATGGATTGAAATCCACGAGCACCGGATTGACGGGAGTCAGCGTCACGGGCCAGAACGGGACCCACGCGTAATAAACCCAGGCATAGCCGGCCTGCATCGCCCGCGCGCCCAGCGAAAACTCGGCCAAAGTCGGCACGCGGACAAACGCACCCTCCGCGCCCACCCGGGCCACCAGATTGACCACCGTCGCGCCCGCCGCCAACAGGACAAAGGGCAGCGCAATCCACAGTCCACGACGCCCACTTTTCAACCGCCACGCCGCCATCAGCCCAAACACAGGCGCAAACCCGATCGCGAGCGGATAACTGAGCAACGACAAACCGTAAATCAACACGGCCCCCAGTCGGGTACCCAGCGCGGCCGGCGACCGCGCGAATATCACCAAGGCCAGAAGCAGGAAAAATTCTGCCTGTCCGTAAAGCAGCCCTGAAGACCAGGCGACGGTCTCCACGCGCAACGGATGCCACGCCCAAAACATTGCGCCCAGAAAGGCACATCCCGCTCTCCAGTTCCGCGACGCTTCCTCCGCGCCAGGACGACTCGCCTCCGCCAACTGATACAGCAGGACGAAAAACAACAGCGTGTTGACCGCATGCAGTGCCAGTCCTGCGAGGTGATAGCCGACTGGATTCAATCCTCTTAGCGAGTAAATCGCGGAAAAACCCAGCCAGCCCAGCGGCATGCAACGCCGCGCATACTGCCAGTCGCTGAACGCCCAATGTACCCGCTCCAACGAGAGCGGGCCCAGATGCGGATTGAAGAGTAGGTTGTAGTCGTCGTCGAACGCGACGAAATCAAACGCACCCACCCGCCGGTAAATTGCCGCGCAACCGAGGACCAGCACCGCGCCCAGCAGCCAGGGCAGAATGCGGCGGGGAGGTGTTTTGTCGCCGGCTCCGGACGCGGAATTCATGATCGCTGGCGGTTCAAGCTGCACGCGCCCGGAGGTGGTCAAGTCCGTGGCGGGCAAAATGCGTCAGGAAAACCAACAGACCCAGGAAAAAAGCCCAATTGATCGGCTGACCCGCGATAAAGAAACCGTCAGCCAGCCGCACGAGGGTTCCGCCCGGCAGCACTCCGGTCAGCCAGTTGAGAATCACGCAACAAACCGGATCCCACCAGAGTGCCAGCAACAGCAGCCACCGCATCCCACGCGCCAGCCGGCGCACAACCCCGGGGGCCGTTGCGTCCCCTGGCAACATCCACAGGAACGGCGCCAGCCAGATGGAAAAAATCCACCGGTAGCCATAGTTCATGTTCAGGAAAAAACATCCCGTCAGCAAAACCGCCCCCAGCAGGAAGTGCAGCCAGTCGGACTGCCGCTCCGGCGCCGGCTGCCAATCCTGCAGGACTTGGCGGAACCAGCAAGCCGCCACCACCGCCAGCCCAATGGCCAGGCACAGTGCCTTGGGCACCCAGCCGATCCAACCGATCGTGTTGAAAAACGCCATCGCACCAAAACTCATCAGTCCCTCGGGCCGCGGCCCGATCTGGCCAAAATGCGCCAGGTCGCCGGCCACGCCCCAACCGGCCAGGATCAGCAAGCCGAGCGTGATAACAACGCGCATGCGCACTTCTTGCCGCGGTGCCGCCGTCAACAGCAACAGGCCCGCTGCAGCCGGATAATATTTCAGCATCGCCGCTACAATCACCAGCAGCGGCGCCAGCAGCCGGATCGCCCCATGCCGGCTGAGCAGACAGGGCACCAGCGGTGCCAGCAGCAGAAAAATCACGAGATCGTTGTTGGCCCGGTCGACAGCGAGGATCACCGGCGACGAGCAGAGTACCGCCAGGTACCAGAAAAATTGGCGGGACGATGCCGGTCGCAGCCGCCACAAGGCCGTGAGCAGAAACGCGCCTCCCAGCGACGCGCCCACCCAGACCACATCCGACCGCGTCAGGCCCAGATCGTGCAAGTGCAGCCACCAGTGCGAATACACATGCGCCCGGTGAAAATAATCCAGCGGGTTCGGGGCGTACGGATCGAGACCCATCGCCGCGGCATCACTGGAGGCAAGCAGCGCGAACGCATCGAGAAACCAGCCCTTGTATTGGATGATGCCGATGTGACGCAGCCAGACCGGATGCCAGAAAAACGCCGCCCAGTAATACAGCGTGACCATCCCCAGCAATCCGATGCGGAGACTCCAGTGGAGCAGAGTGGGCTTGGCCGGTTCAGTCATGGGAAAGGCTTTCAGCGTGTGAAAGGTTGTCCGCAAAGACACGCCCGGATGATTTCATCTCAGGATTATTCCGCTGGCAACGGATCCGTCGCCAGCCCCATCGCGGTGACGGGATCGAGACTGAGCGACTGCAGTACCATCCCGCCGGATCCGCCAGGCAAACTCCGCGCCGGATGCACGTGCAGCGTGTAATGATTGATTCCATGGGACAGGGTAAGCTGAAACCGGAGCATGCGCGGCCCTGTCACGGTCGTACGCTGCGGTTTTCCGCCGGCCCCGATCAATTCAAGCTCGCAGGGAGCAGTACCCGGCATCGGGGTGCAGACAAAATCCAGCCAGAGCGGCTGAAGCGTCGGATCCGCGGCGGGCCGCTCGATTTCCAAATCGAGCGTGGTTCGCACCAGATAATAATTCCCGATCGTGACCAAACCCTCCTCCGCCGCGCCGCGCACCTGCAGCGTGCAGGCGGGCTGATGACTCGCGACCGGACCCTGCTGCGCAAAATCCAGCCACCACAAAGCCGCGCCGGTAGCCGGCAAGCGACGGAAGGCATAGGTTTCGCTGGGCACCACCCGGTCGCCGAGATGGCGCCGGTCGAGATAAACGTCCGAGGCGCGCGCAAAATAGCAGAGCCACTGGGCGACGAGCGGATGGTCGCTGGCGACCAGATAGGTTCTTTCGGGATGCGCGCTTGTTTCGGCCCTGACCCGATGCGCCCCGGAAGAACTTAATTCCGCGAGCACATCCTCACGCCTGATCACCTGCCCGTGCTGCGACAGCGCACTCGCGGCGCCGGCCCCGAGAAAGAGGGCCGCCTGCGCGATCCAGATTCCAGCCGGACGGCGTCCGACCGCCGCCACGCCCAGCATCGCCGTGCCCACCCATAGCGGGCTAAATCCTGCCGCCAGTTTGGCGAAGGGATACTTGGCGAGCACGGGCAGCAGTAACAGCCAGCCCAGCACACCAACCGGAACGAGCAGTGTCGCGAACAGCATCCGCCGCCGGCTCCAAGACCCGCGCAACAACGCACAGGCCATCAATCCCAACATCAATCCGCCTGCCGCGACCACCGTAACATCCTGCCAGCGACCCGTGGGCAGATCGAGGAACAGCCGGCCCCAGCCGCGCCAGGTGCCGCTTTCCGGAACCAGCGCCGCAAGCAGATTGGGATCATGCATATGAGCCCCTTGCTCGAATAGGAATCGCGGCAACCGCACTAAATAGCCGGGATTTACCAGCACGGCCCCGGCAAAAACCCAGCCAAGATCACTCAGCCGGGTCCGCCACGGCGCCTCCGCCACGAGTCGCATAATCACCACCATGCCCACGCCCACCACCGCGATTTCAGAGTAAGCCCCGATCAGAAACGCCAGCAGCAAGGCAGCGACCACCCGTTGCCAGGCCCGCAGCAGGCCGCGGGCCGTCAAGAGACCGGCCAGCGCCGGGAGAACAAAGAGCGTGCTGGTTTGGGAATAATAACAGTCCAGCTGCAGGGTCGTCACCGCCGGGCCGATCGCCGCCCCGACACCACCGATGGCCGCCAGCCAGCGCGGCCCTGCGCACGCACGCAGCCAGGCTGCCACTGCCAGCCCGGCCAAGCCGATGAAGAATACACTGATGGCCCCATAGGCCTGCTGACCGTCTGTGCCGCTCACCACAGCGAGCGCGCCGTGCGCCACTGACTGCGTGATACGCTGTTCCTTGGTCTCGATGACTTTCGCCAGCCAGGGATGCAGGCCGATATCGCGGCCCGTCGTGGAGAAAGGACGTTCCACCAGAAACTGCGCCGTCACCACATAGTTGGCCTGATCATAACGTCCCTTGCCGTAATAATCCGCCGGCCCCACCCAAAATAGCCCGATGGATTGCACGGCCACGACGACGAGGAAAACACCCGCCAGCAAACGCGCTTCACTCCATCCCGACCGCAAGCCCACGCCGCGTCCCCGCCAGCCGAGCCAGGCCGCCACCGCCAGCCCCGCCCATGCGATCCCAAATGCCGGCCACGCGGCGCGTGCGATCGGCACATCGAGATAGACGAGACTCTGCAAGATCAGGGCATGGGCACAAAATCCGCCCAATCCGCACCACAACCAAGCCGTGCGCCGAAATGGAGCCGGCCGGCCCGCGAGGACCCAAACCCAGACGCCCCACCCCGCCGCTGTCACCAGCAGGCAGAAAAATTGCCAGAGGAGCAGCGCCCGGCCGTCCATCACGGGGCCGGGGCCGCCTTGGCTGCACCCGTGGGCTTTTGTCCGAAGATCTCGGCGGTGAGCAGCGGGGCCACGTGCCGTCCCCGGCGCACGCGAAATTGGAAGCCATCGATCTCGAAGGCGGTTTCATACCGGCTCATGATGTAATCGTAGAGCGGTCCGCCGGGCGTGAGCTGATGCTGGCGGAGAAATTCCAGATGGTCCTTCTGCACGATCACGCAGGCGCGCGGATGATTCTCCAGGGAGCGAATGATGGCCTGCTGCTGGGCGTCATCGAGGAGGGAGAACCAATGCGTGACGTTGGTCAGGGTCGGCGTGGGCAAGCCCGACCAGAGATTGAAGCTGAACATGCCGGGCAGCGAAAAAACCATGTCGCTGTGCGCGTTCGCATTGAACACCAGCAGCCGGTACAGGGCAGTCGTGCTGTCGGGCAGGCGTACGGCCTCGGCGCCGGGCAGGGCGAGAGAACGGCTGCCCAGGTAGCGTTCGCCGATTTGGATCAGGCGGTTGCCAGTCACGACGGCGAGCGCTACAAGCGCCACTGCCAAGGCAGCGCCGAGCACTCTCGCACGCGCGAGGGTGAAAAGGGCGCGATACTGTTGTGCGAGCCACGCGGCCGCCTGCCAGGCGCCGATGGCGGCGAGCGGAAGGGCGAGGAAAGTGCCCCAGGCGATCTGACTGCCCGGCACGGGAAAAACATGCAGCCATTGTCCAAGAAACAGGAGCCCGAGCCAGCTGCGGGCAATCACGGTGGCAGGCTCCTCGCCCGCCAGCGGCCAAAGGAAAAGCCACAGGCAGGAAGCGGAGAACGCAAAGACCAGGTTGTCCGGGCTGATGTCCGGAAAGCGCCAGATCACCAGGGCGAGCGCGAGGGCGGCGACGAGCCGCAGACTGGCTACGGCTGTGTCAAGGGTCGCGCGACCCGGCTGGCCGAAGCGAAGGCCGGCGAGCATCAGCAAGAACAAGCCCAGCGATCCCGCGGCCACTGCCAGCGCGCCGGGCGGCCAGCGAAACACGAGGCTGAAATGAGTCGGATGGCGCAAGGGCGCGAGTAGCACGCCTTCCAGGAGATCGGCGGGCGAGGTGCCGCGCGCGAAGATCACGCCGAGCACGACCAGCGCCACGCTGCTGCCGCCCAGCACGGCGGCGAGCCATTGGCGGCTTCCGCCATGGGGCCCGGTCACCCGGCCAAGCGACCCGGCCACCGGGAGCGCCGCGAGCGCAAAGATCGTGGCATACGTCTGCACCCAGGGAACCTCGAGCAACGGACGCATCAACGCGAAGGGCAGCAGGAGCAGTCCGACCGCGATCAGCCAGGGCGCCCAGCGCCGCAGACGATCGTTGGGTGCGTGCAGCAGGAGCAGCGCGATCGCGGAGAGCGTGGCAAACCCACCGATGTTGATCTTGGTGAGCAGCAGGACGGCGCTGCCGGCCCCGGCCAGGACCGCCCAGGCAGTCCAGCGGCCGGCGGCGAGCCATTGGTAGCCGAGGCACGCCATGACGGCCGTGGTGAGAACGATCAGGCCGCCTGGATGGCTGGGCTCGCTGATCATAACCCAAAGATAAACGAAGACGGACGAGAGTACCGCCAGCATGCACGCACAGCTGCGCGTGGCCCGCCACACGGTCCAGGCGGTCAGCGTGGCGGCCGCGCTCCAGTCGAGGAGAGTCAGCAGCCGACCGGCATCATGGGTCAGCGGCAGGCCGAGCAGGTGGAGCCCGTAATTGAGGACATAGGGAAATGGTCCGTACTGGGTATAAACGTCGCCGTAGAGCCGCCCGTGTTCGGCGAAATTGCGCAGCGTGAGCAGCACATAGCCCTCGTCGTCATAGAACATGAACGAACTGAACAGCATCAGCCCCGCGGCGACCGTCAGCACGGACGCCGCGAGCACGAGCAGGAGGAACGGCAGCCTGATCTTAGTCGCGCCCAAGGGTCTGTTTGACGATGTACTGCGGCCGGTGCTTCACCTCGTCGTAGATGCGGCCGAGATATTCGCCGAGCACGCCGATGCCGATGAGCTGCACGCCGCCGAGGAAGAGAATCAACGTGACGAGGGTGGTGAAACCCGTGGCGGCGGTCTCGATCCCGAGGATGCGGCGCACGGCAAAAAACACGCCCGCCGCAAATCCGGCCCCCGCAACAAACAGCCCGCAATAGCTCAGCAGGCGCAGGGGCAGGTAGGAAAAACTGAACAGCCCGTCCATCGCGTAGCGCACAAGCCGGCGGAAACTCTGCTGTGGCTGGCCGGCGGCGCGTTGTTTCCTGTCATAGGGCACGTCCGCCGTCTTGAATCCGATCCACGCCCGCAGGCCGGGGAAAAACCGGTGCCGCTCCGGCAGGCCGTTGAAGGCCTCGAGCGCGGCGCGGCCGAGCAGGCCGAAGGTGCCAGTGTTCGGTTCGATCGGGTAGTCCGTGAGCTTGCCGTAGAGGGAGTGAAACAGGTCGAAGCCCGCGCGGCGCAGGCCGGTTTCGCTGCGGGAACGGCGGGAGGCGCGGACGATGTCGGCCCCGTTGCGCCAGGCGGCCACGAACTCCGGGATGACTTCGGGCGGATCCTGCAGGTCGGCGTCCATCGTCACGACGGCATCGGCGTCACCGGTGCGGGCGAGCCCGGCGGAGAGCGCGCTTTGGAAGCCGAAGTTGCGCGAAAGTTCGACCAGCCGGAAACGCGGGTCCTGCGCTGCCTGGGCCCGGATGAGCTCGGCCGAGCGGTCGCGGCTGCCGTCGTCGACGAGAACGGCGGACCACGTGCACCCGGGCTGCGCGGCAAACAGCGCGGTCAGCCGGGCGAACAATTCCGGCAGCACGGCCTCCTCGTTGAACACGGGGATGACGATGGCGATCTTGGAAGCGGAAGCGGACATGGAGTGGGTCGCAAGGATGCGGGCAGGCGGAATTCAGGCTGAGGATTATCCGCCCAAGGGCGAGCACAAGCGGGGAGCCGCGGCGCCGGCCGGTTCATTTATCCTGGCCGCGTGCGGGCCTGCCGGAGGGCGAGCCAGAGCAGGCCGGCCAGCAGCACCGGCGCGAGCCACGCGGGCCCCGCCCAGGCATCGCTGAAAAATCCCAATCCGTGCTGAAGCTTGCCCGCGAGATTCATGTCCGCGTTCCAATTGTAGCTGGAAGGAGTGCCGGCCGGCACGCGGCCGAGTACCAGCGCGAGGTCCGGCGTCTGGCTCTCGGCGGCGAACTGCAGCATGATCCCGAGGCCGAAGTCCGCCGCGGCGCCGGCGACGAGGGCGAGCTGCCAGCCGCGGCCGAGGACCGGCCAGCGCGCGGCGAGAAACGCGAGGCCGAGCACAATGAGGGCCTGCAAGCAGATGTGGGCGAGGCCCCAGTGGTCACGCGCGCCATGGACCGCGATGCCCAGCAGGATCGCTCCGCCGGAAAACCACAGCCAGAATCCCCATGTCCGCGGTGACACCGTGCGACTGTCGCGGACGAGCTTCACGGCGAGGACCAGCCAGGCCACGCTGCCGAAGACAAAGAGCAGGTTCACCTGGTAGAGTTGAAAGAACCAATCCCGCCAATAGCCCCAGGAGCTATGCTGGGCGATGAGGGCCGGATCCACGGTGCGCAGAAAGTGCGGCACGACGGTGTCACGCAGATTGAGCGCGATCTTGAGCAGCTGGCTGCCCTGCCGGGCCTCGGGCACGGCGACGCTTGAGTTGGAGAACAGCGTCGTGTCCACGCCGTAGACCGCGAGCGACCAGCCGAACCATGTGGCGAGGATCAGCCCGCCGATCAGGGCGAGCTGAACGGTCTGCCGCCACCAAGGACGTTCGCGCCAGTGTGCGCGATTTAGGCCGATCCAGGCAGCAGCGAGCAGGACGACATAGGGTCCGGTGGAATAATGGGAAAGCACGCCGGCCGCCAGGCTCGCGGCACAGAGCGGGCCGGCCACTGCAGGAGCCGCGGGATCATTGGCGCGGAGGAAAAAATACAACCCGCTCAGGATGAAGAAAGCCGTGATCAGCTTCGTCCAGGCGAAGGTGGCATTTTCCACGAAGGAAGGGTTTACCATCAGCAGCACGGTCAGCACGGCGACCGCGGCCCGGCCGCCACTGAAACGACGGGCGAGTAGCGCGGCCGGCAGAAATACGAGGGCGTTGAGCAGGGTGGTGACGAACTGGTAGCCGGCGAAAGTCAGGCCGGTGAGACTGAGCAGGGCGCCGGTGACGAGGTTGGCCAGCGGGGGCCGGGCCGGCAGGGCATTGAAGCCGAGGAATTTTGAATCAGTGGGCCACCGCTCGACAAAAAACCGGGTTCGCTCCCAGTGCTCATACCAGTCGCCGGTCCACCCGCCACCGGAGTAGGAAACAACCAGCGCGAGCCAGCCGAGGCACCAGCCGGCGATCAGCAATTGTCCGATGAGCAGGACCCGGGCATCGGTGTCGCCGAACAGGGCGGCCAGCGGGCGCCACCGCACCACCAGCCCCGCAGCGGCCAGCGCCGGCAGCAGCCAGAAGACCCCGAGGGGAAGCCGGAGCATGTAGAGCGCGAAGGCAAACAGGTAAACGCCCAGCAGGGAGAGGGTGACGGAGGCGCAGAGCTTTTCTGACGGATCGAGTGCAAACCGCGAAACCAGCGGCCACGCGAGGCCGAGCATCACGACGGAAAACAGCAGCAGACCGAGGAGGAACGGGAAAAACATTCAGCAGGGGCGATTCATTCGTTGATCCGGATTTCGCCCAAAATCCGGCCTTGAGCATCCTTTAAATGAAACACGGTGGTGGCGGGAGCGAGCGCCGTTCCGCCGCGATTGAATTGAAGGGAGAGGCGGGCGAGGCCCTTGAACTGGAGCGGCCAGGATGCTTTTTCCGGCATTCCCATCGGCTGGTTGGCGCTGTTGATGGCCACGAGGGTGGCGGAAGTGTTGGCGGAATTCAATGTGAGCAGGGGCGAATTTGCCGACGCCAGGTCGCAGGTTTCGATCGCCGCGATGGGGACGCCCGTGCTCGCGAGGCAGACATCGAGACGGGTGTCAGGCAGATCGGCAGTGGGACTGGGTGCGGATCGCGCGGTCAATTGGGCGAGGCCGAGCGGGGCGATGGTCCGTCCGTTTCGCACGAGGAAGGCGAATCCCTCGGTTCGGAAAGCCGTGGTAAAATTGTGTTGCAGAAAATCACACAGGATTCCGCGGATGGGAACATTGCCTGCGTGCATCAGCTGCACCAGCGAATCCTGGACGATGAGGCAGGGGCGCGGCGACCGTTCGATGGCTTGGATGATCGCGGACTGTTCCTCGTCGTTGAGGAGCGTGAACCAAAGGGTGGTGTTTTTTCGCGTGGGTGTGGGCAGGTCGGTCCACAGGTTGAAGCTGAACATGCCGGGCAGGGAAAAAAGTTGGTCACCGTGAGCCGCCGCGTTCAGCGACAGCAGCCGGTAGGCGCTGCCCAACGATTCCGTCAGATGAAGCTTTTCCGCTCCGGGCAACCCGAGATCGGAGCGCGCGGCGTAGCGCTGGTGCACGGTCACGGCCGTCCATCCGGCTTTCAGCACGACCACGAAAAGCATGACGGAAGCCAGGACCAGCCACCCTCGTTGCAGGGCGATCCCGCCGGTCTGGCGAACCGGGTTCCAAGACCGGATTTCACCGAGACCCAAGGACACGAGGGGAATGAACAGAAACGTCGCCCAGCTTTCCTGGCTGCCGCCGATGGGATAGGCATGAAGATATTGCAGCAACAGGACGCAGGCGAGCAGCCCGCGGCAGGCTTGGTTGGGGCGTGAAGTCGGTGCGCCCTGCAGGGGAATGACCCAGATCCAGATGAGCGGCGCCACGTAGCTGAAAATTGCGCCGACGGCGCGGAAGTCCATGAGCAGAGCGATTCCAACCAGCAGGGCCACGGCCTGCACCCACCGCAGCATGATCACCAGACGATCTGCGGAATCGTCCGAGAAACGCCGGCGGATCCACGGATGCGCCACCGCGAGGAGCAGGGACAGCCCCGCGAGCGTCAAGGAACCCGGACGCCAATCGACCGGATAGGAATAACTGCCGGGATGGCGCAAGGGCCCGAGCAGTACGCCGTTCACGAGGCCGGTGAGGGAAGTCCCGCGCAGCCATACGGCGCCCAGGATGAGAAAGGCGGTGCCGCCGCCGACCGCGATGAAGAGTGCCGCATGCGTGGCCTTCAGCATTGCTGCGGGACGCAGGGCCATGACGAGCGTGATGGCGCCGACGGCGAAAAGCACGAGATAGACCTGGACCCAAGGCTCATGCCACAGCGTGTGCATCAGCGCGGCGGCGAGCAGGACGAGCATCACCCCGATCAGGATTCCGGCGACATGCCGCATCCGGTCGGACACAGCATGGAGCACAGCCCAGGCTCCGATACCGGCGAGATAGAAGACGCCGACGTTGATCTTGGTCAGGATCAGAAGAGCTCCCGTGCCACCGGCCACGGCGGCGGCAGCCCCGAGCCGGTTACGGCCGATCAGCTCTGTGGTCGCCCAGAGGGAGAGGGCCAGGACAAAGATGATGAGCGACCCGGGATGAAACGGTTCATCGGTGATGAAATACAGATAGAGAAACGTCGCCGTGAGGGTGAAGCCGGCGAGCCGGCGCGAGGCGGTCTGCCGTTGGACCAAGGCCGCACAGCAGCCGGCGGCGCCCAGCCAGAGTCCCAGCGTGAGCAGCCGGGCGGAGGTATGGTCAAGAGGCGATCCCGTCAGGTGCTGAAAACCATCGGCCAGCACGAAGAACGCCGGACCGTACTGGCTATAAACGAATTCATACAGCCCGCCGTGAGCGAAGTATTCCCGGGCCGAAATCAGGATGTACCCCTCGTCGTCGTACAGCGCCAGGTTGGAGAAAAGCATCCAGTACCCGATGGCTGCGAGGCCGGCGACCAGGCAGGCGGCAGCGAGGACGAAGCCGGTTTTTCGAATCATTTTTCCGGAGGCGGCGGGGGCAGGAGAAGAGAAAAATACGGCTGAGGGAACCCCATGAGCGGAACGCTAGGGGCGGGGCAAGGCGGGTAAAGCGCGTTCCCCGGGGGCGAGCCGGTCGTTGCGCACATACAGGCGCGTGCCGTCCAGGTCGGCGACCAGGGTATAGCGGGCCTGCACCCAAGTGCGGAGCGGGGCGAAGGACTCGTGCGCCCGGGTGCGATTTTCAAAGGCGAAGTTGCCCGGCCCTACGGCGTCGGCGAACACCGGCGGATTGGCGGCCTGAAAATCCTCGAAATAACGCCGCAGAAAATAGGACTGCAGCGGGTTCGCATAGATCTGTGCCTCGGATTGGGCCTGACGCGTGGCTTGGCGCCGGGCGGCCTCGACGTACAGCGAGCAGCGCCAGCCCCAGATGGCGATCGGTTCGTCCGGGGTGCTGAACCGGCGAACGAGCTCGGTGAGCTGACGATGGGCGGGCTTGACCGTCGCCGTGGTAAAGAAGGCGAACGCATCGCCCGCGTGAGCGCGCCACAGGACTTGCGGCAGCACGCCGCAGGCGAGAAAAAGCCCGGCGATCAGCAGTCCTTTGAGCGATCGATTGGTCGTGCTTAGTGACGGCCAAGCGAGGGCCAGGGCGGCTCCCGCCATCCAGGTCAAGGGGAGCACCAGAAACAAAAGATGATGCGTCGAAGGGCGGCTGGGAGCGACGACGCTCCATGCGCTGACGATCAGCAGTATTCCGGCCGCGAGCGTGACGCGGCGCAGCGACTCCGGGGCCCGGCGGATTCCGAGCAGGGCCGGTACGACAAACACCACAGTGCCGGCCAGCCAGAGCCCGAGGAAGCCGTCGGTCAGGGTGTTCTGCCATTGCAGCACGATCCGGGCGCCCCACGGCAGAGGCGCTTCGCGCACGTAACCCAGGTTGCGGACCAAAAACGGCAGGACCATATGCTGCGTCTCTCCGGTCAAGGTGACGGCAGCGAAGCACACGAGCGCGGGCAGCAAGGAGCCGGCGACGAGGGGAATGAAGGCGCGGGGCCGTTTGGCGGCTATTTCGCGCAATGCCACCAACGCCCAAAGCGTGATAGCGAGCGGCGCCGCCTGGGGTTTCGCCCATGGCACACTCCCGAGCAGCAAGCCCACCATCCCGAGGCGCGTGCGCGATGGTGTCGCGCCGAGTCCGACCGCCGCATAGCCTGCGGCGGCGAGCAGCAACACCGGCATGACCTCGGTGCTGTAATGGGTGAAATCCGGATTGGTCGTGAGGGCGTGAAATGCGAGGGCGGGCAGTACGGCCACGCGGGCGACAGTCGTGCCGCCAACGATGGCCAGCGCTTCGCCGGCGAAAAAAATCGTGCCGAACACCGCAGCCAACCCGATCAGACGGGCGATGGCATAACTCGCGAGGCCGTTCCCCCACGCGGCCGGCAGCAGCGGGTAATAGTCGAGCGGTCCCGCCGTGCTGCCGTCCACCGAGCGCCAGAAGACCGGGTCATGCCGCAGCGTGAGGGCCCCCGCGATCAGCTGGCTTTCGTCGGGATTGAACTGGTGCGGGACCCAGATGAGCGGCCAGCGGAAGCAGAGGAGGATCGCCGCGACGAGCGCCCACCATTTCCAGCCGAGAGTGAGGGTGGGTTGCTGCACCCAGGCGGCGCGCAGGCTCCAAAAGCCGGCCAGCATGAGCAGGGTCCATCCGCCCAGGGCGGCCGGAGACAGAAGCACTGCCGAGGCCGCCGGAGTCATGGGATGGATCCGGCGAGCCGGTCGTCAGTGAAACACGTTGTACTTCACGATGGCCCACAAGGCGCGGAAGCCGTCGCGCCAGCCGATCTTTTTGCCCTCGGCGTAGGTGCGGCCGTAGTAGCTGATGCCGACCTCGTAGATGACGCAGTTGAGCTTGGCCACCTTGGCGGTGATCTCCGGCTCGAAACCGAAGCGGTTTTCCTCGATTGTGATTTGCTGCAATACGTCGCGCCGGAAAACTTTGTAGCAGGTCTCCATGTCCGTGAGGTTGATCCCCGTGAACATGTTCGAGAGCAGGGTCAGGAACTTGTTGCCGACCATGTGCCAGAAATAGACCACGCGATGCGCCTCGGCGCCCATGAAGCGCGAGCCGAACACCACGTCGGCCTTGCCGTCGAGGATGGGCTTGAGGAGGCGCGGGTATTCCTGCGGATCATATTCGAGATCGGCGTCCTGCACGATGACGGCGTCACCGGTGGCGGCGGCGAAGCCCGTGCGCAGGGCGGCGCCCTTGCCCTGGTTGACCTCGTGGTAGATGACCTTGTCCACCAGCGGGGCGATCTGTGTGCGGAGCAGGTCCCGGGTGCCGTCGCGCGAGCAGTCGTCCACGATGATGATCTCCATGCTGGCGACCGGCGCCGCGCGCACGCGGTCGACGATGGTACGGATGGTCTTGGCCTCGTTATAGCACGGGATGACGATGGTGAGCTTCATGCGGGCGGGTTAAGGTAGCCGAGGGGAGAGGAGACGGAAGTTTTTTCCAGTGAAGGGCGGCCTTGGGGAAACTGCCCTCGTTTCGACTGACAGCCCAAAAAATCAGGCCAGGTAACCCAGCTTCTTCAGCGTCGGCCCGGCGTCCGCGAGGAACAGCGCGAGCGTTTCCGCCGGCATCTCGTCCCGAAAGCTGCCCACCGCGCCGCGCCGGACAAACGACTTCTCCCTCGGCCACGTCGGATCCTCCCAGCCGAGTTTTTTCTCGCGCGCGTTCATGACCTCGAACGCCGCCGCCGCCACCGCTTCCTGGATTCGCGCGGGCGTTTCCTCCCGGCCGAGGAAGGCGCAGATGCGCCGGAGTTCAGTCGCTGCGTCGCGCTTGAGGTCCTCGTAGCGCACGATCAGGAGCTCCGCCTGGTAGGGATTCGCCAGCCAGGCCTCGACGTGCTCGTGCCATTTTGCGTCCAGCCAGGGCGGATGGCCGACAAAATGATTCCAGTCCTGCGGACCGAAACGCGCGCACGCATGGTGATAATACGACACCATCACATCGCGGCCGTCGCGCAGCAGGTAGATCACGCGCCGGTAGTCCGGCCGCGGCAGCGCATGCGACTTGAAAACCATCGGGGTCGCATAGCGCCGGTAAAACCGGCGGTCATGGATGTCGGGCACGAGATCCTGCACCAGCGCGTCGGGACAGTGCCGCACATCCGCGCCCAGCAGGCTGGCGGTGAGGTATTGGACCCAGGTGTGCCCCGATTTGGGAAAGCCGACGAAGAACACGTCACCCGCCTCGTGATCGTCGATCAGCCGCAGGCCCGCGCGCCGTGCCACGGCGGCAAACAGGAGGCGCTGCAGGGTTTTCTTGCCGGGAAATCGCATGGCGGTGGGAAAGGCGGGGCGAGGGAACAGGAGAAACGGGCGGAGTCCAACCCTCCGTTTCAAAGCCCGGCCGGCGGCGGCCGCAGAAAAAACGCACCGAGGCCGGCCCGCCAGACCGCCCGGGTCCGGGGGAAGAAAATCGGAGTGATGTAAAGCGACACGGCGAGCGAGGCCAGGCAGGCGAGCGCTGCGCCCGAGGTGCCATAGCGCGGGATCAGCACGGCGTTGAGGGCGATGTTGGTCACGGCGCCCGAGATCGCGAACCAGAGCCCGTGCCACTGGAGGTTTTCCAGCAGGAGCCATTGGCTGCGGACAATGCCCTGGCCGATGAGCACGGCGGTCCACGCGTAGAGGGCCAGGGGTGCGGCCGCGCCGGCGAACCGGGCGCCATAGACGAGGCTGACGAGCCGCGGCGCGGCCCAGGTCAGCAGGGCGGCGAAAATCAGGCCCAGCCACGTGACGGCGTGAAAGAACCGGTTCAACGCCTTCCGGTATTGCGCGCGGTCCTCGGCGTGGGTCTGCGTGAGGAAGGGAAACCCGGCAGGCGATGCGCGCTGCACCCGGCGTGCGGACCGCGAGCATTGCGAAACAGGGCAGCATGAGCAGCACCAGTCCGGCCGTGTAGTTGGAATGGCCGAGCGGGTAGGGATTGCGTGCCTCGAAGATTTCCCGGAGCGACGAGCCCGGCAATCCGGTGAGCCACAGCCCGAGGCTCGTGAGCGCGATGATGGCGAAGAAAAGTCCGAGGCGCGACAGCATCGAAGCATGGGAGGGCCCGGCTGGGGCCGGCGCGGCGTGAACCGCGTCGAACGCGACAAAGAAAAACGCGAGGCCCGCCAACAGCGGCGCGGACCAGAGCAGGCTGGGACCGCGGTAGGGACTCGCGAGGGCGGACGCCAAGATGGCTATTGCGCCGGCCAACGCCGCCCAGCACCAGAATCGGGCGGGCAGGATGAGGGGGCGATTGCGGTCAAAGCATCGCAGAAGCAGGACAGCGGCCGGCGCGAACAGCGCGAATCCGTAGAAGCAGGACCACGGCGACGAGTGCATCCGGGTGGCGCCCGGGCTGGCCAGTGTGATGGCCAGCAGGGCGATGGCTCCGACTGTGCCGAGCACCGGGGCTAGGCGGGAAGCGGAGTCGGCGGGGCGCGTCATCGTCGGCGATGAGAGCCGGGTGGAGCGGGACGGGCAAGCCTGTGTCCGGGCCGGGCACGCCGGACTTTCCTTTCCTCGTCATCCTGAGCGAAGCCGAAGGATCCCTGTTATACCAACCCTCTGACGGTGCCCAACCCAGTTCTACAGCCAGCGACACCATGGGAGTGTCGGAATCTAAATTGGATAGTCGGGAAAAGATCACAGCGATCCTTTGGCTTCGCTCAGGATGACGGGCTATGGATGGGATTACTGCTGGACGGGCGCGCTTGACGGTGGCGCGCGCGGGCGGGCAGGCTCGGGGCATGTCGTCGGAAACGCCTGCCGTCAAAAAACTCCCGGTTGTGAAACTGGCCGTCGCCGGCGTGGTGCTGGCGGTGATCGCGGTGCTGGTCGTGCGCGGTGTGGATGTGCCGGCGCTGATCAACCGCGGCATGGACCTGATCCGCCGGGTGGGACCGGTGGCATTTTTCCTTGCGATGGCGGTGCTACCGACGGTGGCGGTGCCGTTCTCCCTCTTCACGATCCCGGCGGGCGAGGCGTTCGCGCCGCAGCTGGGACTCGGCACCGTGATCGCCATCGCGCTGGTGGTGCTGGCGGTGAATCTCGCGCTGAGCTACTGGGTCGCGCGCTACGCCCTGCGGCCGGTGCTCACGCGGCTGCTGCTGCGCTACGGCTACACCGTGCCACGCGTGACGCCGGACAATGCGCTGGCGGTGACGCTGGTCATGCGGCTTACGCCCGGTCCGCCGTACGTGGTCCAATGCTATGTGCTCGGGATCGCGGAGGTGCCGTTCGGGCTCTACATGATCGCGTCATGGTTGTGTCAGGCGCCCTGGGTGGTGGGCTTCATCGTGCTGGGCCAGGGACTCCTCAATGGGAATTTCATCGTCGCGGCGAAGGGGCTCGGCGTGCTGGTCGTGCTGGTCGTCGCAGTGCAATGGCTCCGGAAAAAGTACGCGAAGCGTGAAGGCTGAAATCGATCTCGGTGACAGCGGGGCCCGCGCAGAAAGCGTGAGTGATTTCACGCGACGCGTGAAAGCCCTGCTCGAAGGCGGCGTCCGGCCGGGCTGGGTTCGAGGAGAAGTGTCGAACCTGCGCGCGCAGGCGAGCGGGCACGTTTATTTTTCGCTGAAGGACGCCACGGCGCAGGTGAGCGCGGTGCTGTTCCGGGGTGATGCGGCGCGGCAGACCGTGAAACTGCGGGATGGGCAGCAGGTCGTGGTGTTCGGGGCCGTGAGCGTTTACGAGGCGCGCGGCCAGTATCAGCTGGTCGTACGCGCGGTGATCGAGGACGGCGTGGGCCGGTTGCAGCAGGAGTTCGAGCGGCTGAAGCAACGGCTGGCGGACGAGGGATTGTTCGCCGCGGAAAAGAAACGGCCGATTCCGGAGATGCCGGCGACGGTGGGATTCATCACGTCGCCGACGGGCGCGGCGGTGCAGGATTTCATGCGGATCCTGACGCGGCGCGGCTGGCGCGGGCGGCTGGTCGTGCTGCCGGCCAAGGTCCAGGGCGACGGCGCGGCGGCGGAGATGGTTGCGATGCTGGAGCTGGCGCAGGAATTGAAAATCTTTGATCTGCTGGTGATCGGTCGTGGCGGCGGGAGCCTGGAGGATTTGTGGGCATTTAATGAAGAGCCACTGGTGCGCGCGGTGGCAGGCTGCCCGATCCCGGTCATCTCGGCCGTGGGACATGAGATTGATTTCACGCTCTGTGACTTCGCGGCGGATGTGCGGGCGGAAACGCCGAGCGGGGCGGCGGAGCTGATCTCGAGCAATTTTGTCCACTGCGCTGAGCGGGCGGCCCAAGCGAGCGAGGCGATGGTCGCGGCGGGCGAGGGTGCGGTGGAGCGGGCGGCCGAACGGCTCGACCACGCGCGTTCGCGGCTGCGGCTGCTGACGCCGGCGGCGCAGATCGAGCAGGGGTTTCTGCGGCTCGATGATTTTTCCAACCGCCTGGCCTCGGCCCTGCGGTCGCTGCTGCAGCTGCGCCGCCAGCAACTCGGCGAAGCCCGGACCCGGCTGATGCACAGTTCGCCGGAGACGCGCGTGCAGCACGGGTCGCACCAGCTGCTCTCGCTGTACAAGCGGCTGCAGGCGGCGAGCCCGGCCTCCGTGCTCAACCGCGGGTTTGCCATCGTGCGTGACGAGCGCGGCCAGCCCGTGGCGCGGCGCGCGGCGATCAAGGCCGGCCAGCGGCTGAGCGCGGAGTTCAGCGACGGCACGGTCAAGATCCGCGCGGAAGAATGACTTCGGTGACTGGAATAATCGGGTGGGCTGGGTACTCTTATCCGGACAATGAAGCTTCGCCTGTTCACCTCCTTTATCGCGCTGGCGCTCGCCGCCTGCGCCCAATCTGAAATGATGAAATCAACCCAACCCGCCAAAGACGCCCTCCAATGCAAGCCCGGCGAGAAATCCGCCTGCGGCCTGCCGTCCAACGTTGTCATCGACATGAGCAAGGCCAAGGTGCAGCACACCGACGCCGAGTGGCAGCAGCTGCTCACGGCGCGCCAGTTTCAGGTCGCGCGGAAGCAGGGTACCGAGCCGCCGTTCGAAAACGAGTACTGGGACAATCATGCGGACGGCGTTTATTTTTCGGTCTGCAGTGACACGCCGCTGTTCGACAGCCGGGACAAGTTCGAGAGCGGCACGGGCTGGCCGAGCTTCACGAAACCGATTGAGAAAGCCTTCGTGGGCGAGACCACGGATGTGAGCTACGGCATGGAGCGGACGGAAGTGCACTCCAACGTGGACGGCGCGCATCTCGGGCATGTCTTTGAAGACGGCCCGGCGCCGACCGGCCTGCGCTACTGCATCAACAGCGCCTCGCTGCGCTTTGTGCCGCGCAAGGCGTACGAGGCCTGGGTGGCGAAAAATCAGCCCGCGAAATAGCGGGCTGATTTTTGGGAGCTGGGAGATTGTAGCTGGGAGATGGAATACCCGAGCCTAGTGGAATGGAGGGCGACTCGGCGAAGATTTCCATCTACTATCTCCAAGCTCCCATCTCCGATTTCCCAAAGCCCGAGTCGCGCAGCAGCTCAGGCTTTAGGAAATTTCAGCCACTTCGCGCCTCGCTTGGAGCTTTTCACCACGGTCTCGATGAAGGCCATGCCCTCGACGCCGTCGTCGATCGTCGGGAAATCGAGGTCCTTCGGCGGGCGCTTGCCCTCGACCTCCGCGGCGATCGCGCGGAAAGCCTCGAGGTAAATATTGGCGAATGCCTCCAGGTAGCCCTCCGGGTGACCGGCCGGGATGCGGGTGAACTGGCCGACGCGCGGCGAAAGATAGCCATTGCCGCGGCGCCAGATCTGACGGGGCTGGTCGGCGAACTTCACGACCAGTTCGTTGGGAAACTCCTGCCGCCACTCGAGCCCGGCCTTGGTGCCGTAGACGCGGATATTGAGCATGTTTTCGTCGCCGATGGAAATCTGCGAGGAATGGAGCACGCCCTTGGCACCGCCCTGGTAGCGGACGAGCACGTTGCCGTCGTCGTCGAGCTTGCGGCCTTTCACGAAGGTCGTGAGGTCGGCGCAGAGGGACTCGATGTGCAGTCCGGTGATGTAGCGGGCGAGGTTCTCGGCGTGAGTGCCGATGTCGCCCATGCAGCCGGCAGCGCCGCTGCGCTTCGGGTCGGTGCGCCAGCCGGCCTGCTTCTGGCCGGTCTTTTCCAGGAACGTGCTCAGCCAGCCCTGCGGGTACTCGACGACGATCTTGCGGATGGGGCCGACGGTGCCGTTCTGCACCAACTCGCGCGCCTGCTTCACCATGACGTTGCCGGTGTAGTTGTGGGTGAGGACCAGGACCTTCCTCGACTTCTTTACGACCGTGCGCAGTAGCTTGGCCTCGGCGAGGTTGAAGGTGGCGGGCTTGTCGAGGACCACGTTGAAGCCGGACTCAAGAAACAGCTTGGCCGGCGGGAAATGCTGGTGGTTGGGCGTGACGATGACGACGAAGTCGAGCCGCTCGGCAGCGGGCTTTTTGGCCTCGGCTTTCGCCATCTCCTGATAGCTGCCATATACGCGGGACGGATGGAGGAAGAGATCGGCCCCGGAGGCTTTGGAGCGCGCGGCGTCGGATGAAAAGGCGCCAGCGACGAGCTCGGCCTTGCCATCCATGATGGCGGCAATGCGGTGGACGGCGCCGATGAACGCGCCGCGTCCGCCGCCGATCATGCCAAAACGAAGTTTTCTGTTCATGGGAGTAATTTTTTGCCCGCTAATTGCGCGAATCAGAACGAATTTCCCGAACGATTCGCGTTTATTCGCGTGATTCGCGGGTCACTGGTTTTTCTTGTCGAATGCCGCGTCGAACGCGAGGGAGCTGGAGGGGAAGTCGACCTTGCGCACGAAGGCGGCGGCTTCGGTGCCGCCGTGGACGCGGTCCATGCGGATGTCTTCCCACTCGACGGAGAGCGGGCCGCGATAGCCAATGTCGTTCAGCGCGACGATGATGTCCTCGAACTTGATGTCGCCGTGGCCGAGCGAGCGGAAATCCCAGGCGCGGCGGGCATCACCGAAATTCACGTGCCCACCGAAGGTACCGACGGTGCCGTCGCCGTGGCCCCACCACACGTCCTTCATGTGGACGTGGTAGATGCGGTCGCTGAAGGTGCGGATGAACTTCACGTAATCGACGCCCTGGTAGCCGAGGTGCGAGGGGTCGTAGTTGAACCCGAAGCGCTTGTGGCCCTTCACGGCGGCGACGGCGCGCTGGGCCGAGGCGATGTCGAAGGCGATCTCGGTCGGGTGAACCTCGAGGCCGAAATTCACGTTGGCCTTGTCGAAGGCCTCGAGGATCGGCCCGAAGCGCTTGCCGAAGTCGGCGAAGCCGGCGTCCCAGTAAGCCTGCGAGGTCGGCGGAAACGCGTAGATCGAGTGCCAGATGCTGGAGCCGGTGAAGCCGTTGACGACGGCGGGGAACGCGTCGCCGCCCTTGCGGCCGGGCTTGGCGTCGAAGAAGGCGCGCGCGGCCTTCGCGGTGAGGGCGAGTTTTTTGGCGGCGCGCTGGCGCACACCCTCGGGATCGCCGTTGCCCCAGACGTCGGGCGGGAGGATGGCTTGGTGGCGTTCGTCGATGCGATCGCACACGGCCTGGCCGACGAGGTGGCTCGACACGGCGAAGCAGGAGAGGCCGTGGTCCTTCAGCAGCGCCCAATGGTTGGCGACGTACTTTTTCGAGGAGGCGGCCTGGTCGGGGTCAAAGTGATCGCCCCAGCAGGCGAGTTCGACGCCATCGTAGCCCATCTGTTTGACGAGCGGGGCAAGTTTCTCGAGGGGCAGGTCGGCCCACTGGCCGGTGAAGAGCGTGACGGGTCTCGGCATAAAACGCGGAGGTTGGGGTTGAGGGGCAAGCGGCGGGACGCAGGGCGTCACGGCCGGCGGGAGATTTCGCCGGGAGGACGGCGAGCGGCAAGGGAAATTCGGCGCGGGAGCGCCGAATTAGGAGTTGGGAGACAGGAGTCGGGAGATCGAAGGCCGGCTGGGGCTTAGCGGTACAGCCAGTAGCGCTTGCTCTCCAGCTGGTAGATCCGCGCCTGTTCCCGCCACGTGCGCAGCCACGCTTCGAGATCGATCGCGGCGCCCTTGGTGACGAGGTCGTTGTAGAAGGCGGTCGAGCCCATGTGGACGAGGAAGGTCCGGCGCTCTGCAGGGGTGGCGGCAGCGAACGGATTCTTCCGGTCGAGCTTACAGGCGAGCTTCATCAGGTAGAAACTCAACTCCGCCGGCTGCCATTCATCATAGTCGGTGATCTCGACGTAAAGTCCCACGGCGGGTTTGCCGTTGCGATCCGGCGCGCTCACGCGGCGAAACTGCAGTCCGGGCAGATTGAGGGCGCGGAATTCCTTTTCAATGACGTCGATCTTGGCGGTTTGGTGGGCGAGGCCGCGGAAAGGATATTGCCTGCCGACGCCATGGGTGAACCCGCCGAGGATGCAGCCCAGCCCGGTCATCGCGTAGCCCTGGCACGCGGCGAAATCCTGAACGGCGGTTGAGGTTGGCACAAAGGTGAGCCCGGTCTCGGGCCAGCGCATCGCCCGCCGCCAGCCGCGCATCGGGATGACGGTGAGCCGGCCGCGTTCGCGAACCGCATCGGACACGCCGAGGACGCCGGGTGCCTCCTTGGCCATGCGCGCGAGTTCGCCGATCGTCAGGCCGTGGACGTAGGGTACGCGGAACCGGCCAACGTCACTCATCCACTGGGGATCGAGGGGCGGTCCACTGACCTTGAGGCCGCCGAGAGGATTCGGCCGGTCGAGGACGATGACCTCCTTGCCGTTCTCGAAGCACGCCTGCATGGCGGTCTTCATGGCCCCGCTGAACGTGTAGCTGCGCACGCCGATGTCCTGCAGGTCGATGACGAGCGCATCGATGCCCTTCAATTGAGCGCGGGTCGGCACGAAATGCTGGGTCTTGGCGTTGTAGAGCGAGTAGACGGTGAGTCCGGTACGCGGGTCGATCTTGTCGGGAAAGGTCTTCTCGGCCGGCATCTCGTTGTAGAGGCCGTGCTCCACGGCATAGAGTGCGACGAGTTGCACGCCGGGCGCGCGGCGCAGCACGTCGATCGTGCTTTCTCCTCGGCGGTTCACACCGGCAGGGTGGGTGAGGAGGCCGATGCGCTTGCCCTTGACCGCGGCGAAGCCCTGCGACTCGAGGACGTCGATGCCGAGCATCACGGGATAAATGGGCGCCGAGGACACCACGGTCTGCGTCACGCGCGGAACTGTTACAGCGGGTGCGGTCGGCGCCATGGGCGGGAGGGCCACCGAGGCGGCGGGCCGGGTGGGCACGCGGCTGGCGCTGCAGGCGATCAAGCCGAGCAACAGGACGAGGGAGGCGCAGAAGTACTTCAAAGGGAGCAGGCGGTGAGGGCCGGACATGCGGGCCGAAACCTTGGAGCGTGACGCGGCTCCGTCGAGAATGTTTCCCGATGTTTTTTCAGCGTGCGATTGGATGTTGATGAGGCCGAGGGTGGGCGGGCACGTCCCGGTGCCCGCATTTGCCGACGCGAGCTGACCTGAGGTGGGACATGCAGGTTGGCGATCACTCTGACCCATGCGGGCACGGGACGTGCCCGCCCACCTCGAACCGGCCTGGCAAAACACGTTACTGGTCCAAGTGCTCTACCGCGGTGACGAGGTTGGCCTTGGCGTTGAGCAGCGCCGCGTTGAGCGGCTGGCCGGGAGGCGTGATCGTGTGCAAAGTGAGGCCGGGACGGGTGTCGCCCGCGGTAACCTGGCCGGCAAACACGTGCACGGGTTTGCCGAGTGAGAGCGCGCGGGTGGCGACGGCGCCGGGGCCTTTGCCGCTGAGCGAACTGTCGTCGAAACGGCCTTCGCCGGTGATGATCAGGTCCGCGGCGGCAATGCGGGTGTCGAGATCCAGCCAGGCGGCGACGAGTTCGAAGCCGGGCAGAAGCGTGGCGCGTGCGGCGGTCATCAGGCCGAACGCAATGCCACCCGCCGCACCGGCGCCGGGTTGATCCATCAGGGTGTCCGGCTGTCCGCTCTGGGCGCACAGCAGCAGGCCGAGCCGGGCACTGGCATGGTCGAGTTTCGCGAGGTCGGCTGGCAGCAGGCCTTTTTGCGGGCCATAAATCGCAGCGGCTCCGCGGGGACCGAGGAGGGGATTGGAGACATCGCACGCGATGCGGATGGGCGGAAGTGGGATGATTTTCCCGGCGATGCGCTCAATCATGTCCCAGCGGGCCGGGATCGGCGGCCGGATGGTTTCGTCGCTGCGGGAGAGACACTCGAGGCCGAGGGCGGAAAGGGCGCCGAGCCCGAGATCGCTCGTGGCGCTGCCGCCCACGCCGAGTAGGATGGCGATCGCGCCGGCCTGGGTGGCGGCGGCGATGAGCTGGCCGGTGCCGAGCGTCGTGGTCTGCCACGGGTCGCGCTGGCCGGGCGGCAGCAAGGCGAGTCCGCTGGCTGCGGCCATCTCGATCACGGCGATCTCGGCGTCATCGGGTGTCGTGGCCGGCAGTTGCAGCAGGCGGCGGGCGGCGGCGGGAATTTTTGCCCAAGGGACGAGGCCGAAGGTCGCGTCGACCGGTGCGCCGCGCGGACCGGTGACGGAAATCGTGGAGAGGGTGCCGCCGGCGGAGCGCGTGAGGATCTCGGCGAACCCTTCGCCGCCGTCGGCCAGCGGACAGAGGTCGAGCGCCCAGTCGGGATGCCGTTGGCGGAGGGCATCCGCGGCCGCCTCACAGGCGGCGAGCGCGGCGAGGGAGTCCTTGAACTTGTCGAAGGCGAGGAGCGCGCGCATGACCCCACCAGAAGGTGGGGAAATTCGAAGGTCAAAATCCGAAATCCGAAGGAAGCTTTAATTGGAAGCCTCTCATCACGTCTCCGGCCACGCGTGCTTCGTACTTCGGACTTCTATCTTCCTTCGAATTTCGGGTTTCTACCTTCGAACTTCCTAACCCGGTCCGACATAGGCGAAGCGTGTCACGCGCTTCCCGTTCACTTCGACGAGCTCGCTCCACATTCCGGCGGGACGCACCCAGATGCCGTGGTCGCCATAGAGCGCCTGGTAAACAACGAGAGGCTCGAGCGTCTCGGAATGGCGGGCCAGATGGAGGACACGGTAGTCGTTGCCCTTGTAGTGGCGGTAAAGGCCAGGGCGTGGCTCGGTGGACAGGGGAAGGAGAGAACTCATGATGGATTGGGTTTGAAGCCCATCGTGGGCAGTGCGGCGCGCAAGGCCCAAGCCCGGCCGGTGAGCAGGCGGGCATCGCCGTTGGCGGAGAGCTGTGCGACAGGGGCGGATGGAAAGGGCACGACCCGGGTGTAGACCGCGCGGTCGTTCACGAAGATCTCGATCAGCGAACGGTCGAGCAGCCAGTGTACCCGGACCGACGTGGAGGTCGCCAGCGTGACGGGTGGACGGTCGTCGAACCGCACGCCGTCCGGGTCGATGGCGATTTGTACGCCGGCAATTTTGCAGCGCACCGTGGCAGACGGAGTGCGCTCGAACGTCAGCTCGGCCTCGTGCAGGTGGTCACCGGGCAAGGCAAGAATCATGGGCGCGGAGCCGAGAGCGTGTGCGGAAAAAGTTATCTCCGACGTGCGCAAGGCGGCGAGTTCGGCGACAGGTGCGGCGCAGAGGTCGCCGGCGGCGTCGAGCCAGATGCGGCGCGGCGCGCTGAGGCGGCCGTTCCAGCCGCGGCCTTTGGGAAAGCGCTGGACCCAGCCCACGAGTACGATGCGGCCCAAGGGATCGGTAATTGTCTGGGTGGCGTAATAGCTGTCGCTCTCGTCGACCCGGCCGCGGCGCTCGGGGTGAAACGTGTACGTGGCCAGATCGAGCGTGCCGCTGTGCCACTCGACTTCGCGGACGGGCGACGTGAGCAGCAGCCATTTTTTTCCGAACGGGATCAGGTTGGGGCACTCGAAGAAAACCGTCTCGGTGACCGGCGCGCGATGGATGATGCCGCGGTAAATCCAGCGGCGGAGTCCGCCATCGAGGTTTTCGTAGAGGGGAATCACGGCTTCGTCGCCGAGCCGCGCACCGAGGATCAGGAACGTGCGGCCCTCGGTCCGGAAAACGTACGGATCGCGCCATTCGCGCCCGAAGGCCGGGCCGCCATGCGTGGCGAGATCGAGGAACGGTGCCGCCACGTCCTGCGTCCAACCGATCAGGTCCGGATCGGCCGGCGAGGCAAAGACCTGCGTCCCGGGCCCGACGGGATCGTGTGCTACGCTGGTGTAGAGAATCCGTGGCGTGCCGCCGGCGTCGAGGGCGGTGCAGCCGGAGTAGCAATGGCCCTCACCGAGCGCGAGCTGCGGACGCAGGGCGAGAGGCAGATGCTCCCAGTGTACGAGGTCGCGACTGCGGGCATGGCCCCAGGCGATGTCGGCCCATTCCTCCCCGTTGGGATTGTGCTGGTAGAACACGTGATACCACCCGTCGTGCCAGAGGGTGCCATTGGGGTCATTCATCCACTGCGCCGGCGGACCAAAATGCCAGACGGGCAGGGCGGGGTCAGTGATGACGGGATAGGCGGGCCAGGAAGAGTCAGGGACAGACACGGATGTCAGCGCAGCCAAGTTTGCGCGGCGACGGAAGCGAAAAGAAAGATTTTACCACGAAGGGCACGAAGCACACGAAGGTCCGGACCAATATAGATCGGTTCGGAGATCGGCTTCGTGCTCTTGGTGCGCTTCGTGGTGAAAATAAAAAAGCGGAGCCTCACGGCTCCGCTTTGGAATGAGATGGGCGGTGAAGCCTGGCTCAGAACTTCGAGCCGTCGGCCTTGGTGCCGCAGAGGGAGACCACGAGGCCGAGCTCGGCGGCGAGGGCGGCCTTGGTGTACATCGCGAGGTCGGCTTCGGCGGCGGAATTGGCGTAGGCGACCTGGATGTGGTTGGCCTTGTGGCGCGCCATCATCTGGTCGCGGCTTACGCCGTACGTCACGGCGTGCATGATCGGCCATTGCACCGTCGTCTCCTTCCAGCGGCGCTCGGTCTCGGCGCGCGGGAGGGCGATCACCTTGGCGCGGCCGAGGTCCATCTTGAGCTTGCCGCCCTCGACGAAGACGCGGCTCCAGACGATCTCGCCGGGCTTGGCGATGCCGCGCACGGTGCCGCCGCCGAGGCGGAAATACATGTAGGGCTGGCGGAGCGAATCGGTGCCGCGATAGCCGTCCACGTGGTGCGCGGGCGGGGCGCTGCCGGAGATGAGGAACACCCAGACGTATTCCTTCGTCGTGCCGCTCTGGTCGTAATCACCCCAGCGCAGATCGTGGAGCGTGTTCTCGACCGGCTGGCTGAGGGCGGTGTGCACGCGATTGGTAAAGAGACCGTCGAGGCCGGCACATTCGTCGACTTCGTTGAAATGGGTGAGCGGCTGGCCGTCGCGGATGATCTCGCCGCGGGCGTTGGCGACGGGGGGACGGTCGGAATTGTTGAGGAGGCCCTCGACGAGGTCGGAGGCGGGCAGGAGGTCCTTGAGGCCCTGCTGGTACTGGATGCCGATGGTCTCGCAGCCGAACTCGTCGGCGATGCGCAGGACGGCGATGTACGTTTTGCACTGCCAGAGCACCTGCGCCTCGGTGAGGTCGGTGGCGTCGTCGGTCCCGAGGTGGAACTTCATGCCCTTGGCCTTGAGCCAGGTGAAGACGCCGCGGGCCTCGGTGTCGCTGACCTGGGTGGCGCCGTAGTAGAGCGCGGACTGGGAGAGCCGCTCCTTGTAGACGCCGGTGGAGAAGAGCAGTTCGTCCGGGATGATGGCGTTGAACATGCCCATGCAGCCCTCGTCGAAGATGCCCATGATGGATTTCTTGCGGCGGAGATCGTCGGCAAGTTTTTTGGCGAGGGCGCGGGCCTTGGGCGTGACCTTCGATTTGGCGAGGGCGCGGACGTGCGGGGCCGGATGCTTGATCGCGCCGGATTTCAGCCAGGCGGCGAGGTTCTTGAGGAAGAAGTCGTCGGTGAACTCGGCGCTCCAGAGCGTGGAGTACTTCACGCCGGCCTTGGTGAGCGAGCCGTTGAGGTTGAGCATGCCGACGAGGCCGGGGGCGGTGCCGGACCAGTTGGCGACGGTCAGGATCGGCGCCTGGTGCGAGACGAGGCCATGGAGGACGTGGTGGGAATATTGCCAGACGGCCTCGGCGACGATGATCGGGGTCTTGGGGTCGATCGTGGCGAACACGGCCATGCCCTCTTTCTGCGAGCTGATGAAGCCGTGTTTCACCTCGGGCTTGTACGGGTGGGCGCGGACGAGCTGGTAGCCGAGCTTGGCCACGGCGGCGGTGAGCTGCTGCTCCATCGCGAGCTGGCCGGACCAGGTTTTTTCGTTGGCGGATTGGCGGAGGTCGCCGTTGGCGACGAGGAGGATGGTTTTGGATTTGGCCATGGGGAAGGGTGACGCTGGGGTTGCCTAGTAAAAATCGACCGGGGTAAGGGAACAGAATGCACTCGAAATGCCCATGAAGGAATGGATAGAACCGGCATTCACATGGATAAAATCGACCGCAAGGCTGCCTCGGGTCTCCTGTCGCAGCAAGTCACGCACGCCCGGTATTTTTTTCATAACCTCGTGCCGCGGCGCACCGATCCGTTTGGCCTCGTCATGGGTGGCCGCGAGCACTGCAACCCCGACTATGCGCTGCTGCGGCCGAGCTTCCCCTTCTTTGGCCTGGAGTATGTCGCGGCCGGACGCGGCAGGGTGAAGCTCGGGGACCGATGGCAGAACCTGGAGCCCGGCATGGTGTTTGCCTATGCACCCGCGACGCACTGTGAGATCCGGACCGATCCGGACG
Source organism: uncultured Opitutia bacterium (assembly GCA_903859715.1). Classification (GTDB taxonomy): domain Bacteria; phylum Verrucomicrobiota; class Verrucomicrobiia; order Opitutales; family Opitutaceae; genus Opi-474. The sequence goes on from CAIONS010000009.1 coordinate 36,258, forward strand.
ATCCGATGGTGAAATATTTCCTGTCGTTTGCCGGCGCCGACGCCCCGCGGCGGTTGCGGCGGTGCGGAGCAGCAGTCGGGCGGACACGCCAGCTGGCGGCCCACGCGGAGATCACGAGTGTTTTGGAGGACCTGGTGCGCGAAGGGCAGCGCTCGGGTGCGCTCGCCGGTCGGATCTGTGCGGCGCTGTTTGAGCTGCTGCTGCTGAAGATCGAGGACACGGCCACGCTGGCGCCGCATGCGAGTGAGCCGGCCCGCGAGGCGTTCCTGCGGTGCAAGGCGGTGATCGATGCGCAGGTCGAGCGGCTGGGCTCGCTGGAGGAAATCGCCCGCGTTGCCGGCGTGGAGGCGTCGAGTGTGTGCCGCTGGTTCCGCCGTTACCAAGGGACGAGTCCCTACCAATACCTGATGCGGCGGAAGATGAATCTCGCGGCCGAGCATCTGGTCGAGAACGGCGGGCTGGTGAAGGAGGCGGCGCAGCGGCTGGGGTTTGCGGACCCGTATCACTTTTCCCGCGCCTTCAAGTCGGTGCACGGCGTCGCGCCGCGAACCCTGCTGCGCTACCGGCGGGCGGGGTAAGTTTGTCACCCATTAGGTGACAAACTTAGCACCGGCCATTCGGACATTTGTCACCTAATGGGTGACAAACGCCATGTCAGGGTGACGTGGCAGGGGCTTCGATTATGGATGGCGGATACCCGCCTACGCCAGGGCTTCGGCGGGCTAGCCGGAGAACGGCATTAATCCAACGCGGCGGGGGACGCCGCGTCTCCATTGATTTGAATGGAGCCACCGCGCCCTCGCCGTGGTTTCAGGGCTGCCTCGGGAGACACAAAAAAGCCGGGCCACGCAGGGCCCGGCTGGGGAATTCTGCGGACGAATTACTTCGTCTCGATGGTGAGCAGGGAGACGACCTCATGCACGCCGTCGGTGTCGAGCGCCAGGACGATCGCCTTGCCGATCAGCTCGGGCGAGGCGACGGTGCCCTTGAGGGTGACGGTGCCCTGGTCGGCATCGACGTTGATCTTGAGGGCGGAGAGGTCGGAGTCGCCGACCAGCTTGGCGTTGATGACGGTGACGATGCGGGCGTTGTCCGCGATACCGCCAATCTTCTCGCCGGCGGCCGCGGTCTTTGTGCGCACCACGCGGCCGCCCTTCTCGAGGTCGGCCTTGATGTCGGAGGGCGTGAGCTTCCACTCGGTGAGCTTGTCGGAGACGGCGTTCTTCACGTCGATGGCCGCGGCCTTGGTCTTGTCGACGGCGGTCTGGGCGGCGTCCTTCGTTTTTTCGGTGAGGGTCTGGGAATCATCCTTCTGGCCGCAGCCGGCGAGGACGAGACTGAGCAGGGAGAGGGCGAGGAGAGATTTTTTCATTGATGTGATATGGGTTGGGCAGGCATGGACCGGGGAATCGGGGAGTGGTTCGCGGCCGGGGCAAAATTCCGGCCGGGCGGCAGAATCAACATTGCGGGGAACGGGTGGGTTCACTTCGCTGCGGACATGGCTTCGAAAACAGCACTCGTCACCGGCGCATCGCGCGGCATCGGCCGCGGCATTGCCCTCGAACTCGCCCGCGCGGGCTGCCGCGTGGCCATCAATTATGCGGGCAACGCTGAGGCGGCCGCGGAGGCGCTGGCCCTCGTCAAAGCGGCGGGCGGGGACGGCTTCATCGTGCAAGGCGACGTGGCCGTGGCGGCGGACCGGGAGCGCCTGGTCGCGGAAACGGTCAGGAATTTCGGCCGCATCGACCTGCTGGTGAACAATGCCGGCGTCGCGCCAAAGGTCCGCGCCGATCTGCTCGACGCGGGCGAGGAAAGCTTTGACCGCCTGTACGAGATCAATCTCAAGGGCCCATTTTTCCTCACGCAGCTCGTTGCGAAGCAGATGCTCGGGCAGGCGCCCGACGCCGAGGGGTTCCGCGGCCGCATCGTGAACATCACGTCGATCTCGGTCTACACGGCCTCGATCAACCGCGGCGATTACTGCATGGTGAAGGCGGGCCTCGCGATGATGACCAAGCTCTTCGCCGACCGGCTCGCGAACGACGGCATCAACGTCTATGAGATCCGGCCGGGCGTGATCGCCACCGACATGACCGGCGGCGTGAAGGAAAAGTACGACAAGCTCATCATCCACGATGAACGCGGGATCACGCCGATCCGCCGCTGGGGCAAGCCCGAGGACATCGGCCGGGCCGTGCGGGCCATTGCCGAGGATCGTTTCCCCTTCTCGACGGGTGCGGTGTTTGACGTCGACGGCGGGTTTCATCTGCACCGGCTGTGATTTAGCCAGCGCGCGCCGGCGTTTTTCATCTCGCGGCGCTGCGGGCGGCGGACACGTTCGCTGGCATGTTGCTGACCTGTCAGGCCGGTTTTGAGTCATTGCTGATCCGCGAGCTGGAGGCGGCAGGCCTGTCCGTGGTCGAGTCCGGCCCGGGCTGGGTGAGGACCGACCGCGCGATCCCGACCGAGACACTGGTCTTTCCGTGGCTTACGCTGACGGCGCCGGTGGAGTTGCGGGGGGAGTCGGTCAACGCGCTGGCGCAGCGGGTGGCGGAATTTTTCCTCGCGAGCCTGCAGGGCGAGCGGATCGAGGGGGCGTGGCCCAGCGTATGGCTTGGGCCCCAGGAAATCATCGGGCTTGGCCGGCGGATCTCGAGTGTCGAGGGGGCGTTCGGCGAGCTGCTGCGGAAGAAATTTTCGCGGGTGGCGAAACTGGCGGTGGCGGACGTGCCGCGCGGCGTGGGTCCGGCGCGCGGGCTGTTTGTCTATTTCACTGATTTTGGGCGGGTGTGGGTGGCGCGGGAAGCCTTTGTGCACGGCCAGCGGCGGATGGCGGACGACGACCTGGCGCCGTCGCGCTCGTACCTGAAAATCGAGGAAGCCTATATTGTGCTGGGCCGGGAACCGGCCGAGGGCGAGACAGTGTGCGACCTCGGGGCGGCGCCGGGTGGCTGGAGCTACAGTGCGGCGAAGCGCGGGGCGCGCGTGATCGCCATCGACAATGGCCCGCTCAAAGGCGGCGCGCTGGATCATCCATGGATCGAGCACCGGCTGGAGGACGCGTTCAAATTTGCCGCGGCCCAAGGCGAGCGCTTTGACTGGCTGTTCTGCGACCTCGTGGAGGAGCCGCATCATGTGTTGCAGCACCTGGTGACGCCGTGGCTGGCGCAGGGCTGGTGCCGGCGCTTTGTCATCAACCTGAAGTTTGGCCGCGTGGATGCCCTGGCGCTCCTGCAGGAGCTGAGAGGGGCGGATTCGCCGTTGATGCGATATGCCCCGGGGTTTCGGGTGCGGCATCTTTATCATGACCGCGAGGAGTTCACGGTCGTAGGGGAAGTGGGTGGTCAAAAGTAGGGTAGGTCTTTGACCTGCCCTCGGGTTCGCAGGCGTGTGGCACGCAGAAGGCGGGTCCGAGACGCCGGCCTGCTTTCAAACCCAGCCTCCTCACGTCGGCTGCTACTGAAAACCGTGGGGTGGCTGACGGAGATTTTCGCTTTTTGCCCTAGTCATCTGCCTGCGGGCGGTGCTTCATCCGGGGAGTTTTCCACCATGAAACGCACCCTCCTGAAACTTCTGCTGGTTACGTGGCTCCTGCCGCTGGCGGCGATGGCCGGTGATCCGGCGTTCAACGGCCGCTGGCGCCTCGATGTGGCGCGCAGCACCGCGCTCGACGGCTGGTCCACGCTGGATCTTGTCATCCAAACGGACGGCTCCAAGGTCAGCCTGTTGCATGACCTGACCTGGCATGCGACGAAAGCCACCGCCACCAACGTGATCGACACGGCGGCCCCGGCGGAGGTCGGGAATTTCTTCCGGCTCGATCAGCGGCACATGGCGGTCTACGCGCGGCCCAAGGAGGCTGCGCACGTCGTGGCCACGTGGATCGACGGCGGGCGCACGTTGCGGGTCGAGGCGCAGGTGCCGGTGGAGACCTCGCAGGGCAACACGACGATGCGGCTGTACGACGAGTACCGCCTGCTGGAAGGCGGTGGCGAGCTGGTGCTCATCGAACTGCACAGCACGCGCAGCCGGCCGCTGGTCTATCGCTTCACGAAGGTGCCGGCGGAGGCGGCGAAGAAATAATCCCATGAAACGTTTTATCCTGATCCTTGCCCTGATCCTGCCGGTCGCAGTCAGCAGTCGTGCGGCCGAGCCCACGGTAATGCCGCCGGCCCACGAGGCGTATGTGATGCACTTCGACGGAGACTGGCGCGTGGCGGGTGGCCTGCCGGAGAAGGCGCTGCTCATCAGCTTGCAGGGCCTCGCGAACCGCGCCGCGCCGCAGTTCTATGTGATTCACCCGAAGGATTTCCAGTGGGAGATCACGCTGCCGCTCTATGAGTACTATGAGCACAAGTATGGCGTGCATTTCACCGAGCTGAAAACGGCGAATGCCGCACTCACGCAGTTCAAATCCGCGGTGAAGGGCTATGTGGTGTGGGACAAGACCGTGACCACCTCGCTCAACGTCGCCTTTACCATTGCAGGTCTCGAGGATGCGGTAGTGGTGACCGCGGACCTGATCCCGCTGGTCGAGCAGTATGGGCTCAAGCCGATCGACGATCTTCGCGGCCGGTATACGGGCCAGACCGACGCCCAAATCTACCAAGACGCGGTGAACCGCTACTGGGCGCGCTGCAACAAGGACGCTGTCATGATGATGGGCGGTCCGCGCGGACCGGTCATGGTGCCCGGCATGGCCGACTGGGGGGTGCGCGAGAAGATGTTCTTCCACGACCTGGCGGCCAATCCCGAGATCCCGGCCGAGCTCGCACTCGAAAAGCGCCTGCTGTCCGAGCTGAATCCCGGTGCGACCATCTTCGGCTGGCATCCCTACGGCAAGGACACGGAGGAGATGCACACGACGTTGATCTCCAGCCACGGCCTCAAGATGGAAGGCCTGCACAACCTCCCGAACCTGAGCTTCAACTGCCAGTTCACGTTCACCCCCGGTTTCAAGTTCACGAACCATGCGCACGTGGCGCTCGACGCAAAGCTGGAGGCCCAGGACAAGATCTACCTTTCGTTCGTGCAGTCGGACAGCATCGGCATCGGCGTCTGGACGAAGCCGGGCCGCGGACAGCTGCCGTTTGCCTGGCAGGTCACGATGAATTGGACGAAGTTCTCGCCGGCCGCGCTGGAATATTTTCACGAAAGCGCCACGCCGAACGACTACTTTATCGGCGGCCTGTCCGGCCCGGGCTACATGTACCCGAACCACATCCCGGCGGACAAATTCCCGCTGCTGATGAAGCAGGCCAACGAACTCATGAGCATGCTCGACGAGCATGTGCTGGAGATCATGGACAACTCCGCCGCCGACGGAAACCTGGGCAACGCCGACCTGACGAAGGAGACGGTGGACCGGTACTACAAAGCGTTCCCGAGCGTGATCGGTTTCATCAACGGCTACGGCCCGGCGCGTACGCGCGACCTGCGCGGCACGCAGCCGCTGATTTCCTACGATTACTACATCGACCCGCGCCGGCCGCGCGAGGAAGTGGCCGCAGACCTCGAGGAGCTCATCGCGCTGAACACCAAGCGGCCCTATTTCCTGCTGGTGCACGTGCGCGAGTCGAACGACGTCAACAGCCTGATCACGATTGTGAAGCAGCTCACGGGACCGACGGAAGTCGTGCCGCTCGATGTCTTCCTGAAGCTCGCGGCGAGCAAGCAGACTTACACGACGCGCTACCAGGACCCGGCGGACCCGAAGCATTTCAAGGGCTTCTGAGCGCAACGCGCGCGTTCCAAGGGGCGGATCGCTGATTTCGCGTTCTCGTCAATGTCACGTAATACGTGACATTGACGCAGGCGTCGCGAATGGACGTTGATAGCGGGCTGAGTGAGTTTGCCATCTATTAGGTGACAAACTTAGGCGACGGTGCTGTCGGTCCCGGCGGACTATGGGGCTGCGCGCTTTTGTTTGGTTTTGGGCGATGAGTGCTCCAGCGTGCGGCATGGCCTCTTTTTCCAAGCCTGGTCCAGGCTCCCGTCCGGTGCAGCGTCCGCCTGAAACCGCGGGTGAATTCATTGCGCCGTCCGGCGGCATGCGGATGCGCGGCGCCTCGGACCTGCCGGGCGGAAAGCCCGCGGGGGTGACGCCGGTACGGGTGGAGACTGCGGTGGGCGCCGAGCTGGCGGGGTCACGCAGCGGGCCGGCACGCCATGATGAACTGAAGCTCTGCGGCCTGGCGGCGGTGCGGGCGCGCTTTGCGCGGGATCCGGCCTCGATCAAGCGGCTCTTTTTCGACAAGGAGACGGGCCAGCGGGTCGGCATCATCTGCAAGGTGCTCGCCAAGGAGAAGAAGATCTACCGGCAAGTGGAGCCGGACGAGCTGGAGAAAATCTCGGGCTCGATTCATCACGGCGGCATCGTCGCCGTGGTTTATGCCCCGCCGTTGCGGACGCCGACCGGCGAGGACCTGCGGGCGTGGGCGAAGCGCGGCGAGCCGCTGCTGGTGCTCGATCGCATCGGCAACGCGCACAATCTCGGAGCAGTGGCACGCACGGCGGCGTTCTTTGGCGTGCCGCGACTGGTGATTCCCGATGATGCCGCGGCGGCCCGGCCCAACGACGCCGCGTACCGCGTGGCCGAGGGCGGGTTTGAGCATCTCGAAGTATGGCGAGTGCCAAGTCTGGTGGCGTTTGCCAAGGAACTCACCGCGGTGGGTTATGAAGTGGTCGGCGCGGCGACGCGTGGCGGCCGACTGGGGGCCAAGCGGGGTGAGGGCACTCCGCCCACATCGGAATCCGGGAAAGCGACCGCCAAACCGGTCGCGCTGGTGCTGGGCAACGAAGAGCAGGGGCTCGCGGCGGATGTGACCGCGGCCTGCACGCGGCTGGTAACGATTCCCGGCAGCGGGAAGGTCGAGTCGTTGAACGTCTCGGTCGCCGCGGCGGTGCTGATGTGGGAGCTGCAGGCGAAACATTAAAGCCGCCGGCGGGGTCGGCGACCCCGCCCTACATGGCATTGCCCAGCAGTGGCTCGAAGTAGCCGGCTTTTTTGTAGAGGATGATTACGTCCTGGATGCCCCAGGCCTGCTCCAGGTAGGCGCGCACAATCACGCCGGGATAACGCTGGAGGACGCGGCCGATGAATTCGGGGGACGTGACGGCCACGCCATATTTCTTGGCGGGATCCTCGAAGTAGGGCTCGAAGGCGTGGCCATGGGCCTGGAAGTTTTTCAGGAGCGAGGGCTTGTCGATGTTCTCGGCAATGTTGTCCTGCCCGCGCGCGAGCAGCGAGGTGTAGAAGCGGCCCTGCGTGGAGAACATGATGACCCCACATTCGCGCGTCCAGCGGATGAGGCAGTCGAGGGCCGTCAGCCAGTCATCGGGCCGGAGGTGCGTAAGCAGCGAACCGCACCACACGAGGTCGAACTGCGCGGCAAAAGGCAGGGCGCGCAAGTCCGGCTGTGAATACACGCCGGTCGCCCGGAACTCGTCGCGGCAGAAATCCACGGCGTCGCGGTCGAGATCACAGGCGGTGATGCGGGCATAGTCATAATGCGCCCGCAGCCAGCGCAGCACGCGACCATGGCCGCAGGGCAGGTCGAGGATGTCGGGATAGTGGGGTTTGTCGCAGAGCTGGGCGGAAAAATTGACCAGCTCCAGCGCCCGCCGTCCAAGATCGAAATACTGCTCCTCCTGGCCCGGCCACACCATGGTATCCCGGGGAGAAACGACCCGGTTGGGATGCAGGTGGGTGAAATCACAGAGGGGGTTCATCGCGGTTCTTCAACAAGGCAACGGGCAGGCGCGCGGCAAGGCGCAACCGTGGATCCGTCAATAATCGTCCATCACGAACCGCATGATCCAAGTGAGGCAGACGCTGTAGCAGATGATGCCGGCACTGCAGAAGAGCGTACCGACGCTGGTCAAGCCGAGGTGCAGGACAGGGACGAGGAGGGCGAAGAGGGCATCGCCAAGGATCAGGAGAGTCCAGTACTCGCGATTGCGGCGCGACATGCGCTTCTCCTTCAAAACGAGGTCATTGAAGCCCGCCTTATTGGCGTGATCGAGGTTGGCGCGGAGAATGGCGTGGACGTCGTTCAAGGCCGGCGGCGGTGGCGGGAAGAGCGGCTCGGCGCTGGCGGCATTGGCCTGCTGGTAAAGATCACGCAGGTCGATCGATCCGGTATCGCCCGGCTCGCCCAGCGGACGGTTGGTGCGCTCGAATTCAGCCGGCTTGAACTGGAAGGTTCGCGGCGGTGGCTCCGGTTCGGTCGGATCGGCGGGAGCGTCGCTCATGCCGGAAGCGAATGCGGAAACCGCGGCGAGGCCAAGTGGTAAAGGACGGGGAAGGGCCCGGTCCCCTCGAAAAGGAAACCTTACTCGGCCGGCATCGCAGTCTTCTCATTGCAGCGGCCGTCCGTTTTAAACTTCTCCAGCGAACCCGGACGGGACATTAATGTCGCAACAAGGACCACCCCAATCCCCATGGTTTCCCGCTCGCCGCTTCCTGAGAATTCCGCGGCCCAGTTTGACTGGCCGCTGGCGTATGACGCCGAGCAGCTGCTGGGGCGGATGATCGAGGCATTTTTGAGGCATAACGGCTTTGCCCGCGATCTGGCCGCGCGGATGCGTGATGAGACCGGCACCGACTTTTATGAATGGGTCGACCACCTCGTACTCGCGCCCGAGCATGCGGCGGAACTGCGCGCGGCCGGCTTGGTGGAGGAAACGGCTGCGGCGCCCGCGGGCGTGACGGTCCTGCACCATCCGAAGGCGATGATGCCGCGGGTACTGCTGCGCGCCGGCGGCAGCCATGATGGAGTGCCGACGGTGCTGGCTGTGCGGCCGGAGTCATTGCCGGATTTTCTCGCGCATCATGACTTGGCCTCGGTGATCGAGGGCGAGTTCGGCGCCCGCGTGCGCCGGGCGCGGGTGGCGGAAGAAAACGGCACGCGATTGGAGGCGATTGAGCGGCTGGGCTGGCGGGGCTTGGTTACGGACGGACCGGCGCCCGGTTTCGCTGCCGCCGTGGTGAAGGCGCGCGAGCTGTGGCACACGCGCAAGCGCCACTTTGCGGATGACGCCGACGGGGTGAAGCACGCCTTCGTGGTGTTGGACCAGGTCCTGGCCTTGGTGCCGCGCGACGTGGCCTGTGAGCTGTTTTTCGCCGAGGAGCGGGTTTACTGGGAATTCCGCAACCGCGCCGGGCGCGTGCAAAAGCGCCGGCAGGACACGCTCGGGTTGGGCTGGGGCAATCACGATCATCATACGTTCCGCTGTTCCCGGCGGCTGTTTCCCGACCTGATCGAGTTTCTTGCGCGGCTCGGGCTGGAAAAACGCGAGCGTTACTATGCCGGCGAGGAGGCGGGCTGGGGCGCGCAAATCATGGAAGCGCCGGCGGTCGGCATCGTGGTCTTTGCCGACGTGGACCTGAAGCCTGGCGAAATCGACATCGACTTCGCGAAGCAACGGCTGCCGGAGCTGCCCGCGCTGCACACGGTCGGACTCTGGTGCGCGCTGCATGGCGACAGTTTTCTCCAGGCGGGCATGCACCACTTGGAGGCGCGGTTTGATTTTGCGCGGCTGCGCGACCAGCTGGGTGCCGAAGGGGTGGTAACCATGAAACCGTTTTCGGATTTTGCGTTCCTCAAGCAGGCCTTCACGGAGGGTGAGCGCTGGCAGGTGCGGCCCGAACGGATTGCGGTCTTGCTTCGGCACGGGCTCATCACTCCGGCCCAGGCCCAGGGCTTCGCGAAGGACGGGGCGATCGGCAGTCATCTGGAGAACCTTCAGCGCAAGGGCGGCTTCAAGGGCTTCAACCAGAAGGCGGTCAGTGCGATCATCGCCGCGACCGACCCGCGCACGATTCAGGCCCGGCACTCGGCCTAACCTGCAATCTCTCCCGTCATGAAAATCGGAATCATCGGCGCGGGCAAAGTCGGCGCCACCATTGCGACGCTTCTGGAGTCCTGCCGGTTCTGCAAGAGCGTCACCCTCGCGGATTCGCGGACGGATGTGGACTTGCGCGGGCTGAAAAAATCCAAGCTGAAACAGGTCGATGTCACCCGGCGCCCGCAGCTAGAGGCGTTCGTGCGAGGCGTCGACGCCATCGTGAGTGCCGCGCCCTATTTCCTGAACAAGCCGGTGGCGGAATCGTGCGCGAAGGCGGAGGTTTCCTACTTCGACCTGACGGAGGACGTGGACACGACGAATTTCGTGCGGAAGCTCGCCGGCCGGAAGGGCCGGGCGACGTTCATGCCGCAGTGCGGCCTGGCGCCGGGTGCCATCAACATCGTCGGTGGTTCGCTGGCGTCATCGCTGGCCTTTGTCCGCCACTGCGAGATGCGCGTTGGCGCCCTGCCGCTCAACGCGAGCAATCAGATGAAGTATTACCTCAGCTGGAGCACGGCCGGGCTCATCAACGAGTACTGCCAGGTCGGCGAGGCACTCCATGCAGGTCGGCGCGTGACGACCATGCCGCTGGACGGTGTGGAGCGCATCACCATCGACGGCACGGAGTACGAGGCGTTCAACACCTCCGGCGGCGTGGCGACGATGTGCGAGACGTTCGAGGGCAAGGTGCAGGAGCTGAACTACAAGACCATGCGTTATCCCGGGCATCGTGACCTGATGAAGTTTCTCCTGCAGGACCTGAATCTCGCGCCGCGTCAGGATCTCGTCACCCAGATCTTCGACCAGGAGGTGCCGCTGACCGAGTCGGACGTCGTGGTCTTTTATGTCAGCGTGGTGGGCAATGAACCGGGCGGCAGCCTCAAGCAGCGCAGCTTCATCAAGAAGATGCACGGCGGCACGGTCCACGGCCGCAAGCTCAACGCCATCCAGCTCACCACGGCGGCCGGTGTCACCGGCGTGCTGGAACTTTTCGCCCGGGGCAAACTGGGCCCGGGCTTCGTCAAGCAGGAGTCCGTCTCGCTGAAGGATTTTCTGGCGACGCAATGGGGAGGAAAGATCTACGGCGGCTGAAAACCCGAAGGTTGAAGTTCGAAATCCGAAGGAAGCAGCAACTCAAAACGACCGGACCCTTTTCAATTCGCGTCTATTGTGTAGGGTGAGCGACCAAGCGGTCACAGGATTCCAAGAAAGCCACCAGACTTTGATGCCTTTTCCTGATCAGCATTAGAAATTCCTTCGGATTTCGAACTTCAACCTTCGAACTTTTTCCCTCCATGAGCACGAACGTCAAAAAAACCGCCGCCGAAATTTTCCCCCGCCTGGGCCTGAAGGTTCACAATCGCGGCGTCTTTGCCGGCGAGTGGTTTGGGTCGGGCACACCGATCGAGAAATATTCGCCGATTGACGGCAGTGTCATCGGCTATGTGGCGACGGCGACGCATGCGGACTACGACCGCGCCGTCGGGGCGGCGCAGCGGGCCTTTCTCACCTGGCGCGAAGTCCCGGGACCGAAGCGCGGCGAAGTGGTGCGCAAACTCGGAGAAGCCCTGCGGACGCATAAGCGCGACCTCGCCCAGTTGGTCACTCTGGAGACCGGCAAGATCCTGGCCGAGGGCGAGGGTGAGGTGCAGGAGATGATCGACATCTGTGATTTCGCGGTCGGGTTGTCGCGCCAGCTGTACGGCCTGACCATCGCCACGGAGCGCCCGGGTCACCGGATGATGGAGCAGTGGCATCCGCTGGGGGTGGTGGGCATCATCTCGGCCTTCAACTTTCCCGTCGCCGTCTGGTCATGGAACAGCGCCCTGGCGGCGGTGTGCGGGGATGCAACGCTCTGGAAACCCTCGGAAAAGACCCCGCTCACCGCCGTGGCCTGCGTGAAGATCGCGGAACGCGTCTGCCGCGAATGCGGCGTGGATCCCGCGATTTTCTCCCTCGTGTCCGGCGACGCGGCCAATGTCGGTGAACTGCTCGCCGCGGACCACCGGTTGCCGCTGGTCTCGGCGACGGGCTCGACGCGGATGGGGCGGCGGGTGGGCGAGGTGGTGGCGAAACGCTTTGGGCGCTCGCTGCTGGAGCTGGGCGGCAACAACGCGATCATCGTCACGCACTCGGCCGACCTGAAGCTGGCCGTGCGCGGCATCCTGTTTGGCGCCGTGGGCACGGCCGGCCAGCGGTGCACGAGCACGCGCCGGATCATCGTGCATGAGTCGGTGGAAACGAAACTGCTCAAGGCGCTGCTGGAAGGTTACAAGCAGGTGCGCATCGGCAATCCGCTGGAGGCGGACACATTGATGGGGCCGTTGATTGATTTTGCGGCGGTGGAGAATTTCACGAACACCATCACGGCGGCGAAGCAGCACGGCGGCCGGGTGCTCTGCGGCGGCAAGCGGCTGACGGGCGCGGCCTATGCCAGCGGGCTCTATGTGACGCCGTGCATCATCGAGGCGGAGAATGCCTGGAGCGTGGTGCAGCACGAGACATTCGCCCCGATCCTATACGTGATGAGCTATCACACGCTGGACGAGGCGATCGCGCTGCAGAACGGCGTGCCGCAGGGCCTGAGCTCGGCGATCTTCACGAATGACCTGCGCGAGGCGGAGACCTTTCTTGCTGCCCGTGGCAGCGATTGTGGCATTGCCAATGTTAATCTCGGCACCAGCGGGGCGGAGATCGGCGGCGCCTTTGGCGGCGAGAAGGAAACCGGCGGCGGCCGCGAAAGCGGCAGTGATGCCTGGAAAGCCTACATGCGCCGGCAGACCGCCACCGTGAACTACTCGAAGGACCTTCCGCTCGCGCAGGGGATCAAATTTGGCGGCTGAGGCGGCGCCGGCCCGGCTGAAGCCGGTGGATGACACGACTTCTGATTGTGCCAGTCCGGGTAAATTCACAGGGTGACGGCATGGCGATCCTGCGGCATACACGGGTCAGGCGCATCATGGTCAAGGCCCTTTGGGGATTCGCGTTGGCTGCGACGGGGGGCTGCCGCGACTTTTGTACGCCGGATACAACCTGGTCGCCACCGGTGGCGCTTGTCACCCAGCAGGCCTGGAAAGAAGCCGCCGTGGTGGCGGAAAAAGTGCCGGCGAGCATGGTCGTAATCGGTCGCGGCGGCAGCATGGAGCCGCTCTACCCGGATGGAACCATCCTGGTCGTGCGGCGTTTGCGCTGGGAAAACATGCTCCCCGGCATGACCACGCTGTACCGCAAGGATCCGGACAACCCGTACAATCTCGTGGCCCACGTGCTGGTGGCTCGGGATAAGAATGGCGGCAAATGGACGGTGCAGGGGCTGGCCGTCGACACGCCCGACGCGGACAAGGTGACGTCGGATAATTATGTCGGCACCGTCGTGGCGGCCTTTCGCCAGATCACACCGCTGGAGGCGAAGGGAATCATCCAGAAGATCCCGCATTACCAATCCGGGACCTGCCTCCTCCGCTGCCACGTGCAACCAGCGCTGCCGCAGCAAATGTCCGCAGGTTATCCGGCTCCGGGGGTGAAGCGGGAAAGTTTTCATGACCTGACCCTTCCCCTTGGATCCCTGGGATCATGGCAATTACCGGCGGCTGATCCGACCAAGGCCTTCTGCTGCCGATAAGGCGCCCGGGGCGCCAGGATGATCCAGGAGGCGTTCGGACCCGAGGCCGAGGCCTGTTTCCGTTTCTGCCCCTGCTGAAAAACTTCGCCACCGGCCCGATTTTTATCCAACACTCGGTTTCTCTTCCCATGAAAATCCGCCTCATCCTTCTCTCCTTGGCTGTCGCCTTCGTTCCTGTTTCCGGCCTGCGGGCCCAGGACACCAAACCGGCCGCGCCGGCTGCGCCGGCGGACAAGCCGGACACTGAATTGGGAAAGGTGATGGGTAAGATGAACAAGGCCTGGCGTCCGGTGCGCCAGGCGGCGAGGGACGGCAAGCTCAGCCCAGCGATCGCCGATTATGTCGCCACAATGATCGTGAATGCCGAGGCGGCGAAGAAAATGACGCCGGAACTCGAAGCCGATCAGCCCGCGGGGGATCGCGCGAAATTCCAAGCCGATTACCAGGCGGCCATCAGGAAGCTGATCGACACGCTTGGTCAACTGGAGGCCGCGCTGAAGGCCAATGACACGGCGACGGCGACCAAGCTGGTTGCGGCGATCGGTGATTTGAGAAAGTCGGGCCATCACGATTTCAAGAAGCCGGACGAACACTGATAAGCGTTAGGCGGAAAGCGGGAATCCGCCATCCGCCAAGGTGCGGGCCTGACTTCAGCAGCGCAGAGGCTACCTATAGCTTAAAGCTCGGCGCTGCGGCCGGCTGCGTCGGTCGCTCAGATATCCCAGTTGGCGTACTCGTCGCCAAGGACCGGCGAGCTGGTCTTGGCGCGGCGGGGCCGGACCACGAGCTGGTCGCCCTTGAAGTAGGCGACGGAATCTGGCGGGATCGATTTCATGATCCACACGTTGGAGCCGATCACGCTGTTCGCGCCAATCCGGGTATCGCCGCCCAGGATGGTGGCATGAGCGTAGAGGGTGACGTGATCGCCGATGTCAGGATGGCGCTTGATGCCCTTGATGGGATCGCCGGTGGGGTCGGTCTCGAAGGATTTGGCCCCGAGTGTGACGCCCTGATAAAGTTTCACGTGGTCGCCGATGCGGGCGGTTTCACCGATGACGACGCCGGTGCCGTGATCGATGAAGAAGTGGGTGCCGATGGTGGCGCCGGGATGGATGTCGGTGCCCGTGCGCTCATGGCCGTATTCGGTGAGCATGCGGGGCAGGAGCGGGACACCCAGCCGGTAGAGCACATGGGCGAAACGCTGCACGGAAATGGAAAGCACGCAGGGGTAGGCGAGGATGATTTCCTCGACACTGCGGGCGGCGGGGTCGCCGCGGTAGGCGGCGGTGACGTCGGTCTGGATGACCTGGCGCAGGGCGGGCAACTGGCCGAGCGCATCCGCCGTGAGCGTGCGGGCATGACCGGCCGGGTCGGCATCCTGGGAGAAGCGCAGGCTTTTCTCGACCTCCGCCATCAGCCGCTGCTGCAGGCCGGAGAGCAGGGCATCGACGTGCGCCGGCACGTCTTTCTTGGTGAGCGCGGTAGCCTCAAAAAACCCCGGGAACATCAGGTGCATGTAATCCGACGCGAGTCGCTGCACCGAGTCCTGGGCGGGAAGGTTGACGCCATCGAGATGGTTGATGCCGCCGTGCTGCTGGTAGGATGCGAGCAGCGCTTCTTTGATGGGGTCGAGGTTCACTGGAAAGTTCGAGGGATAAAATCCGAAACCCGGAGTGAATCCAAACTTCGGAAATATTCTAACAGTAAATGGAGGACGGAATCCTGTCGCCCTGAGCTGGACCCGAAACCGCCGGATCCGGCTCGGATTTCGAGCTTCAATCTTCGGACTTCAAATATGGTACATCTCGCTGCCGCTTTTGGTGATCAGGCTGTCGAGGGTGCAATCCCGGGCCTTTTCCTCGAGCACGGCGCGCAGGCTGGTCCAGACTTCCTTCATGCGGCGGCCGGTGCGGCCCTCGTAGTTGCCGCTGAATCCGATCAGTTCGCCATCGATGACTTTCATGATGTCGTAGAGGGAGATCTGGTCGGGCGGCCGGGCGAGGGCATAGCCGCCCTGGCTGCCGCGCTTGCTGGTGATCAGGCCGCCGTCGCGCAGCTCGCACAGGATCTGGGCCAGGAAATTCGCCGGGACGGCCTCCGCCTGGGCGAGTGGATCGATCTGGGTGAACTCGCCCGTGCCGTGCAGCCGCGCCATCTCGGCGAGGACCCGGCAGGCATAGTCGACTTTGACGGAGATCTTCACGGGGCTAGATGACGAACTCGCTCTGCTCGGGCCGGACGACCTCGGTCGGCGGGAAAAGCATGCCGGCGGCCACGGTGGCGTGCGTGCCCTGCTCGATGAGGATGAACGAGCCGGTGAGCCGGTTCGTTTCGTAGCCATCGAAAAACACCGGCTGCGCGGTACGCAGGCAGATTTCCCCGATGTCATTCAACGCGAGTCCGGCGGGAGCAGGTTCCTCTTCAAAGGTGCTGATGTTGAGGCGGTGGTCGATCGCCGTGACGACGACCTGGACGCTGTGCGTGGTGTGCTTCAGCCAGTATTTCTTCCCGATCTGGAGAGGCCGCTGGTGCATCCAGCAGACATTGGCGCGGAGGTCGGTGCTGGCCCCGGGCAGATGATGATCCCACGCGACGATCATGTTACCGCGACTGACATCGAGGTCGTGTTCCAGCCGCAAGGTGACCGACTGCGGGCAGAAGGCCTCGGCCACCGGACCGTCGTAGGTGTGGATTTCCTTCACCGTGGTGACCTGTCCGCCGGGGAGCACCATGACCTTCTGCCCGGTGCGCACGATGCCGCCGGCGATCTGGCCGCTGAAGCCGCGGAAGTCGTGGAGTTCGGGGTCGGTGGGATTGTTCGGGCGGTTGACCCACTGCACGGGCAGGCGCAAGGCGTTGAGGTTCCAGTCACTGCCGATGTGCACGGTCTCGAGGTGCCGCAGCAGGGTCGGTCCGGGATACCACGGCATGTGCTCCGAGGCATCGACGACGTTGTCCCCGAGCAGTGCGCTGATCGGGATGAACTTGACGTACTTGATGTCGAGGCGGGGCAGGAATTTCTCGAACTCGGTGCGGATTTCGTTGAACCGCTCCTCGCTCCAGCCGACGAGGTCCATCTTGTTGACCGCCACGACGAGGTGGGGAATGCGCAGGAGGGCCGTGAGGTAGGTGTGCCGGCGACTTTGCTCGATGACGCCGGCGCGGGCGTCGACGAGGACGATCGAGAGGTTCGCGGCCGAGGCGCCGGTGACCATGTTGCGCGTGTACTGGATGTGGCCGGGGGTGTCGGCGATGATGAACTTTCGGCGCGGGGTCGCGAAGTAGCGGTAGGCGACATCAATGGTGATGCCCTGCTCGCGCTCGGCGCGGAGGCCATCGGTGAGGTTGGCGAGATTGACCTGGCCGCCCCCGGTGATGTCGGCGGAGCGCTCGAGCGCCTCGAGCTGGTCCTCCATCAGGGACTTCGAGTCATAGAGCAGGCGCCCGATGAGCGTGGACTTGCCGTCGTCCACGCTGCCGCAGGTATTGAAGCGGAGAATATCGACGCTCGTCGCGGGGGCCGGGGACCGGACTTCGGAGACGGGAAAGGGTTGGACGGCAGACATGAAGGATGAAGGAAGCGTGCGCTTAGAAGTACCCGGCTTTTTTCCGGTCTTCCATGGCGGCCTCGGAGGATTTGTCGTCGGCGCGGGAGCCGCGCTCGGTCACGCGGGCGGCGGCGATCTCGGTGATGATGTCGTGTACGTTTTCGGCAGGGGATTCGACCATGCCGGTGCTGATGATGTCGCCGATGGTGCGGACGCGGACGACGAGCTCGCGGACCTCTTCCGTGGGCTTGGGCGGGACCAGCTCGTTGACCGGCAGCCACTGGCCATGGCGGCGCACGCAGCGGCGGCGATGGCTGAAATAGATGGTGGGTACCTCGAGCTTCTCGCGGCGGATGTATTCCCAGACGTCCTGCTCGGTCCAGTTGCTGAGGGGAAACACGCGCATGTTTTCCCCTGGATTGAGACGGGCGTTGTAGAGATTCCAGATCTCGGGGCGCTGGTTCTTCGGATCCCACTGGCCAAAGCTGTCGCGGAAACTGAAGAAGCGCTCCTTGGCGCGGGCCTTCTCCTCGTCGCGGCGGGCGCCGCCGATGCAGCAGTCGAAGCGGAACTCTTCGATCGCAGCGAGGAGAGTGGGAATCTGCAGGCGGTTGCGGCTGATTTCGCCGGGGGCGGGAATCGCGATACCGCGGACCATGGCATCCTCGACCGTGCGGACGATGAGCCGCGCGCCGAGTTCGCGGGCGCGATGGTCGCGGAACGTATTCAGCTCCGGGAAATGGTGGCCGGTGTCCACATTTAGCAGCGGCATCGGCAGGTCGGACGGCCGGAAGGCCTTTTCGGCGAGCCGCAGGAGACAGATGGAATCCTTGCCGCCGGAGAAGAGCAGGGCCGGGCGTTCGAATTCGCCGGCGACCTCGCGCATGATATGAATGGCTTCGGTCTCGAGGTGCTGCAGGTGATCGAGATGGTAAGTGGGCACGGGCGTTTGAAGCACGAAGGTGGAAATGCGAAATTCGAAGGAAGGGTGGAAGACTAGGGTTTTAAGGATGGCGCGAAATTTTAAAATGTCAGCGCTCGAGCCGCTGGCTTTCGAATTTCGGATTTTGACCTTCGAATTTTACCTGGCCTGGGCACCCCAGGCCGCATGCAGACCGCACTCGCGTTTCTCGTCAGCTTTGGCGGGATCGAAATAGTCCCACTCATTCGGTAACTGGTGCCGGGCAAGGTAGTCCTCGAGATCGGCGTCGCTCCAATGGAAGAACGGGCTGACCTTGAGCGCGCCGAAATTGGCGTCATGGGACACGATATCGAGGCCTGCGCGATTGGGATTCTGCACCTTGCGCAGGGCAGTGATCCAGACCATCGGAGCGAGTTCGCGCATGCCGCGCTGGAACGGCTCGAGCTTCATCTGGCGGCTGAAGCGCTTGAGGCCCTCCTCGTCCGCGAGATCAGGCAGCGGGCCATAGATCGCGTCGCGGTGGGCCGGGGTCAGGGTCGGCAGGTAGGGCTTGAGGTTGAGCTTCAGGCGCGCGGTCAGTTCCTCGGCATGCCGGTAGGTCGCGGCGCGGTTGTAACCGTGGTCGACCCACAGGACGGGAATGTCGGGCTGGGCTTGGACGGCGAGGTGCAGGATCGCGGCCTCGTACGGGCGGAAATTGGTCGAGACGAGCGTGCGGCCCTTGGCTTGGGCGACGGCCCAGCGGACGATGTCGAGCGGAGTCTGGGAGCGCAGCTCGGTGTTCCAGCGGGAAATTTCTTCGGGGGACATGGTGCGGAAATGCGAAGGTAGAAACTCGAAATTCGAAAAATGATCAGGAGGCGGGACTGACGGTGGCGGGGACGGGAGCAGCGGCGAGGGCGGCCGCGACTTCGGGCCAGAGGATGCGGGCGGCGAAATCGCCGAAGCGCTCGCCGGAGTGGCGGGCTTCCTTCCAGCGGGTGAGCAGCGGGCGCAGCTCGGTCTCGACGTCGGCCTCCTTGATGACGTCCTTGTAGACGCGGTTGAGGCGGGTGCCGGAGGCGTTGCCGCCGAGCCAGAGCTGGTAGCGTCCGGGTGCCTTGCCGACGAAGGCAATCTCCGCCATGTAGGGGCGCGCACAGCCGTTCGGGCAGCCGGTGGAGCGGATGATGATTTCCTCGCCGCCGAGGCCGAGCTCGCCGCCGAGTTTTTCGATGCGGTCGATGAGACCGGGCAACATGCGTTCGGATTCGGCCAGGGCCAGGCCGCAGGTGGGCAAGGCGGGGCAGGCCATCGCGGCGGCGTGCAGGATCGAGGCCTGCTGGTCCACCTTCACGCCGTGTGACGCGAGCAGCGCGGTGACACCGGCGCGGTCGCGCTCCGGGATATTGGCGAGAATGACGTTCTGGTTGGCGGACAGGCGGAATTCGAGCTTTGGAAATTTCTCCGCGACTTGGCGGAGGGCGGTTTTCATTGCGTGGCCGGGCACGTCCTTGATGCGACCGGTCTCGACGAAAAGCGTGAGGAAAAGGCTGCCGTCGACGGCGCGGTGCCAGCCGTAGAGATCGCCGGTGGTGGTGAATTCGAAGCGGCGGACGCCGGAGAGGACGTTGCCGGCGCGGCGATTGACCTCGGCAGATACCCAAGCCGTGCCGCGCTCCTCGACGACATACTTGAGGCGCGCATGCTTGCGGTTGGTACGGTCGCCGAAATCGCGGTGGATCGTGAGCACGGCCTTGGCGACGTCGATCAGGTGCCCGGGCGCAACAAAGCCGATCACGTCGGCGAGGCGCGGGTACGTTTGGACGTTGCCATGGCTGCGGCCCATGCCGCCGCCGACTGCGACGTTGTAGCCGACGAGCTGCTCATTCTCCACGACGGCGATGAAGCCGAGGTCGTTCGTGTAGACGTCCATGTCGTTAACCGGCGGGATGACGAAGGACGCCTTGAACTTGCGGGGCAGATAATTCGGGCCGTAGAGCGGATCGACGAAGGCCTTGTTAGCCGGGTCGTCGAGGTTGAGCTGCACGTTGTCGATCCAGATGGAGTGGTAGGCCTGGGTCTGGGGCGCGAGGGCGTGCATCACGCGCACGCTGTCGGCGTAAACCTGCTCGCGGACCTTGGTATAGGCGGGGGTGGGCGAGGCGGTGATGTTGCGATTGACGTCGCCGCAGGCCGCCAGCGTGGAGAGCAGGGACTCGTTGATCTTCTTCATCAAGGCGCCGAGGCCGGACTTGATGACGCCGTGAAACTGGATGCTCTGCCGCGTGGTGATGCGCAGGGTGTTGTTGCCGTAGTTCGTCGCGAGATCGTCAAACGTGATCCACTGTGCCGCGGTCATGACGCCGCCGGGAATGCGGCCGCGGATCATCATCATGTACTTCTTGGCAGTCTTGCGCAGGTCGCGATCATCCTGCTGATAGATGCCGTGAAACTTGAGGAACTGCTCATCCTCCTCCGCGAAGCGATCGGCGGCCGGATCGGTCAGGACGCCGGCAATGGTGCCGCCGAGGGTGGGGTCGCCGAGCTTCATCAGCTCGTTCTTGGTCAGGGTCGTGGTGGCAGGGGCAGACATGAAGAACTTTATAGTTGATTAACTTACTCAAGAACTCAACTTGATAATCGATGGCCAGTAAAGAAGGAAACCCAGCCTATGACAGGCTCGCTCCCGTGGGGCGGGTTACGCTCGTGGGTGCCGGGCCGGGTGCGGCGGATTTGATCACGCTGCGGGGACAACGGGCGCTGGCGGAGGCGGATGTCGTGGTCTATGACGACCTAGCCAATGCCGATTTGCTGGAGTTCTGTCCGGCGCAGGCGACACGGATCTACGTGGGCAAGCGGGCGGGCCGCCATCATACGCCGCAGGAGGAAATCGGGGCGATTCTGGTGCGGGAGGCTCGGCAAGACCGGCATGTGGTTCGGCTGAAGGGCGGCGATCCGCTGGTTTTCGGCCGGGCGGGGGAAGAAGCGCAGGTGCTCGCCGAGGCAGGGATTCCTTTTGAAATTGTGCCAGGTGTGACGGCGGCGTCGGCGGCGGGCGCGGTGGCGGGCATTCCGCTGACGCAGCGCGGGCAGGCGTCGGCGGTGGTGTTTGTGACCGGTCACGAATGCCAGGGAAAACCGGATGAGACGGCGGTGGACTGGCGGGCGCTGGCCCGGACGCGCGCGACGTTGTGCATTTACATGGGCGTGCGGCGGCTGCCAATCATTGCGGCGGAGCTGCGCGCGGGCGGGCTGAGCGGTTCCACGCCGGTGGCGGTGGTCACGCAGGCCACGCTGCCGCAGCAGACGGTGCAGGTGGGCGACCTGGATTCTGCCGCGACCCTCGTGACCGCGCTTTCGGGTCAACCCGCACTGATCATCGTGGGTGAAGTGGTCCGGCTTGCGGAAGTCCTCACTCAGGCACGCGCGCGGCTGGAAACCCTGCCGGTATGACGGGCAAGGGCGGTGCGGCCCGGCGCCGAAAGAAAATGACGCGACAACCTGAACGCCCGTGCGTGCTGCTGATGGACAATGGTTCGCTGCGGCCGGCCGCGATCCGGAAATTATGCAGCCTGGCGGCGGCGCTGGGCCGGCGGTTGGGCCGGAAAGTGGAACCGGTATCGCTGTTGCACTCGAGTGCGGTGCCGGCGAGCAAGCTAAATGGCCGCAAAGCGGAGATTCTTGAACCCGCGATTCTGAGCCGCGCGAAAGCCGGAGTGCGGGAGTTCGTGATTGTACCGCTCTTCTTTGGCCGCAGCCGGGCGCTGACGGAGTATATTCCGGAACGACTGGCGGAGTGGAATAAAACCTATCCGGATTTGCGTGTCCGGCTGGCCGCGCCGCTCGCCGCGGTGGGCGATGATCGTCTGGCGCGGCTGCTCGAAGCGCAGGTGCGGGCCAAACTTACGCCGGCATTCCTGCGAGGAGAGAAAGTGCAGGTCGCGGTGGTGGATCACGGTAGTCCGGCGAAAGCCGTGACGCAGGTGCGGAACCGGCTGGCCGCCCAGCTCCGGCGCCGGTTGGGCCGCAGCGTGGCCCGGGTGGCGGCGAGCAGCATGGAACGCAGGCCGGGCGCCGCATACGCCTTCAACGAACCGCTGCTGGAAAACCTACTGGCGACACGCCCGTGGAATTCCGGGCCGGTGATCGTGGCGCAGCTTTTTCTGCTGCCCGGCCGGCATGCGGGCCCGGCTGGCGACATCGCCGCGATCTGCCGGCGGGCGCGGGAAAAAAATCCGCGATTGCGCACGGTGCGAACCAAGCTGTTGGGCGATCATTCCGGTTTGATCGAGATCCTAGCCGACCGGTATCATGCGGCGGAGCGCGCCCGCTGAGGGCCATTCCCAGTTTGTCACCCATAGGTGACAAACTGATCGGGGAGGCTTTGTTGGGTTGAGTTGGGTGGAGGAAAGCGGATGACTGGAGGCGATGACACCGGAAGAGCTCGCGTTGGAATTTCCGCTGGGTCCCGATTCGCTGCCGCAGCCGGGCGTGCCGCAGGGTCGGCTTGAAAAATTCACCTGGTCCACCAGCCGGGTGTTCCCGGGCACCGTGCGCGATATCTGGATTTATGTGCCGGTCCAGTACGACCCGGCCAAGCCGGCATGCGTGTTCGTGGTGCAGGATGGAGAGGGGCATTGGCAGCCGGAGCGGCGGTGGCGCATCCCGACGATCCTGGATAACCTGATTCACCAGCAGGCGATCCCGCTGATGATCGGAGTCTTCATCAACCCGGGTGTGATTCCGTCACCGCTCGCCGGCGTGGCCGGACGCAACAACCGCAGCTTTGAATACGACAGCCTGGGCGACCGCTATGCGCGCTTCCTGACCGAGGAGATCCTGCCCGAGGTGGGCCGCCGCTACCGACTGGCGCAGGACGCCAACAGCCGCGCGATCATGGGCGGAAGCAGCGGAGCGATGTGCGCGTTCAACGCCGCGTGGGAACGGCCTGACGCATTTTCGCGCGTCCTGAGCATTGTCGGTTCCTACACGCCCATGCGCGGGGCCGATACCTTGGCGCCGTTGATCCGGATCACGGAGCCGAAGCCGCTGCGCGTGTTTTTGGAAAGCGGCGCCCGGGATTTCAAGATGTTTTGCGGCGACTGGTGGACGGCCAACCTGGCGATGCTCGCGTCGCTCGAGTATGCCGGCTACGAGGTCAACCACGCGTGGGCGGAGAAGGCGGGCCACGACGATTTTCATGGCTCGATGATTTTTCCGGATGCCTTGCGCTGGCTCTGGCAGGATTATCCGCGTCCGGTTCAGGCTGGGGTGAACTCCCAGCAGGCGCTCGCGCGCGTGACGGTGCCGGGCGAGGCGTGGGAGCTGGCGCCGGGCGAATACATGGCTGCGACAGCGCTCACGGCCGGCCCGGCCGGCGAGGTCTACTTTTTCAGCCCCTACGAAAAAATCATCTACCGGCAGGAGGACATCGGTCCGTCGGTGGTCTTTGCCAGCGGCGTCGAGGGCGCGCAGCAGTTGGGCTGCGGTCCCGATGGCAGGCTGTATGTCTGCCAGCCTTCGTCGCGGCGGATTCTGGTCTGTGATAAAACCGGTAGCGCGGAAACCTGGCTCGCTGACATCGATGCGCACAGCGTGGCCTTTGCCGCCAACGGCAATGGCTATGTGACCGACCCGGTCAAACGTTGCATCTGGCTCATCACGCCTACGGGTGAGCGGCGCGTGGTGGCCCAGAATCTTGGCTGTCCGGCGGGCGTGCAGCTATGGTCGGATCAATCGCAACTAATCGTGACCGACGAACCGGGGCTGGTCGCGCACCTGTTCATGATTTTGCCGGATGGCGGGCTGGCCCACGGCGCCCCGTACTTTCCCTTGCATCGTCCGGGAGACGAAGTGACCGGCCCGACGAGCGGCGAACTCGCCGTCAGCCGGCACGGCTGGATCGTGTTTGCGACGGAGCTGGGCCTGAAAATCTTCGACCGCAACGGCCTCCTCGCCGGCATTCTCTATCCGCGACGGGGCAAACGGGTCGACGGCGTCGCGTTGGGTGGCAAGGAACAGGATCGGCTGTACCTGACGGATGGACGCTGTGTCTATCGCCGCAAAATCAAAAACCCGGAAAGCCTCTGGTGCTAGCCGCGTGATCGCGGCGGAGATCGGAGTTCGCAGACTGAAGATCGGTAATACCTGTTCAACGATCCGGCTGCCTGCGTCAGGCCGCGAATTCACGGCGCCCATCCTTCCAAACGAAGTCACGTGCTGCGAACTTCGAACTTCGATTTTCGGTGAGCGGCTCTGCCGCTCAGCAGATCCGCTGCTTGGGCTTCAGATAACCGTCGTCCCACGCGCTCATCTTGAGCGGGAGTTTGCGCCAGTAATATTTCAGGTCGTCCGACTGCCAGTTGGCGTAGATCTCGTCCCACTTCAGCGTGCAGTGCGGATTGAGCGAGCTGTTGTCCACGACCTCGTCGACCGGCTGGTAGCGCACGTCCATCGAGAGGCGGATCTGGTCCTTGAACTGGCAGCGCGCGGCCTTGTGCACGGTGTGGCAGGGAAACGTCAGCACGTCACCAGCCTCGTATTCGCCTTCCATCCAGTCGGTTTCAGTCGGGCAAAGCGGAACGGCGAAACCACCGGCACCGCGGGCGGGCTGGACCGGGAGGTAGCCGTGGGTGTGCGAGCCGCGCAGCACCATGAGTCCACCGAGCGATTTCGGGCAGTCACCGACGGGGAACCAGCAGGTCCAAGTCTCGGCACAGCCTTGGATATAGGGGAAATCCTGGTGCGGGGGCGTCGGCACCATGCAGGTGTGCGGCGTGACCATGCGCGCGATGTGACGCGGATGCACGAGCACCTCGCGGCCGAACAGCGTGCGATAGATCTCCAGCAGGCGCGGGTGGTGCGGCAGGCGGT
Organism: uncultured Opitutia bacterium; assembly: GCA_903859715.1. Lineage (GTDB taxonomy): Bacteria > Verrucomicrobiota > Verrucomicrobiia > Opitutales > Opitutaceae > Opi-474. The sequence goes on from CAIONS010000009.1 coordinate 61,054, forward strand.
GGAAACGCTCGAGCTTCTGCACGTCGTGGTAGGCGTCGGCGGTGACGCCGACATCGGTGCGATGCATTTCCTCCTCGGTGAGGCGATTGATGGCGTCGTAGTCGATCAGGCCGCCGAGATCGTCCTGCCCGGGCTGGCGCCAGCCGTGCTTTTCGACGACGGCGAGCATCTCCCGGCGCATCGCGAGCACTTCGTCCTTGGGCAGCCGCTGCTTGAAAAACAGGTAACCATCCTCCTTCGCGCGTGCCTGGAGGGCGGCGGGATCGGCGAGCAGCGCAGTCGAGTCAACGAACTGGCTCTTGCTGATGGGGCGGACCGGCGCGGTGGCGGTGGGTGGCATGGGGGAACGGGCGCAGAACTTGGAGGATTGGAGTGGGTTTGTCGATGCGCGGCTGGACTATGGGAGGAGACGGCCGGAACTTCCGGGCAAATCCGGGTTTCTTCAAGTCGCAGAGTCGACTTTGGCACAGAAAATGTTTGTGCCATGAAACGCTTAAAACTTCACCCATGACCTCCTCGCTCCATCCCACCGACGCCAGCCAGATCCAGGAATGGGCCGACCAGTTCAACCGCGACGGCTGCCTTTTCCTGAAAAACGTCCTGCCACCCGCGCTCTGCACGGAACTGCGCGCGGATCTCGATCGGATGACCGCCGAGGACGGGAACGGTGATTTCGTCAACCGGGCGTTCGAGCGCAGCCGGGCTAACCTGAGTCTCTTCGAGTTCGAGCCGATCGTCTCGCTGGCCGAGCTGCTGATCGCGAAGAACTGCCACGTGATCCACAACAATTCGTTCCGCACCCGGCGGGGCGGCGGCATTGTCGAATGGCACCAGGATGATGCGCCGCACTACCTCGTCACCGACGGCCAGCCGCCCACCAACATCCGGCTGCCGGTGTTGTTCTTTACGGCCAACTATTATCTCACGGATGTCACTGAGATCGCCCACGGCGGGACGGAGGTCATCCCCGGATCCCATCTTTTCGGCCGGCCCTGCCCGACGGATCTCACGGGCACGGGAGTGGAATCCAAGGTGCGCTACAACCTGGGGCCGGCGGGCAGCGTCGTGCTCTTCAACAACCAGGTCTGGCACCGCGGCGGCCCGAACCAGACGGACCGGGTGCGCTATATCACGCAGGTCACGTACGCGCGGCGGATCATCGGCCACAAATATTATCCGTTCATGAACTACCAGATGCCGGAGCACGTGTACCGCGACGCGCCGCCGCGGCTGAAGCGACTGCTCGGGTTTCTCGAGCACGGCGCGTACGGGTGAGACGGAAGGTTGGGCTTTAACCGCAAAGGCCGTCAAGAGCGCGAAGGAAAAGCTGGGGCATGATTTTCTCCCATTCAGGCCAAGCGTGCATGGTGGCTTTGGGTGCAATGGTCATGAAGCACGGCCCCAGGTTTTTGGTCTGTGCGGACAGCCTTAAAATCGGCTACTGAGAGGTGTGAGCCGGAAATTCCATTTTATCACGCATCCAAACGTGGTCATCAGTCAGGATGTGCCGGTTCCCCGATGGCCGCTCTCCGAAACCGGACGGTGGAGAATGCGCGCCCTGTTGAGCCAACCGTGGATCAGCAGTGTCACTTCCATTTATTGCAGTACGGAACAGAAGGCGATCGATGGTGCCGTGATTCTGGCTGATCATCTGTCGCTGGAATACACCCGAGTCGAGGCTCTGGGGGAAAATGATCGCACTTCGACCGGATTTCTCCCGCCGGATAAATTTGAGGCAACGGCAGATGCGTTTTTCGCCAATCCCGATGCTTCGGTGCTTGGCTGGGAACGCGCCATTGATGCACAGGCTCGAATTGTTCGGGCGGTCACTGACATCGCCAAGGCGGACAAAACCGCGGGCTCAGTCGCCATCGTGTCTCACGGGGCGGTTGGCGCGCTGCTCTATTGTCATCTTACCGGGCAGGCTATTTCGCGCCGTTGGGATCAGCCCGGAAATGGGGGCGGAAATTATTATACGTTCACCCTGCCGTCAGGTGAGGTCCACTCGGGCTGGAAAGCCGGTGATGTCCCGACTCCGCATGCCTGAACGCGCGGATATTGTGTTTCGGACACTGACTCGGGCGGAGTTTCCCGCCCTGCAACGGTGGCTTAATACACCACATGTGTACGAATGGTGGGGTCGGCAGGCGGGGCGTGGGGCGCTGGGCGGTGCCGGCCCGGATGCGGCGACTAAGGAGCAGGTCGAGGCGAAGTACGGACCGGAGGTTGATGGGCTCGGCGTGACGCATCGCTTCATCATCGACTTCGAAGGCGCGCCTATCGGTTTGATTCAATGGTATCGTCTGCGCGATTTTCCAGACTACGCGCGGGCCGTGGGCGAAGATCCGGCCGCGAGTGCGGGCTTGGATCTCCTGATCGGGGAGCCCTCGGCTTTGGGTCGCGGTTTGGGTTCTGGAGCGCTGGACAAATTTGTGACTGACGTGGTTTTCGCCGAGAGCAGAGTGACCCGTGTGGTTGCCGGCCCGGCGGCGAGCAATGCACGGTCCATCCGTGTCTTTGAGAAGGCAGGCTTCCGCCGGATCCGAGATGCGATGGTGCCGGGTGAACCGGTGCCCGCGGCGGTGATGGTGCGGCTGAAGAACAAACCCAACCTATGACTTGGTCAATCGGGCGAGGAGCGTGAGGCGGGCGCCTTCAACCTTCCAGTAGGTTTCGATCATTCTGGTGGGAGGTGAAAACATGAGGCTCGCGAGGTAGCTGCCGACGTAGTTCTTGAAGCGGGGTTGGGCCAGGTTCTTGAAATAAGTCTGCTGAATCCGGTCGATCCCGGCCAAGTCCCGCCGGGCTGCGGCTTCCTGCACGTTGGCGGTATATTCGCCGATTAGATTCATGGTATGCCGGGGGTTGTAGACAAACGGCCCGGTGACGTTGAGTACCAAGCGCAGGATTTTATGTGAACCTTGGAACGGGATAAAATTTCCCAAGGATTGATTGTCGCTGGCTCCGAATTCCAAGGTGTATTCGATCATGGCGAGGTGCCGGACTCCGGCTTCGCTGCCGATGCCCATGGTCAGAGCGGCAGTCAGCCGGCTGCGCATGGCGGGAGACACCGGAGTCGTATCGAGCACAAAGGCGGCGGTTCTCAGGGCGCTCTGCTGCATGACGCGGGCGATCATGGCCCGAACCAAAGTGCGGGCCGAAGGCTCCAACTTGCGGCTGACCTCGAGCAGCGGCAGCAGGGTGGCGATCGCCTCGTCTCCCCGTCCGTCGAGCGCCTGCAGACCGGCCATCTCACAGGCATGCTGTGTATAGGAGCGAGGCGCACTGAAGGTCATGATCTCGGCATCATAGCGAGCAGGCATCAAGTCGCCGATGTGGTCGAAGTGATTGAGTTCTTCGATCCAAGCCCGCACGGGGGCCAGGTCGGCCCAATCCAGCTCGATGGCCGAGCGGCGACGGCGCAACCAGGCCGCCCAGGCTGCCGGTTGGTCAACATCGACAAAGCGGTCGGAGCGAGGCGCGTCCTGAAAAAGACGATCGGGCGCACGGAAATTCCGTCCCAGTGGATGGTTTTTCCCGTACCGCATGAGTGCCTGATAGCTCGCCTCTGCCTCCGGAAAAGTGGGTGAGAGTTGATCGATTGTGACCGGATAATTGTAAATGGGATCGTCGGCCACGAGGTAAGCCAGCACCGCAGCCAGCACGAGAGCTCCACCCGCCAGCCGCTGCCACGAGCGAATCCGCCACAGGATGTAGCCCACGATGAAGGGCACGCTGGCCATCAGGATGAGGATGAATCCCAGATTGCTGTCCTGACGGTACCGGTATGACTCGGCCATCAGGCTGAAAACATCCGACGAATCATAGGTCATGCCGAGCAAGCCGGCCAACGAGAGGTCGCCGCTCATCAGGCGGTTGCAGAACTCCAAGGACTGCGGACACAGCGGCAGCAAGATCAGATCGACCACCAATGAAAATCCGATCGTCAGCCCCAACAGGGTGGCCGAACGCAGCAGCCATGTATCAAGACGGTGGCTCGGTGGGAATGCGAGGGTCGGGCTGCTCATGGGCTCGGAAGTTCCGGCAGAGCTCTTCGCCGCATGATGATCGCGGCGAGCACCGCAGCGCCCAAAAAATACGGAAAACCAAGCTCCAGCACGGGCAGGTGAAAATTGAAACAGTAGTTCCAAACGAGCACGAAGCCCAGACGTCCTGCATAGGCGGCAAGCGTCAGGCTGAGACAGGCGGCCAATTCGCGTCCGCTGGCGCGCCGGGCGACCCACAGGCCAACTCCAAAAGGGATGAGTAATTTCTCAGCCATCAGCACGAACACCATCGCGACCAGCTTGAAGGCACTCGGGTAATAATAGCCGTTGGGAAAAAGTGTCTTCACCAGCCACGGCAGACCTATCCCGTTGTAGATGGAATCAATCACTACCACGAAGGCCAATCCGCGCAGGGCGAGAGCGGTGAGGTTCGGAGCGTTGGTCGTGAATTGTCGCCAGAGAAACGCGAGCGCCGCGCGCACTACGTTGGCCCAGAACCAAAGATCTCCGCGCACCGGCGCGTCTTCCATCAAGTCTCCCACGATCGGCGACGCGCGTTCCGGCGTCATCACCAAGGTCAGGATCCGCTCCGCCATGACCGATTTATGCATGAGCGGATCCGGGAAGTTGCAGGCCCTTGAGCAATTTTTGGAAAGAGCGCTGCGCCCGGCTGATGGCCTCCAGACCCTTGGCCGTGACCTTGACGTAGCGTTTCGAGCGGCCGCCGCGCTCCGGGGTGGCCTCGCCTAGCTTGGATGTGATCAGGCCCTTGGCCTCCATCCGGTCCAAGGTCGTATAAAGTGCGCCGGGCGTCGGCTCCCGATCCGTCTGGGCGGCGATTTCATTCCGGATCGTGACTCCGTAGGCGGTGTCTCCGAGCCGAAGGATGGCCAGAAGCACGACCTGCTCGAATTCACCGAGGAACAGCGGGGTTGGCATTAGAACTACATAGTAGTATTAATGCGGATTTCCCGTCAACTAAATCTCATCGCGCGACGCGTCTGCGCAAAAAAAGACCCAGCCGCAGGGCTGGGTCTGGAAGACAGAATATGGGGCTGAATGAAAAGGCGGGGTCAGCGACCCCGCCCTACATTGAGATGCAGATCGGATCAGCGGTATTCTTCGCCGGTGACGGCGTTGATGATCTTGAAGTTCTCGACGTGGTAGTTGAGGTCGGCGCGGAACGCCAACTTCACCCCGAAGAGTTTCTCGACGCGGACCAGCAGCTCGGCGTCCTCGCTGCGGAGGCGTTCGAGGATGCTCGGGTGGACGAGCACTCGCAGGCTGTACTCCTTGCCATCGTTGCGCAGCTGGAGGCGGCGGGCGATGGAGGAGAGTTTGCGCTGCAACTCGACCGACATTGTCGTCGCGCTCTTCACGATGCCGCGACCGCGGCAGTACGGACAGTCGGTGTAGAGATTCGACGAGAGCGATTCCTGCTGGCGCTGACGCGTCATCTGGAGGATGCCGAGGGTCGAGATGGGCAGGATGTGGTTCTTCGCCTTATCCTGGGACATCTCCTCGACCATCTTCTCGTAGACGGCGTTGCGGTGGCGGCGCTCCTTCATGTCGATGAAGTCGATGATGAGCAGGCCGCCGAGATTGCGGAGGCGGATCTGGCGCGCGGCCTCGGTGGCGGCCTCGAGGTTGACGGCGTAGATGACGTTTTTCTCGTCGCCGCCGCGGGACTTGTGGGAGCCGGTGTTGACGTCGATGGAGATGAGGGCCTCGGTCTCGTCGATGACGATTTCGCCGCCGGACGGCAGCGGGACCTTGCGGAGGCCGGTCTGCTCGATCTGGCGCTCGATGTTGAAGCGCTCAAAGATCGGGATGCTGTCGTTGTAGTAGGCGATCTTGCCGGCGGAGCGCTTGGAGATCTGGGCGACGAGCTTCTGCGTGTGAAGGTGGTCCTCCTTGTTGTCGATGAGGACGCGGTCGACCTCCTCGGTGAGGAAATCGCGGACGGTGCGCTCGACGAGATCGGGCTCCTGGTAGAGACAGGCGGGCGCGCGGTCGTTCTGCATCTTCGTAGTGATGTCCTGCCAGGTCTTCAGGAGGATGTGCAGGTCACGGACGAAGTAGCGGGATTTCTTGCCCTCGCCGGCGGTGCGGACGATGACGCCCATGCCCTCGGGAATGGTGAGCTCGTTGATGAGGGTCTTGAGGCGCTTGCGCTCCTGGGGATCCTCGATCTTGCGGGAGATGCCGCAGCCGTCGCTGAACGGGGTGAGGATGAGGTAGCGGCCGGGGATCGAAAGATTCGTCGTGGTGCGCGGGCCCTTGGTGCCGATGGGGCCCTTGGTGACCTGGATGACGATGTCGGTGCCGGGCGGATAGAGGCTGGGGATGTCCTTGACGGTGGGCTCGACACCGCGGGCGGGGGCGTTCTTCTTTTTGTTCACGCGCACGACCTCGACGGAGGAGTCGGCGGCGGCGGGGAGCATGTCCCAGTAGTGAAGGAAGGCGTTCTTGGTATAGCCGATGTCGACGAAGGCGGCCTTGAGGCCGGGGTCGAGGTTCTTGATGCGGCCCTTGTAGATACCGCCGACCATGCGGTTGTCGGATTCGCGCTCGATCTCGAATTTCTCGAGGCGGCCGTCGACGAGGAGCGCGACGCGCTTCTCGAGGGGCTCGGAGTTGATGATGAGCTCGCGGTACGAGCCCTTCTCCTTCTTGAAGACCGCGAGGATCTTCTGGAGCAGCGGGCGCTGCTGGGAACGCTCGGCGGCGCCCGCCTTCAGTTCGGCGGCGCTGACGGGCTTGGTATCGGCGGCAGCCGGGGGATTGACGAGCTCGGCGTCATATTTTTGGGCGACGTCCGGCGGGGTGCCGGGCGAGGGTTGCGATGAATCGCTCATGGTGGGTGTCGGGTTGGGTTGTCACGGGGCCCCCGGGTGCGTCCGTTGCGGCGCAGGAAATTCCGGCAGAGCGGTCGATAGCGCGAAGAAGCGATTTCATATGAAATCCTTCCTGAAGCGATAGACGCTCTGGACCAGTCCTTGCAGCAAGCAGCAACTGAGCACAAAGGAGCCACCGTAGCTGATGAAGGGAAGTGGTATGCCCGTGATGGGCACGAGCCCGATGGTCATGGCGATGTTCACGAACACATGCACCACGAACAGCACCGTGACGCCGATGGCGAGCAGGGTGCCGAACCGGTCCCGGGCGAGACCCGCGATGCGAATGCCGTTGAACAAAACCAGACCAAACAGGCCGAGAACCGTGAGGCTTCCCAGAAATCCTTTTTCCTCGGCGATGACCGAGAAGATAAAATCGTTGTGCGCGACGGAACGGGGCAGGTAGCCGAGCTGGGCCTGCGTGCCCTCGGTCCAGCCCTTGCCGGTGAGGCCGCCGGAACCGACCGAGATGAGCGACTGGGTCCGGTTCCAGCCCACGCCCATGGGGTCGACTTCCTCGGGCCAGACGAAGCCGACGATGCGGTTGCGCTGATAGTCGTGCAAGGGCACCCAAGACTGCTGGTCGTATTTGCCCTGATCCCGCAGGAAGGAATACCCATGCTCCTTCATGAAGCTCCGATAGCTGGCCGTATCCCACGCCACGATGCCCAGAATGAGCAAAAATGCCCCCAAGGCCGCCGCGAAAAACCGCGTCGAGAGCTTTGAGACATAGAGCATGGAAAAGACCATCGGAGGGAGCACGATCGCCGACTTCAAGTCGGGTTGTTTCATGATCAAGAGCATGGGTATACCCACGGCAAGGGCCAATTTCCCGAGGACGCCCAGGGACTGGCGGACGGTGCCGATTTCCGAGCGGATGAGGAGACTGGCGGTCATCAGGAGGACGGCGATCTTGGCCGTCTCCGAGGGCTGATAGGTCCCGAGCGGCCCCAGCGGGATCCAGCGGCTGGCGCCCCACGCTTCCGCGGCAGAGCCGCCGACGCCGGGAATCAGCACGATCACGAGGGGAATCAGGCACAGCGCATAGAACCAGTGCGTCACGCTCAGCCAGAACCGGTAGTCGACGAGCGATACGCCCACATAGACGCCGGTGCCGAGTCCCAGATAAATGAGCTGCTTGATCCAGTAGGCCACACCCACCTCATGCACCGAGAACTGCGCGCTGTAGATGAACGCGATGCCAAACAGGCTCAGGCCGGCCAGGGCCAGCGGCGTCAGCAGGTCCCAGCGACCGCGCGTCGTCGTCTTGAAGACGCTGATGTAGTCGGTGGGCGAGGGAAGATTCACGGCGAGGCCGCGACTTCATCCGCCGGTTCGGCCAGGTGCAAGTCCGCAGGCGCGGACAACGCGGCATCGCCGGCGATTTCCGGCCCTTCCTCCGCGACGCTGCCCGCATTGGCCAGGCCGAGCACGGTCCAGAAAACCACGGCGCCCATGGGGCCCTCGAGGACGATGCCAAAGCAGCCGCTGATCCAGAGCACCCAAGCTACGCTGATCAGGCCCAGGTTGTCCAAATGGCCCTGACGGAAAATCCGGCGCGTCAAAGCGGCCATGCCGGCAGTCACGGTGAGCCAGAGCAGCAGGCCCAGCAGCCCCATGCGGCCGAGCACGGATACGATCATGCTATGCGGGCTGCGCGCCGAGAAATCGTCATCGGCCACCAGGCCATAATCCGCCAGGAACCGGGCTGCCATGTCATGGCCGAAGCCGAGCCCAAAGAGGGGATTGTCCGCGAGGGTTTCATCGATGACGGCATTCCACCAGACCACCCGGAAACGGTTGTTGTCGCCGGGATCGCCGCTCTCGTGGTTGGTGTAGGTGCCGGTGCCCTGGATATCGGCGATCGAGACCACATGCTCGTAAGTCGAGTAGGCGGCGGTTTCCCGGAGGTTCTTGTTGCCGAGGACGAAAATGAAAACCGCCACGGTCACCGCGGCACCGACGATGGCGACCTGCGCGGCGGCAATGCGCCACCGCCGGGCGATCAGCCACATCAGGGTCACGACCGCGAGGGCCACGATGGCGGCGCGGGGTGACGCCGCGGTGCTGGGCAGGAGCAGGCATGCCGCCGCGGGGATGAGCCACCAAGCATGGCGGCTGGTTTCCCAGCGGGTCCACAGCCAGAAAAACCCGGCCATGAGCAGGGCGGCCAGAAGATCGCTCTTGTAGAAGATCAGCGGTATGTTGCGGAAGGTCAGGTGGAGAAAGAAATCCGGGGCCGCATAATCCACGATGGCAACCACCGGCAGGACGAGGAAGGCGGCCGCGAGCGTTCGCCGCAGCAGGCGGACGGAGGCGGGATGCCCGGCGTAGGCCTGCGCGATGAAGAAAAATGCGGCATAGTAAACCATCGCAAAATCGCGCAGCGCGAGAAAGCCATGGGCGCGAAGATCAGCGGGCAGCCGGAACGCGCCGACGAGAACCCAGGCCAGCAGGCTCAGGTTCAGCCAGTCCCGCCGCACTGCCACGAGCTGTTTGCGGCCGAGCCGGAGCACGAGGGCGGGGGTCGCCACCAGCAAGGTGGCCTCCGCAGGCAGCAAAGGCAGATCGGAAGTCACGCTGAGCTGGGCAAAACCCCGGTTGCCGACGATGTAGCCGAACAGCACCGCAGCCAGCACCCAGACCTCAGGCAAGGGTCCGCGGGACCATTCAATCATCGCCCAGACGAGTACGCCCACCACCACCACGCTGAGCAGAAGGTGCTCGTTGGCGATGCCGGCACCCATGATGATCGCGGCGAGCGCCCCGACCAAAACGATGAACAGGACGCGAAAGGAGGGGTTCATGAACTTAACGATTTCCGGCTCCGTCCGCGAGCGACACCAGGCAGGCCGATTCAATGGCCTCGACGGACCAGCGTCGCATGCAGGCCATGGGCTCGGCGGCATTGATGCAGCGGCCGGGTGAGAACGGGCCCTCCTCGCAGGGCAGGCAGGCGAGGCCGGGCGTCCGTAGCACCTGGACCTGCGCGCGATGCCAGGCCGGATCCCAGGCCCACGCCGAGGGCCCGCTGATGATGACACTTGGCGTACCAAGAGCCGAGGCGAGGTGCATGGGACCGGAATTGTTGCCGACGAACAATTGGGCACAAGCCAGCTGCGCGGTCAGCTCGCCCAAGGTGCGCGTTTCGCATCGTGTCACCCTGGAGGAAAGGCTGGCGCCGCGGGTTTCGGGAGTGTCGATCCAGATTACCTCGAATCGAGGCGACAGCTGCGTGGCGAGCCGGGCGAAGGAATCTAGGGACCAGCGGGTGTGGATCTGCTTTGATCCAGCATGGATCAGCACCCGCCCGGCCTGCCGCGGGCTGGCAGGGCTGAGATGGTTGAGGTTGGGGACGGGTGGCGTTGCCGCCCAGTTGTTCGTTTGGTCAAGGGCCGACACGAGAGCCCGCGCGGTCTCCCAATTCCATTGGGCCATGCTCCATCCGGGCGCCAGGGCCACCTCGTGCGTCAGGGTGTGGTGCAGGCGGATTCTCAGGCCCGCGGCTCCAACCCGGATCGGGCCGCCGGCCAGGCGCGCCAGCGCATGAGCCACGCTGCCTTGGTCGTAGCTGACCAACGAAGCGTCGAAGCGACGTCCGGTGAACCGGGCGGCCCATGACATGAGTTCCCACGGACGCTGCCACGCGTTCTTAAACGCCTCCGGCGTGCTGGTCAGCAGATCTTCGCGGGCGATGTCCGCCTCGTACAACGCTGCGACATGGGGTGCGGTTACTACGGTCAGCCGCCATTGCGGATACTGGCGGCGCAATGCCTGCACCACCGGCAGGAACACGACGTTGTCGCCGAGGTGGTTGACCTTGAGAATCAGCAGATGCATTGCGGGCCCGGCGTCAGAGTTTCGTAACCACGGCTTGGGTGAACCACAGGGGAACGACGGTCTCGGGCTTATCGGCAAAGAACTCGTCGAACGCGCGTTTGACGCCCGGGACAGTCGTGTCGCCGTAGTCATGGGTGATGATCAGGCCGCCGCGCACCATACGCGGATAAAACCACTCCAGTGCGCTCCGCGTGGAGGCGAGCAGATCCACGTCGAGATGAACGAACTTGAAGCGCAGGGCCATGTCCTGCTCCAGCGGCTTGGCTGACTCCGGGAAGAACCCGGAATGAAAATGCACGGCGGGAAACCCCGCCAGATAGGCCCGGACCTGTTCGACGCTCGTGTCGCCCGACTCGCCCTCGTAAAAGGCGCCATCAGTCAGCGGATCGACGGGAGGCATGCCGGCGAATGTGTCGAAGAGGAGCAGGTCGGCCATGGCGCTCACGGCGCTCGTCGGCCTCTCGCAGTTCGCCGATCTCGGAGTTGCGATGGCGCTGCAGCAAAAACTCTCTGAAGCCTGGGCCCGCGGCGACCAAGCCGGACTGCGCAGAACCTATGCCAGCGGTCAGCGCCTCCTGCTTGGCCTTGGCTTGGGGTGGCTTGTCGTCCTGGCTCCCGCAGCGTGGTGGCTTGGCCGCCACGCGCTCACTGCCCCGCAGGGTGCCGGCGAACTCCTGTCCCCACTCTCATGGCTGATCGTCGCTATCGCCGTCGCCGCGGGAATACCGCTTTCAGCTGGGCCACGACTGGCGGCGGCAATCCAACTCGGCTGGATTCATGCCGGCTGGACCGCGGTCGCCAATCTGGGGACGCTCCTCGCCGTCTGGGCCTTGGCCCGGACGGGCAACACGGGGACCGTGACGATAATTTCATTGCTGTGCGCCAGCCAGGTCATCCCCGGTTGGATCACGGCCTTCTCTCTTTCACGGCGACTCCGCTGGCAGGGTCATGCCCGTGCCGAGACAGCCTCGGTTTGGCAACTATGGCATGCGGGCCGGAAATTCGCGGCGCCCAACCTTGCCGGTGCCCTTCTCACGGCCGCCGCCCCTGCGGCGGTCGCGCGTTTTGGCGGCTATGCCGCCAGTGCCGCCTTCACGGCTCTTCAACGGCTTTTCGGCACCGCCCAGCAGGCGCATGCCATGGTCTTGGCCCCCCTGTGGCCCGCCTGGGCCGAGGCGGCGGGCCATGGCGAAGCGGCCTGGGTCAGGCACTCACTGCGGCTTGCGCTCGGCTTCACCGCGATGGTCTGTATTGCCCTTGGGGTCGCGGCGGCGGCCTGGCCTGGCATCATCCATCTCTGGCTCGGGGCCGGCGCCCCCGTGCCTCCGGCAACCTATGCCTGGCTCATGGCTGTTTGGATCAGCGCCACCATGTTTGGCCAGACCTTGAGCTATTTTCTGCTGAGCCTCGGCCGGCTCGAGCGCATCACCCTCCATGTGGCGGCAGCCCACGTGCTCACTTTGGCGGGCGTCGGTTTGCTCGGATTTTTCATCGGCGGCACCGGGGTCGTGACGGCCCTCGCCGCTGGCGCCGCGCTGGGGACCTTGCCCCTGTTTGTGAGCGAAAGCGCGACGGCTTGGCGCGAATTGCCCCGGAAGAATTCGACGGACGACACGTCCGTGGTCATGTCTTGAACATGCTCGACCGGGTCCGCCTTCATTTCATCGCGTGGCTGCTGGAGCGGTATCCGCAGGCGTATTTCCGCTGGAAGAAGATTGGCAAGCACCGTCTCTGTACAGACCGTGACTTCCTTGCCCTGCATGCACAAAGCCTGCGTGATGGGGAAGGACTGCAAGTCTTGGAGGAGCGATACAACCTCTGGGTGCTCACCCGCAGCGTGGCCCGGTTGCCCGGAGTCTTGGCAGAGGTGGGCGTTTATCGTGGCGGCAGCGCCAGGCTGATTGCCGCAGCCAAGGGCGGGGCCCAGCCAAAAGTCTCTGTGCCAAGCACCCGGAGTAATAACGGAACCAGCGCGAGCTGGCACAACCCCGACACCACCCGCGCCGCCGCCAGCGCCCCGGCATTCTGCCCCACGCGGCGCCAGCGCCGGTGAGCGCCATGGGTGGCGTGAGTTACTGAGGTTGGAGGTGCGGCGTTGCTCATGGAATACTGGCGGGTATTGCTGCGCGGACTGGCCATGGTGGCCAGCCTTTCATGCGTGCCATCGTCCACCGGGAAAGTTTGCGCCCGGTTGGACTCAATGGGCGCTGAGCCACGACTGGACGCGGGACCAGACCTCATCGGTCGAAAGATCCAGCAGGCAGTTAGGTGTGGGGAAGCGGCAGGCGTCGAAGCAGGGCTTGTAGGGGCAAGGCGCGCCCTCGATCCAAGCGGCTTGCGGATGTTGCGGAGCGAACAGTTCAGGGAGCTGCGGGCCGAAAATCGTGAAGGTCGGCACGCCGAGCAGAGCGGCGAGATGGCCGGGGCCGGAGTCGTTGCCGATGAAACGGCCGGCTGTGGCCAGGATATCGAGCAGCTGGCCGAGATCGCGCAGGGAGTCGTCGAGCATCACGACTTCCCAGCCGACGGCGCGGAGCCGGCGAGCAACTTCATTGAACCGTTCGACGGGCCACTTGCGGACGGGATGGCCCGCCCCGGTGTGAATCACGAGGCGGCGGACGGCAGAGGCGGAAGGCGAGATGCGAGTGGCGAGTGGGGGCAGATCCCAGCTGAGGGTGGAGGCCAGGGCGCGCCAGTGGTCGGCGCGATGCGGCCGCACTGGATGTGGCAAGGACTGCGTCAGCAAAAGGCGTGAGCCCGCGCGGGGAAATCCGAGCCGGCGGCGGGCTCCGGCGAGGGTCAGCAGTAAGTGATCGCGGGGATCCGGTCGCACGGAAAGGCCGAGATCGAACTGCCGGGCGCGCAGTTCCGACCGTACGCGGGCCAGTTCGCGCCAAGGCCAGCGGTGCAGGCGGTATTTTCCGGAGAACGCGGTCCACGGTGCGGTCAGCGACACCAGTTCGACCGCGGGAGCAAAGCGAGCGAGCAGCGGTGCGGCGTGGGGTTTGGCCAGCAGGGTGACTGTGGCGTGTTGCGTGGCGGTCTGCAGGAACGGCAGGGCCAGGGCCAGATCGCCGAGGCCCCACAGCTCGGTCACGAGCAGGCGCGGCGGCAGGGAGGCGTGCGAAGGTTTTGCCAAGCGTGCGGAGTTAAGTTCTGAATCATGGGCATGACAAGCAGCCTGCGGCGGGGAGGGAAATTTTTATGGCCCGGGCTGGCCTGTGCACTGGCGGGAGCGGCGATGTTTCAGTTTTTCGGGAACGCCACGCGCGGGTACATCGATTCGGCTTCGTTGTTTTATTGGTGGGGCTTTCAATGGGTGAATCCCGGCTCGGAGACGGAACACGGGCTGCTGATCCTGCCGCTGGCGGTGTGGCTGCTCCTGCGCAATTTGCGCAGGACGGAGATGGGAGAGGGGAGTTGGGAGTTGGAGGACCGGGTGTGGCCGGGGGCGGTGGCGATGTGGGCGGGGCTGGTGCTGCATGCGCTGGGGTTTGCGGCCCAGCAGACGCGGGTGTCGATTGTGGCGCTGCTCATATTCACGTGGGGCGTGATGCGGTTCGTGGGTGGCCGGCGATGGGGACGCGCGGCGCTTTTCCCGCTCGGGTTCCTGGTGTTTGCGATCCCGTTCAATGCGCTGGATTCGGCGGGGTTCTGGCTGCGGCTGTGGGTCATCCGGGCGAGTGCGGGGCTGGCGCATGCGGCGGGCATCGGGGTGCTGGAGAGCGGCACCCAGCTCGTGGCTCCGGACGGCCGCTACCAATATGATGTCGCGGCCGCATGCTCGGGCGTGCGTTCGCTGATGGCGTTGCTCGCGCTGTCCTTGCTCGCGGGCTATCTTAATTTCCGTTCGTGGTGGCGGCGGGGCGCCCTGCTGCTGCTGTGCTTTCCCTTGATCTATGTCGGCAATGTGGCGCGGATTTCGTCCATCATCTTCGTGGCGCAATGGCGCGGCCAGGTGTGGGGCGAACGCGCCCACGATGTGATGGGCTACGGCGTGTTCGTGATCGTGCTTGGCGGCATGCTGCTGGCGGCGCGACTGATCGAGCGGTGGTGGCCCGAGGCGGCGTCGCCGCCGCTGGAGAAAGGAGAAGGGAGAAAGGAGAAGGGGGCTGAACCTGCGCGGTTCGGATGGGTGAGTGCGGCGGTGATTGTGGGGCTGGCGGTCGTGGAGATGGCTTTTCTGGCGCACTTGGCGGCGTTGCCGCCGCGCGGGAAAGTAGGCGTCCGGCTGATGGCGGATGGGGTGAATCCGGTCGAGCTGCCGGTGTTTCTGGGTACGGAGTGGATTGGCCGGCGGGCGGAGGTGAGCGCAATCGAGCGGGAAATCCTGCCGCCGGACACCGGGTTTTCGCGGAAGGATTACGTTGAGCTTTCCGATTCGGCGCAGCGCGTATTTTTGTCGGTGGTGCTGAGTGGGCGCGACCGCACCTCCATTCACCGGCCGGAACTTTGCCTCGTGGGCCAGGGCTGGACGATTGGCGCCACGAGCGGGCATCGTTTTTCCTATCCGGGAAGTCCGACGGAAAACTTTCCCGCGACCGTGCTGCACGTACAGCGGGAAGTGCGGACGCCGCGGGGAACCGTGGCGGTGCCACAACTGGTCGTTTACTGGTTCATTGGCGGCGACACGGTGGTGGCCACGCATTGGGAGCGGCTGGCGGTCGATGCCTGGAACCGCGTGATGCATGCGCGGGCAGACCGTTGGGCCTATGTGCTGATGCAGACCGATGCGCGCGACGGCGAAGCCGCGGCGTTGGGCCGGATGCAGGCGGTGCTGAACCAGACGCTGCCGGTCTATGCGGAGCCGCCGCAGGGCGGCAAGTGACATGTGGCATGTGACGAGTGACAAGAAGTCGACGCCGGTGGCTGGATTCCTGTTACTTGATCCTTGTCACTTGTGACTTTCCGCGCGGCCACGCGCGGAATGACCTGAAGAAAGATTGAACTTTCAGCCGGGCGCCCGTTAGCGTCCGCGTCCTTTGATATCCGCCCATGCCACGTATTTTTCCCTGCTGCTCGCCGACGGCGAGCCGGGTGACTGGTCATTGCCGGTCGCGCTCGTGGTTGGGGGAGGCATCGGGTTTCTGGTCGTCTGGGCGCTGACCCGCCATACGCGCCGCGTGGCGCACGAGCAGGCGGCGGAGCTGGCCGAGGTGGCGCGCCGCGAGGCGGCCGTCGCGGCCGAGGAGATGAAGCAGAAGGCCGAGGCGGAAATTCAGGAAAAGCGCGCCGAGGCCAACCGCGAATTTGACCGGCGCGAGATCGAGGCGGACGTGCGGCTCCGCGAAATCCGGGCCCACGAGGAATCGCTGGCGCTGCTCGACTATCAGTTCGAGCAGAAGCAGGAGCGCCTCAACCGGGAAAACGCCGCGGTGAGGCAGGCGCGGGACGCGATGCGCGCTCTCTCGAAAAGCGTGCGCAAGCGGCTCGAGGGCGTTTCGCAGATGGACGCCGAGGAAATCCGTCTCGCGCTGCGCGAGGAGGTCCAGCTCGAGTGCCAGGACGAGTTGCGCGTGCTGCGCCGGGAGACGCTGGAGAAATCCGAGCAGGAACTGCAGACCGACGCGCGCCGCATCCTGGTCGCCTCGATGCAACGGCTGTCGAGTAAGCCCAACAACGATCTGACCTCCACGCTGGTTTCACTGCCGAGCGAGGAAATGAAGGGCCGCATCATCGGTCGTGAGGGCCGCAACATCAAGGCGTTCGAGGCCGCCACGGGCGTCACCGTGCTGATCGATGAATCGCCGCAGATGGTGATGCTGTCGTCGTTCGACCCGATGCGCCGCGAGATTGCGCGGGTCGCTTTGGAAGCCCTGGTCAAGGACGGGCGCATCCACCCGGCGACCATCGAGGAATTCGTGAAACGGGCGCAGGAGGAGATCGAGTTCACGACGACGCAGGCGGGTGAGGAGGCGGTCGCGAAGCTCAACATCAACGGCCTGCACCACGAGATCATCAAGCTGCTCGGCCGGTTGAAATTCCGTTTTTCCTACAACCAGAACGTGCTGGACCATTCCATCGAGACGGCGTTCCTCGCCTCGATGCTGGCCAGCGAGGTCGGCCTCGATCCCAACCTCGCGAAGCGGGCGGGACTGCTCCACGACATCGGCAAGGCGGCGAATGGGGAACTCGAGGGCAGCCACGCGCACATCGGCGGTGAATTCATCAAGCGCTACGGTGAAACGCCGATCGTCGTCAATGCGGTGGCGGCGCATCACGAGGAAATAAAGCCCGAGACGGTTTACGCGGGCCTCGTGATCCTGGCCGATACCATTTCCGCGGTGCGGCCCGGCGCGCGGGCCGAGTCGATGGCGCTGTACGCGCAGCGACTGGAACGGCTCGAGAAACTCGCCCTCAGCCTGGACGGCGTGCAGCAGGCCTTCGCCATCCAGGCGGGCCGCGAGATCCGCGTGGTGGTGTCCCCGCAAACCGTGACGGACGACCGGGCGCGGGAGCTGGCGAAGGAGCTGCGCGCGAAGATCGAGGCGGAGCTGCAATATCCGAGCGCGATCAAGATCACGGTGATCCGGGAGCAGCGGTTTACCGAAACCGCGACATAGAAAAGTGACGAGTGACGAGGGACATGTGACGAGCTGCTAACGCGCGGGCCGGTTTGATTGATCGGTGGCGGGGCGGTTGTGGATAGATAGGCTGCCTTCTCGTGGGCGTTTCACTTGCTCAATCCTGACAGATTTCTGAACTCGTCACACGTCACACGTCACATTTCACTTTCCCCATGTCCGACCCGAAACTCCTCGAAACCTTCCCGAATCCCGCGCCGCAGCGCGACTATGTGATCGAGCACACGCATCACGAGTTCACGTCGCTGTGCCCGATGACCGGACATCCGGACTTCGCCGACATCCTGGTGCGCTATGTGCCGGACAAGAAGTGCGTCGAGCTGAAGTCGCTGAAGCTTTATTTCCACGCGTTCCGCAACGAGGGCATCTTCTTCGAGGCGGCAACGAACAAGATCTGCGACGATCTCGGCGCCGCGCTTCAGCCGCGCGAACTCACAATCGTCGCCGATTGGAAGGCGCGGGGGGGGTTCACATCGCGCGTGACGGCAGGGTGGAAACGGAAACGAAAGTAACAAATTCCAAGGGACAAGTGGCAAAGGAGGGTCTGGAATTTGAAACGGGCGGTTTGAAAACCGTCAGACAGCCTCCTTACGTCGGCTGCTACTAGCTCATAGGCAGTTGCCGGCGTGAGCGGGCCGGACATCTTCTTGGCACTTGTGACTTGTCCCTTGTCACTTTCGCGGCGACGAAGCCGCAGCGCTACGGATTCAACGCCGCGATCACCGAAGCATGCAGCGCCGGGCTGGCGGCGACCATGGACTTAGCGTTGACCGGGTCTTTTCCCTGCCAGTCGGTAATGACGCCGCCGGCGCCGCGGATCACGGGGATCAGCGCGGCGATGTCCCACTGATTCATGATCGGGTCGCACATCACGTCGGCCCAGCCGCTGGCGACGAGCAGGTAGCCGTAGCAATCGCCCCACGTGCGGAACAGTTTGGCGCGGGCCGCGAGGGCGTTGAAGGCGGGGCCGTTCTGGTGGCGGGCGGGCGAGTGGACGTTGGTAGTGAGCAGCGTGGCGTCCTCGATTCTGGCCATCGGACGCACCCGAACGGCGCGGCCGTTGAGCGTGGTCGTGGTGCCGTCGCCCAGCATGAGTTGGTGCAGGATGGGCTGGTGGATCGCGCCCAGCACTGGCTGGCCCTGATACAGAAGGGCGATCAGGGTGCCGAAGAGCGGGCAGGCGGAGGCGAAGGATTTGGTGCCGTCGATCGGATCCAGCACCCAGACAAACTCGGCGTCGGCGCGTTCGCTGCCGAGTTCCTCGCCGACAAGGCCGTGGGTGGGAAATCTTTGACTGATCAGCCGGCGCATCAGCTCCTCGGCGCCGCGGTCGGCGAGGGTCACGGGGGTGGCATCGCTCTTGGTTTCAACGACCAAGTCGGGATTCCCGAAATAGGGCCGGATGAAATCGCCGCTCTTTTCGGCGAGCTCGGTCATGAACGTGCGGTAGGGCGTGAGATCCACTCGGTCTTTGAAACCACGAAATACACGAAACACACTAAAAATTCTCCGAGGTGGTTCTGGATTTCGTGTCGTTCGTGTATTTCGTGGTGACCAATGTCCTGGGTCGATCAGTCCATTTACTTCGTCGATTTCGAAGGCAGTCGCACGTCTGGCATTCTGGAGTATGGCGTGGTGGAGGTCTTGGGCGGGAAAATCATCGAGACGAACACCCGGCTGTGCCGGGCGATCGGCCGGGTGCGGGCGGAGGATATCGCCGTGCATGGACTGGAGGAAAAGGCCTTGGCCGGGCACGCGCCGTTTGCGGATGAATGGGACTATTTTGCGGGCCTGCGTGAGCGCGGTCCGCTGGCGGCACATTATGCCGGCGTGGAAAACGGGCTGCTCAAGTCGGTGTGGCCCTACCCGCGGAACTCGCCGGATTTCGCCCGGCCGGGTGAAAGCGTGATCGAGTGGGGACCATGGATCGACTCGGCCCGGCTCTACGCGCAGTTTTATCCGCAGCTCGATTCCGGGAGGCTGGAGTCACTTGTGAGCATGTGCGGCCTGCAGGCGGAGCTCGATGGGCTGGCGCAGGCGCATTGTCCGCCGGAGCGCCGCTGCTACCACGCGGCACTGTACGATGCGCTGGCGGGCGCGCTGCTGCTGGCCTCGCTGGCGCGGGAGCCACGGCTGGCGGAGCTGACGGTGATGCAGCTGCTCGCGTTCAGCACGCTCGACGGGGAAAAGCGCGACGCGCTGCAGCAGCGGAACCTGTTTTGATCGCGGGAACGCGGAGGGGCGGAAAAGCAAGGAGATCGAGGGTAGGGCGGGACCGCTGGGCCCGCCGTCGGCGCGGTCTGCTCGAAAAACCCGGCGCGCCCAGCGGTCGCGCCCTACCCCGGAAGCGTGAACGAATTCAGGAATCCGATTCCGTGTCTCAGTTCTTCCGCGTTTCCGCGATCTCCAAGGGGTATTTTTTCAAGCCGAGGCGCTGGGCGGCGATCCGGAGCACGAAGAGCGGATTGGTCTTGAGGTAGCGCGGGCCGAGCCGGCGCGGTTCGGTGCAGAGCCGGAAGAACCACTCCAGCCCGGTGCGCTGCATCCAGCGCGGCGCCTGAGGCACGCGGCCCGAATGAAAATCGAAGGCGGCGCCGACGCCGATAAGCAGCCCGGCATCGAGGGTCGGCGCGTACTCCGCCATGAAGCGTTCCTGTTTGGGCGTGCCGAGGCCGACCCAGATGATGTCGGGTTTGACGCGGGCGACATCCGCGCGAAACGAGGCCGCTTCATCGGCGTGGAGCGGGCGGTAGGGCGGCGTGAAGGTGCCGGCGATCTCGAGCCCGGGAAACCGGGCGCAGAGTTTATCGCGCAGCAGTTCCGCCGCGCCGGGGGCGCCGCCGTAGAGATAATGCTTCAGCCCGATGGCCCGGCCGGAGTCACAGACGGCGAGCATGAGATCGGGCCCATACACGCGTTCGACGCCTGGCGGCCCGAGCCAGACGAGCGGCATGCCGTCGGGCGTGGTCAGAAAGGATTGATTGAGAATCTGGCGGAACGCGGGATCGCTGCAGGCCTCGCTCACAGCATGGACGGGCGTGATGCACACGTAGCCGAGCCGGTGCGCGCCGCGCGCACCGAGTACGAGGTCGCGGGCCTGAGCTAGGGTGAGGGCGGACACGCCGACGCCGAGGACGTTGTAGCGGGGAACCGACATTGGGTTGAAACGATAGCAAGGGCGGTGAGGAGCCCAAGGAGGAAACGGCCTGAACTTCGAACATTGAACGCTGAACATCCAACATCGAACAAACGCAGAAGGAGCCCCAATGCGCCTAGTGTGAGCGATTACGTGATGGGCGTTTACTTTTCTTGCGCTGACGAGTGGTGGGGCTCCAATCTGTCCGGTTCCCATGGCCATTGTCAGTCTTCTTGATGTCAGCCTGAGCTTCGGTGGTGCGCCGTTGCTCGACCGGGTCAATCTCCAGATTGACCGCGGCGAACGCGTGGCCCTTGTCGGCCGCAACGGTGCCGGCAAGTCCACGCTGATGAAGGTCATCGCGGGCGAGCTGAAGCCGGATGACGGACAGGTCTTCCGCCAGCCCGGCGCGGTGTTCTCGACGCTGCGGCAGGAAGTGCCGAGCGGCCTGGCCGGCACGGTGCGCACGGTGGTCGAGGGCGAAGGCGGTGCCTACGAGGAGCACAACGACTGGGAGCGGCACGACCGCGTGGAGCGACTGCTGGAGCAAATGGGGCTGCCGGTGGACCAGGAGTTCGCCTCGCTGTCCGCCGGTCAAAAACGCCGCGTGCTGCTGGCGCGCGGGCTGGTCGAGGCACCGCAGCTGCTGCTGCTCGACGAGCCGACCAACCATCTCGACCTGGCTTCGATCCAGTGGCTCGAGGAATTTTTGCTGGAATGGGGCGGGGCGCTGCTGTTCGTGACGCACGACCGGACGTTTCTCCGGAAGCTGTCCACCCGCATCGTCGAGGTCGACCGCGGCAAGCTCATCGGCTGGGCCTGCGACTACGACACGTTCCTCCAGCGCAAAGAGGCGGTGCTGGAGGCCGAGGAGGTGGAGCGCGCGCAATTCGACAAGAAGCTGGCACAGGAAGAAGTGTGGATCCGGCGCGGGGTGAAGGCCCAGCGGTCACGGGCGAACAACCGCATCCACGCCCTGGAAAAAATGCGCGCCGAGCGGATCTCCCGCCGCGACCGCACCGGCACGGCGAAGATGACGGCGCAGGAGGCGGACCGCAGCGGCTTCAAGGTCATCGCGTGCGAAGGCGCGGGCTTCAAGTACGACAACCGCTGGATCATCCGCGACCTTACCGTGCGGATCGAGCGCGGGGACAAGATCGGCATTGTCGGGCCGAACGGCGCGGGCAAGACGACGCTGCTGCGGCTGCTGCTCGGCCAGTTGGCGCCGACGGCGGGCACCGTGGAGCAAGGGACCAAATTGGAAGTTGTCTACTTCGACCAGCTCCGGGCGCAGCTCGACGAGACGATGCGCGTGCAGGATGCGGTGGCGGACGGCAACGCGACGGTGACGATTAACGGGAAGACGCGGCACGTGATCTCGTACCTGGAAGATTTTCTGTTTGAGCCGCAGCGGGCGCGGACACCGATCAAGGCGCTGTCGGGCGGCGAGCGAAACCGGCTGCTGCTGGCGCGGCTGTTCACCAAGCCGTGCAACGTGCTGGTGTTGGACGAGCCGACGAACGACCTCGACGCGGAGACGCTGGACCTGCTGGAGGACCTGCTGGTGGAGTTTGGCGGCACGTTGCTGCTGGTGAGCCACGACCGGGCGTTCCTGAACGAAGTCTGCACGAGCCTGCTGGTGTTCGAGGGCGAAGGGAAAATCGCCGAGTACCTGGGCGGCTACGACGACTGGCAGCGGGAGCGCGCAGCGAAGGCTGCGGCCGCGCTGGCGGCCGCGGAAGCGGCGAAGCGTAGTGCGAAAGACGCAGCCGGATCCGGTCCGGACAAGAAGGCGCGCAAGCTGACGAACAAGGAGCGCGCGGAGCTGGAGGCTCTCCCGAAAACCATTGAGAAATTAGAGACGGAGCAGGCGACGCTAACCGAGACGCTCGGCGATCCGTTGTTTTTCAAGAAGCCAGCCACGGAAGTCGCGCGAGCGACGGCCCGGCTGCACGAGATCGAAGCAGAACTTGCGGCGGCTTATGCGCGGTGGTCGGAGCTGGGTGGATAAGCGACGGCGCGAGGTCAGTCGCTGAGACTGTCCGCCGGGCCGAACAGATCACGGCGCATTTTTTCAAGTTCTTGGAGACGGGGATCGATCCGCTTTTTCCCGGCATCCCGGGCGTCGCGCCAGACCAACCATAAGCCAGCGACCACAATGGCGACAGTGAGATAGATGAAGATGGCGGAGCGAGGCGTCGTGAGTAGGTCGACCAGTAATCCTGGCGGCGGCTTGATTCTCAGCCGATGAACCACCGTAGCAGAGATGAGCACACCCGCGGCAAGATAAGGCAGAAAGTACCAGAGCCCGATGTGGCGCAGGAGCCGGCGCTGATGATGCAGCTCCGCGATCTCGGCATCGAGCTTGGTGAGCAGCGTGGCCTCCGGCCCGACCTGATGACGACGACGGCGCTGGTGATCGCGCACGAAGACCCAGGAGACGCCCAAGATCAGGGCTGCACCGATCGCAATGGGCCAGCCCGCGCGCCCGATCCACCACGCGTAACCCAGGAAGCCCAGTGCAGTCAGCACGCCGAGTACGCCGTCGGTGATATACCGGACCCGGAGCGTGGATTCGAGTTTGCGGCGCTTGAGCTCAAAGGTCGCGCGGATGTCCGCCAGATCAGCGGCGGCCCCGATCGGCAGCTTCTGGCGTTTCCAAACGGCTTCATAGTCATTCCAGTTCATCAGTTACTCCTTTTAAGCGGTCGGCGAGGCGTTTGCGCGCACGCGTTAACGCCACGCCGACGTGATTTTCGGTCAGGCCGGTGATCTCGGCGATCTCGCGGTAGGCGAGCCCGTCGAGCATGAGCAATACCAGGGCCCGGTCGGATTCGGGCATGGCATGGATCGCGGCGTAGAGTTTTTCGAGCAGTTCCCGTTCATCGGCGCTGTCGGCTGGCGAGGCGGTGTGGGCCGCAATGGCGGCGAGGTCGCGGTCGGGTTCGATCCGGCGCTCGCGGCGCGTTGTGCCGTGGTGCCACGTCAGCGCCGTGTTAAGGCAGACCCGGTAAATCCACGTCGAGGGTTTCGCCTGGCCGGCATAGGAGGGCACCGAGAGCCAGAGCTGCAGCAGGAGTTCCTGTTCCAGGTCGGCGGCATCGGCGGCCGCGAAAGCATAGGAGCGCGTGACCTTGACGACAATTCCACGATGCTCCTCCAGCCAGGCATGAAACAGGGATTCGTGGGCGGGACTAAGACTCATCTGACCAATTAGTCGCCGCTGGACGAAAATCCTTACAGGTTTTTCTGCAATCTCAGCCCGCCTGCCGGCCCCAACCAGTTTGTCACCTATTAGGTGACAAACTGGTTTTGCGACGTGGATGGGAGTGAGTAGGCCGGCAATGTCCTCGGCGGTCCTGGCGGTCCGGCCCTACCGCTGAAACTGTTGGATGAGTGAATCCAGAGTCACGTCGGCGAGTGATTTCACGCGAAGACTGACGTGGGCGAAATCGTGGTGCGCGGTCGAGGGGTTGGGTGCGGCCACGGTCCAGAGGTTGGCGCGGCGGGCGGCGAGACTGCCGGTGTGGGAGTCCTCGAAGGCGATGGCTTCGTGGCCGCGCAAGCCGAGGTGGGTCAGCACGAGTTTGTAGAGGTCGGGCGCGGGTTTGGGCAACGACACGTCTTCGCGGCAGGCGAGAAATTCGAACCGGTCCAGGAGCCCGATCCGGATGAGATGGCGCTCGCAGTGGGCGTGTGGAGAATTGGAGGCGAGGGCGACGTGCAGAGGCCGGGTTTGCGCGGCGTCCAGCAGGGCAGTGACGCCGGGCAGCACGGGCAGGTGCAGGTCGCGCTCGCGGTTGAAGCCGCGGCGCTGCTCCTCGAGCGCGGCGCGGTCGGAGCGCTTCTCGAAGGCGTGCCAGGGATCGAAGGCATAGTCGGCATGGCCGACCGAGCGCATAAATAAGTCGTGATCGAACGGCACGCCATGGGCGGAGTGCACATCCGCATAGGCGCCGATGAGCGACGACTCGGTGTCGAGAATCAGGCCGTCGAAATCGAAGACCAGGGCGCGGATCATGGCTGAAGGAGGATAGGACGTAGGGGAGGGAGAGGACTTATGGGCTCCATAGCGGGCTGCGCCCGCTTATAGCCCCTGCGTATCCACGAGCCAGATGAGCGCGGCCATGGCGGCGGCGCCGAGATGGAGTTCGCGCGGGTTGACCTTGTCGATCGTGTCGATGGCCGTGTGGTGAT
The DNA here is from genome assembly GCA_903859715.1 of uncultured Opitutia bacterium. GTDB lineage: Bacteria > Verrucomicrobiota > Verrucomicrobiia > Opitutales > Opitutaceae > Opi-474. The sequence goes on from CAIONS010000009.1 coordinate 85,715, forward strand.
AATCGAAGTAGCGCTGCGAATCCGGCGTGAGGCCGGCGACGGTCACGCCCTGCAGCAGCAGCGGGGCGACATCGGCGCCTCCACTGCCTTTCGAGAAATGCCAGACGCCCCACGGTTCGAACAGGGTCCGCCAGCGCTCGGCCCGCAGGTGCGCATTGCCCTGGGTGCTGCCGAGATTGAAGCCGGTGGGGGCAAAGCCGCCATTATCGGTTTCAACGGCGAAGATATGCCGTCCGGGTGCGGCCTGCGCGAGTTCGGCGTAACGCTCGGCGCCGGCGCCGCCGTTCTCCTCGTTGACGAAGAGCACGCAGCGGATCGTATGGCGCGGCTTGAGGCCGAGGGCGCGGAAAAGACGGAGCACCTCGATCGATTGCACGATGCCGGCGCCGTCATCGTGCGCACCGGGAGCGATGTCCCAGGAATCGAGATGACCGCCCACGAGGATGATCTGGTCGGGAAATTCCGACCCGCGGATTTCACCGATGACGTTGTGGGAAGGCGCATCGGGGAAGGTTTGGCCGTGAATCTGCATGGACACCCGGGTGTGCGGGTCGGCGGCGAGCGCGGCGGAGAGGCGGTCGGCGGCGACGAGGCTCAACGCCGCCGCGGGAATCTTCGGAAAGCCCGGCAGGTAGGTCGTGGTCCCGGTGTGGGGGACATCGTCGTGGGCGAGGGTAAGGGAGCGCGTGAGCACGCCGGCGGCGCCGAACTTTGAGGCGACACCCGGGCCGCGGTTGCGCTGGTCGCCGGCCTCAGCGTAGGCCTGCGCGGTGCGGGCCAGGGCGGCGTTCATCGGGCGGTTGTAGAACACGATTTTGCCGGTGAGGTGGGCGCGTCCAAGTTTTTCGACCTCGTCGAGTGACTGGACCTCGATGACCTCGGCAGTGAGGCCACCGGTAGGAGTGGAAGGAGAATAGCCGAGGGCGGTCGCGGTGAGCGACTGGGCGCCGCGGGCGGTGAGCAGCTGCACGGACTCTGGTGCGCCACGCTCCCAGTGAGGAACACTGACGTCCTGAGTATAGACGTGATCGAGATTCATCGCACTGAGAACCTGTTGGCCCCAGCGGACGGCGCCCTCGAGCGATTTTGAACCGGCGAGCCGGCCGGGATACTGGGTCGTCAGATCGCGGAGGTGGTCATAGGCCTGACCGTGCTCGAGCGCTTCGACGAAGAACCGGTTGACGGCTTCGGCCGTGGCGTCGGTGGATGACGGGGCGGGAGTGATCGGTGCCGATTGCGCTCCTGTGACGGTGCCGAGACTGAGGAGAGCGCAAAAAAGCAGGCAATGGCGCATGGCCAAGCGTTTCGCTGCGAGCGACGTGAGACAAGCGGGGAATCGTGAGAACGGGCCGTGCGGTTCGGCTCATCCGGAGGATTCGCCCTGCGTTCCAAATCAGGCGGGGTCAGCGACCCCGCCCTACAATCCGAGCCTAGTCTCTACGGTGGTAATTGCGGTGATGAAGGACTCGGGAGTGGCGGCGGCAAAAAACGTGGCGCGGTCGGAGGGGTCGCGGAGGATTTTGCAGAGGGCGCTGACGACGGCGAGGTAGTCGCCGGGCTTGGACTTCGGGGTGCCCAGCACGAAGAAGAGCTTCACGATCTCGCCGTTGGCGTCGAACGGGATGCCGGTGTCGCTGCGGCCGACGGCGAGGACCATTTGTTTCACATGGCCGGTGCGGGCGTGCGGAAGGGCGACCGCGTTGCCGAGGCAGGTGGTGTCGAGCCGGTCGCGCGCGAGGAGTTCATCGTAAAAAACGGCAAAGTTCGTGATGTCGGGATGCCCGTCGAGCAGGTGGGCGACCTCCTGGAGGGCCGCGGTGCGTTCGGTCGCCTGCACGTGGAGCGTGACGCGGGCAGGACTGAGGAGAGAGGTGATTTTTCCGGGCATGCGAAAGGGTGAAGGAAAACGACAGGGCGGCCCCGGACCGTTAGCAAGGGCGGAAATGGTGTTGCGCGCACGGTTGGGGCGCGCTGCATTCGCGGGATGAAACACTGGCTCGCAACCGGACTGATGGGAATGTTGGTCGCGCTGACCACGGTGCGCGCCGAGGAGGCTTTCTCGAAAGCCATCCGGCCCGAGGATTTCGCGGCGGCGGAACTGGAAAAGCTCTCGCCCGAAGCCCTGGCACGGCTGGATGCGCTGGTGCAGGCCTACAAGAGCGGGGCGGTCGCGAAGGCCCGGGCTGAAGCCCAAGCCGAGGCCGCCAAGGCCGCCGCGGCCGTGGCGGCAGTCGCGGAGAAAGAAAAGGCGAAGGAACAGGCATCCCCCGGATTCTTTGCCAGGGCGAAGGTGTTGCTGACGCCCGGGACCAAGATTGAGTATAGCACCATTGAAAGCCGGCTGGTGGGCGACTTCACGGGTTGGGAGGGCCGCAAGGTTTTTACGCTCGAAAACGGCCAGCACTGGCAGGTGGCAAATGGCGGAGAATATTTCTCTCCTCCAGTGCCGAGTCCGAAGGTGACGGTGTCTCCGGCCGCGCTCGGAGGATTCTGGCTGACCTTTGAAGGCACCGGCGTCCGGGTGCGGGTCAAGTCGATGGACTGAGCGTAAGTCTGCAGCTTGCCTTGGCCAAAGGAGTGGGCAGGCACGTCCCTGTGCCTGCATGGATTTGCTCACGGGTCCAGGATCGCGGCGTGAAGCGGTCGGTATGCGACGCCAAGGAATGCAGGCACCGGACGTGCCTGCATTCCTGCTGAAGCCTGCGCCGGATTCTTCGGGTGACCAGTAGCCTCAGCTGGCTGGAGCGTCGCTGGCGGGCGTCTCGGCCTCCTCGCCGATCTGTTCTTCCTCGGTCTCGATGATGCGCGCGATGCTGAGGAGCTTGTCGCCCTCGGCGAGGGTCACGAGCTTCACGCCCTTGGCGCCGCGGCCGGTCTCGCGGATTTCCTTCACGCGGGTGCGGATGCTCTGGCCCTTGGCGGTGAGCAGCATGACCTCGTCGGTGTCGTGGACGCTGAGGGCACCCGCGACATTGACAGAGGCATCGTCGGGGAGATCGATGGCGATAACGCCGGAGCCGCCGCGGCTGGTGAGTCGGTAGTCCTCGAAAGGCGTGCGCTTGCCGATGCCGTCCTCGCGGGCGACGAGCAGGCGGGCGGCGGGATCGCAGACCTCGATGGCCTTCACGAAGTCGCCGTCGTATTTGAAGCGCATGCCCGTGACGCCCATGGTGCCGCGGCCCTGGTCGCGGAGATCGCTCTCGTTGAAGCGGACGGCCTGGCCCTTGTGGCTGATAAGGATGATTTCGTTTTCGCCGTTGGTCAGCACGCAGCCGACGAGGGCGTCGCCAGCCTCGAGGTTGATGCCGATGAGGCCGCCCTCGCGGGTGGTATTGGCGTAGTCGGTGAGGCTGGTCTTCTTGGTGATGCCCTGGCGCGTGACCATCACGAGGAACTTGCCGGGCTCGAAATCCTTCACGCACAGCATGGCGGCGATCTTCTCGCCCTCGCCGAGGCGGAGGAAGGAGGAGACGGACTTGCCCTTGGAGGTGCGGGTGCCCTCGGGGGTGTCGTAGACCTTCTTCGCATGGCACTGGCCGGTGCTGGTGAGAAAAAGGATGTAGTCGTGGGTGGAGGCGGTGAAGAGGTTCTCGACGAAATCCTCCTCGTACGTCTCGGCGCCGATGACGCCCTTGCCGCCGCGTTTCTGCGAGCGGTAGTCGGCGACGCGGGTGCGCTTGATGAAGCCGAGATGAGAGACGGTGATGACGCAGCCCTCGTTCGGGACGACGTCCTCCATGCGGAATTCATCGGCGGCGGCCACAATCTCGGTGCGGCGGGGCGAGGTGTACTTCGCCTTCATCTCGGCGAGCTCCTTCTTGATCAACGCGAGGAGCTTGGCCTCGGACTCGAGGATGCCGCGGAGTTCGAGGATGAGCGCCTCGAGGGCGAGATACTCGGCCTCGATCTTGCCGCGTTCCAGGCCGGTGAGCTGGTAAAGGCGGAGCTCGAGGATGGCGTCGGTCTGGCGCTCGGAGAGCGGGTACTTCGCCATCAGCTTCACCTTGGCCTCGTCGCGATTGGAGGAGGCGCGGATGATCTTCACGAAGTCATCGAGGTTATCGAGGGCGATGATGTAGCCCTCGAGGATGTGGGCGCGGTCCTCGGCCTCCTTGAGGCGGAACTTGGTGCGGCGGGTGACGACATCGCGGCGGTGCTCGATGTAGCACTCGATGAGCTCCTTGATGTTCATCTGCTTCGGCCGCTTCTTGTCGAGGGCGAGCAGGGTGACGCCGAAGGAGGACTCGAGCGCGGTCTTCTGGAAGAGCTGGTTGATGACGACCTTGGCCTGTTCGCCGCGCTTCAGCTCGATAACGATGCGGGTGTTTTCATCGGACTCGTCGCGGAGGTCGCGGATGCCGTCGAGCTGCTTCTCGCCGACGAGCTCGGCAATGCGGGTGACGAGCGTGGCGCGGTTCACGTTATACGGGATCTCCGTGATGACGATCTGCTCCATGCCGCCCTTGAGCTCCTCGGTGTGGGCCTTACCACGGGTGCGGACGATGCCCTTGCCGGTCTTCAGGTAGCTGAGGATGCCCTCGCGGCCGGAGATGACGCCGCCGGTCGGAAAATCGGGGCCTTTCACGATGGTGCAGAGGTCGTCGACGGAGATGCGTGGGTTGTCGATGATGGCGACGGTGGCGTCGATGATCTCGTCGAGATTATGCGGCGGGATGTTCGTCGTCATGCCGACGGCGATGCCAGTCGAGCCGTTCATCAGCAGGTTCGGCAGGGCGGCGGGGAGAACGGTGGGCTCGGTGGTGGACTCCTTGTAGTTGGGCACGAAGTCGACGGTGTCTTCTTCAATGTCCTTCAACATGTCTTCGGCGATGTCCTTCAGGCGCGCCTCGGTGTAACGATAGGCCGCGGGCGGATCGCCGTCGACGGAGCCGAAGTTGCCCTGTGGATCGATGAGCGGGTAGCGCATGACCCACGGCTGCGCCATGCGCACGAGGGTGTCGTAGACGGAGGAGTCGCCGTGCGGGTGGTAGTTCTTGAGCACCTCACCGACGACGCCGGCGCACTTGTCGAAGGCGCGGTTGTGCACGAGGCCCTCGCGGAGCATGGCGTAGAGCACGCGGCGCTGCACGGGCTTCAGGCCATCGCGGGCGTCGGGCAGGGCGCGCGAGATGATGACGGACATCGAGTACTCGATGTAGGCCGTCTGCATGATGTCGGTGATGTTGGCGGTGGAGAGCTTTTCGTTGGCAGTGTACACGTGGACGGGAAAGGGATTTGGATCTTACAGGAGGTAACGGAGGGAACGAAGAGGGCTGAATTCAGAAGCCAGGAAACCGAATCGCTAGATCGCGGGCTTTCTGGTTTCTGGATCAACTCTGTTTGCTCCGTTTCCTCCTGTGAAAAATTCAGAGTTTAGACGTCAAGGAATTGGACGTTGAGGGCGTTGTCTTCGATGAACTGGCGTCGGGGGGGGACCTCGTCGCCCATCAGGAGGGTGAAGAGGGCGTCGGCCTTGGCGGCGTCGGCGATGTCCACCTTCAGCAGGCGGCGCTTGTCGGGGTCCATCGTCGTCTCGAAGAGCTGCTTTGGGTTCATTTCGCCGAGGCCCTTGTAGCGCTGGATACTGAGACCCTTCCGGCCGTTGCCGCGGATCTGGGTGACGATCTCGAGCGGCGAGCGCAGCTCGGTCTTGGCTTCCGATTTCTGGCCGGCGTTCTCGATCACGGTATAGCGGGCTTCCTCAGTGGCGGTGATGTGCGCGGTGTCGAGACCGGTCTTGGCGAGCGCGTTGAGGAGCTTCGTCATCTCGGTGCTCTCGAAAATCTCGTGGATGGTGATGCGCTTCTGCACCGCGGACGGTTTCTTCTCGGCGTCGGCGAACGGTTGCGCGGTGGCGCCGGTGTTCTCGGACTGTTCGGTCATGTCGGCGGCGAGGCCGTGGGACTGGACGAATTTCGCGCGCGCGGTTTCGTCTTTCAGGAATTCGTGGCTCTCCTTGTTGCCCTCGCGGACGCGGGCGACGTAGCGGGGGAGGGCGCGGGTGGCCGGGTCGTGCTGGTCGAGGTATTCGGCCAGCTCGGCGCCGTAGCGGGTGACGCCGCCGCCGAGCTTCTCGAGGACGGCGAGGTTCTCGACGATCTGCTCGATCTGCGCGGGCGCGAAGATGTGCCCGTCGGCCAGGCGCGTGAGCACGATGTCCTCGGAGCCGAGTTCGAGGAGGATGCGGTTGAGTTGGTCGTCGTTGTCGACGTACTGCTCGCGCTTCTTACGCTTGATTTTGTAGAGCGGGGGCTGGGCGATATAGACGTAACCGCGCTCGATCAGGCCCCGCATCTGGCGGTAGAGGAAGGTGAGTAGGAGCGTGCGGATGTGGGAGCCGTCGACGTCGGCATCCGTCATGATGATGATCTTGTGATAGCGGGCCTTGGCGGCGTTAAAGCCGCCGACAGCCTCGTCGCCCTCGCCGATGCCGGTGCCGCAGGCGGTGATGAGCGTGCGGATTTCCTCGTTGGCGAGGACCTTGTCGAGGCGGGCCTTCTCGGTGTTGATGAGCTTGCCGCGGAGCGGGAGGATGGCCTGGAAGCGGCGGTCGCGGCCCTGCTTGGCGGAGCCGCCGGCGGAGTCGCCCTCGACGATGTACAGCTCGGTAAGCGCGGGATCGCGCTCGGAGCAATCCGCGAGCTTGCCGGGGAGGCCGCCGCCGGAGAGGGCGCCCTTGCGGACGGTTTCGCGGGCCTTGCGGGCGGCCTCGCGCGCGCGCGCGGCGTTGAGCGACTTGTCCACGATGCGCTTGGCGACTGACAGGTTGGTCTCGAAGTACATCATCAGCCCCTCGTAGGCGACGGAGCCGACGATGCCCTCGACCTCGGGGGAGAGGAGCTTCACCTTGGTCTGCGACTCGAACTTCGGGTCGCTGTGCTTGATGGAGACGACGGCGGCGAGACCCTCGCGCACGTCGTCGCCGGTGATCTGGGGATCCTTGTCCTTGAGCAGATTGTTGGCCTTGGAGAACTGGTTAATGGCGCGGGTGAGCGCGCTGCGGAAGCCGGAGAGATGGGTGCCGCCGTCAGGATTGTGAATCGTGTTGGTGTAGCAAAGGACCTGGTCGTTGTAGGTGTCGTTGTACTGGAGGACGACCTCGACGTGGACCTCGGCGGGTTTGTCGTCGAGCTGGAGGGAGGTCTCCTTGGTGAAGCGGATCGGCTTCGGGTGCAGGGGCGTCTTGCCGGTGTTGATCTGCTTCACGAACTCCTCGACGCCGTCCTTGTAGTAGTAGGTCTCGGGCTTCGCTTCGGCGGGGCGCTCGTCGGTGAAGACGATCTCGAGCCCGGAGTTGAGGAAGGCGAGTTCGCGCAGGCGCTGGCTGATGCGGCCGGACTGGAAGACGGTGGTCTCCTTGAAGATCTCCGCGTCGGGCTTGAACGTGATGTACGTGCCGGTGCCGCGGGCCTTGCCGATGACCTCGAGCTTTTGCACGGTCTTGCCGCGCTCGAACTTCATGTGGTGGACCTGGCCGCCGCGGGAGACCTCGACCTCGAACCATTCGGAGACGGCGTTGACGCACTTCGCGCCGACGCCGTGGGTGCCGCCGGAAAACTTGTAGCCGCCCTGGCCGTACTTGCCGCCGGAATGGAGGGTGGTGAGCACGAGTTCCACGCCGGGCAGGCCGCTCTCCTTGTTGAGGTCAACCGGGATACCGCGGCCGTTGTCGCGGATGCTGATGGAGCCGTCGACGTGGATGTTGACCTCGATGCGGCTGCAGAAACCCGCGAGATGCTCGTCGACGGAGTTGTCGAGGACTTCAGAAACGCAGTGGTGGAGGGCGCGTTCGTCCGTGCCGCCGATGTACATGCCGGGCTTTTTTCGCACGGCTTCCAGGCCCTTGAGCTGGCTGAGTTTGTCAGCGCCATAAGCATCGGCACCGGCTTGATTCTTGGCGTTGTTTTCTGCGTCAGAGGCTTCGGACATGAGTGAAAAAGTGGGTGGAAAATGAAAGAAAAAAAGTCTCGCGAAACGACCGCGGTTGCAAAGGTTATTTTAAGGAAAAATGGGCCCGGAAACCGCCTTCTTTTGGCCTATAAGCGAGAGTTTCATTTGACCGGGGTGGGGGTACCGGCAAAGTGGCCGGCCATGCTCGCTCCCGTGCTCGAAAAGCTGCTGATTTTACAGGATCGCGATGCCAAACGACTGGGTTTGGAGGCCCAATTGAAGGCGGTGCCGAGGGATATTGCCGCCGTGGAGCAGAAAATTGCCTCGGAAAGGGCTGCGATCGAGACGGCCAAGCATGAGCTGATGGGACTGGAATCGAAGAAAAAGCTCCTGGAGACCGAAATCGGCTCGGCGGAGGACAAATTGGCCAAATACCGCACGCAGCAGTCCCAAGTGCGCAAGAACGAGGAATATCAGGCCCTGGGCCACGAAATCGAGACCGCGACGGGTGCGATTGGCGGCTTGGAGGAGCAGGAGTTGCAGATCATGTATGGGATCGACGAGGCGAAGAAGAAATTCGCCGCCGCCGAGGCCGAGTTGAAGGCGAACATCACCGGTCACGAGACCCGCATCCGCGCGCTGCGGGAACGCGAGGCCAGCCTCGGGGTGGAACTGAAAGCCGCCCAAACCGAGCTGGCTGTGGCGCGCAGCCCGCTGGGCGAACCGGAACTGAAGCTTTACGATCGCATCGCCGCGCGCGGACTGCCCGCCTGTGTCGGCATTCGCGGCGGCAAATGCGGCGGCTGCCACCTGAAGGTTTCCAACGAAGTCGAGTCCGCGGCGCGCGGGAAAACCAGCGACGGCAAGCTGGCCACGTGCGACCAGTGCGGCCGGCTGGTTTATTGGGAATCCTAAGTGCCCGGAGAGACGGGCTCAGTCCTAGGCGGCGAGGATGACTGGAACCGCTGCGCGGGATTCGACCGTTTCGGTAGCCGGCGATGAACCTGTTTCGCGGCCAACATGGATGAATTGGGCCAGCTTGCCGTCCATGACGGCTGCGGCGGAACCGCCCGGTGCCAGCGATGCGGCGGCGTGCCGCAGCACGGGCCGGAGCGCGGCCAGCAGTGCGTAGCGGCGCTCATGGGCCTTGCGCCGGCTGGGCTTGAGTTCCTCGCGCGTGCGCGTGCGCAGCTGCAGCGGAAGTTCCCAACTGCCACCGCCTGGGAGGCGACGGCATCGCCTTCCTGCAGGAGGCGTTGAAAGTGGACCCTTTTCTGGTGGGCATCGTGATGACCGGCCATGCGTCCATCCCGACGGCAGTCGAGGCGATGCGCACGGGTGCGATCGATTATGTGGTCAAGCCGTTCAAGCTGAGCCTGCTGCTGCCGGTGCTGGAACGCGCCCTCACGGTGCGCGGCCTGCGCTTGAAAAATGTCGAATTGGAAAAGCAAGTCGGACAGCGCACCGCGGAGTTGGAGCAATTGAACAAGGATCTGGATGCATTCTGCTACTCGGTCTCGCACGATTTGCAGACGCCGTTGCGCACCATTTCCGGGTTCAGCGAGATTTTAAGCGGTCATCACGGCAAGTCGCTTTCGCCGGAAGCGCTTCGTCTGCTCGGCCTCATCCAGCGGGGTGCGGCGGAAATGAGGCAGTTGATCAACGATCTGCTGGAGTTCTCGCGGCTCGGCCGCCAGGCGATCACCCGGCAGAAAGTGGATGTGGGCCGCCTGTGCCGCGATGTATTCGATGAACTGGCGGGTGAACGCAGCGGCCGGCGGGTGGAGTTGCGCCTGCAGTCCCTGCCGCGGGCCGAGGCGGACCCGGCTTTGCTCCGGCTGGTGCTCGTCAACCTGCTCTCGAACGCGATCAAGTATACCCGTCCGCGCGAACGGGCCCTGATCGAGGTCGGGGTCGCCGGACCCGGGGCCGAGCCAGGACCGGTTTATTTTGTGCGGGACAACGGAGTCGGCTTCGACCTGCAGCATGCCGCGAAGCTCTTTGATGTTTTTCAACGACTCCATCATGCCCATGAATTTGAAGGCACCGGCGTGGGTTTGGCCACCGCGCGGCGGATTATCGAGCGTCACGGCGGCCGAATCTGGGCCGAGGCCGCGCAAGACTCCGGCGCCACCTTCTTTTTTACGCTGCCGCCTGCCGCTGGGTAGGCGGCTTCGCGAGGTGGCGGAATCGAAGTCAAAGCGCGGGAGCATCCGGAAGTACGGCAGCGCCGGATGGAGCCCATCCTTGCCTTTGCCCGGGGAATTTTTACGTTCTTCCCCTTAGCTTTGGGGCTTGGTCGTTGCTCCGAGTTCTTTGATCCCAAGGCGCGGGTAACGCCGCGCCCGATAACCTCGGAGAGGAAAGTCCGGACACCACAGGGCAGGACGCTGCGCCAGCTGCAAGGCGAGCGCAGGCGCCGCGTTTCAAGGCGCGGCGACGGACAGTGTCACAGAAAACAAACCGCCCGATCCGAACCGCCGCAAGGTGGCTCGGTTGGGGTAAGGGTGAAAAGGTGGGGTAAGAGCCCACCGCGCCAGCGGCGACGCTGGTGGCAGGAAAAACCCCGTCTGGTGCAAGGCAAAATAGGCGGCTGGGCGGCCCGTCCCATAGCCGCGGGTATGCCGCATGGCGCGCAAGCGCCACGGCCGTGCAAGCGACCGAGAGAAATGACGACCGAACCCCGGCTTGCCGGGGGGAACAGAATCCGGCTTACCGGCCCCAAAGCTAAAATTTTCATCTGATCGCCCCGCTCCCGCGGGAGCGGGCGGCGACCTTGCCGCATTGTCACGCACCGGTCGCGAAATTGCCACCGAGGCCGGGCAGGCTGGCCGGCGTTTGCTAAAGGAATGCGTCCCCGCCGGTCCTGCTTGGTGTTGTGGGCCGGGCCGGCCGGCACGCGATTTCTCTTGGGGAATCCCGGCGCGCCAGGGGTGGTGCGCCGGGAATTGCCCTTGACTCTCCGGGGCGCGTTTGGGTTTCTGTCCGGCTCAAAACACCATCCATCCATGGCCAACACCAAATCAGCCATCAAAGCCGCGCGTAAATCCGCCCGCTTTACCGTTCGCAACCAGGCCGTCAAAACCCGCCTCAAGACGCTGCACAAGAAGCTCGACGCCGCCATCAAGGCCGGCGAAGCCGCCGCCACGAAGGCCGCCGCCAGCGCCTATGCCTCTGCGATGGACAAGGCTGTGAAGTCAGGCGTCGTCCACCGGAACGCCGCCTCCCGCGCCAAGGCGCACGCCGCGAAGTACGTCTTCGCAAAGTAATCCGCGCTTCTGCGCGCTCTCTTTTTAAACCCCGCGGCCAGGGCCGCGGGGTTTTTGCTTTTGCCCGCCGAGGGAAAAGGAAATCCCCGCGATAGGATTTGAGCTGCACCCGCTGATGCGCGTTGATTCGTTTGGCCTGCGGCAAAACGAATGATCCCCCATCGCCATTTTCTTCCCTGGGATCGTTCGCTGTTGCCGCAGGCAGTGGCGTGGCTGGCTGGCCGCTGGGCCGGCGGCGCGCCCCTCGATCTTTCCCGGGTCCTGGTTGTGGTGCCCACGCGCCAGTCGGGCCGCCGGTTGCGCGAGGCGATTGCCGCCCATGCCTCGGCCCACGGGCAGGCGGCCTTTCCGCCACGCGTGTTCTCGCCCGAGGCGCTCGTGGCGCCCGGACCGGTGGCGGACATGGCCTCGCGCCTGGAGTCGCAGCTCGCCTGGGTGGATGTTTTCCGCGGCCTCGACCTTGCGGCATTTCGCGGGGTGTTTCCCGTCGATCCGCCGGCCCGCTCGTTTGCCTGGGCCCTGCGGCTCGCGCAGGATTTTTCGCGCCTGCAAGGCACCCTGGCCGAGGTCGGGCTGCGGCTGGCCGATATCACGGCGAAGGCGGGGGCTGATTTTTCCGAGGTGGAGCGCTGGCGCCAGCTGGCGGAACTGGAGCAACAGCACGGGGCAAAACTGGCCGCACTGGGCTGGCGTGATGGACAGGCGGTCAAGATCGAGCGGGCTTCCGCGCCGGGTTTGCCCGATGGTATTGAGCGCATCGTGGTGATCGGCACGCCCGATCCGCTGCCGCTCGCCCTGCAGGCGCTCGCGGTCCACGCGCAAACGGTGCCTGTGGAGGTGGTCGTGTTCGCCCCGAAGACCGCCGCCGCGGACTTCGACGCCTGGGGCCGACCGCTGGCCGCTGCCTGGGCCGGCCACGTGTTCGACCTGCCGGATTTTGAACGACGGGTGCAGCTGTGCGCCAGTCCCGCTGCGCAGGCGGAGCGCATCGTGGCGATGACTGCGGGCTATGGTGCGGCCGAAGGCGTGCTCGGCATTGGCGTGGCTGACTCCGAGGTGCTCCCGCTATTGGAAACGGGCCTCCGGCATGCCGGCCTGACGGGATTCAATCCCGAGGGCCGCGCGCGGTACGGCGACCGGCTCTTTCAACTGCTCGCCGCGCTGGCAGGCCTGGTGCGCGAGGATTCGTTCGCGGCGGTCGCCGCGCTTGCGCGTTGCCCGGATTTCCTGGACTTCGCCCAGGCGCGCCATGGTCCGGGATTTTCGGTCGCGGGATTCCTCGGGGCGCTCGATGAATTGCACGCGCATCATCTTCCGCCGGACCTGGCGGAAGCGCGCCGGCAAGCGCCGGAAATTGCGGAGCTGACGGCGATCGCGGAAGTGCGCGCGACCCTGACGGCCGGGACATTTCCCGAAAACGCGGCCGCCGCGCTGGGCCTGATTTTCTCCTCGCGCCGTTTCGACCTCGCCCGGCCCGCGGATGTGCTCGCCGCCGAGGCGGCCGAAGCTTGGACCGAAGTAATGCGCGAAGTCAGGACGGCCGGAAAAAAACTTGAAACCGTGTCGACGGCGGAATGGTGGGAGGTGGCGCTGCAACTTTACGGGGAAGGCGTGCAGACGGATGACAAACCCGCCGGAGCGATCGAACTGCAAGGCTGGCTGGAACTCCTGTGGGAAGACACGCCGCACCTCATGGTTGCCGGGCTCAACGACGGCTTGGTGCCCTATGCCGTGGTGGGTGATCCCTTTTTGCCGGAGTCGCTGCGCGAACGCCTCGGCTTGAAAACCAACGCCGCGCGCTTTGCCCGCGATGCCTACCTGCTGCAGGCGCTGGCGGTCTGGCGCGAGCCGGCCGGCCGGCTCGATCTGTTGCTCGGAAAAACCTCGGCGGCCGGCGATCCGCTGCGTCCATCGCGACTCCTGCTGCGCTGCGCGGACGCGGAACTCCCGCGGCGCATCGCCTTTCTTTTCAGTCCGGCGGAGTCGGCCCGGGCGACTCCGCCATGGCGCCGCGCGTGGCAGCTGCAGCCGCCGCGGGTTTCCGCGCCGTCGCGCGTGGCCGTGACCGCATTGCGCGCCTGGCTCGACTGCCCGTTCCGGTTTTATCTTTCCCGCGTGCTGCACATGGCCGCGGTGGACCCCGGCAAGACCGAGCTGGATGCGCTGGATTTCGGCACACTTTGCCACGCTGCCCTGGAGGCGATGGGCCATGAACCCGCGTTGCGCGACTGCACCGATGCCGGGGTGCTGCGCGAATTTCTCATCGCGGCCCTGACGGCAGAGGCGGCGAAGCGCTTTGGACCGGAATTGACGCTGCCGCTGATCGTGCAACTCGAGTCCGCGCGTCAGCGGCTATCCCGGGCGGCCGAGGTCCAGGCGCAGACGCGGGCCGAAGGCTGGGTCATCGAAAGCGTGGAGCGAAAATTCCTCCTCGAGGTCAACGGCCTCGTAGTGAGCGGCAAGATCGACCGGATCGACCGCCATGAGCAGACGGGGGCCATCCGGGTGCTGGATTACAAGACCTCCGACGGCCCGGTTCGGCCCCGCGACGCCCATTTGCGCGCGGCGCGGCGCGATGAGATGGCGCCGGAATTCGCCCGCTATTCAACGGAGGGCGAGCGCGAGGAAGTGTGGCGCGACCTGCAGCTGCCGCTTTATCTCCGGGCGCTGGCGGCGGAGTTTCCCGGCGAGATCACGGGCGGATATTTCAACCTGCCGAAGGCGGCGACGGAGACGGGCATTGTGCCGTGGGATGGCTACACGCCGGAATTGGCCGAGGCGGCGTGGCGTTGCGCCGGCGGCGTGGCCGCGGCGATCCGTGCCGGCGAGTTCTGGCCGCCGAATGAAAATGTCCGTGCCGATTACGACGACTTTGCCGCGCTCTTCCATCACGGGGCGGCGGCAAGCGTGGCGTGGCCGGAGGAAAAATCATGAAGCCGGTCGGCCACGTGATGATTCTCGCCTCGGCAGGATCGGGCAAAACTTACCAGCTGACAAACCGCTTTGTGCGGCTGCTGGCGCTGGGTGCGCGGCCGGAGCGCATCGTGGCGCTCACATTTACCCGCAAGGCGGCGGGCGAATTTTTTGACGAGATCCTCAACAAGCTCGCCCGGGCGGCGCGGGAGCCCGCCTATGCCGCGGAGCTGGCGGAAGAGATCGAGGTCCCCGCGCTGGGGTCCGCGGATTTCCTGAAAATGTTGCGCGCGGTTGCGGACGACATGCACCGGCTGCGGCTCGGCACGTTCGACGGATTCTTCGCGCGCATCGCCCGTAATTTTCCCCTGGAGCTCGGGCTCGCCGGGGAATTTGAAATCCTCCAGGAGCATGCGGCCCGGATGGAGCGCGAGCGGGTGCTGCGGCGGATGTTTGAGCGGACGGGCGAACTGCACGACGCCCAGCGGGAATTCATCGAGGCGTTCAAGCGCGCGACATTTGGCGCGGACGAAAAGCGGCTGGGCGCGCAGCTTGACGGGTTTCTCGACCGGCATCAGGAGATTTTCCTGGATGCGCCCGCGGCGGACCGCTGGGGCAACCCGCTGCGCATCTGGCCGGACGGCTGCGAATGGTTCGGGGCGGGGGCCGACCTCGCGGCCGTGGTGAAAAATCTGCGGACTTGGATCGACGGTGCGGGCATCGGGGACAAACAGCGCAGCCGCTGGAACGACTTTTTGACGGCCCTGGCCGAGTGGTCGCCGGGCGTGGCACCGTCGCGCGCCCTGGCCTATGTGCTCGAAAAATCGCTGGAAGCGTGGACGGCGTTGAAGGCGGGCAATGCGGTGCTGGAGTTTGATCGCAAAAAACAGGAGCTGGACCCGACGGCTTGCGCCGCACTCGTACAACTCACGCGACAGGTGGTGGGCGCGGAGTTGGCGCGGCGGTTGGAAATCACGCGGGGCATCCACGCGGTGCTCAGCGGCTACGAGGCCGTGTACCACGATGCGGTGCGCCGGGCCGGCAAGCTGACCTTTGGCGATGTCCAGCGGCTGCTCGCCCCGGGCGGAACCGGCGCGCGGGTGTTGTCCCGCGAAGCGGCGGACGACAGCCGCCTCTTCATCGATTTCCGGCTCGATGCGGAAATCGACCACTGGCTGCTCGATGAATTTCAGGACACGAGTTTCGGCCAGTGGTCGGTGCTCGGGAACCTGATCGACGAGGCGGTGCAGGATCCGACGGGAGCGCGCAGTTTCTTCTACGTGGGCGACGTGAAGCAGTCGGTTTTCGCGTGGCGCGGTGGGGACCCGCGGCTGTTCCGCGAGATCTTTGACCACTATAACCACGCTCGGCCGGGCACCATCGCGGAGGAGCACTTGGTGAAATCATTCCGGTCCGGTCCGCCGGTAATCGCCATGGTCAACGCGGTGTTTGGCGCCGCGGATGCCATCACGGGGTTGTTTCCCGGCGAGGCGGCGCGAGCCTGGAACCATGAATGGCGGAATCACGAGTCGGCGAAGCCACAACTCGGCGGACAGGTGGCGTTGCTGGAGGCGGAGGATGAGGCGGGACGTTTCGCGACGGCGCTGCAGCTGCTGCACGAGATCGAGCCGCTGGAGCGCGGGCTGTCCTGCGCGCTGCTCGTGCAGGACAATGACACGGCGGCGCGACTGGCCGACTATCTCCGTCGGGAAGGCGGGTTGCCGGCGGTGGCGGAGTCCGACCTGCATGTGTGCGTGGACAATCCGCTCGGATCCGCGCTCCTCGCGCTGGTCAAGACGGCGGCGCATCCGGGCGACACGCTCGCGCAGCAGCATCTCGCGATGACGCCCCTGGGTGCATGTCTCGCGGCGGAAGGGTTGGGGGAACCCGAGGCGCTGACGCGCCGGGTGCTGGGGCAGATTCATGCGGAGGGATTTGAGCGCACTCTAGACACGTGGTTGTCCCGGCTGGAGCCGCAGCTGGCGGCCGACGATGATTTCAGCCGTGAACGGGGGCGGCAGTTCACGGCGGCGGCGGGGCGATTCGATCTTACGGGCAGTCGCGAGGTGGCGGAATTCATCCTGTTCATGGAGCGACATACGGTCCGCGAGGCGGACTCGGCGGCGGTGGTGCGCGTGATGACGGTGCACAAGGCCAAGGGCCTGGGCTTTGATATGGTGATCCTGCCGGACCTGGAAGGGACGAGGCTCGATGGGCGCCGCGAAGGGCTCGCGGTACAACGGGCCGCAGATCGGTCGGTCGACTGGATCCTCGATTTGCCGGGCAAGCTTTTTGCCGGGCATGATGCAGTTTTAGCTGCGCATGTGCGCTCGGCGGAGGCTGCGGCCTGTTACGAAAGCCTGTCGCTGCTTTATGTCGCCATGACACGGGCCAAGCGGGCGATGTACCTCATCGTGAAGCCACCGGGCAAATCGACCTCGCGCAATTTCCCGAAACTCCTGGCCGAGACGCTGGGCGAAGAAAGTGTCCCGGTGAACATAGGAAAGCTCCAGTTGCCCGGGACGTTTGCCCAAGGCGACCCCGACTGGTACCTGGGTGTGGCGGCGGCGACCCAGGCAGCTGAGGCTGCGCCGGAGGTGGAGCGGCTCGATCCGGCAGCCGTCCTGAAGTCGCGACGATTGGTCTCACGCCGGCCGTCGGCCGGAAAAACCGGGGTGCTGAATGGGATCCAGGTGTTTTCCATCGAAGGACACGGCGGGGCGGATTTCGGCACGGCGGTGCATGCATTGCTGGCGGAAGTGGAGTGGCTGGACGAGGCTGGGTTGAAGCGGTTTGAAGCCGCTTGGGCGAAGGCTGGCGTGGCGGGCGCGGAGGCGCTGGCCTGTCTGCAGGCGGCGGAGCTTGCGCGGGTGTGGAAACGACCGGTGGCAGCGCAAGCGGAAGTCTGGCGGGAGCGGGCGTTCGAGGTGGTCTTGGACGGCGTGTGGGTGACAGGCGTCTTTGACCGGGTGGTAGTGGTGCGGGATATCGCCGGGCGCGCGCTGCGTGCGAGCGTGTTTGATTTCAAGACCGACTACCTCGCGGGTGAATCGGAACTTGCGGGAGTTGTAGCGCGGCACATGGCCCAACTGGAGCTGTACCGCCGGGTCGTCGCCGTGCTGGCAGGACTGGATGTTTCGGCGGTGGAATGTGAGTTGGTCATCACGCGGTTGCGGCGGTCCGTCGCGGTGCCACGGGAGGTAAAATGAGCTTTACAGCCCGGGGCGGGCCTCGCACGGTGCGCTCTTTAATTCTCTTACACCATGGGTAATCTCAAAAAGAAACGTCGGCTGAAAATGTCGAAGCACAAGCGCCGGAAACGCCTCAAGGCCAACCGTCACAAAAAGCGCACGTGGCAGAAGTAAGCCCTGCGCGATTCTGAGATACCGCGTCAGATTTGGTTTAAACCCGCTGCATATTGCGGCGGGTTTTGCTTTTTTGGATGTGTGGGCGAGGAGCTGTGACGGAAGCTTCGTGGTTCAAAAGCTGGACCAAGAGGCAGTCGCACTTTTTGAAATTTCCAAGGACCGGCCTGAAGTTGGTTTATGGGGTCTCAGCGGGGGCGGTTAAGAAAAGGGTAAATGGCTGGCAGACAGCGATTGGGGTGGGGAAATAGGCTTGTCATGAGGCTGATTTATAAAGAGTTTTCGGGGCTAGTTTGCGCTTTGGCGCATTGTTTTTGATCCAGCACAGCCATTTTTCTAGAGTGTTAACCCCAGTCCCAAAGCCCGTGTCCCTGACCGCCGCGCACTAAGACGCATGTTTTTTTCCTCCAAAACCAAAGGCTACTTCGTCGAGCAGACGGACCACACGATGCTGTTGGCGCGCACCTCATCCCCGGTGGCGCCCATGGTCATTGAAGAGCTGCGGCAGTGTCCCAACGGTGACGCGGATGCCTTGGCGGAAGCGATGCATGGGATTCAACCCAAGAGCAGCCCGAGCGGTTACATGAATGCCTGCTGCGCGGTCTACCCGTCCAAGCGGCTTGTTCGCCGGGCCACGCTGGAGATCAAGCGGCTCAAGGAGCCGGCTTATTTCTCCGAACTCTTTTCCAGCCAGTTCCGGATCGATCCGGACAAGTACACGGTCCATGTCATCAACGCGACCGACGGCATCGATTACGATATGGCCAAGGCGACGTAAAAGGACGTGTTGTTCTGCGGCCTGCCCTCGGACGACATTGTGACGGTGCAGGATGGGCTTTTGGCGGCGGGTTTTTATCCGGATCAGCTTGAACTTGGCACGGTGTCGACGCTGGGCGCATTGGTCGATTATTTCGCCTTTACCAAGTCAAAGACGCCCACGCTGGTGCTTGAGATCGGCACCGACACGACCCATTCGTATATCGTCTCGGCAACCGGCGTGGAGGCGTCCCGGCCGATTTCGCAGGGTCTCGATGCGATGGTGCCGATTGTGCAAAAAGAATTGGGCCTCAAAGACGAGGAATCGGCCAAAAAGCTGTTTTATTCGAACACCTTTGATTTTACCGGCATGGGTCCGCTGCTAGTGAAAAAATTGCTGAAGGAGTTGCAGTCATCCATCGGATTTTACGAGGTACAGACCGGTCAGTCCGTCGGGCAGGTTCTCTGCACCATGCTGCCGGCCAAGCTTACCTGGTTGGATGGAGCCATTGCGACCGCGCTTGCTGTCTCCACCACGAAACTGGATCTGGCTCCCTGGCTGCAATCCCGTCAGGTCACGATCCCGGATGGCGTTGCTCCGGGTGGGGTCGATATCCGCTGGCTGGGCCTGCTCAGCCTCATGGCCAACAAACCACCGCAATCTCATGCTGCCGTTCCTGAAAAAAAAGACTGAGGCAGCCGGTAATGTTTCGGAGATGCCTCCCTGGCATCCGAACCTGCGCAATGTTGCGCGGCTACCGGATACCAAGGTGGTTCGCACGTCGTTCTTCGTCAACGGCGCAGCGATTTTCGTCACGATCGGGCTGTTGCTGTGGTTTTCCTACCAGGAATATCAGCTGCACAACCTGAATCGCCAGATTGCCTACTGGCAGACGCAGATTGACCGGGATAAAAAGGAAAGCGACCGGTTCATCGCGTTGTACGCCAAGTTTCAGGCCGAGGATGTGCGAATCCGCGAGGTCAATGGGTTCGTGCACTCCAAGCCGGCGGTTTCCGGACTGTTGATGCACTTGGGCGAGACCTTGCCCGCGGAGGTCGCCCTCGATTCCTTTGATGAGCAGGCCACGGGCGTTACCCTGCGCGGCACGGTGCGAGGCTCGCCTGACGAAGCCAGCGGCTACGCCACGGCTTATCTTGACCAGCTCCGGGCGGACAAGTTTCTAGCGGTATATTTCGGCGAAATCGCCTTTTCCGGCACGGGCGTGGCCCGCAATTCCCAGACGGGCCGGCTTTCGCTCCAGTTGTTTCTCAAGTTTGGACCCAGTACGAAAGGAGCCAAGAAATGATGACGAACGAGCAACTGGTCGCCTTCCTCAAGGCCCAACCGATCAGCGTGGGTTGCGCCGCGCTTTCGCTGCTGCTTGGCTTGGGGATCTATTTCCGTGGCGATCTCGTTCCTGAGGCGGAAGAGCTTTTGGATCAAACGGCTACTTTGGGTGAGCGAATTGACGCCAACCTCAAGAATGGCGTGCAGCTGCCGGAACAACCCGACCATCGTGGCGATCAATGGCAGCAAGTCTGAGATCAAGATCGGTCGCGAACTGCAGCTGGTCACGATCACCACCGTGACTTCCGGCAGTTCACCCGTGACCACGGCCACGGCGGGCGACGTCAAGTTTGTCGGCATCAGCCTCGAGGTGACGCCCCAGATCACGGGCAGCAAGCTGATCGCGCTGAAAGTAAAGCCGGTGAAAAGCAGCATTTTCCAGAAGAACACGATTTCCGGAAACACCTTCTACGACATCGACAAACGCGAGGGTGATTTGAACATCATCCTGCGGGACGGCCAGACTGCGGCGATCGGCGGCCTCGTGGATACCTCGGTGAACAAGAGCACGACCAAGGTTCCGCTGCTGGGAGACATTCCCCTGCTGGGCAATCTGTTCAAAACCACCTCGGACGTGAAGAGCGAGACCAACCTGATCATCTTCATCACCGCCACGGTGCTCGAACCCTCCAAGATGAAATATGACAACGTGGTGGGCCAGGATCAGATCAACGATCTGGAACTCACCCAGCGTGATATTCTTGGCAGAAACTACACGAAGTCTGACGAGGAAAACGCCCTGCAGGAACAAGTCGGAGTCGTTCGCCAGAAGAAGCAGGACGCCGAAGCCATCAAAACGCTCGCGGCCGAGGCTGCGATCGCGGCTGGGACAAAGAAGAAGCCCGACTAAAAAACACCCGGCAACCGCTCCGGAGAAATTTGCCGCCGATCCCTCGGGATCGGCGGCATTTTTGTGGGTACTCAACGCACCTTTTGCTCCGGATTCGGCCGGGCTTGCACACGCGTTAATCACGCCTAGTTTGGCCTTTCCCATGAGCGCTCCCGGCCCTGCCGATACCGACCGATCCACGGCCCATGCCTTTTCCAACGGGTTGGCCCTGTTGGCCCCGCACATGCTGGAGCTTGACCGCTTTTTGCACGGTCAGCTGGCGGCGTTTGAACCGGAGATCCGCGCGATGGCGGATTATTGCATCGATACTTCCGGCAAGCGCATTCGCCCGGCGCTCGTTTTCCTCAGTGGCTGGCGTGGCCCCGGCCAAATTTCGACCGATCTGGTTCGCGTAGCCGCGGTGGTTGAACTCGTGCACCTCGCCACGCTGGTGCATGACGACATCATGGACCGGGCCGAGGTCCGCCGCAATCGCCGCACGGCGGTGCGCGAGTATGGCGCGACGGCGGCGGTGCTATTGGGCGATGCGCTCTTCGCCCATGCGCTCAACCTGGCGACACAGTTTCCGACCACGGAAATTTGCTCTGCGGTCTCCGAGTCCACGCGCCGGGTTTGCGCCGGTGAGATCATGCAGACGTTGCGGCGCGGCTCGACGAACATCACGCGCGCGGATTATCAGCGCATCATCGATCTGAAAACAGCGGAGCTTTTTCGTGTATCTTGTTTTCTGGGGGCGCGCCTGGCCGGCTTCGGCCCGGACTATGTCGAGGCGGTCAGCCGTTTCGGCCGGCACCTCGGCATCGCCTATCAGATCTATGATGATCTCGCGGATTTTTTTGGAGAAGAGAAGCGCGTCGGCAAGACCTTGGGCACAGATCTTGCCAGTGGGAAGCTGACGCTTCCGCTGCTCCTCCTGATGGAGCGTTTGACGCCCGCTGAGCGGGATGAATTGACGGCGGAAATTTTGGGACAACACCCGGTTCAATCCGGCCTGCATCTTCAACAGATGCGGTCGCTGGGGATTTTTGGTGCCGTGGCCGAAGCGGTGACCATCGAAATAAACACTGCAACCGCGGCCTTGCAAGAGACAGCTGAAGAGGCACCTACGCCACTTTTGCTCGGCTTATGTGATGTGCTGCGCGGGCAAGTTCTGGCGCTGCAACCGGCGGTGGTCTAAGCACGAAAACAAGATTCCGTTTGCGCCTTTGGCTCCGAGTGGATTTCCTCCGGCTGTCATGGATGCGGTCAAGACATTCGGAAAGACTCTCGTGGCCTCCCCGGAGCGCCAGGTTGAAGCGGATTCCGACATGGACATCGTTCGCCGGGTGCAAGGAGGCGACGTCGCGGCGTTTGACCAGCTGGTCGTCAAGTATCGCGGCCGGGTTTACTCGGTTGTCTACAATTTAACCTCTAATCGCGAGGATGCCGCGGACCTGACCCAGGACGCCTTCATCAAGTCGTTTCAGTCTATCAATCGCTTTCAAGGGCAGTCATCGTTTTTCACCTGGCTCTACCGCATCGCGGTGAACTCGACGCTGACCCATTTGCGCAAAAACCGGCTCAGGACCTTCTTTAGCTTCGAAAAGATCAACGAGGACGACAAAGTTTCCGCCGAAGTCATTGCAGCCCTGACAGATGACACCGGGGCGGACCATGAGACCTTTGCCCATGAACTTCAGGAAAAATTGAACGAGGCGATGCAGAAATTGTCTATCCCCCATCGCACCGTGATCACGCTTTTTGAAATTGATGCCCTCAGCCATCAGGAGATTGCCGAGATTATGAACTGCTCAGTGGGTACGGTGCGGTCGCGGTTGCATTACGCGAAGCAGCTGCTCCAGGCAGAATTGCAGCCCTATATTCGCCGATGAAAGAATCCCCCCGCAAGACCACGGTCACCCTCGAAGATTTGCTCCGGTTCAAGCGGGCGGAACAGCCGCCCGCGGAATTTTGGGACCAATTTGAGCGCGGCCTGCGCACGAAGCAGCTCGCAGCCATTGTGGAGCCGCGTCCGTGGTGGGCGCCGTTCATTCGGGTGGGCACGCGGCTTTCGCGCTATCAGCTGCCGGTCGGTGCCACCGCCGTTCTCGCGATCACTTTTCTTACCGTTCGCGAATACCGTACGGCTGACGTTGTCCAAGTTTACGAACCCGCGGGCATCGAGGTCACCAGTGTTGCGCCGTCCGTGATTGAAGTGCGCAAGGCGGCCAACGCAGGTTCGCTCAGTGCACCCGCGGTTTCCAGTGCGCCAATGGTTCTGGCGGATGCGCCGGCCCGACCTGCGGCAAGCGCCGAACCACGGCCCGATCAGATTTCACGGACTGCGACTGTGGTCGGCAGCGTGTCCCATGTGGCGCCGGTCTCTTCCGAGCTCCTGATGGCGACTTATATTGCCGAGAATATGGCGAAGAACAAACTGCCCGAGCTGGACCAAATGCTCGGCAGCCAGGTGCGCAAGGAACCGCTCTCCAATGTTAATATGCCGGGCGAATCCCGCGGTTCCCGTTTGCTCGTGGGCGCCGTCTGGCAGGCCTCGGCCGGGTCATCGAATGATTCCGCGCTCCGGACCAACGATCAGGCCACCCGGCATCTGACGGAGCGCCGCCTGACCGAATCAGACGTCATCAGCCGGCTTGATGTCGGCGGTGATCATTTGGGCGTTAAATTCTAAATGCCCGGCTCCGTCCGGCGCGTAACAGTTTTTGGCCCGCCTCTCCGGCGGGCCTTTTCGTTTTTGTCTTTCGGGCAGCCGTGTTTAAGGTGGTTGCATGAGAATCGAACGTGATTCGATGGGCGAGATGTCGGTGCCGGATGACGCGCTGTATGGTGCCTCGACGCAGCGGGCCGTGCTGAACTTCCCGATCAGCGGCCGGCCGTTGCCGGCGGCGTTCATTCACGGGCTGGGTCTGGTCAAACTTGCCTGCGCCCGGGCGAATGAGGAACTCGGCCGGCTGCCACCCGAAAAGAGCCGGCTGATCGAACAGGCCGCCCGCGAGATCGCCGAGGGCAAGCTCACGGCGCATTTCCCCGTCGATGTTTTCCAAACGGGTTCGGCCACCTCGACGAACACCAATGCCAACGAAGTCATTGCGAATCGCTGCAGCCAGCTCGCCGGCCAGCCGGTTGGATCCAAGCGGCCTGTGCATCCGAATGACGACGTGAATCTCGGACAGTCGTCGAATGACGTCATCCCGACCACCCTGCATGTCAGCGTGGCGCTGGCCCTGCACGCGCGCCTGGTGCCAGCTCTTGATCTGCTGGCCACGGCGCTGGAGAAAAAGTCCGCCGAGTTTTCCGGCGTCGTGAAGATTGGTCGCACCCACCTGATGGATGCCACGCCGCTCACACTTGGGCAGGAGTTTTCCGGTTACGCGGCGCAGGCCCGGAAGTCCGGCGCGCGGGTGCAACGCGCGGTGGCGGCGCTGGGGGAGCTGGCGATTGGCGGCACGGCCGTCGGTACCGGTCTGAATGCCCATCCTGAGTTTGCCGGCCGGGTTTGCCGCATTCTCAGTGCTGAGACGAGTCTCTCGTTCCGCGAGGCGGCCAATCACTTCGAGGCGCAGGGCGCACGGGACGACTGTGTTGAGGTGGCGGGCCAGCTCGCGACGATCGCGGCGAGCCTGACCAAAATCGCCAACGATCTCCGCTGGCTGGGCTCCGGCCCGCGCGCCGGCCTCGGCGAGCTGCGGCTCCCGGCGACCCAGCCGGGCTCCTCTATCATGCCCGGCAAGGTCAACCCGGTGATGAGCGAAATGCTCGTGCAGGCATGTCTCTATGCGCAGGGTCTCGCGCAAACGGTCGTGCAATGCGGCCGGGATGGGCACTTCGAGCTTAACGTCACGCTGCCGCTGATGGCGCACTGTCTGCACGAGGCGATCCATGTTTTGTCCAACGGCGCCCGGATTTTTGCCGAGCGCTGTGTCGCCGGCTTGGAGGCCGACGCTGTCCGCTGCCGCGAACTGGTGGACCGCTCGCTCATGCTGGTGACCGCGCTCAATCCCTACATTGGTTACGATCAGGCGGCGGCGGTGGCCAAGGAGGCGTTTGCCACGGGCCGGACGCTTCGCGAAATCGTCCTCGCGAAAAAACTCATGGATGCCGCCACGCTGGACCGTGCGCTTGATCACTTGGCCATGACCCAACCCGGGGCCAGTGCGCCGGGCGAGTAGGCCTTTCCGTGGCGGGAAGGATTATTTCTTCGCCGGCAGGCAGGCGCCGCAGCCGTTCACGAAGAAGTCATTGCCCTTGTCGTCGACGAGGATGAACGCCGGAAAATCCTGCACTTCGATTTTCCACACGGCTTCCATGCCGAGTTCGGGATATTCCAGCACTTCGACTTTCTTGATGTTCTCCTTGGCGAGGATCGCGGCCGGGCCACCAATGCTGCCGAGGTAAAAACCGCCGTGCTGCTTGCAGGCATTCGTCACCTGCGGGCTGCGATTGCCCTTCGCGAGCATGATCATCGAACCGCCGAGGGCCTGAAACTGATCGACGTAACTGTCCATGCGGCCGGCGGTGGTCGGCCCAAACGAACCCGAGGCATAGCCCTTGGGCGTCTTGGCCGGGCCGGCGTAATAAACCGGATGATCCTTGAAATACTGCGGTAGCCCTTGGCCGGCATCGACGCGCTCTTTCAGTTTCGCATGGGCGATATCGCGGGCGACGATCATCGGGCCGCTCAAAGAGAGCCGCGTGGTAACCGGATATTTTGCCAGCTCGGCCCGGATCTCTGTCATCGGGCGGTTGAGGTCGAGCTTGACGATGTTGTCGTCCTTGAGAGTCCGTTGCGCCGCCGGGATGAACCGGCCGGGATTCGTTTCAAGCTTCTCCAGGAAGATCCCGTCCTTCGTGATCTTTGCCTTGATGTTGCGGTCGGCGGAACATGAGACGCCGAGCCCCACCGGACAGCTGGCACCGTGGCGTGGCAACCGGACGACCCGGACATCGAGGGCGAAATATTTCCCACCAAATTGCGCGCCGATGCCGCTCTGTTGGGCGATGGCCAGGATTTTTTGCTCCATTGCCGGGTCGCGGAACGCGCGGCCGTGGGCATTGCCAGTGGTGGGCAGCGCGTCGAGATATTTGGTCGAGGCAATCTTGACCGTCTTCAGGCAGGCCTCGGCGCTGGTGCCACCGATTACGAAGACGAGATGATAGGGCGGGCAGGCTGCCGTGCCGAGGTAGGAGAGCTTGTCGGTAACAAATTTCTCAAAGCTCTTCGGATTCAGGAGTGCCTTGGTCTCCTGAAAGAGAAAGGTCTTGTTCGCCGAGCCTCCGCCCTTGGCGACAAAGAGGAATTCATACTTCGCCCCTTCGGTGGCATAGAGATCGATCTGGGCGGGCAGATTGGTGCCGGTGTTGGTCTCCTGCCAGAGGTCGAGTGGCGCGGTCTGCGAATAGCGGAGGTTTTCCCTGGTGTAGCACTCGTAGATGCCGCGCGAGATTGCCTCGGCATCGTTGGCGCCGGTCCAGACCTGCTGGCCCTTCTTGCCCATGACGATCGCCGTTCCCGTGTCCTGACAAAAAGGCAGGATGCCCTCGGCGGCGATCTCGGCATTTTTCAACAGCGTGAGGGCGACATAGCGATCGTTGGTCGAGGCTTCGGGATCGTCGAAAATGGCGGCGACCTGCTGGAGATGCCGGGTGCGGAGCAGGAACGAGCAGTCGCGCATGGCCTGCTGCGCGAGAAAAGCGAGTGCCTCGGGCTCGACCTTCAGGATGTCCCTGCCTTCAAAGGTCGTGGTGCTGACGCCTTCCTTGGAAAGCAGGCGGTATTCGGTCTCGTCGGCCCCAAGGGGAAACGGATCCTGATAGACAAAGGGCGGAACGGGCATGGCCGGGAAAATTGCGCGGGTTTCCGTGCAAGTAAAGGTGCTGCCGCGCTATTTCCCGGCCATGGTCCGCACGATGCCGCGGAAGCGGGGCAGGTCGGCGGGCGTCACCACTTCCCCCGGTTCGCGCGCCCATCCGGTCGAGCCCGGCCAGGTGCCGCGGACCAGGAAATTTTCCTGGGCGGCCTGCATGCCGGCGACGTTGATGTAGTCCTTCTGCTCCTTTTCGTCGCGCACGTGGGTCACCAATGGCGCGGGAAACGCTGAAATGCGTCCGCTGGAAACATGCGCGAGGTCGTTCAGCGCGACAAACGGCCGGGTGTCCGTCAGCAGGGTGGCGGGCCGCTCACTTTCGCCACGCAGGTAGCGGTAGTAGTCGAGATGGTTTTCCGCCAGGCCGTCGAATTCGCCGAGCGGGATGCGCTCGATGCGTCCGTCGGTCCAGCGGATCTCGGCGTGCTGGCCGACGATGTAGCGCAGCGTGGCCTTGTCGCAGATGATGGTTTCGGCATGTGTGCTTGCCCCGGTGCACGCGTGGGACAGCGCAAACCGCATGGTCACGCCCGACGTGGTGTCGGCCTCCACAAAGAACGTGTCCGCACCCTCAATGGCGTGCGCCCGATAAAGTTCGGCGCGCACGGCGGCGGGCTGGGCCCAACTGTACAGCTCGGAGCCGCCGACCCAGAACAGCAGATTGTGCACAAAGTGCGCGTTGGCGTTGCCGAAGCAGGAGTCGAGCACGACACGGTCGTCCATCATGAGCCGGCCCGCCCAGCTGTTGCGGCGGAAATAGTCGGCCGGACGGGGCCAGAGGGCCATGAGCGTGGCGCCGCGCACCGGGCCGAATTCCCCCGCGAGCAGGCGCTGCTTCAGCGCCAGCCGCGGCTTCTCGATGATGAAATTGAAACCGACGAGGGACGATTTCCGGGCCAGCCGGTCGCGTGTGATCATCTCCTCCAGCTCGACGTGATCGAGGGTGGGGGGTTTCTCAAGATAGACCGGCAGGCCGAGTTCGACGCCGGCGCGGTGCATCTCGGCATGAAGCTGGATCGGCGTGGGCACGACAAGCAGGTCGAGCTGCGCATGGCAGGCGGCGAGCATCGTCCGGTAGTCCGGAAACACGCTCACGCCGCGCGCGGGGAATTTCCATGTCGCCTGCTGCGCGGCAAAATCCGCGGCCTGCGGGTCGCAGGTGCAGATGAGCCGGGCCTGCCCGCGCTCTTCCAGCCGGGCCACCGTGCTGTGGTGCCAGCCGGCGAATCCGCCCATGCCGACGATGCCGATGCGGATGGGGGGCTTCACACGATTTTCAATTTGGGTAGATCCTGGCCGTCGATCAATCCGACCGGCTGACCGCGTGGGTTGACGACAATCAGGTCGTCGATCTTATAGGCCTCGAACAGGCGGAGCGCATCCACGCCGAGCGCATCGTCCCGGACGGTCTTCGGGCTGCGCGTCATGAAGGTGGCGACGGGCTGGCGTAGAAAGTCCGGCCCGGTGAGTGCGCTGCGACGGAAATCGCCGTCGGTCAGGATGCCGGTGAGTTTGCCGGTCTTGGGGCTCACCAGGGCGATGCTGCCGGACTTGGCGCGGGTCATCTCCAGGATGGCCTCCTGCGTGGTGACCGTGTCGGGCGCGACCGGGAGGCGGTCGGCAGTGCGCATGATGTCCCGGACCTTGAGAAGCAGCGCGCCAATGTTTCCCGCCGGATGGTACTTCGCGAAATCGTCCCGCGTCAGGCCCCGTGCCTGAAGGAGCACCATGGCGAGCGCGTCGCCGAGGGCGAGGGCGGCGGTTGTGCTCGAGGTCGGTGCCAGCTCCAGTGGGCAGGCTTCACGGGGAACGCGGTAGAGCAGGTGGAAGTCGGCGTTCCTGGCGAGGTCGGAGTCGGCGTGGCTGGTGAAGGCGACCAGCTTGACGCCGAAGCGCTTCAGCACGGGCACCAGCCGGACGATTTCCTCGGTCTGGCCGCTGTTGCTGAGCAGGATGGCCAGGTCGCCCTCGGCACATAGGCCGAGATCGCCGTGCAGTGCCTGCGTGGCATCGAGGAAACACGAGGAGACGCCCGTACTGTTGAATGTGCCGGTGAGCTTTTCGGCGATGTGGGCGGACTTGCCGACGCCGGAGAAGATGAGCTTGTGGCCGCCCTGCACGACGGCCTCGATCGCCCGGGCAGTGGCCACAAACTCGGCACCCAGGCTCTTCGCCGTGTCAGCGAGCGCCGCGGATTCGATCCGGATGCACGCGCGGGCACGGGCGAGGGCGGATTTCGATTGCAGGGCCATTTAGAGTTTGAGTCGCAGGGACAGAGTGCGGAATTTATGGTGAACTATTTCACGTTCAATCCCATTCCCCGCCTGAGATGCGAAAACGCCTGAACATTCCCGCCCTGTTTGCGCTGGGGGCGCTCCTGCTGGCGGCAGGCTGCGAGCGGGGCGAGAGCCTGACGTTTTCCTCGGAGACCGATGAAGCCGACTACCGCCAGGGGCAGCAGCTGTCGAAACAGGGGCGGAACCAGGAGGCGCTCAACGCCTATCTCAAAGTCATCGCCAAGCGCGACGAGACGGCGCCCGAGTCCCACCTGGAGGCGGGTCTCATCCTGCTGCGTCACGTCAAGGACCCCATCGCGGCGATCTATCATTTTCGCAAGTACCTCGAGCTGCAGCCGAACTCCCGGCAGGCGGTCTATGTGCTCGGGCTGATTGATACCGCGAAGCGCGAGTTCGCTCGCACCCTGCCGGCGGCGCCCTTGGAAAGCCAGGCGGAGCGGCTGGAGACCCAGGACCAGATTGACCGGCTCCTGCGCGAAAACGACCAACTCAAGGCCGAACTGACCGCCGTTCATGCCGGCGTGGCGGCGGCGCCGGTTCGTACCCGGGCCGCGGTGGATCCGGCCGGTTCGTCGGACACTCCGATGATCTCGATCACGCCGTCCACGCCCGATCCGGTGCCGGCACCGGCGGCCGACGACTCGCCCATCACCTATGCGCCGGTGGAAGCCGCTCCGGTGGAGGCACCCCCGACGACGCAGCGCGCGACCTTGTCATCCGCCACGCGTTCGGCGCCGACCAAACCTTCCGCCGGTGCGGGCCGCCGGCATACCGTGACCAAGGGCGACACGCTTTTCAGCCTGGCGCAGAAATACTATGGCAGCCGCTCCAAGTGGCGCGATATTTTTGAGGCAAATCGCGATGTGCTGCCGAGCCAGAACTCGCTCCGGCTGGGCATGGAACTGAGGATTCCCTGAGTCATGCCGCGGACCTCGAAGCGCACCGCCATCTTCACCGAGTCGCTGATCCGTGAAATGTCACGCGTCGCGCAGCAGCACGGCGCCATCAACCTCGCCCAGGGATTTCCGGACTGGGATCCGCCTGCAGCGCTCATCCAGGCGGCCAAGGATGCGATGGATGCCGGCCGTCACCAGTATGCCGTCACGTGGGGCGCGCCGGAACTTCGGGCCGCTCTGGGGAGCAAGCTCACGCGTTTCATGGCCGTGCCGGTGGACGCGGACCGTGAACTCGTCGTCACCTGCGGTGCCACGGAGGCGATGATGGTGGCCATGATGACCGTGTGTGATCCGGGCGACCGGGTCGGGCTGTTCACGCCCTTCTACGAGAACTACAATGCCGATGCCATCCTGACGGGCGCGCAGGCGGTGCACGTGCCGTTGCATCCGCCGCATTACAAATTCGATCCGGCCGAGTTGCGCCGGGTATTTGCCAGCGGGCTGAAGGCCTTTGTGCTCTGCAACCCGTCGAATCCTTGCGGCCGGGTGTTCACGCGGGAGGAACTGCTCCAGATCGCGGCGCTGGCGGAGGAGTTTGATGTGTTCGTGCTGACCGACGAGGTCTATGAGCACATTGTTTTTGCGCCGCACCGACACACCTATTTTTCGACGCTGCCGGGCATGGCGAAACGGACCCTGATGTGTTCGTCACTCTCCAAGACGTTTTCGATCACGGGCTGGCGGCTTGGCTACGTGCACGCCGCGCCGGAGATCATCGCACAGGCGCGGAAGGTCCACGATTTCCTCACCGTCGGCGCGGCTGCGCCGCTGCAGCACGCAGTGGTGACGGCGCTCAATTTCCCCGTGAGCTACTATGGCGAACTCGCCGCCAAGTACGCGCACTCCCGCGATATTCTGCTCAGCTACCTCGACCGCACCGGGCTCAGCTACACGCGGCCGGAAGGGGCTTACTTTGTCATGGTCGACATTTCCGGCTTTGGCTTTGCGAGCGACGTGGAGTTTGCGCACTGGATGGCGAAGGAGATCGGGGTCGCGCCGGTGCCCGGCTCGAGTTTTTTTGCGCCCGGCGAAAACCGTTATATGCGGCTGAACTTTGCCAAGCGCCCGGAGACGCTGCATGCGGCCGGTGAGCGGCTGCTCAAGTTGAAGCGCGGATAGTCGGCGGTTAAACGCGAAGAGGCGAAGGCCGATCGCGAAGAAAACCCGTTCTAATTTTGCGCGACCTCAGCAACTTCGCGTCTTCGCGCTTAATCCGCTGGATCAGCGGCTCAAGGCAGCCCGAAGTTCCCGGGCCTCAACCAGCAACTCTTGTGCTGCGGCCAGGGCATCACCTGCAGGTAATGCGGCAGTAACCGGAGCATCATGCGCCAGGAAGAGCAGGATGATGCCGGGGTTGATCATCGGAGTCGCCGAGGCCGGTCTCGCGGAATTTGCGCAGCCGGTCTAGGATGAGGTCGCGGATCTCGGACGCGTTGTCGACGCTGTGGAAGACGCCGGTATGCAGGGAGTCATGGCCCTGTTCCCGGGAGCGACTGTCGCTGCCGCCCGCCGACTGGACCCGCAGATCGGCGATGCCGAGCAGGCGCTGGAGCGGGCCCTGCTGGACCTCGACCTGCTGCAGGTTGGCGAAGCTCATCGTGGATTCCTGCAGACGAAGGAGACCCGTGCGGATGCGTAGGCTGCGGTCCGTGACGATGTACCAGTGCAGTTCGTACTCGAGCCGTAGCGCGACGAACGTCACGGGCAGCTGCCCCCGAACTCGAACACTTCGATCACGGGAATGGCCCACCACGGGGTATGCTGCGCAACCATCTTTAGGTCCTGACGGGTCAATCCCGGCGCACGCCGGGATTTGGCCTTGGGTGGGTCCGCCGGAGGACCCATTTTCAGGATGGGAATGGGCAGTGGTGCCACGGGTGCGGTCGAGGCCGCCGTCCCGGGATCCATCCGGGTGATTTCGATCTCGTGCTTGAACCAGCCCAGAAAGGAGAGGGAAACCGCGATGCCGATGATGGCGCCGGCCTGGGTCAGTCCCCAGCGCAACAGCCGCAGCCGGTAATAATTTTTTCCGGCGCGGAAAATACGGACGGAGTCCGGCGCGCCGAGCGGCGCCTCGGGCGCGGGAGGGACCCGCGCATAGTGCAGCACGCGCTGGCGCAGCCACTCAGCCATGGGGTGACTCCGGCGCGGCCGGATGGCGGGCTTGCCAGGCGAGCCGGGTTTCGCGCAGTTCGTGCGCCACTTCGCGCAAGGCGGCCGCGAGTTCAGTGTTCGGCGCGTTGCCGGCCGGAGCCGGGACAGCTGCGGCATGCGCCGGGTCTTTCACGCCGCGCATCCGCGCGTAGAGAAAATCGCGCACGGCCTCGAATTCCTTCAGGCCCTCCAGCGTCATTTCAGCGCCGGAGCTGCCACTCGCCGTCTGGATGAGCACCTTGGCCAGGCCCAGCCAACGCTCGACGATATTGGAGCGCAGGTGGATGTCCTGGATGCGTGCGTAGTGGATGATGATCTCGCGACGGAACAGGATGCCCCAGCTCATCGAGATGCCCTCGGCCGTGAACTTGTACCGCAGGGTGTGGTACCGAAAATACATCGGCAGCACGAGAAACGGAAACAGCAGCGGGATGACGAAGCAGTTGAGGAGATAGTAAGTCCAGAGGCTCGAATGCGGCCGCTCGATCGCGAGGATCGCGGCTTCGTCAGGCGGAAGGGCCGGGGAAAGAGACGAATCCATCGCGGATCCTGCTAGAGGGCGGCAATGGCCTCGTCGAGAACGGCGAGAAGGAAATCGGCATCGGCCTGCGTGATGTTCATCGGCGGAGCGAACCGGATTGTCTGGCCCCAGAGGCCGCCCTTGCCCCACGCCGATGAACCGGCGCCGGGATGCCTTCCTCGCCGCGGCGCGGATGGGCGAAGAAATTTACCACATTGCCGGACGCAGTGCGGGCGGAGTTTGCACGATCGGGTCGTGCATAACGAAGCCGGGCATTGTCACGAGCGTCGTGGAAGAGTGCCGGATCACCCTCGACCAGCGGCACCTCGATGCCGCGGCGCTGGCGCGGATGCTGCGGGAAGCGAAGGAGGCCAGCGAGCGCCTCGCCAAGGAAGGAAACGTGCAGGTGGCCTGGGACCGTCTCTGGCAGATCGAGCCGCGGCCGTTCAATCCGGAGCTTATCGCACTGTGCGACGAGGCCATCCGGGAATCAGGCGTGAAGTCCCACCGGCTGCCATCGGGGCCGCTGCATGACGCCGCCGAGACCTGCGGAGCCGGCGTGCCGACGGTGATGATGTTTGTGCAGAGCCTGCACGGCATCAGTCACAACAAGATCGAGGACACCCGGGAAGAGCATCTCGAGTTGTGCGTGACGGCTTTCGACAAGCTGGCGGACAAGACGATGCAGTGGATGGCCCGGTAGCGCAGGCATCCTGCCTGCGCTGCTTCAGCCCACGAAAAACTTCAGCGTCCGGCGCATGGAGGCGACCAGGACGTCGATCTCCTCCGCGGTGTTATAGACGTAGAAACTCGCGCGCGTCGTACTGGTGAGGCCGAGCTTCCGCATCAGCGGCTGATTGCAGTGGTGACCACCGCGGAGGGCGACGCCGTCCTCGTCGGCGAAGGTCACGACGTCGTGGGCATGCACATCGGGGAACGCGAAACTCACGAGCCCGCCGCGTTCGCCGGTCGGGCCGAGCAGGCGGATGCCGGGCAGGGTGGAGAGTTTCTCGTAGGCGAGCCGGGCCAGCGCATGGTCGTGCCGCTCGATGGCGGCGCGGTCGAGCGCGTCGAGGTAATCGCAGGCGACGCCGAGCCCGATCGCGCCGGCGACGTTGGGGGTGCCGGCTTCAAAGCGCTCGGGCGCGGGTTTCCAGGTGGCGCCCTCGTACGTGACGTTCACCACCATGCCGCCGCCGGTTTCGTCGGGGGCAAGTTTCTCGAGCAACGCGCGGCGGCCATAGAGCACGCCGATGCCGGTGGGGCCGCACATCTTATGGCCGGAAAACGCGAGGTAGTCGCAGCCGATCGCCTGCACGTCGAGCGGGGCGTGGCCGACGGACTGGGCCGCGTCGATGACCGTGATCGCGCCCACGGCGCGGGCGCGGCGGCACAGCTCGGCGACGGGATTGATCGTGCCGAGCGTGTTGGAGATATGGGTGAACGCGAAGACCTTCACCTGCGGCGTGAGCAGTTGGTCGAGCGCGGCGAGATCGAGTCCGCCCTCGGCATTGGCGCCGAGCACGGAGACGTAGCGCAACGTGGCGCCGCTGGCCTTCGCGGCCTGCTGCCACGGCACGAGGTTGGAGTGGTGCTCCATCTCGGTCGTGAGGATGACATCACCGGCCTTCAGGCGGGTGGCAAAACTGCGGGCGACAATATTGATGCTCTCCGTCGTGCCGCGGGTGAAGATGATCTCAGCAGGATCGGCGGCGTGGAGGAACGTCGCGATCCGGGTCCGGGCGCCCTCGTAGGCATCGGTTGCGCGCATCGAGAGCGCGTGCAGGCCGCGGTGGACGTTGCTGTTGTCGCGCTCGTAGTAGTGCACAAGCGCGTCGATGACGGCCCGCGGTTTCTGCGACGTGGCTCCGTTGTCGAGGTAGACCAGCGGCTTGCCGTTCACCTGCTGGTGCAGGATCGGGAAGTCGGCGCGGATGTTGTTCCAAGTGGGCATGCTTTGGAGTAGTCGAATGGACGAAGAGTCGGGAAGGCGAAGGTCGAAAATCTTATCAGCAGAGCTGTGCCTGAAAGGCGAATTGGCTTCGTCCTTCGATTTTTCGACTCCTCGACGGTTTGACGGTCGGTCGCATGCTCAGTCGGTGTGGCTCTCGGTGGTGGCGGGCACGGCATCGCCCTTCAGGGCGTTGAGTGCGGCGTGCCAGCCGAGGGTGGCGCACTTGATGCGCGCGGGGAAGGTGTGCACGCCGGCGAAGGCGGCGATGTCGCTGATCTCCTCCGGCTCCTTGCCGGTGGTGACGATCTCATGAAACTGGTCGTACAGCGCCTGAGCCTGGGCCGACGTCTTGCCCTTCAGCTGGGTCGTCATGAGTGAGGCGCTGGCCTGGGAAATGGCGCAGCCGGAGCCGTCGAACGAGATCTCGGCGATCCGGTCGCCGTCCAGCCGCAGGTATACGCTGCACTGGTCGCCGCAGCTGGGATTGTCGCCGTGCGCCACGCGGTTGGCCGTGGGCAGCTTGCCGCGGTTCCGGGGGCGGCGGTTGTGGTCCAGGATGACCTGCTGGTAAAGTTCGGTGAGATCGGCGGACATGGCGGAAACCCATATTGGTTATCGCTAATCGCCGATTGGCAACTTCGTCGTGGAGATAGGTGAGGCTGGACTGAATTATTCACCACGAAGATCACGAAGCGCACGAAGGCCAAGCCTCTCGACTCTGACCTTCGTGGTTAAAATGATTCTCTTAAGTCGTTGCCTGGGGGCACGGCGGAGCGTATCGCGCTGTCGTGTCATTGGCCCGCTTTCTCGGACAGGACCTGGTGGTCGCATTGGGAAAACTCGATGCGGGGCAGGTGCTGGGCCCGTGGCGCGGGGCGCGGCCGCAGGAGTGCCGGCGAAAAATGCCTTTCGCCCCCGTGCTCTACGGCGAGGATCACGCGCATGGGCACGCCGAGCTGTGCCTGTTGCTCGAGGGGCGTTGTCGCTTCAGCTTCGATCATGCGGGCAGCGTGCTGGAGGCCGGCGACCTGGTGATCTGCCCGGCGGGGCTGGCGCATGCGGAGGCCTACTGCCGGCCCGGTGAAGGTTACCGGCTGGCATGGTGGAATCTCAGCGAGGGCGAACCGCGCCTGCACGTGACCCGTTATGCGCGGCGCAGCGGGTTCACGATGGAGCACCTGATGAACCTGGCGCTGTTGCCTGCCGACGCTCGGGAAAAACTCTCGGTGCTGCGGGCACTGGCGGCGGCAGTACGCCGGCCGGAGACCGAGGCGGTGCGCGAGGCCCTGCTGACTCTCACGCTGGCGCTGTATCGCCGGGTGCTGGATGGCGGCGAGGCGCAACTCGACACGCGGGCGCAGCTCGTGCGGCGGGCCGCGGAGTTTGTCCGGGCCAACGCCGGCCGCGCCCTCGCGCTGGCGGACGTGGCGCGTGCGGCGCATGTCTCGCCCAACTACCTGACCGGGCTGTTTCGGGCCGAGACAGGCACGCCGCTCGGCCGTTTCATTCTCGCGGAGCGCGTCGCGCTGGCCCAGCGCCGGCTGCGCGAGCCCGGGGCGAGTGTGAAGGCGGTGGCGCTGGAGCTGGAGTTTGTGGATCCATTCACCTTTAGCCGCGCCTTCAAGCGGGTGACGGGCCGGTCGCCGAAAGCGTGGCTGGCCGGCTGAACTTGCGACTGCCGGCACGGAATACCAGTACGCTCGAACCCAGCCTCCTCACGTCGGCTGCTACGGGTGGGAAGCGCTTCAGCCCCACCGCGCTTCCGGCGGGTCGAAGACGAAGCCGTGGAAGAATTTCCGCTGCGCGGGCGAGAGCCGCCGGTTGTAGAAATCGGGAGTGTAGCCCCAGTGCTCCTGCGATGCGACCATCCACGGGTGCTCGTAACAATAATACAGCATCGTGCGACCGCGCTCGGGACCGGAGTAGGGTGCGGCGGTATGCCAGAGCGCGTTGTGGAAAAGGATAATCGTGCCGGGCGGAGCACAGACCTGCACGGCACCCGGGAAGAAATCGCGGCGCTGCCGGTCGGCGTGGTCCGGTTCCCGTTTGGCGTGATGGCTGCCGGGGACGATGGTCAGGTTGCCCTGCCAGGGCGCGGTCATATCGGAGAGATAATAGCCGACCTTGAGCTGGAGCAGCGGGATCGGATGGCCGAGGTTGCGAAAGCCATTGTCGTGGCCGTCGATGTGCCACTCGCCCTGGCGGTTCATGAAATCGCCGCCGTGCTCGACGATCGCATCGGAGGCGCAGTGATGCGGCATGGGGTTGAGCAACGCGTGCACATACGGTAGCAGCGCCGGCCAGTCGAGGAGCTCGAGGAACAGCGGATCGTCGTCGAGAATGTAGAAGGACCGCGTGCTCTTTTCGCTCTTGGTCTGGGTGAAGCCCGTTTGGGGCTGCCCGGTGCGCATCAGCTCACGCCGGTGGGAGCCGGATCGACCGATGGCAGCGATCAGGCGCGCCACATGGTCGGGCTTCAGGAAATTCTCGATGACGAGATAGCCGTTGGTGTCGAAGAAGAACCGTTCGGCATCGGACAGGCCGGCGGTGACGGGGGAGGCGACGGTGGTGGACATGGCGGGATCAGCCCCAGCGCTGCTCGGGCGGATCAAAGACCCAACCGTGGAAGAGTTTCCGCTGCGCGGGGGAAAGGCGCTGGTTGTAGAATTCCTTGGTGTAGCCCCAGTGTTCCTGCGAGGCGACCATCCATGGGTGCTCGAAGGCGTAGTAGAGCATCTTGCGGCCGTGCGCGGGCGAGGCGAAGGGTGCGGCCGTGTGCCAGAGGGCGTTGTGGAAAAGGATCGCGGTGCCGGCGGGCGCGCAGATCTGCAGTTCGCCGGGCATGTGATCCGGGCGGGACATGTCCGCGAGCGAAGGGGGATTGATGGCCTTGTGGCTGCCGGGAACGATGAGGAGGTTGCCGTTGCCGGGCTGCGTCATGTCACTGAGGTAGTAGCCGATTTTCAGCTGCAGGTGAGGGATGGGCCAGCCGAGGCCGCGGTAGCCCTCGTCGTGGCCATCGAGGTGCCAGCCGCCATGGCGCGTCATGAAATCGCGGCCGAAGTCGATGATGCCGTCGGAGCCGTGGTGGTGGGGCTTGGCGTTGAGGAGGCCGTGCACGTAGGGCATCAGCGCTGGCCAGTCGAGGAGCTCGAGGAAGAGCGGGTCGTCGTCGAGGATGTAGAAATAGCGCGTGCTGTCGCCGGTTACCTGGGTGAAGCCGGTCTGTTTTGCATTGGTCCGCACGGCTTCGCGGCGGCGCACCGCGGTGCGCTCCAGCGCGGCGACCAGGCGTGCGACATGGTCGGGCGCGAGAAAGTTCGGGAGGACGAGGTAGCCGTTGTTGTCGAAGAAAATACGATCGGCCGCGGAGTAACCGGTCGTCGCCGCCGGCGCGATGGGAGGAAGGGTACCAGTCATGTGGGGTGAATGCTGAGGCGGAAAGCTGCGCGAATCTTTGATGAGGAGGAAGCGGATTATGGCGGTGAGGAGATTTTTATGAACCGTCATGAACCGTCATCCTGAGCGAAGCCGAAGGATCTCTGTTATTATTTCTCTCAAGCCACCTTCCAGTCACAGACACTCCCACGGCGACGCTCAAGTGTCCGAACTAAACGCGGAATCACCGGCAAGGATAACAGAGATCCTTCGGCTTTGCTCAGGATGACGGGTGGGTGGAGGCAGGGTGGACCGGAGCGATCCGCCGGCGGGCCGTAAGATTCGACATGGCTTCGTAAGCGCGGCCATTGCCGGCGGCGGCGGCGCGTGGTACGCTGACGGCACCATGAGCTCCACCCTTGCCCCCGCTGCAGCCAAACTCGCCCTCCTGGGCGGCACGCCTGTCGGTAAAATCACCTATCCGAAATTCCCCACCTTCACCGACCGCGCCATCGAACGCGCGGCCGACATGCTGCGGCAGGGCAAACTCTTCGGGCTGGGCCGCAAACACGTGCCCGAGATCGGCGAGGCCGAGGGCGTCATCTCGCGCTACCATGGCAACCGCCACATCCTCGCCACCAGCTCCGGCCACGCCGCGCTGCAGTCCGCGCTGGCCGGTTTGGAAATCTGCTGCGGCGACGAAGTCATCACCACGCCCTACACGTGGGGCGCCTCGATTTCCTGCATCCTCCATCAGAATGCCATTCCGATCTTCGTCGATATCGAGCGCGAGACCGGCCTGATCGATCCGGCGCAGATCGAGGCGGCCATCACCCCGCGGACGAAGGCGATCCTCGCGGTGCACCTGTTCGGCCAGCCGGCGAACCTGAAGCGGCTCCGCGCCATTGCGGACAAGCACAAGATCATGCTCATCGAGGACGGTAGCCAGGCTCACGGCGCGGAAATCGGCGGCGTGCGGGTCGGCACGGTGGGCGATGCGGCCGGCTTTTCCTGCATGGGTGGCAAGGTGCTGGCGACGACCGAGTCCGGCTACATGGTCACGCCGCACGAGCGCGTTTACTGGAAGGGTGCCATGATCGGCCAGCACATGGGCCGCTCGACGGACGAAGGCATGCCCGACGACCTGAAGCCGTACCTTGATTCGCTCGTCTATACTTATCGCGTCGCTCCGTTCAATGCGGTGCTGCTGACGGAGCAGTTTGCCAAGCTCGACGCCGAGCTGGCCGAGCGCCGCCGCCATGCCGACCTGCTGCGCAGCCATCTCGCGGGCGCCAAGTACCTGAAGCTGCCCAACTATGCGGCGGGCACGAAACCGTCGTATCATTTGATGTCGTTCACTTTCGACTCCGACGCCGCGGGCATCTCGCGCGACACGTTTGCCGCCGCGCTGCAGGCGGAGGGTCTGCGCGCCGTCGGTTATGTGCCGTCGGTGATTTCCGACTGGAAGCGCCTGCACTGGCAGGACTACCGCGGGCCGCGCGTGAACTGGCTGTCGGCACTCGAGGCCGCGAAGGTGGACTACCGCAACCAGGCGCTGCCCAACGCGCGCTGGCGCGTGGACCATGCGCTCGAGACAGGCTTTGACATGGTCGCGCCCAACGAGCCAATGATTGCCCGCATGGCCGAGATCATTCTCAAGGTGGAAGCGAACGTCGACGCGCTCCGTGACCACGAGCGCACGGCGGGACCCGCCGCCCCGGCTGTCCGGAAATGAACGCAGGGTTCGCCCAGGCCGACATCACCCCGCGCCTGGGCGTCCAACTGGTCGGCTACGGCCCGTACCGGAATCGCGCCGCGCAGAAAGTCCTCGCCCCGCTCGCTGCGCGGGCGATGGCGGTGACCGAAGGCTGGCGCCGCGCGCTCTTGGTGAACCTGGAACTGTGCGGCACGCCGCGCGACCTCGCGATCCGGATTCGCGAGGCGGTGGCCCGGCGCACGGGATTTAAGCCGGACGAGGTCTTCGTGACCTCTACGCACACCCACAGCGGGCCGGCGATCGGCGGGATGCTGGGCTGGGGCGAGCCGGACGCGATTTATGTCGAGACGCTGCCTTCGCGCGTGGCGGAAGCCGCGGAAAAGGCGGTCAAGGCGCTGGCGCCCGTGGAGTGGCGCTATGCCGAGGTGCCGTGCGAGGGCATCGCGATCAATCGCGAGACTGACCGGGGCGGCTGGATGTTTGATCCGATCGGGGTGCGACTCGATCCGCAGTGGCGACCGGCGCGTCCGCAGGACACCGATCCGACACTGCGGCTGCTGGCCGCCTATGCCGGCGGAAACCTGGTTGGTCTGCTGCATCACTTTGGCTGCCATGCGGTGGTGGGCAGCGAGCAGACCTTCGACGTGCACGGGGATTTTGCCGGGCTGGCCTCGCAGGAGATTGAGCGTGCGCATCCCGGCGCGACGGCAATTTTCCTGCCGGGGGCGATGGGTGACATCAATCCGCCGGTCTGCCATCGGGCGGAGAAGGAGACGCATCGGGCGCTGCGCGTGCTCTCGAGGAAATATGCGTCCGTGATCAGGCGCGGACTTCGCGCGGCGCAGCCGATGACGGCAGGCGCGCTGAAATCCGTGCGGCGCGACGTGAGCTTTTCCCGCAAGCCATGGATGCGCGCCTTTGTGCAGCGGCGCATCCGCGAGCTGGAGAAGATTTTTGCCGCGCCGGGTGTCACGGATATCACGACGGTCGGCCAGCCTCCACTGCAGACGAACGGCCTGCACATGGTACGCCTGCAGGGATTCAGGGCTTTGCTGGCCGGCTACAAGGGTCGGAAGGGTCCCAATCCGCCGGTGTCGGTGCAGGGCTTGCGGATCGGGCCGGTGGCATTGCTCGGCGTCGGGCTGGAGGTTTTCCACAGCCTGCAGGCGCCGATCCTCGCGGGCAGCCCGCATCCGCACACGTGGGTGGTGAGTCTCTCTGGCGGCGTGGGCTATGCGCCCGATGCGCGGGCCTGCGCGAAAAAGGGTTACACGGACGACCTGGTGCCGCTGATCGTGGCGGAGCGCCCGTATGCCAAGGTGTATGCCGAGCTGCCGCGCGAGCTGATCAGGCTGGCGCGCGAGCTGGCGGATTGAGCCGGGTTTTATTAACCACGAAGGGCACGAAGCCCACGAAGATCGATCCGTCCAATCCATCCTTTACCGCAAAGCTCGCGAA
This sequence comes from uncultured Opitutia bacterium, assembly GCA_903859715.1. GTDB lineage: Bacteria > Verrucomicrobiota > Verrucomicrobiia > Opitutales > Opitutaceae > Opi-474. The sequence goes on from CAIONS010000009.1 coordinate 126,404, forward strand.
GGCCGCGAAGACGGAAATTGAAATGCTGGTTTGGAACTTTGCGTTCTTCGCGAGCTTTGCGGTAAAACTCAGATGCCTTGGCTTGGCCTTCGTGGGCTTTGTGCCCTTCGTGGTTAAATCAGATCGCCTTTAATCAAAGGCGACGGGCCGCCGGGCGTGTTCAAACAATGCCAGTCTATTCGTCGCGGAGCGCCACCAGAGGATCGATCGCCGCTGCGCGCCGCGCCGGCAGATAACTGGCGAGCAGTGCGACGATCAACAGCACTGCGGAGACTGCGACATAGACAATCGGGTCCGTCGGTTTCACTCCGAACAGCAGGGTCGTGATAGAGCGGCTGAGCAGTGCGGCCCCGATCAGGCCAGTCACGATGCCCACGCCCGCCTTCCACAAGCCCTGCCGCAGGATCAGGCCGATGATCTGTTCCCGCGACGCCCCGATCGCCCCGCGCACGCCGATTTCCCGGGTACGCTGCGACACGTCATAGGCCAGCACGCCGTAGATGCCCAACGCGGAGAGGAACAGCGCCAGTCCGGCGAAGGCTGCGAGCAATAGCATGACGGCGCGACGACTGTCGAACGACGAGCTTACCACGGCCGTCAGCGGTCCCGTATCGAAAAGAAACACCGTTGGGTCGATCGCACGGACCTTCGCCCGCAAGGCGTTGACCACATCCGCCGGAGGCCGGTCGCCGCGCAAAAACAGTGTCATGCCGCCCGGTCGCGCCTGCGGGGGCAGAAGCTGGTAAATGAAGGGATTGCCGCTCTTTTCCTCCACGCCATTGTGGGGGACATCCTTGACCACGCCGATGATCACCGGCCAGTCCGAGTCCTTCTCGGGCCGGTTACCGAAGGTGAAGCGGCCTCCGACGGCCGAGCGGTTGGGGAAGAATTTTTTCGCGAAGCTCTGGTCGACGACGAAGAGCTTCTGGTTCGGTGCGAGGTCGCGTTCCTCGTAAAAGCGTCCGTCGACCAGGGTCAGCCCCATGGTCTGGGCATAGCCGGGCGTGACCACGATGCGAAACGCCGACGGCTGGGGCGAACCGGCGGGCAGCGTGTCCTGCTCGAGGGTAAAGGCGTTGATGGGCAGTCCGCCTTGGAAGGGCGTGGCGGAGGCCAGGGCCACGGACGTGACGCCGGGGATTTCCCGGAGGGACAGCAGCAATCGATCTCGGAATTTGTTGGCCGCCACGTCGCTCGCGCGGTGCGCGGCCGGGATTGCGATCCGTCCAGTCACGACTCCCTGCGGATTGAAGCCGGGGTCGACTTTCAGGGCGTTGGCGAAGCTGTGGATCAGCAACCCGGCGCCGGTGAGCAGCACCAGTGCGACGGCGATCTGGGTCACGACCAGGATGCTGCTCAGGGCCCGCACGCCGCGCCCCGACGAGGCGCCGCGGGAACTGCGTTGGATTACCTCGGCCAGGTTCGTCCGCAGGATGTGGATCACCGGCACCAAGCCGATCAGCAACCCGACCAGCAGGGTCAGCCCTGCGGCAAACCCGAGCACGCGGAGATCGAGCGAGGCCGGCAGGGCCGACGGCAGCATCTTGGCCAGGTAGAAATTGGTCACGCGCAAGGCACTCCAGGCCAGCCCGAGCCCGAGCAGCGCGCCGACGCCCGTCAGGAGGAGGCTTTCGAGCACAAGCTGCCGGGCGATGGTGGCGCGCCCCGCGCCCAGCGCGGAGCGGATCGCCAGTTCAGACTGGCGGGCATTGGAGCGCACGAGGAGCAGGTTGGCCACGTTCACGCAGCCGATCAGCAGCACAAACAGGACGCCGGCCTGCAGCAGCAGCATCGTGGCGCGCACCGGTTGCACGCGCTGTTCCTGCACGCCCCCGACATTCATCGTCATGCCCGAGCGATCGACAAAGGCCTTGAACCCGGCGGGCGCCGCCTCGACGTAGTGCCGTTCAAGGGTCTTGGCCTCGGCATCGGCCTGGCCGATCGTGGCGCCCGGCTTGAGGCGCCCGAAAAGCTGGATGCCCACCCCGTAGCGGCCCTGCGGGTTCTCCGCCGCCGGCGGCCAGGAAAGAGGCGTGACAAACTTTGCCCGCGCATCCCACGCCTCGAACGCCCGCGGCGCCACGCCGATCACCTTGTATTTTCCACCGTCGATGCGAATTTCCTTCCCGACGATGGCGGGATCCTCGGAAAACTGGGACTGCCAGAATGACTGGGTAAGGACGACGACCTTGTCCGCGCCCGGCCGGTCCTGCTCCTTGGTAAAAAAGGATCCGAGCAGCGGCTGGATCCGCAGAACCTGGAAAATTTCCGCCGTCATGCTGGCCGTCGTGAGGCGGATGGCGGCCTCGTCCTCGCCGAACATCTGCTGGGAGAGCGTCCAAAGGCCGATCGTTTCGTAGGAGGCCGCGTTTTTCGAGTAGTCGAGGTAGATCGGGACGTTGGCCGGCATCTTGTCCAGGCCCGCCTTGGCCGCCGACGAGTAGAGTTCGACGATGCGGTCCGGCTCGCTGAAGGGGAGCGGCTTCAGCATCAGCGAGTAGACGGTGGAGAAAATCGCGGTCGTGGCACCGATGCACAGGGCCAGCGTGATCAGGGTCGTGGCGGTGATGCCCTTGCTTTTCCACAGGAGCCGGAAGGCGTGGCGGACGTCGCCGCCCATGCCGGAGAAGAGTTGGCTGAGCCAGAAGGCGCGAGGGGATTCAGGGTTCACGGAGGGGATGGGTTGCGCGGGACGCTGACCCGCTGATCCGAACAGGAGATGTGCCCCGGAGACAACGGTGAAGACGCGCTGGCGGACTGAGCCTGGTTTTTTGTTAAACCACGAAGGGCACGAACACCAAGCCATGGCAGGTCGATCTGGATTGCGAAGCTTGGGCTTGGCGTACTTCGCGACCTTTGCGGTTCAACGACCTTTACCCTGAGTTTTTACCGCCAACAGCGCGAAGTCCGAGGCCGGGATACCTTCGTGTGCTTCGTGCCCTTCGTGGTTAAAATCAGTCTTTAATCGAAGGCGACGGGCTTGCCCGTGGCGGAAGAGGCGTAGACGGCGTCGGCGACGCGGGCGAAGAGGAGGGCGTTCTGCAGCGAGGTCTGGGGCTTCCGCTTCTGCAGGATGGCTTCGACGAAATCGGCGGCTACGCCGTCGTGTTCGGTGGTCAGCTCGGATTCATCGCCTTCCCAGATCACGCGGGTGCGGGTGCCTTTCTCGGCGTCGGGCTCGGTGAGCACGATGTTCGCGGACTTGGCCTTGAGCATCTGGAGGGTGAGCGTGCCGCGCTCGCCGGTGATCTGCCAGCGGTTGTCGGGCGGCAGCGTGGAGAACTCGGCGCGCTCGTAGGTGAGCACGCAGCCCTCGGCAAACGTGACGAGGGCGGCGATGTGCGTCTCGCCGTCGGAGCCGGGCGCCGTGTAGGAGGCGTAGGGCGCGCCGGCCTGCCAAGTACGGGCGAGGGCAAACTGCGGGGTGAGCTTGAAGTCGAGCAGACCGAAGAGGTAGTCGAGGTCGTAGCAGCCCCAGTTGACGAAGATGCCGCCGCCATTGAGGTCCTTGCGCAGGCGCCACGCGGGGGGATTCTTGAAGGGTGGGCCGGCGGGGTTGACACCGCGGCAGGTGATGGTGCGGAGCGGCCCAAGCGCACCGGTGCGCAGGAACGCGGTCGCGGCGCGGGCCGAAGCGAAATAGTGATAGCGCGACGACGCGACGGCACCGACCCGGTCACCTTGGGCTGCAATCATCGTGCGGACTTCGGCGGCGTTCATGGCCACGGGCTTTTCGGTGAGGACGTGTTTTCCGTGCCGGAAAGCCTCGAGGGCAAGGGCGGTACGGAGATTGGCCGGAAGGGCGAGGATGACGGCGTCGATGCCCGGATCGGCCAGGAGTTCGGCGGCGTTGGCGGTCCAGCGCGGGACATTGAATTCTGCGGCGGTTTTTTGTGCGACATCGGGCCGGACATCGCAGACCGCAGCGGCCCGGGCAGTCTTGAGCTTGGCGAGGGCCCGCAGATGAAACTGGGCGATGACGCCGGAGCCGATAAGGGCGATGTTAAGCATGGATTGAAATTCGAAGGTCAAAATTCGAAATTCGAGGGAAGCACGGAATCAGGAAATCCGAAGAACAAAAATCGACGGCCTGATTGAAACAGATTGAACGCTATTAAACAAAGATATCGTCAGGATTTGCCGGAGGATTTTTTAGCGACACTGTTGCGATGGATAGCGGCGAAAATCCTCATCAGTTCATCCGCTTCGTTAGCGAGCGCTGCACGCTCTTCCGCGACCAAACTAGGTTCCTCAATCAGCAGAAGCTTGAGCCAGAAACGGCTCTCCTTGGCTTCCTTCCGGCAGAGCTTGATCCGGTAAAGGAAGTCGCGGTCTCCGACGTTATCATTGGCCTCGATGTAATTTGCGCCCACTGAGCCCGACGACCGAATCAACTGCCGGCCATCGACCTCCGTGATGATCGAGCGGGGTAATTTTCGGAGAAACTGCCGGACACTCAGGGCGAACCGATACGTGCGGTCTTCCAAATCAAAGATCCGGCCAGAGCCAACGGAGGGCATGGCCGGATCTTCGACTTCACCTGATTATTTTCGCGAGCCTTCAATAAGCCAATGACCTGCGCAGCGCCCCTTAAGCCAGACAGCTCCGACTTATTTCGAATTTCGGATTTCTACCTTCGTGCTTAAAGCCCGAGGTATTTATCCCTTCCCAGCACCAGCGCCTCGACCTTCCGGTCGGCGATGCTGCGCTTGAGCATCCAGAAGCCGCAGTCGGGATGGACCCAGCGGACACGGCCCACGCCGACTTTCTTTTCCACGGCCTCGATGCGCGCGGCGACCTCGTCGGGGGTCTCGATGTGGTTCACCTTGATGTCGATGACACCGATGCCGAGGGAGATCTTCTTGTCGATGTGCTTGAGCGCATCGATGTCGCTCTTCGGACGGTGGGCGAGCTCGAGCACGAGATGGTCGCAATGGAGCGCGTTGAGGAAATCGACGAGCTTCTGCCAGTTGCCCTTCTGGATCGTCTGGCCGCCGTAATTGCCGAAGCAGAAATGGACCGCGCGCTCGCCGTCGATCCGGTCGAGGAGAAGGTTCATCGACGCGGCGGCGAGCGGGGCGTCATCGGGATTGCCGGGGATGTTGGCTTCGTCGACCTGGATGCAGGGCGCGGGGAGGCCGGGCATCTGCGCGGCGAGAACCTCGCCGAGGGCCATGGTGAGCTTGTCGAAGCTGCCGTAGTGATGGTCGAGCAGCGTGCGGGCCAGCATGTAGGGGCTCGTGACGGTGAACTTGAACGGGCCGCCGGCGACCGCCGCGGCGCGCTGGCAGTCGGCGAGCAGGTTGAGCGAGCCTTCGCCGAGCTTGCCGGTGACGACCCCGGCGGGCTTGCGGCGGAAACCCATCGGGTGGTGACGGGAGAATTCCTCGGTGATTGAGCGGCCGACCACGGACGAGATGCCGGCCATCGGACGGATGAAATACTCGATCATGCCGTTCGTGTCGGGATGGTTGACGTCAAAGCGGTAGAGTTCGCCGTCGGTCGGCAGGTCGATGCCCGCCTGGCGCTGGAGGTCGAATACGACGCGCGTGGCATCGATCACGGCCTGTTCGCTGGGCAGCGCGGCGAGCCAGTCCGGGACGGGATAGGAGCCGACGGTGGTGGTGAGGATGCGGGGCTTGGAGGGGATTTTGGACATGGTTTTTTGGGAGATGGAAGATGGGAGATAGGAGATGGAAAGTGCGAGCTTCTAGGTAACGCGGAGACTTTGAAGGGAAAGGTATTCAATCTTCCAACTTCTATCTCCCATCTCCGGCGGGACCCTGCGGGGCCGCCTCAGCCAGCAGCCAGCGGCGGAGCTGCTTCTGAAACGTGTTGGCCAGGGTGTCGCCCGGCATGACCAGGACGCCCCAGCCGCCGCGGGCGGGATTGATCGGCACCTCGGCGGGGACCTGATTTTCGCACATGCGGCGGTCTTCATCGAGGACCTTGATGGCGAACTCCATCTGCGCGGCGGGCGGCGGTCCGCGGAAACCGGGCGAAATCGCGAGCGACCAGAAAACGGTGCAGCTCTCGCGAGTATTAGGCGACGGGATGTGGACGAGCACGCGCTCGTCGCCGTCGGCGAAGCTCTGGCGGATCGTCGTGAAATTGGGCAGATGGCAGCGCTGCCGGCGATGATGCGCGCTCTGGAGTTTGCCGGGCGGTTCGTGCGGCGTATCGAGCGCGGGAAACGGGGCGTCCATCTGGAAACCGCCATCGGGCAGGGTGCGGATGTCCATCGGCGGAACGCGGTAGTCGGCGGCCTTGCCCAGCGTATCGGCGTGGGCAAAGGCGAAGTGGGTCATGTCGAGGTAGTTTTCGACCTCGCGGCGCCAGCCCGCGGCAAACGGCGTGGGCGGGCCCATGACGTAGCTCCAGTTCGGATCCTCGAATTCCGGCACCGCGGGAAGCTCGTGGGGTTGGCCGTCGGCGAGCGGGGCAGGGTCGAGTTTCACCCAGATCAGGCCATAGCGTTCCTGGATGGCGTAGGTGTGCAGGTGGGAGAGGGCGAGTTTGTCGGGATGCGCGTCGACCAAGGAAGGGATCGACTGGCAGGCGCCAGCGGCGTCGAAGCGCCAGCCGTGATAAGCGCAGACGAGTTCGCCGTTGCGGATGCAGCCGGCGGTGAGCTTGGCGCCCTTGTGCGGGCAGGCGGGATCGGCGGCGAGCAGGCGTCCGTCGGCGAAGCGGGCGAGGAGCAGCGGGGTGTCGAGCAAGGTGTAACCGAGCAGGCGCCCGGGCGGGAGGTCGGCGGAATTGGCTACCGGCTGCCAGGTGCGACGCAGAATCAGGAATGGCAGGTCTTCGGTGAGATGCATGGGGTCACCTATCCTAGCAGCAGGGTCGGCGGCTGTCGTCGCGGAGCGGGCAAACAGTCTTGGCAAATCAGGCAATGAGGCCCAGCCTGTCCCGATGTTCGAGCCGCGGGCCAATCAGCCGATCGAGGTGGTATTTCCGCCGGCGGGGGTGTTTGTGCTGGAGAGCCGGCATGGCCGGCCGTTCCGCATGGCGGACACGGCGCATGATTTTCTGAAGGTGGTCTGTGTGTTCTCAGGTGAGGGACGGCTCGTGCACGGCGTACTGCGCGATCCGCTCCGGCCGGGCGACGTGGCCTTGGTGCCGGCGGGCTGCCGGCATCGCATCGAGGATGTGCGGCCGTTGTCGCTTTACGCGGTCTGCGTGCGGCGGGATCTCCTCGCGGCGTCGAAGGCGAGTGCTGGCGGATTGGGCAATTACCGGCTTTTCCGGTCCTCGCCGGGCGTGACCGGGGTACGCGGGCTCATCCGGGAGCTGCTGCACGAACAGACCCTGCAGCGCCCGGGCGGCGAGGCGCTCATGCTCGGGTTGACGTGGGAGTTGCTCGGCCGGCTGCTGCGTGCGGCGGCGGGCCGGGGCACCCCGGTGGAGCGGACGGAAGGACCGCAACTCGCGCGGGCGCGCGTGGCGGCCTATGCGCAGGAACTGGAGCGGCGGTTTTTCGAGCCCTTGGCCATCGATGCCGAGGCGGCGCGGCTGGGCATGAGCCGGCGGCGGTTCACGCAGTTGTTTCGGGAGGAAACGGGCGGGTCGTGGCTCGAGACGGTGCGCGGCCACCGGCTGGCCCACGCCCGCCGGCTGCTGCGTGACACGGGCCGGTCGGTGGCGTCGATCTGCTTCGAGTGCGGCTTCGAGGATCTGTCGAACTTCTACCGCGCCTTCCGGGCGGCGGAGCGTGCGAGCCCGCATGCCTGGCGGCGGATTTAACCCGGAAAGATCTCCGAGCCCGACCCATGTCCTGGATTTCTTCGCGCTCTTGGCGCCGTGGATTTTCCGTTGACCAGCCTTGGTGGTTCTCCCTTTGTTCTTCCCTTCGCTCGAGGGACCGGCTGGCAAGGCCGGGCCTTCCGGGCACCCGGGAGAGGTGGCAGAGTGGTCTAATGCGCGTGCTTGGAAAGCACGTGTAGCCGCAAGGTTACCGGGGGTTCGAATCCCTCCCTCTCCGCCATCTTCAGCTTATCAGCTCCGTGCGATTTCTGAATAATAAGACACTTTTTCCAAAAGCGTCTTGCGCGACACGGAAGGCGACTTAACCCTGCGCAGGTTTTTCCGTCTAACCACCACCTGCCCACTCTCATGGTCTCGCCCAGCACCGAATTGGCCTACAACAGCAAAATCGAGGGCGAAGTCATCGTTTCCCGCCTCGATTCGGTCATCAACTGGGTCCGCACCAACTCCATGTGGCCGATGCCGATGGGTCTGGCCTGTTGCGCCATCGAGCTGATGGGCGTGGGCGCCTCCCGGTTCGACATCGCCCGGTTTGGCGCCGAGGTCATGCGCTTTTCCCCCCGCCAGGCCGACTGCATGATCGTGGCGGGCACCGTCACCTACAAGATGGCCACGGCCGTCCGCCGCATTTACGACCAGATGGCCGAGCCGAAGTGGGTCATCGCCATGGGCGCCTGCGCCAGTTCGGGCGGAATGTACCGCAGCTACGCAGTGCTGCAGGGCGTGGACCGGATCATCCCCGTGGATGTGTATGTGAGTGGCTGTCCCCCGCGCCCGGAGGCGCTGCTCGACGCCCTCATGAAACTGCAGGGGAAGGTCCGGCGCGAGCGCTCGGCCACCAACCTGCTCATCGCCTGACCCGGATCCAACCGCCCGACTCCCCGCGCATGTCCGCCACCGTTGCTGTCACGACTGCTCTCCAGGAAAAATTTCCGCAGGTCACCCCGCGCGCCAGCCTCGACCATGAGGCCGTCAATGTGCCGGCCGGCGAGATCCTCGCGGTGCTCCAGTTCCTGCGGGATGACCAGGCCTACGACATGCTGGTCGACGTGACCGCGATCGACTGGGCCGAGGGCGTTTCGCCGCGTTTCACGGTGGTCTATCACCTGTTTTCGACCACGCATCACGGCTATATCCGCGTCGCAGCGAACTGCCCCGACGACGAGGCGCCGGCCGTGGCGAGCATCTGCGGGTTGTGGGCCGCGGCGAACTGGCACGAGCGCGAGACCTACGACATGTTTGGCATCAAGTTTGAGGGCCATCCCGACCTGCGCCGCATCCTGATGTGGGACGAGTATCCGCACTTTCCGCTGCGCAAGGATTTCCCGCTGGCCGGCATCGAGACGCCGCTGCCGGATGCGGACGTGGTGGCCGAGACGGGCACGAAGGCCATCGCCGCGCCGATGGTCGGCGGGCCGTTTGTCGCGGCGCCGGGTGAGATCAACCTGACCGAGGCCGAACCCCGCGCGAAGGACGAGAGCTGGAACGAAGGCCGCGAGAAACCGACCCAGCGCTGAACGCTCCCACCATGGCCACCGAATTCTCCTTCCCCGATACCGCCGCTGTGGCCGAGTTTGAGACCGAGAAGATGTCGCTCTCGATGGGCCCGTCGCATCCGTCCACGCATGGCGTGCTTCGGCTGCAGCTGGAACTCGACGGCGAGGTCGTGACGAAGTGCGACCCGGTCATCGGCTACCTGCATCGCGGCGACGAGAAGATCGCCGAGAACATGACTTACAACCAGTTCGTGCCCTATACGGACCGGCTGGATTACCTGGCGCCGCTCGCGAACAACATGGCCTACGCCATCGCGGTCGAGAAACTCGCCAAGCTCGAGGTGCCGGCGCGCTGCCAGGCGATCCGCGTGCTGACGGCCGAGATGGCGCGGATCTCCGCGCATTTGCTGGGGCTCGGGGCGTTCGGCATCGATACCGGCGCGTGGACGGTGTTCATGTACGCGTTCACCGAGCGCGAGAAACTCTACAAGCTCTTCGAGGAGCTGACGGGCGCGCGGTTCACGACGAGCTACAGCCGCATCGGCGGCCTGCAGCGCGACGTGCCCGAGGGCTGGACGGGCCGCGTCGACGCGTTCTGCGACCAGTTCCTGCCGATCCTCGAAGAGATCCTCGCGCTCCTGACCCGAAACAAGATCTTCATGGATCGCACGGTGGGCGTCGGCACGATCTCGAAGGCGGACGCGATCGCGTACGGCCTCACGGGTCCGAACCTCCGCGGCTCCGGCGTCGGCCTCGATCTCCGCAAGGACAAGCCGTACTCCGGTTACGAGCAGTACGAATTCGACATCCCGGTCGGCACGAAGGGCGACAGCTATGACCGCTATCTCGTGCGCGGCGAGGAGATGCGCCAGTCGGTGCGTATCATCAAGCAGGTCATCGCGAAGTTTCCCGGCGGCCCGTGGTATGCGACCGACGCGAAGAAGATTTTTGCCCCGTCGAAGGACAAGATCCTCACCTCGATGGAGGAGCTGATCCAGAATTTCATGCTCGTGACCGAGGGCCCGCAGATGCCGCCGGGCGAGGTTTACTTCGAGGCGGAAAACCCGAAGGGCGCGCTGGGCTTCTACGTCGTCAGCAAGGGCGGCGGCGTGCCGTGGCGCCTGAAGATCCGCGCCCCGTCGTTCTGCAATCTTTCCATCCTCCCCAAGGTCTGCGTCGGCAACATGGTGTCCGACGTCGTCGCCATCCTCGGCTCGCTCGACTTCGTCATGGGCGAGTGTGACCGGTGAAATCCTCCCGCGAATAACGCGAATGCCCACGAATCCTGAAATTTTCTGCTCCGGCTCATTTGCGCTAATTCGCGTGATTCGCGGGCAAAACCCTGCGGCCTTTTCCGCCTGATGAATCTCAAGCCCTCAACGCTCCAGGCCATTGACGAGGTAATCACGCATTACCCCGAGAAACGGAGCGCCACGCTGCCGTTGCTGCACCTGATCCAGGAGGACATCGGCCACATCCCCGATGAAGCGATTCCGTGGATTGCCACGAAGCTGGGGCTCCAGCCGATCAACGTTTACGAGGTCATCACGTTTTACCCGATGTTTCGCCGGAAGCCGATCGGCCGCCGCCACATCAAGGTCTGCCGCACGCTTTCCTGCGCGCTGCTGGGCGGATACAAGACCTGCGCGGCGTTCGAGCAGGAATTCAACACGCAGCTCGGCGAGGTCTCGCCCGACGGCGAGGTCACGGTGGAGTTCGTCGAGTGCCTCGCGAGCTGCGGCACCGCGCCCGTCGTGCTGATCGACGACGACCTCCACGAGAAGGTCGACGTCGCCAAGGCGAAACAGCTCAGCGCCCAGATCAAAGCGGAAGCCGCCCAGCGTCGCTGACCGGCAATCGGAAATCCCAAATCGAAAATCGAAAATTTCGCCATGCCCGCTCCCGCCCAAACCCGCATCATCTTTCAGCACATTGACGAGCCGGGGTACACCAACGACCTCGCCTGCTACGTGCGCAATGGCGGCTACGAGGTGTTGAAGAAGGCGGTCACCCGCAAGCCCGAGGAACTCATCGACGAAGTGAAGAAGTCCGGCCTGCGCGGCCGCGGCGGCGCGGGGTTTCCCTGCGGCGTGAAGTGGGGCCTGGTGGACCGCAAGAGCGGCAAGCCGATCTATCTCATCGTCAATGCCGACGAGTCCGAGCCGGGCACCTTCAAGGACCGCTACATCATTCACCAGGACCCGCACCAGCTCATCGAGGGCACGATGATCTCGTGTTTCGCGAACAACGTGAAGCAGGCGTACATCTACATCCGCGGCGAATTTCCCCACGGGGCGAAGATCCTGGAAAAGGCCATCGCTGAGGCCCGCGCGGCGAATCTGGTCGGCCCGAACATCCTGGGCACGACTTACAACTGCGAAATCTACGTCCACCGCGGCGCCGGCGCCTATATCTGCGGTGAGGAAACCGGCCTGATCGAGTCGCTCGAGGGCAAGCGCGCCAACCCACGGATCAAGCCGCCGTATTTTCCCGCCGTCCTCGGCCTCTACCAGTGCCCGACGATCGTGAACAACGTCGAGACGCTCTGCCATGTGAAGTACATTGCGCAGCATGGCGGCGAGGCCTTCGCCAAGATCGGCACGCCCGGCAACACCGGCACGCGCGTGTTCTGCGTCTCCGGCCATGTGCAGCGCCCGGGCTATTACGAATTTCCCGCCGGCACGATCACACTGGGCCAGCTGCTGAATGAGGTCTGCGGCGGTCCGCTCCCGGGGCGCAAGCTGAAGGCCGTCATTCCCGGCGGTTCCTCGGCGAAAATCCTGCGGTTCGGCGAACGCTTCAAGGGCAAGCGCAAGGTCGGCGCGGAGATGGTCGATTACGACTGGGGCGTCGAGGACGTCCCGATGGACTTCGATTCGCTCGGCATGATCGGCACGATGGGCGGCTCGGGCGGCGTCATCGTGATGGACGATTCCGTCAACATGGTCGAGGCACTCGCCAACATCAACGCGTTCTACTCCCACGAGAGCTGCGGCCAGTGCACGCCCTGTCGCGAGGGCTCGCTGTGGATGAAGAAGATCACCACGCGCATGGTGCACGGCGAGGCGCGCAACGAGGATGCCGCGCTGCTCAAGAGCGTGGCCGATCAGATCCCCGGCCGCACCATCTGCGCCTTCGGCGAGGCCTGCTCGTGGCCGACCCAGAGCTTCATCGCGAAGTTCGGCGACGAGTTTAAGCAGTATCCCGAGACCAAGAAAACCGCCAAACCCGCCGGCGCGGCGGCGCTGATCTGAGTTTTGGTCACCACGAAACACACTAAAAACACGAAAATCAGAACCACCCGCAGTCATCCGAACCCTTTTCCTCTTTTGTGTATTTCGTGGGTTTCGTGGTAATAAAATTCTCCTGCAATGATCGCTCCGACCAAACCCGACCTCGTCACCGTCAACATTGACGGCAAGGAGATTGCCGTGCCCAAGGGCACGAATGTGATCGAGGCCGCGCGCCTCGTGAACATCGACGTGCCGCACTACTGCTACCACCCGAAGCTGACCGTGGTGGGCAACTGCCGCATGTGCCTCATCGAAATGGGCATGCCGGCGGTCGATCCGGCGACGAAGGCCCCGGTCATGGACCCGGCCACCGGCAAGCAGAAGATCAACTGGATCCCGCGCCCCCAGATCGGCTGCGGCACGAATGTTTCCCCCGGTCTCCATGTCCGCACGACGTCGCCGATGGTGAAGGATGCCCGCGAGGGCGTGATGGAGTTCCTCCTCATCAACCACCCGCTCGACTGCCCGATCTGCGACCAGGCCGGCGAGTGCAAGCTGCAGGAGCAGTCCACCGGCTACGGCCGCGGTTACTCGCGCTTCATCGAGCAGAAGAACGTGAAGCCGAAGCGCACCCAGCTCGGGCCGCGCGTCACCCTCGACGACGAGCGCTGCATCCTCTGCTCGCGCTGCATCCGTTTCTCCAAGGAAGTCGCGAAGGACGATGTCCTCGGCTTCATCGACCGCGGCAGCTACTCGACGCTCACGTGCTACCCGGGCAAGCAGCTCGAGAACAACTACTCGCTCAACACGGTCGACATCTGCCCCGTCGGCGCGCTCACCAGCACGGATTTCCGCTTCAAGATGCGCGTCTGGTTCCTCAAGCAGACGAACTCGGTCGATCCCGAGTCGAGCGTCGGCGCCAACACCGTCGTCTGGTCGCGCGAGGGTGTCATTTACCGCATCACGCCGCGCCGCAATGATGCGGTGAACGACACGTGGATGGCCGACAGCGGCCGCGTGCTCTACAAGCAAGTGAAGTCCGACACGCGCCTCACCACGATCAAGGTCAACGGCGCGGATAGCGCCCTCGACATCGCGATCCACGCCGCCGCCGAGCTCTGCAAGGCCGGCCGCGTGGCGATCGTCGGCTCCGGTCGCAGCTCCGTTGAGGAACAGTTCCTCACCAAGAAACTGGCCGCCGCGCTCGGCGTGTCCGTCTCGCTGGTCAGCCGGGTGGGGCAGGGGGACAAGTTGCTCATCTCCGCCGACCGCAATCCGAATGTCCGCGGTGCCCTGGTCACCGGGCTCATCACTGCGCTGCCTGCGGCGAAGCTCACCGAACTCAGCGCCGCGATCGATGCCGGCACGGTGACGACCGTGGTCTCGCTCGGCGAAGATCTCGCCACGGCCGGCCTCACGGCCGCGCAGCTCACAAAAATCTCCGTGGTTTATCTCGGCACGCACGCCAACGCGACGAGCGCCGCGGCCAAGATCATCCTGCCCACGCTGACCGGGTTTGAGAAGAGCGGCACGTTCGTGAACCAGCAGTTCCGGATCCAGAAATTCCTGAAAGCCGTCCCCGGTCCCGTGGGCGCGACCGACGACCTCGTGGTGCTGGCGAAGCTGGTCACCGCCGCGGGGACCGCGATTGCGGCGTCTGAGGTCGGCCCGCTCTGGAAACTGATCGCCGCCGAAGTCCCTGCGCTCGGCACGATGACCTTCGCGAATCTCCCCGAGACCGGGCTGCTCCTCGATGCCACGCCGTACGCGGCGCTACCGTTCGCCGAGGGCGAGACGCTGCACTACAAACCCGCGGCCCAGCCGGCTGCTGCGACCACCTGATTTTTAACATGAAGTACGCCAAGGAACGCAAAGAATCCTGCCCATGCCCAACTCTTCCTCTCCCCTTCGCGGCCTTGGCGATCTTGGTGTAAAATCCGAATGATCGATTTCTGGTCCAATCTCCATCCCGTCGTCCAAGGCCTCATCAAGGGCCTGGCGGTGATCATGGTCATCTTCCCGCTGGCCGGGGCGTGCTCGCTGGCGGAGCGCAAGGTCTCCGCGTGGATGCAGGGACGGCCCGGTCCCAACCGCGCCATTGTGCCGTGGATCGCGTGGATTCCGTTTGTCGGCACGTTTCTCCAGCGGCTCGGGGTGTTTCACCTGATGGCGGACGGCGCGAAGTTCCTCTTCAAGGAGGAGCCGGTGCCCGGCCACGTGAACAAGGTCTACTTTGCGCTCGCGCCGGCGATCGCGATGATGCCGGCACTCACGACGATCACGGTCGTCCCGTTTGGCGCTTATTTTAATGCCGCCGGCGACGCCATTCCGCTCGTGCTGGCCAATGTCGACGTGGGCCTGCTCGCAGTCTTCGCGGTGTCCTCGCTCGGGGTCTACTCGCTGATCCTCGCGGGCTGGGCCTCCAACTCGAAGTATCCCTTCCTCGGCAGCGTGCGTGCGTCGGCGCAGCTCATTTCCTATGAGCTCTCGATGACGCTCTCGGTGATCCCGGTTTTCCTCTGGATCAACGCCCCGGGCGCGCCTGGCACGATGAGTCTCGCGAAGGTGGTGGAATTCCAAAGCCTGCCGGGATTCTGGGGCGGCACCTGGTTTGTTTTCC
Organism: uncultured Opitutia bacterium; assembly: GCA_903859715.1. Classification (GTDB taxonomy): domain Bacteria; phylum Verrucomicrobiota; class Verrucomicrobiia; order Opitutales; family Opitutaceae; genus Opi-474. Next base: position 141,520 of record CAIONS010000009.1, read on the forward strand.
TGATGCCGCTGTCGGCCTTCATTTTCCTGGTCTCGCTCTTTGCCGAGACCAACCGCCAGCCGTTCGACATGCCGGAGTCCGAGGCCGACCTCGTCGGCGGTTTCCATACGGAGTACGGCGCGTTCAAGTGGTCGCTCTTCTTCGTGGCGGAATACTCGCACATGCTCGTTGGCTCGGGCGTCTTCACCTTGCTGTTCTTCGGCGGTTGGAACCCGCTGCCTTGGATCTCGCTCGCGGACCTGGTGGGCTGGCTGCATCACGCCACCCACGCGGCGTGGACGATTCACCCGCTGTTCGTCGGCGTGCTCTCCCTCGGTATTTTTCTCGGCAAGGTCCTGACCCTGATCTTCATCTTCATGTGGGTCCGCTGGACGGTGCCGCGTTTCCGCTACGATCAGGTCATGAAGCTCGGCTGGCAGAAGCTCCTGCCGCTCGCGATTGCGAACCTGATCCTCTACGCGCTCGCCATCGCGTTCATCCAGAAATCCGCCTCTTAATTCACCCGCGCCATGGCCGTCATCCCTCTCGAACGCAAAACCCTCTCGCTGGCGGAGCGCACCTACGTGCCGCAGATCCTCAGCGGCCTGAAGACCACCTTCAAGCGGCTGCTCAAGCCGGCCGAGACGCTCGAGTATCCCGAGCAGCGCCCCGCGATTCCGCCCGGCTACCGCGGCGTGCCGACGCTGGTGCGCGACCCGAACGGCCGCGAGAAATGCGTCTCCTGCCAGCTCTGCGAGTTTGTCTGTCCGCCCAAGGCCATCCGCATCACGCCGGGTGAGCTGCCCTCGGGCAGCGACCGCGAGCACGTCGAGAAGGGCCCGCAGGCCTTCGACATCGACATGCTCCGCTGCATTTACTGCGGCCTCTGCCAGGAGGTCTGCCCGGAGGAGGCGATCTTCCTGCAGAACCAATACTCGATGTCCGGCTACACCCGCGCGGAGATGGTCAACCACAAGGACCGCCTCTACGAGCTCGGCGGCACGCTGCCGGATTCGCATTTCAAGTGGGACAAGAAAAAAGCCGCCGCCGAGCACGGCAACGCGCACTGATGCCCGCCCCATCCTGACCATGGCCCCAGCCCTGTTTCATCTCTTTGCCCTGCTCACGGTCGCCAGCGCCGTCGGTGTCGTCGCGACCAAGAACGCCGTCACGGCCGCGATGAGCTTCCTGCTCTGCCTCGTCGGCGTGGCCGGGCTGTTCGTCCAGTTGGACGCCTACCTCCTGGCCTTCCTGCTCCTGCTGGTTTACGCGGGCGCGGTCGTCGCGCTGTTTCTCTTCATCATTATGCTGCTGGACACGCAGGGTCAGAAAAACTGGGGGTTCAAGAAATTCCCCATTTTCGTGAGCCTGATCGCGCTTGGCTTGCTGCTGACCGGCCTCGGCACCTTTGTGACCCGCGGCCAGCTCGACGCCCCGAACCCGAATGCCGCCGGCGGCGTCGGTGCCGCGCTCAAGCCCTACGCCTACCAACTTTTCACCACCTACCTGCTGCCCGTGCAGGTCATGGGTTTCCTGCTCCTCATCGCGATGCTCGGGGTGATCGTGCTGAGCAAGAAAATCGACGGCGTGGAGGACGTGAAATGATCACCGCGACCCTCAACGAATACGTCATCCTCAGCGTGGTGCTCTTCGCCATCGGCTTCTTCGGCGTGCTCCTGCGCAAGAACACGCTGGTGCTCTTCATGAGCCTCGAGCTGATGCTCATCGCCTCGACCCTCGCGCTGGTCGCCTTCTCGCGGTTCAACCACACCCTCGACGGCAACGTCTTCGTGTTCTTCATCTTTACCGTCGCCGCCGCCGAGGTCGCGGTCGGCCTGGCCATCATCGTGGCACTCTTCCGCAAGCGCCACACCATCCGGGTGGATGAACTCGACGCGCTGAAAAACTGATGCCCATGACGCCGGTCTCAATCGCCCTGCTTGTCCTTCTCGCGCCGCTGGCCTCGGCCGCGATCATCGCGCTCTTCCTCCGCCGGTCCGGCACGCTGGCCGCGACGATGTCCGTGACGGCTGCCGTGATCGTCGCGGCCGGCGCCTTCACGCTGGCCTTTGGCGGCGCGCGGTTCGAGGCCGCGACGTCGTGGCTGCAGCTCGGCTCCTTCACCCTCTCGCTCGGAATCAAGTTCGACGACCTCGCCGCGCTGATGCTCGTCATCGTCGGGATCGTCGGCCTGTGCGTGCATGTGTTTTCGCTCGGCTACATGCACGACGACGCGGCCAAGGCCCGGTACTTCGGCGGTCTCTCAGTTTTCATGTTCTCGATGCTTGGCATCGTGTTTGCCGACAATCTTTTCATGATGTTCATCTTCTGGGAGCTCGTCGGTTTCAGCTCCTGGCTGCTCATCAACCACTGGCACGAGAAGCAGTCCGCCAGTGACGCGTCGAAGAAGGCCTTCATCACGAACCGCGTCGGCGACTTCGGTTTCCTGCTCGGCATCATCATGTGCTACTGGAGCAACGGCACGGTGAACCTGAGCGAGCTCGCCGCCGGCCACCACGTCTACAGCACACTGATCCCGCTGCTGCTGTTCTGCGGCGCGGTCGGCAAATCCGCCCAGCTGCCGCTGCAAGTCTGGCTGCCCGACGCGATGGAAGGCCCGACGCCGGTCTCCGCGCTGATCCATGCCGCGACGATGGTCGCGGCCGGCATCTACATGCTGTGCCGGATCAACGTGCTCATGGTCCCGGATGCCCTCACGGTCATCATGTGGGTCGGCACGGCCACCGCGCTCTATGCCGCTTTCTGCGCCATCGTGCAGCGCGACATCAAGAAAATCCTGGCGTACTCCACGCTCTCGCAGCTCGGTTACATGGTCGCGGCGTTTGGGCTGGGATCCAAAATGATCCCGGTGAGCGACACCATGGTCGACGCCGCGGGTAAGCTGGCGGTATCGCACTGGCAGGTGCTGGGAGCGGCCACCGGTGTCGGTGCCGCGATGTTCCACCTGACGACCCACGCCTTCTTCAAGGCGCTGCTCTTCCTCGGCTCCGGCTCGGTCATTCACGGCTGCCATCACGAGCAGGACATCTTCAAGATGGGCGGGCTCTCGTCGCGGATGAAGCTCACCTTCGTGACCTTCACGATCGGCGTCGCCGCCATCATCGGCCTGCCATTCCTCGCGGGGTTCTTCTCGAAGGACACGATCCTTTATCTCGCCTACACAAACAACAAGGCGGTCTTCGCGATCCTCGCTTTCACCGCGATCCTGACCGCGCTCTACATGACCCGGCTCTGGCGGATCACGTTCTTCGGCGAGCCGCGCAGTGAGTCCGCCGCGCACGCGCATGAAGGCGGGCTGACACTGACACTCCCGCTGATGGTCCTCGCGGTGCTCGCGGTTGTGGCGGGCTATACGTCCCACTACCCGAAGGTCTTTGACGGCGTCTTCGAACTGATCCCCGAAGCGCACGGTTCGGATCACCTGACCATCCTGCTGACGAGCCTGTTTGTGCTGGTGGTCGGCGCAGGCACCGCGTTTCTCTTCTACAAGCCGGCGGCGACCGATGCGCTGGAGCTGAAATCACCCGGTCTCTTCCGGCTGCTGGCGTCGAAGCTCTGGTTCGACGAGATCTACACCTATTACATCGACAAGGTGCAGCAGCGTTTCGCCCTGCTGCTCAGCTTCCTGGAGCAGATCTTTCTCGCCGGCGTGATCATCCGCGGCTTCGCCGGGTTGGTCGGCCTCGTCGGACTCGGGGCCCGCGCCCTGCATGTGGGCCGGATCAGCGTCTACGTCTACTGGTTCTTCGCTGGCGTCGTCATCCTCTGGCTCTTTGCGACCGGTGTCCTCTAATTTTGCGATGAGCAACCTGCCTTTCGATCCCCTCCTTTTGTCCATCGCGGCCCCGCTCGCGGTGGCGCTGGCCATTGCGCTCGGCCTGCCAAAGCGCTGGTCGGTACGGCTGGCCTACGCCGGGTTCGGCGTTCCGGCGCTGCTGGCGCTCTACGCCTGGTGGAGCTACGGCGCGCAGCCCCAGGCGCACGGCTATGCCTTGCTCTCGTCCTACTCGACCGGCCTCGACGGGTTGGGCATCCACCTCACGCTCGGGTTGAACGGCATTTCGCTCCCGCTGTTTGTGCTCGCGGGTCTCGTCGGCCTGGCGGCCGGGCTCTACGCGATCCAGTCCGGTGCCGAGCGGCTCAAGATTTATCTCATGCTACTGCTCATCATGCAGGCCGGCCTGATGGGGGTCTTCGCCAGTGTGGACGTGTTCTTCTTCTACTTCTTCCACGAACTCGCGCTGATCCCGACGTTCATCATGGTCGGCATCTGGGGTGGACGCGACCGCAGCTACGCGGCGATGAAGCTCACCATTTATCTCACGCTCGGTGCGATGCTTTCCCTGGTCGGGCTCATCGCCCTGTACGTGAAGAGCGGGGCGAACAGCTTCGATCTCATCGCGCTCCGCGAGGTGATCGCGAACCGGCCGCTGGCCGAAACGGTGCAGCATAATATCTTCGGCCTGCTGATGTTTGGTTTCGGCATTCTCGTCTCGCTCTGGCCCTTCCACACGTGGGCGCCCCTCGGCTATGGCGCCGCGCCGAGCTCCGCCGCGATGCTGCACGCGGGCGTGCTCAAGAAATTTGGCCTCTACGGCCTCATTCAGATCGCCCTGCCGTTGCTGCCCGCGGGCGTGGCCCACTGGGCCCAGGTGCTCGCGCTGCTGGCGGCCGTAGGCAACGTCCTCATCGTCGGCCTCATCACGATGGCCCAGCGCGACCTCAAGCAGGTCATCGGTTACAGCTCGGTCATGCACATGGGCTATGCGTTCCTCGGCGTGGCCTGCTTCTCCGTGCTGGGCGCGGGCGGCGTGGTGCTGCTGATGGTGGCGCACGGCCTGTCGGTCGCGCTGCTGTTCCTCCTGGCCACGAGCATCCACCACCGCACGCACACCTTTGACCTGACGCAGATGGGCGGCTTGGCGCAAAAGACCCCCGTGCTCGCGGCGTTTTTTGTCGCCGGCACCTTTGCCAGCATCGGCCTGCCGGGCTTTGCCAACTTCTGGGGCGAGCTGACCATCTTCGTCGCCCTATGGAAATTTTCGCACGTCTTCACCGTGATTGCGGTGGCGGGCGTGGTCATTTCCGCCATCTACGGCCTGCGGGCGGCCGCGCGCGTGTTCTTCGGGCCGCCGACCGAGGCGTTCAGCATCGTCGCCGCGGCGCACCCGCCGGCGGACCTGAGCTGGAAGGAGAAATTTCCCGCGCTCATTCTGCTCGCCGCGCTGCTGTTCATTGGTTTCTGGCCGCAGTCCCTTTCCACGCCGCTCAACGCCACGCTGTCCGCGGTCTACGCCCCGCCGGCCGCCATCGCGAAATAACGCCTCTCCGTCGCAATGGATCTCTCCTCCCTTCAAGCAATCGCCGCGAACAACGACTGGGGCGCCATCTTTCCCGAGGTGCTGCTCGCCTGCGTGGCCCTGGCGCTGCTGGCGCTCGAGATTGTGCTGCCGGCGAAGTACCACGCGTACCTGCCGGGCTTCGCGCTGTTCGGGGTGCTGGCCATCATTCCGAGCCAGGTGCTGGGTCTCCGGCCGGGGTTTCTGCTGGAAGGCGATACGTTCAGCGGTCTGCTGCATCACTCGCATGAGGGCCAGATCATGCGCGTGTTCTTCCTGGTGACGGCCGCGCTCGTGTGCCTGCTTGGCACCGTGAGCCTCGCGAAGCAGAAGATGCCGCACACGGAGTTCTACCATATCGTGCTCGTCGTCACGGCCGCGATGATGCTCCTGGCTCAGAGCAACCACTTCGTGATGCTCTTCGTGACGCTCGAGACGGTGACGATCGGCTTCTACATCCTCGTGAGTTATTTCCGCACGAGTGCGCTGTCCTTGGAAGCCGGCCTGAAATATCTCGTCATGGGCGCGCTGAGCTCCTCGATCCTGCTTTTCGGCATCGTGCTGCTCTATGGCGTGGCGGGCAATCCCATGCTCCCCGGGCACACCGGTTCGGCGATGAACTTTGACGAGCTTTCGGGATTTCTCTCGATGAATCCGCACCACTTCCTCGCCAGCGTGGGCATCGTGCTCGTGCTCTCCGGCGTGGCGTTCAAGATCGGGGCGTTTCCCTTCCAGATCTGGGTGCCTGATGTCTACCAGGGAGCGCCGACGCCCGTGACGGCGTTTCTCGCCGTCGGCTCGAAGGCCGTTGGGTTCGTCATCTTGCTGACCCTGGTCCGGACCTTTTCCGCCTACGCGTGGCTGACGCTGCCGATCCTGACGCTGATGGCGGCGGCCACATTGCTGTTCGGCAATTTCGCCGCGCTGACGCAGCACAACGTGAAGCGCCTGATCGGCCTGTCCGGCGTTTCGCACGCCGGATTCCTGCTGCTGGGTGTCGTCGCGGCCGCCACGGTGCCGATGGCCTTTGGCGCGGTTTATTTCTATCTTTTTGCCTACCTGATCGCCTCGTTCGCGGTGTTCGGGGTGATGGCGCACGTGGCCGGCCCGAATGATGCCGACCAGGAAATCAGCCACTACGCCGGGCTCGCGAAGGAGCGTCCGTTCCTCGCGCTGGTGCTCGCGATCGGCCTCGGTTCGCTCGCCGGTATCCCGCCGCTCGCGGGGTTCATGGGCAAGCTCTTCATCTTCATCGCCGTCTTTCAATCCGGCCATTACGGCCTGCTGGCCGTGGCGGTCGTCGGCGTGGTGATTTCGATCTATTACTATTTCACCTGGATCCGGGCGGCCTTCTTCGAGACCTGGACGCCCCCGGCCGATGCCGAGACGGCTTCCTCCCGGCCTGCGCTCACCCCGGTGACCGCGTCATTGGGCGTGGTGCTCGGTCTCCTCGCGGCGTGCACGGTGCTCCTGGGCTTTTACCAAGGTCCCTTGGGCGACTGGCTCACGACGCGCTGAAGGCGGGCGATCCAAGGCGGCGCGTGTGATCCCCGCCCATTTTTAAAAACGAAAAAGGCGGGTCATTGACCCCGCCTTTCTTATGAATATCGCCAGGAGCCTTAGCGCCAGCGGCCCTCGATGAACACGTAGGAACCGCCGCGCCGTTCCCAACGCGGAGCGATCCAGGCGGACCGGCCGCGGGGCGGAAGCTCCCAATGGCCGCCGACCCATTCGTGGCGATGACCGCGCCAGACCCAGTAGCCGCCGATCCAGACATGGTACGGGGAAGGCTGGGCGTAGATGATTTCCTGCCGCGGGGGCGGGGGTGCGTCGTAAATCACGACCTGGCTGGGCACCACCACCGGCGGCGGCGGCGGCTGAGGAATCTGCCAGTAACCCTCGATCCAGTTGCGGTTGCGGCCATCCCAGCGGCCCTCGACCCAGTAGGCACCGGGCTGGGGAGGCAGCGTCCACATGCCCGGGATCCAGACCCATTGTCCACGGATCCACGAGTGGTGGCCGGCAATCCAGACGTAGCCCGAGCCGGGAGAAACAATGATTCTTTCCTCTCGGGGGCGAGGCGGGGCTTGCTCCACGATAATGGGGGCGGGCAATCCGACGCGCAGGCCGAGATCGACCGAAACGCGGGTTTGGGCTTGGGCCGAAAGCGCGAGGCCGGCGGCGCAGAAGGCCGCGGAAAGCAGAAAAAGAGCCGGCCGGGTGGCCTTGGGAATGAAGGAGTGAAGTTGCATGTGAAGCAGACGTTTCGACGCAGGGTGGGTTACTGTTGTCATAAAGATGGGGCGGTCACAGACCCGGCGAAAAGACATTTGTTTCCGGCGCAGATTGCTGCCTCAGTGGCGCCGCTTCACGCATGAAAGTTACCGGACTCGCCCTCGTTCCACCCCCGACCGCCACCGACCTGCCCAAGGTCACACCGGAGCTGCTCGCCTCCGTGCTGGCCCGCTACTCCCGCAGCAACGAGGGCCTCGCCGCCATTCTCGGCAAGGTCGACGTCGCCAACCCCGATGCCTCGATCGACCGCATCCTGAAGTTCGTCGATTACGGCCACGCGTCGATCGGCGGCCTCACCGGCGGCCTCGCGATCGCGCTCGACGGCGTCTCGATGTGGCTGGCGTGGAAAATCTTTGAAATTGCCACGATGGCCGACGGCCAGGAGTCGAGCACGCGGTATATCACGATGGATGCGGCCAACCTTCCGACGCCCGACGAGATCGGCATCCCGGACGACCTCGCGGCGCGCTGGCACGATATCATGGCCGCGGCCTTCGCCGCCTACCATGCTGAATATCTCCGGCTCGACCTGCTCGCGACGGCGAAACCCGAGCTGGTGCGCCTGCCGCCCGACGCCAAGCCCGCGGTGGTCACACGCCTCCGCAAAAACTACGCGCTCGACCGCGCGCGCTATTTCATCCCGTTCGCCACGCGTACCAATCTCGGGCTCGTGCAGTCCTCCCGCATGTGGGCCACGACGGTGAAGCATCTCGATTCCCTGCCGAATCCCGAGGCGCGCACCGCTGCCCGCCTGATCCGCGAGGAGCTGCTCAAGCAGTCGCCCCGGCTCATGCGCCACAGCTCCGCGGAAAAATCCTTTGAGGAGCAGGCCCGGCAGGAACTCGCCGCCAGCCTCAAGCTCGGGCTCGAGCGCCTGTCGGCCGAGCCGCTCGATGACGAGGTCTGGGTGAAGGTCGATCGCGACACGCCGCCGTGGCTCACCGAGACTCAGCCCATTTCCGAGGCGCTCCGGCACCGCACCAACCGCTACGGCCATCAGGGCCTGGCGACGCGCCGCGCGCGGGTCACGTTTGCCTGGAATAACATGGCCCTCGCCGAGCTGCGCGACCTCAACCGCCACCGCACCGGCCACCGCTTCACGCCGCTGGTGCAGGGTGGTTTTTACCTGCCGCCCGAAATCAAGCATGCCGGTCACGCGGTGTTGCTGAAGCAACAGCTGGAACTTACCCGCGAACTCCTGCGGCGCGGTTCGCCGGCCTATGTCTACTCCTTGCTGCTGGGGGCGCAGACGCCGTTCGAACATTCCACGCATGCGGACAAATTCATCTACGAGGCCGAGCTGCGCACCGGCATGGGCGCTCATTTCCGTTATGCGGAGCACCTGAGTGCGGCCTTGCGCGAATTTTTCCATCAAATGCCCGCCGCACGCTCGTGGGTCGTCGAAGGCACCGCCGAGCCGGAATAATTGGGTTGCTGCACTCTCCCAGCGGCGCAAAGAATTGGCATCCCCAATGATATTGTTCGGAGCACCCTTCGCGGTCGTTGCAGGTCTCGGGTTTTTGTCTGCTGCCGCCCCTGTGGGTGACGGGTCATGACTCACCGCCATCGCCCATGAGCACGTTTCGCGTCCTTCAGTTCAACATGCAGTTCGGGCAGATCTGGGATGACACGTATCCCGATCGTGCGCCGATCCGGCTCGATGCGACCCTGGAGGAAATTCGCGCGCACAACGCTGACATCATTCTGCTGCAGGAGGTTGAAAAGGCCCTGCCCGGCGGAGTGCAGCTGAAGCCGCCGCCGAATTACATGCGGCTGCACGCCGAGCTGCCCGGCTACGACAGCTGGTTTTCCTATCCGCGGGCCGACCCGCGCGAATTGCCGTTCGGCCTGGGCCTGGCGATTTTTTCCCGCGGACCGTTGCGCGCGCACCTTCGGATCGACCTGCCGTCGCCGCCGATCGAGTTCGAATTTTTCGGCAAGAAGACCACGCCGACCGACCGTCTCCTGATCGGGGCCTACACCACGATGCTCGGTCGCGAGGTGAGGATCTTCAACACGCACTTACTCGCGTTTTTCATGCTGGGCTCGAGCAGCACGATGAACCCGTTTCAGAGGAACCTGGTCGCCGAGCAGCTGGCCGACTCGCATGGTCCCACGCTGCTGGCGGGTGACTTCAACGTCAGCCGGCACCAGACCTTGGTCGCGCAGTTTGCCGAGTCCGGCTATACGTCCGTGCAGCAGACCGAGATCACGTGGCGCCGCCGGCCCTTCGTTCTCGACCATATTTTCCACAACTCCCAGCTGCGCTGTGTCTCGCACCGCGTGGTGCCCACGCCGGCGTCCGACCACCACGCGATCGTGGCGTATTTCGAATTCACGAAGTAAGAGGCGATCGAAGCTGCCCGCGAATAACGCGAATGCAGACGAATCGGGATCGTGGATTGAATTCGCGATGATCCGCGCGAAGAGTGGTCAGGGCCTTACTTCGCTTTCCGGACGCGCTCTTTCTCCTCGTCGCGTTCTTCCTCCAGCCGGACCCGTTCGCTGACGAGCTGCTGCTGCACCTTTTTGACCTCATCGGCCTTTTGCTCGGAGTAGGCCTCGTCGAGCTGCTTCTTCAGGAAAATTTCCCGCTCGGCGATCTTGCCCTGGTAGACGCGGTCAATTTCGGCCAGCCGGCCCTTTTGCTCGGCGGTGAGAGGACGGCCCGCAGTGGGATCGGACTTGGCAAGACGTTCCATCGCGAGTTCATAGGCGCTTTTCATGGGATGAAGGTAACGACGCCCCCGGCGGAATCCACAGAAGAATTTTTCCAGGCATTTTCCAGGAGGTAACGGAGAGGAGGTTTGATCAGGATTCCTGCGGGCCTTTTCACACGAAGATCGCAAAGGCCGCGAAGTTGAGTTGGCCGCAAAAAAGCACAAGGGCGCGGAAGCTGCGAACGAGTCGCCATTGCGCCTATAGGCGCGCGGGAGATTCGAGTCGGAGTCTAATGGTCCTTGTGCCTCTTTGCGGCCAAACGGCTTGATCCGAATCCTTCGCGGCCTTTGCGATCTTGGTGTAAAATCAGATCTCTCTGTTTCCTCGGTTACCTCCTGTAAAAATCAGGGTTTGTTTCCCCACTACCCATAGCTCACGCCGAAGATCAGCGTGAGAGCGACCACGGCGAACGGCGGCCAGAATCCCCGGCTCCAGCCGCGCCAGTCCTTCGCGTAGCCGATGAACATGACGGTGAGCAGCGCGGCCAGTGCCGTCCCTCCGACCCACGGTGCGCGGAACGTCGCGGCAAACCACATTCCGGGCAATTGCAAGTTGCCGCGCACGCCGTGATCGACCGCCCACAACACCAATACGGCGGCATGGTTGGCCAGCACCGTGCCAGCGGTGAAGCCGGCGAGTCCGCTGAGCAGTGACACGAGCCCCAGCAGAATCACCAGCGTCGAGGCGGGGATGACCCAGAGATTGGCCAGCAGAGCGCCGGGCGTGAAGAGATTGAAAAACTGCACGCCGGTCACGGCGCCGACCAGCGCCGAGACCAAGCCGATCCCCAAGGACGCGATCACGGTCCGCCACAGGGCGTCGCGCCCGTGATGATGCCAGGCCCACGAGATGGTTGGCAGGTCGCGAAAGAGCACTCCGGCCGCCTGCCACCGGTCCGTCAGCGGCAGTCCGAGCACCAGCAGCGCAGCGACGATGCCATAGCTCATCTGAAAACTGGCGCTGAACAGATCCAGCGGAGTGACCAGCAGCACGAGCAGCGCCGAGGCTGTAAGCGCGGAGAGCGGATTGCGCGGCACCCGCAGCACGAATGAAAGCTGCACGAACGCCACCATCACAAACGCCCGCACGGCCGACGGCGCGGCGCCCGTGATATCCACGTAGAGCCACAATGCGACCAGCCCGATGAGCAGCACCACGATCTTGGGGAGCCGCAGCAGCGATAAGAGTGCCGTCAACCCGGCCGCGATCACCGCGATGTGCAGGCCGCTGATGGAGAAGACATGCATGGTCCCGCTTTGGCGGAAGAGAGTGTTCTGTTCATCGCTCAGCTCATGCTGCTGGCCGAGCAGCATAGCGCGCAACACGCCGACCAATCCCGGCCGCTTGGCCTCCACGCCCGCGCCCAGCAGGGCGGAAAACCGGGCCAGGGTTCGTGCGCAAAACCGCGAGTAGGCTGGCGCGGGCTGCACCTCCGCCAGCGTTCGCCCGCGCGTGAGCCGGAAATTGATGCCGGCGCTGGCGAGATAGCCGTCAAACGTGTTCGCCGGCGGATCGCGCGGCAGCGTCACCAACACGCCGATGGCCTTGATGATCGCTCCCCGGAGCGGCGGCGGCTCTCCCTTGCGCAGCATGAGCGAGAAATACAGCCGCTGGTCGCGCAGCTCCTGCACGGGCGCATCGGCGTGAACGACTGTAGCCAGCCCCGAAGACTTGCGGGCATCCGCCTGGGCAAACACCCGGTCGATCCGCAGCGTGAGCCGCGCCTCGCGCGGCGGCAAGGTGTCCCACGCCGTCACTCGCGGCCGGTGCAGCGCATAGCTGGCGGCACCGGCGAGGACCATCGCCACGCCCAAGGCTGCAACCCAGCACCCGCGCCACCCACGCCAAGCCGCGATAATCCCGAACGCGCTGGCGAGCCCGGCACCGGCGAGCAGCCACGGCACCGGGAAAAAGTCGCCCGCTTTGCCCGCGGCGAGTCCGGCCATGAACGGCAGAACCAGCCACAACAACGGCGCGCGGTGTCCGAGACTGCGGCTGATCATGCGCTTTTCCTAACGACGAACCGGCACAGTTGAATGCGAAACTTGAAAATAATAACTCCGATGCAACCCGCTGACACCAAGCTGCCACGCGGGGATTTATTTTCACAGGAGGCAACGGAGGGAATGGAGCTACAATGCCAAGGCATTTTAACCACGGATTGCACGGATTCGATCCGGATTAAAATTCAGACTCCGATTTAGAACAGCTTTGGCCTCGTGCCGCTCCGGCTCGTTGGGGACAACTCGCCCTACCTTTCCAGTCATCGGTCCACGCGGTTCGTGACATGATCGGGATCGTTCCAGCGTTCCTGAGTTCCACATCGAAATCAGGATCCGCCTTTTCATCCGGGTCCTTTCGTGTTCATTCGGAGCTTCTCTATGGCCGCTCCCGATCAAACTGATTTCTTTGCCGCGGAGCCCGCCGCTCCCGACTGGCCCGCGGCGGCCAAGCGCGCCCATCAGCCGCTCGCGGCGCGGATGCGGCCGCGCCTGCTCAGCGAGGTTGTGGGCCAGGATCATCTGCTGAAAGCCGGCAGCCTCCTGCCGCGGCTGGTGGCGCAGATTCGTTTCGGCTCGCTGCTCTTCTACGGGCCGCCCGGCTGCGGCAAGACCAGCATTGCCGAGGCTATTGCGCATGAGACGAAGAGCCGCTTCGTCCGCGTCAACGCCGTCATGTCCAACGTCGCCGAGCTGCGCGAAATCCTCGCCGGCGCCCGCCGTCAGCCCGCGGCCGGCACGATTCTCTTCATCGACGAACTCCACCGCTTCAACAAATCCCAGCAGGACCTGCTGCTGCCCGATGTGGAGGAGGGCACGGTGCGGCTCATTGGCGCGACCACGCACAATCCCGGATTCTACGTGAATCCGCCGCTGCTCTCGCGCAGCCATCTCTTCCGGCTCGAGCCGCTGCCTGCGACGGCGGTCGCCGGCGTGCTGCGCGCCGCGCTCGCCGACATTGAGCGTGGACTCGGGGCGCGCCGTGTGACGGCCGACGACAAGATTCTCGCCGACCTCGCCGTGCTCTGCGACGGCGACCTGCGCCGCGCCCTGAATGCGCTTGAGGTGTTGGTGCTCGGCCTGCCGGAGGGTGCCGTGCTCACGCCGGCCGAGTTGGAGGTCTTCGCCCGGGAGCGGCGCATCCGCTACGACGCTGACGAGGATGAGCATTACGACACGATTTCCGCCTTCATCAAAAGCTGCCGGGGCAGCGATCCCGACGCCGCGATGTACTGGCTGGCGAAGATGCTGGCTGGAGGGGAAGACCCGCGGTTCGTCGCCCGGCGCCTCGTCATCCTGGCGAGCGAGGACGTGGGACTGGCCGATCCGCAGGCGCTGCCGCTGACGGTGGCAGCCCATCACGCCTGCGATTTCATCGGCCTGCCCGAGGCCGAGCTGACGCTCGCGCACGCGACGCTCTACATTGCGACTGCGCCCAAGAGCAATTCCGCCACACTGGCACTCGGCGAGGCCCATCGCGTGCTGAAAGAGGATCCAGTGCAGCCCGTGCCACTCCCGCTCCGCGACAAGAGCGGTGCCGCGAGCAAGCAGAACCAGCACGGCAAGGGCTACCGCTACTCGCACGAGTACCCGGAGAATATCTCCGGCCAGGATTACCTGGAAAAACCGCTCACGCTCTACACGCCGAAGACCGCCGGCTGGGAGGCCAAGATCGCCGAGCGCCTGGCCCGCTGGCGGGAGCTGAAAGTGCAGGTGCGACTGCCAAAGGTCTGAAGAAAAGCGCCCTGTTGCTTCGCCGCTTTGAACCGTAAAACGCGAATTCGAACAAGCCACCTGAATTTCTAACCACGGATTTCACGGATGGGCACGGATGCGGAACTTAAACCTTCAAGTCCGAAGACGGTAGGATCAGATCCGGAAGCTTCGACCCTTCGACTAAGGTTTTATCCGGATCGAATCCGTGAAATCCGTGGTTAAAAAACGCCGGACTTGGGTTTGATTCCGGCGCTTCAGTTACGGTCGGGCGGTTGACAGGGATGGAGCTTGGCGAGACGGTCCGCACTCGTCCCTTCATGTCCTCTTCTCCTTCGAGCGTCTTTGATTCCGTCGCGTCGGTCATCGCTGATTTCGCTGCGGGCAAGCTCGTGATCGTGACGGATGACGAAGGGCGGGAGAACGAGGGCGATCTCGTGATGGCGGCGGCGAAGGTCACGCCGGAGACCGTCAACATGATGATCCGGCACGCCCGCGGGCTCATTTGCGTGCCGACGACCGGCGCGCAGCTCCGCCGGCTCGGCATCGGCCAGATGGTGCAGGAAAACCGTGAGTCGCACCAAACCGCCTTCACCGTCTCGGTGGATGCGGCTGCGGGCATCACAACCGGGATCAGCGCCGCGGACCGGGCACGCACGATCGCCCTGCTGGCCGATCCGGAGTCGAAACCCGCCGACCTGGTACAACCGGGGCATATTTTTCCGCTGCGGGCCAAAGATGGCGGAGTGCTGGAACGCGCGGGCCACACCGAAGCGGCGGTGGATCTCGCCACGCTCGCGGGATTGCCACCCAGCGGGGTCATCTGCGAGATCCTCAACGAGGAAGGTGCGGCGGCCCGGTTGCCGGAACTGGTGGAGTTCAAGCAACGGTTTGGGCTGAAAATGGTCTCGATCGCCGCCCTCATCGAATACCGGCACCAGCGCGAGCAGCTGGTCGAGCTCGTCTGCACGCGGCCGTTTCCCTCGGAGTTCGGCGACTTCACGCTGCATATTTACCGCAGCCGGCTCGACGACCGGCATCACCTGGCGTTCACGATGGGCGCGCTGGGACCCGAGCCCACGCTGGTGCGGGTGCACAGTGAGAATCTCCTGAGCGATGTGTTTCGCGCCAAGGGTATGGACAGCCATCACTCGTTGACGGTCTCGCTCGAAACGGTGGCGCGCGCCGGGCAGGGCGTGGTGCTTTACATGGAGCAGACGGACGGCGGGCGCGATTCCCTGCGCCGGCTGCTGATCCCGCCCGGGGCTGCTCCGGCGCCGATGAGTTTCCGGGATTACGGCATCGGGGCGCAGATTCTGGTGGCGCTTGGACTGCGTCGGATCCGGCTGCTATCGCACACGACGCGCAAGGTCGTGGGTCTGGATGGCTACGGGCTGGAGATCGTGGGACAGGTGCCGCTTTAGCGGAAGCTCGAAGGTTGAAGTTCGAAATCCGAAGGTGAAGACGGAGCTCGAAACCCGAAGTTCGAAATCCGAAACAAGGGGCGCCTTTAACCTGAGTGTCATTCTGAGCGCAGCGAAGAATCCAGAATGATCCCGCAGAAAGCTTCGACGCCATCCAACTGGATCCTTCGCTGTGCCCAGGATGACAAGCGAGGGAGTTTTGCCTGATGAAATCTAAAATTCCCGGCGTTTTCCCTGGCTGAAATTTCCTTCGGATTTTGAGCTTCGTGCTTCGGATTTCGGCCTTCGTGCTTTTGTCCCTCCTTCGTTTTAAGTTGCGGACGGTTTTTTTCCCGCTTCCTCTGTCCGACTTCTTTCTCATATGAGTCTCGCTGCCTCCCAGTCACCGGCCCCATCGGGCAATGCCTTCACCCTCGGGGTGGTGGCGGCCTGCTACAATGAGGGTCTGGTCGACGCCCTGCTGGCCCGCGTGGTGGCCGGGTTGAAGGCGGCGGGGGTGAAAGCGAAGAAGCTCACGGTCCTCCGTGTGCCGGGCTCGAATGAGCTGCCGGTTGCGGCCCAATGGCTGGCGCAGCGGCGCAAGACCGATGCGGTCATCGCGCTGGGCGTGCTGATCCGGGGCGACACCATTCACTATGAACTGATCGCCACGGCGACGACCGAGGCGCTGCAGCGGGTGGCGCTGAAGACGGGCGTGCCGGTAATCAACGGCGTGATCGTGGCCGAGACCGCGGCGCAGGCGAAGGACCGCTGTGCCGGCAAGATCGACCGTGGCGCGGAGTTCGCGAACGCCGCGCTGGCGATGGCGGCGCTGAAACGGAGGATTTTCCCATGAGCAAAGCCCAGTTTGCCCAGCGACGTGATGGTCGCGTGGCCGCCCTGCAATACCTGTTCGCGTGGAGCATGAACGCGCCCCAAAACCTCGCGGAGGACCTGAAGGTGTTCTTCGAGAACCTGGAGCAGCCGCGCGAGCACTACGCGTTCGGCGAGGAGCTGATCCAAGGCGTGATCGGCCACCAAGGGGACATCGATTCGCGTATCAAGGCGCTGGCGCACAACTGGGAGTTCGAGCGGATCGCGAAGATCGACCTGACGATCATGCGGCTGGCGATGTTCGAGATGCTGTACCGCAAGGACATCCCGCCAGTGGTCTCGATCAACGAGGCGATCGACCTGTCGAAGCAGTTCTCCAACGCCGACGCCAAGCGCTTCATCAACGGCATCCTCGACCGCGTGAAGGACCAATTGGGGCGCGACGCGCGCAAAGCGGAGTAGGATTTTATGTGGAACTCAGGAAATCAGGGAGATGAATGAGCTCGGGCATAAGGAGCTGAGTGGACGGGTGATTGAGGCGGCGATTGCCGTGCACTCGGCGCTCGGACCGGGATTTATCGAGTCGGTCTATGAGACGGCGCTCAGTGTCGAACTTGAGGCGCGAGGAATTGGATATGAAAGACAAAAGGTGGTTCGCGTGCAGCACCGTGAGGTCGATGTAGGCGAGCACCGGCTCGATTTGCTGGTCGAAAAATGCCTGCTGGTCGAACTGAAGGCGGTGAAGGAATTGGAGGATATTTTCTTCGTCATCGGAAGATCCCAGATGAAGGCCGCAGGAATTCGGGATGGCTTGATCCTCAATTTTTCCACCATGCCACTAACCATCAAACGGATTGGTCCCGGCCTGCCTCATCCCTGATTTCCTGAGTTCCACATTAAAAGATGTTTGGTTTATTCAAAAAATTCAAAGACGGCTTCGCCAAGACCGTCTCCGCCATCGCGGCGAAGACCTCGGGGCTGTTTGGCGGGCGGCGGATTGACGCGGCTTCGCTCGACGAGCTGGAGGAGGCGCTCTACACCGCGGACTTTGGCGTCGAGACCACTGCCGAGATCCTCGCCGAGATCCGGAAGGCCTACAGCGCGGACAAAGAACTTCAAGGTCGCCAGGCGGCCGAGATCGGCGCGGCCGTCCTGCAACGCGTGCTCGCTGGGGCGGAGGGTCGACTGGAATTCGATGTGGGTCGGGTGCCCTCACCCGACAATCCGCGGGGTGAGGGCACCCCGCCCACAAGAAACCCCATTGTCATCGCCATGATCGGTGTCAATGGCTCCGGCAAGACCACGACCTCGGCGAAGCTGGCGTGGAAGCTCAAGCAGGAGGGGCACTCGGTCACGCTCGCGGCCTGCGATACCTTTCGCGCGGCGGCGGTTGAGCAATTGAAAACCTGGGCGACCCGGCTCGACCTCGAGATCATCGCCAGTCATACTGGCGCGGATTCGGCGGCGGTGGCGTTTGACGCCTGGCAAGCGGCCAAGGCCCGCGGGCGCGACTACCTGATCGTCGACACGGCGGGCCGGCTGCATACGAAGTCGAACCTGATGGAGGAACTCGCGAAGATCCGCCGCGTGCTGCAGAAGCACGACCCGGCGGCGCCGCAGCACCGCTGGCTGGTGGTCGACGGTTCGCTCGGCAGCAATTCCATCGAGCAGGCGAAGGTGTTCCACCAGAGCTTCGGCCTGACGGGGCTCGTGGTCACGAAGCTCGACGGCACTAGCCGCGGCGGGGCCCTGGTGGGGATTTACCGGCAGCTGAAGATCCCGATCTACTTCCTCGGCCTCGGCGAACAGGCCGAGGACCTGCAGCCCTTTAGCGTGGAGAACTACGCCAAGGCGGTCTTCGGGCTGGGGGATTGAGGAGCCTAGTAGCAGCCGACGTAAGGAGGCTGGGATTTATGCCTGTCTGAAACTCCATCCGGAAGACTCAGGTGTTGAGTCTTGGTTGTTTGACGTTCAGCTCCTTCTACCAGCTGCAATCATGCAAAGCTCAACTCGGTTGAGGTAAATATACTGTCAGGCAAAGACCTTTGGGTGAGCATGTCCTTCCGACGAATTACCACCGAAGAAACAAGTGCCGCGCATTCTGCGTACATTGAAGTTTATGTATGGCTCAACGCGAAGGGCATCAGACAATGGCTGCGCCCGCTTTCTAAAGAGACATTTGTCGAGCGTCAGCGCGATGGACAGTTGTTTGGCTTTTACGTCGATATGGCGCGAAAAGTAATAATTTTTGTTTTGCTGCTTTTTCTTGGCACAGCAGGGGCTTTTTTGGCTTCTTGGATTGTTGGATTGATTTGGCCTAGAGCTAGATTGCCGGTTTTCGTCCTCATTGCTTTGTGGTGGTGTTGGACTGGATGGAGATACGCCAAGGCCCGCGACAGAGGGCAGTTCTGAGCGATTTTCAAAACGTACCACTACCGAAAGGTGGAGCGTGTTGCCCTCAACGCGCTGATCGGCTCTGCCAGTATTTAGTCGTGGACGGAGCCAAGCCGCCTTCGCCGCGCCTATGGCGGGCAAGCCAACGCGTTGGGGACAACGCGTTCCACCTTCAAACGTATGATGCCGGCTCAGAAGGTATAATCCACCGAGCCGAAGAAGCCGCGGCGCATGCCGTATTGCGCGGCGTTGACGCCGACGCCGGAGCCGTCGCGCAGTTCGTAGGATTTGTCCGTCAGGTTCACGATATCGAACCGCACTTTCCATTCGTGGTTGCGGCGGAGCTTGAAGGTCTGCTCTACCCCGAGGTTCAATGTCGCGTAGGGCGGCACGGTTCCGCCGTTGGGGATGTTTGATCCGTCAGCCGCCGTCGCGTCGTTCCGCAGGCCGCTGCCGTAGAGCAGGTCCGCGTAGAGGCGGGTGCCGCCGTGGTTTTCCACCCAATGATAGGAAGCCCCGACTGAGCCGGTCAGGGCCTGGTCGTGGTCGAGGAAGATCCAGTGGTTCTTGACGTAGGCCAGGTCGGCCGGGTCGAAGAGAAACTGCGAGGAGTTCCAGTCGCGGCCCTGCGCCACCGAGTGGGCGAGGTTGGCGTAGGCCGAGAACTCGCCGTCCGTGTAGGAGGCGGTCAGCTCCGCTCCGTAGACCTTGCCTTCGGCGTAATTGAAGGCCGAGAGGATGAGCGTCTGACCGAACAAGCCGTCGTCGAGCTGGTTCTTGGCGCGCTTGTAATAAGTATCCACGCCCGCCTGAAACCGGGAGGAGAATTTCTGGGTGACGCCAACATCGAAGTAATCCGAGCGCTCGGCCTTGACCGGGTCGTCCAGAGTTTCGGCCGTCGCATTCGACGTGCCTTCAAATCGCGCCACCGTGCTGCCAGGCACGTCTTCCACCGGCGGTGGCGTGAAGTAGCGCGCGTAGCCGGCATGCACGGTCGTCGTGGTGGTGAGCTTATAGACGAAGTTGAGGCGTGGGCTCAACTGGTTCTCATGATCAAACGACGAATTGAAGACATCGAAGCGGGCGCCGTAATTGGCGGTGAGCCGCGAGGTGAGCTTCCATTCGTCCTGCAGGTACACGCCGGCAAACAGGCCGTGAAGCGTGCTGTGATCGGCCAGAGTGAACGCCGGGCCGGTGGGATTGCCGTCGGCGTCCACGGGAAATACGGTCGTGGCCGAGGTCGCGGACACCGATTCGTTCAGCAGCATGATGCCGCTGCGCAGCGTGTGCTGGTCGTTCAACGCATAGCTGCCGTCGCCCTGGAGGCCGGCGGACTGAAGCTGGCGGTTCACATCGCTGGCCACGCCGTTGAAGAACAGGTCGCCGATGGGGTCGGGGGTGAAGTGCACGCTGCTCTCGCGGCCGAAAACGGAAAGCTGGTAGTCCAGCGGGCCGGCAGACTTCTGGTAGGTGACGACACCGTAGTAATTCTGCTCGTGCTGATTTTCGTCCAGCTTGGCCGAGTCGAAGGTGCCGGGCAGCCACGGCTGGCCGTTGGGCGAGGTGCCGGCCGGCAGGCCCGGGGAATCGGGCACCTGGAATTTGCTGTCCGAAATGCTCGCCATCACGTTCAGGCGGCTCTTGTCATCCAGGATGAAGGACGAGTAGGAGAACAGCCGGCTTTGGTCGGTCGCGTCATGGAGGGCTTTGGCGCTGGGCGTCGGGTTTTCGATCCCGAGATCGTTGTGCTCGTAGCTGCCGTCGATGAAATAGCTGGCATTGCCGACGGAGCCGCCCGACTCAAAGCTCGGTCGGAAGGTGTCGAAGCTGCCGCCATAGAGCGAAAAACCACCGCCCGGGTCGAACGACCCGCTCTTGGTCTGGATGTCGACGATGCCCGCCGTGCGGAAACCATACTGGGCCGGCAGCGAGCCGGTGATGAGCTGCATGCTGTTCACGAAGCGCGGGTCCAGTTCCAGGCCGAAGCCCGAGATGCCTTCCGGCAGCAGCACATCGTTGATCCGATATTGGAGATTGGCGTGTTCGCCGCGGAGGTGCAGGTCGCCGTTGGCGGCGGAATCCCCGGCCACGCCCGGGGCGCGCAGCAGCACCTGGCTGAACGGGGCGTCCGCGCCCTGGGGCAGGTCCTGGATCTGCTGCTGGCCGATGAGAAAGGAGGTGGCGCCGAGGGTCGGCGCGATGTTATCGCGGGCCTCGTCGAGCTGACCGGTGACAATGAATTTATCGAGTTCGACTGGAGTCTTGTCCACAGGAGGTGGCGGAGATTCCGGCGAGGGAGCCGTCTGGGCGTGCAGCCCGACGGCGGAAAAAAGACACAAAAGGGAAAAAATGCGGGATGAAGACATGATGAGCCTGAGTTGACGGACGTGAGGCCGCGTCCGGACAGGGACGCGGCAAAGCGCGGCCCCGGAAAACGGGCGCAGCGCTGCAAGGACGTGGGACTCAGCTCACCGGCGGCCCCCGCTCCGGCGGATGCAGGTAGCGGGACGACGTCAGGAGAATCTCGGCCGCAGGCGTGCGGCCCAACTCGCGCCATTCGGCGGGCGTGGAAGCGAGGATCGCGGTGTCCACGGTGGTGGATACGCCGTGCGCAAAGAGCACCACGGCGCAGCCATCCTCGTGCCCGTCATCATGGTCACCGTGAAACAGGTGGTGCAGCTCCGGACTGACCGACAGCACCGAGAGCAGCAGCACGAGCGCAATGCCGCCCGCCGCGAGAAGGCGGCGGGGAGTTTCGGCCAGCAGCAGGGAGCGGCGCAGGACGGACATGACGGGTGGGACTGTCGCGACTATACCGAACGCGTCAAGAGGCGCAGGCAAAATGATCCATTGTAACCACGGATTTCACGGATGGCACTGATGAGGAATCCGAAACCTCGATCCTTCTCACAGGAGGTAACGGAGAAAACGGAGAATGAGATTTTCTTCACCATGCCTAGCTCAGTTCTCTCCGTTGCCTCTTGTAGTAACAGACATCGGAGGGTTGGCCACAAAGAGGCACAAGGTGACAGGGGTTTCGGCTCTACTCTCCCGCGCGCCTATAGGCTCAATGGAGGCTCTTTCGCAGCCCCAAGGCCGTTGCGCCTTTTTGTGGCCAATCCTCACTTTCCCCCGAGCCATCTTACGCCGAAGATCCACCAGGGTTTGCCGCGGTGCTCGATGCGGGCGAGCAGCTCGCGGCCTGGTGTCGCAGCGGCCAGCACATCCGGGTCGGCGTGGAGTTCCAGGGTCATGGCGCGCATGACGCCCGGGATTTCATCCTGTTGCACGATGATCGAGGCCCGCTCCTTCGATACGCTTACGATCCGACCCTTCATGGGAAAACCGCGCACGGCCTGGGCATCATCCTCGTCGCAGGGCACGCAGGGCTTGCGGCCGGCCAGGGTGGAGAGATCGGCCAGGGTGATCAGCAATGTGTGCAGGGCAGTGGGCTCATCGCTGTTGAATGCCACGGCGAGCCGTGCCGGGGTGGCGTCATAGTCTTTCACCAAGGTAATCCGCGGGAAGCCGGTGAGGTGCGCCGGGTTCAGCGGCGCCAGCCGAACAGCCTGGCCCAATTCAAAACCGGGAGTGATGCGACGCAGCCAGAGGCCGGGCTGATCCCCGGCGTTTTCAAGCCAGGTCACCAGGATCGAGCCGTTGGCCAGCATCACGGTGTCCACGTGGCCGAGAGGATGGCCGCGGTCGAGGCGCAGTGGCTGGAGAAAACGTGCCCCGGCGTCGGGAGTGACCGAGGCCAGCACGCGCGGCTCGCGATCGGCGGCGGTGAACCACACGGTGGCGGCGCGACCGCCGCGGGCCGCGAGTTGCGGGCCGTTGACCGGACAGCCGGCAATGCGCCAGTCGTCGGAGCTGAGTACCCGGCCATCGGACCAGTGGTTGTCCTGGAATCGCGCCACCTGGATGTCGCGCACCTCGTCGCGGGTCCGGCCACGGTAGGCGAGTAGGGCGCTGCCGTCGGCAAATTGGGTGAGGGTCGTCCGGCAGCAGTCACACACGGAGGAATCGACGAGCCAGTCGGGCCCATCGCTGCCGATGATGCGGGAGTAGAGTTGCTGGACGCCATGGTCGTCACGTTTTCCGCGGCCATCGAGCCACGCGGCGAGCACGCGGCCATCGGTGAGCGTTTCGAGCGAAACAAATTCCACGGAGGTGCTCTCATGTGTCAGCAGGACCGGCGCACTCCAAGTCTGGCCACGATCTGTCGACTGGCTGGTGAAGGCGACCGATCCGGCCGGCTGCGGCGGAGCGGAGGCCTTGGCCAGCCACACGGCGGTGAGTCTTCCGTCGGGCCCGACAGTGAGCGATGGGGTGTCGGCATCGCTCACTAGCCAGTCCCGACCCTGCGCAATGGTACGCGGCATATTCCAAGCGGCCGCGGCCGAGTCCAAAGTGGCGCAACGCAGGGCGGTGGTGCCGTCGGCCGCGGTGACCAGGGCGGGACTTGTCGCCCGCCGCGCCGTGGGCGCCGGGACCTCGACCGATTTGACCCGCAGCGGCGGCAGGTCGTCCGCGGCGTGCAGCGCGCCGCCGAGCAGGAGGCAGAGAATGAAAGTTAGGCGAGACACAGCATGGTGAAGGTCGCAAAAAACGAACCGCTAAGGAACGCTAATTTATTGAGCAGATTGACCTGACAAGGCACCGCGGCGAGGGCGCCACGGCTCCATTCCGATGATGAAGGAAGGCGGCCTTACTGGAGATGCGCCGCCCCGGCGCGTCTGGTCGTGGAGATTCGCCATTTGCGGCGATTGGCGTAGTAGATTGGTTCAACATTCTTACTTTACCGCCGCCATGACCGAACCCAACACCCGCCGCTCTCCCGGTCCGCCGCCGCCGGTCACTGTGCTTTCCGGCTTTCTGGGTGCGGGGAAGACGACGCTGCTGCGGCATCTCCTGGGCCAGGCGGACGGAAAGCGCTGGGCGGCGATCGTGAATGACGTGGCGGCGGTCAACATCGACGCGCAATTGGTCGCGCCGGTACCGGCGGGGAAGGTGGTGGAAATCGGCGGTGGCTGCGTGTGCTGCTCGGTGCGCGATGAGCTGGCCGAGACGGTGGCGGAACTTTGCGCCACGGGCAGTTATGACCATGTGCTGATCGAAACGACGGGCGTGGCCGAGCCGCGGGGGATCGCGTCCTTGTTCACGCAAAAGAATGCCTTCGGCCGCAGCCTGGCGAACTTTGCCCGGCTGCAGGCGCTCGTCACGGTGATCGATGCGCGGCATTTTCTCGACGAGTGGCGCCGCAGTCGGGAGCGGACCGCTCCGGCCGAGGGAGCAACGAAACCCGTCTTTGAGCTGATGGTCGACCAGGCCGAATGCGCGGATGTACTCTTGCTGAACAAGTGCGACCTCGCGACGGAGGCCGAGCTGACGCAGGTGGAGGAGATTCTCCGGGCGCTGAACCCGCGGGCCGAGCTGTTTCGTACCGAGCACGGCCAGATCGCTTCTGAGCTGCTGCTGGACCGTCCAAGGTTTGAAGCAATGGCTACGCTGGGCGCGGCGAAGTGGATCCGCGTGCTGAACCGGGTTTCCCCTGTGGGCGGGGTGCCCTCACCCCGCAGTGTATCCTCTCACCCGCGGCACGAGGAGCGGTTCGGAATCACGAGCTTGGTCTACGAAGCGCGCCGGCCATTTGTCCGTGAAAAATATATGACGCTGATGCAGCATGGGCTGCCGCGAGGGCTGCTGCGGGCCAAGGGTTTTTTCTGGCTGGCGGAACAACCGGCGGACGTGGGGTTTCTCTCGGTGGCCGGCGGGGTGGCCCGCACGGAGTTCATCGGCACGTGGGCAATTGCCCTGCGGGAGCGCGGAGTGATCACGGAGGCGGAGATTCCGGCCGCGGCGCGGCGTCGCTGGGAGGAACCGCAAGGCGACCGCCGGCAGGAGCTCGTTTTCATTGGCACGGGACTGGATGAGGCGGTCTGGTGGAACAAGTTGGAGGAATGTCTGGCATAAAAAGTGGTATTAAAGTTTGTCGCCGGAAGATTTATGAAACCCATTGGTCTCCGATGCGTCGAAGCAACGTGGTTCAAAAATTTTCCATTATTCCTCGGGGTTGGAGGCTGGCGGTCATCGCGGCCGGGTTCGGATTGCTCAGCCTGGGCACGCCGGTGTCGGCGCATATCGAGACGGCGTTGCCGGTGGTGCCGGACGCCCCAAAATACGACGTGCTCGTGTACACCGATGGCGACCGGGTCAAAGGTCACCTGAAGGAGCGCTCGGACACGGAGATTGTGTTTCAATCGGACCGGTTCGGGCTGCTGCGGGTGCCGGTGACCCAGGCCAAGGTGATCCTGGCCAACGGCGAGGAGGATGCGGCGATGGCGGCACGGGCCCACTCGGAGATGGCCGAGGGGCCGTTCACGGTTTGGTCGCTCTTTTCCATCAAGGTGCTGACCTCCGATGTCCGGGATTTCTTCGGGTCGTGGCACGGGCGTTTCGCCATCTCGGATGCGATCACGACGGGCAACGGCACGACCGCCGCGACGACCAATTCCACGGTGGAAATGCACCTGCAGCGGAAATGGAAGAAAGACACCGTGCAGATCAACGCCCGGTACGACTACAGCGCGACGAATCACGTGGCCACGACCGACGTGTTCAAGGCGGACCTGTCCTGGCGCCATGATCTCCCGGACCGGCTGTTTACGATTTACGGCCCCTCCGTGGAATGGAACCGGGCCTACTTTACGGCGGCGCTCGCGCCGGCCGACTACGTGCTGCTGCAGCAGGAAATCGGCGCCGGTGTGAACGTCTTCACCTCGCCCGACCGCAACCTGCGTGTGGGCGTGGCGGAGAACTTGTTCGACCTCTGGCAGGTGGTGACGCCGGTCTCACACAACTCCAAGACGTCGGAATCGCTCTTCCTCGAGGCGGACCTGAAGCTGCCGTGGCGGATGACGCTGACGGAGCGCGGCGTGTGGTACTACTCGATCAACACCGGGCATGACGGCTGGGAAAACAAGCTCGAGCTGGACAAGAAGCTCACGGAGACCTTCACGATCGGGATCCGGCACGAGCTGCGCTACAACAACCCCGGCCTGAACGTACAGGACTACACGCTGCTGAAGTTCCTGCTGGGAATTGATTTCTAGCTGGCAGGCTTAAACCCCGGAAGGTTGGCCACAAAAAGGCGCAAAAATTTCCGGTACTGCGGCCACGGTTTCATTGCGCCTATAGGCGCGCGGGAGATTTGAGCCGGAGCCCTGGAAATTTTGTGCCTCTTTGTGGCCAACCCGGATCGAATCCGCGGCTCAAGGCTCGCACTTCAGCACGTAGACGATGCCCTTTTCGGAGCCGATCGCGAGGAGGGTGTCGTCGGGCGACCACACGAGCTTCGTCGCGGTCGCGGGCATTTTCACCGTGGCACGGAGCGGCTGCTTGCGCTCGGGACTCCAGAGTTGGACTGTGCCGTCCTGCGACGCGGTGGCGAGCAAGCCATGGGTGTGTTGAAAGGCGACGGCGCAGACCTTCGCGTCGTGCGGCAGCATGCCGGGCTCGCGGCCCTCGGGGCCGTTGCCGGAGCAATCCCAGATGCAGCAGTCCTTGCCGCCGCCCGTGGCGAGCCAGCGACTGGTGTGATCGAAGGAGAGTTCCTTCACCTTGCTTTCGTAGCCGCTCATCTGGAGCTCGATGTCCTGCTCCGGAATCCAGAGGTGTACGGACGGATCCTGGTTGCCGGAGACGAGCCACTTGCTGTCGGGCGACCAGACGAGCGCGTGGATGCCGTTGGCATAGACAAATTCCTTCTGCGGGACGAAGTCATCGGCGTCCCACAGGCACACGCCGCCGAAATACGAAACGGCGACGCAGCCGCCCGCCGGCTGCCAAGCGACGGCCGAGATCGTCTTGGGTGCGTCCTTGAAGTGGTGGGCGACCGAGCCATCGGCCCGCAGGGCGGTGAGGGTCTTGCCAGCGGCGGCGATGAGGTAGGGCGGATTATCCTTAATCCGCCGCGTTTGATCCGAGTTTTCCGAGCCCGGCGCGTTAGGGATAACGCGCCCTACCGCCGGCCGCCACGCCAGGTGCTCGACCCACGCGGAGCCGAGGCTGACGGTGGCGGTGTGCTGGCCGGCGGCGGCATCCCAGAATTTGACGGCGCCGTCCTGTCCGCCAGTGGCTAAAAGCTGAAGGCTGAGGGCTGATGGCTGAAAGCTCGGAATCCACGCCAGGGCATTGGAGCCGTTTTCATGGCCGGGCAGCTCGTGGCGGCGCGCGCCGTCGGTGCGCGTGAACAGCGACACGGGGCCGCCGGCCGAGGCGGCGGCGAGCAGGGAGCCATCGGGCGACCACGCGAGGTCGATGACGTAATCGTCGAGCGTGGCGGCCCAGTGCTTCGTGAGTTGCATGAAAACGTGAGGGTAGAACATCGCGGACCGGAAGGGAAAGCGGGGATTTGCGGGGGTGATCCTTGGCCCGCATCCTGCAACGGGCCCTTTTTGGTCGCGCCCGGTGGCGGGGCCGTAGAATTTTCCATCCAGACGAACGGTGCGTCCGCCCCAGTGAAACGAATCTTCCTCCTCTCCCTGACGGTGCTGACGCTGGCGGCAGGGTTGCTCTATTGGACGCTGCCGGAGAAACGCAGCGGGGCGCCGGTGCTTTATTGGGCGACTCAGAACGACGCCAACAAGCGCGAGACGGTGGCACTGTTTAAATCCTGGCTGGCGCAGCAGGGTCTGCCACCCGTCGATCTGCGGATCGACAACGCTGGGCTCGAGGCCAGCTCGCCGGGTGGCTCGCCCAAGGTGCTGGTCCAGGGCGCCGCGGGCATCGGCGGCGACCTCATCGACGTTTATACCTACCAGCTCGAGATGTACCAGGAGGCCGGCATGCTTGCCGACCTGACCGAGGACGGGCGCCGCGGAGGATTTTCCTCGGACATGATCTACCCGGCCCTGCGCGGCGACCTGGTGCTGGACGGGCGGCAATACGGCTTTCCGCGGCAAAGCGGCGTGGATATGTGCTGGTACAACCGCGACACCTTCGAGCGGTATCATCTGCCGGAGCCCTCGCCGCACTGGACGTGGGATGAATTTGAGGAACTCGGCCGGCGCTTCGTGGCCGCAACCAATCCGCCGGGCACGCGGCAGCGCAGTTACTTCATCGACCGGGTGTGGCCCCCCGTGCTGCGCCGCGGCGTCGGGCTGTCCACCTACAACGAGACGGGCACGCGCTGCACCCTCGACGACCCGCGCGCCATCGAGGTGCTGAAGCGCATTTACCGCTGGACGATCGATGAGCGGCTGATGCCGACCCAGCAGGAGCAAAAGGCGCTCGCCTCGGAACTCTCGGGTCAGGACAGCGCGTTCTCGCTCTTTGCGACGGGCCGTTTTGCGATGCTGTACGAGGGACTCTGGGCCTCGATGGAACTGCGGCACATGGGCAAGCTGCGGCTGGGCCTGGTGGAGCCGTTCACCGGGGGATTTCGCAACGCGCTCGCGGGCAACGGCACGGTGGCGATTTACGCGGGCACGAAACATCGCGAGCAGGCGGAGCAATTCCTGCGATTCCTGACGAGCAAACCCTACAACCTGTTCGTGGCGCGGATCGGCGATTCGCTGCCGCCGGTGCCGGCCTACACGCGGAGCGAGGCTTACTTTCATCCCCGCGGCCAGGAGAACGAATGGGAGGCGCGGAAAAATTTCGCCGCCGCGACCGAGGAGATCGGCATCGGCGGGACCACGAGCCCGTTCGTGCTGCCGATCCTCGCGTTCCGGATCGATAATGACACCATCGAGGCCATGCTGACTGGCCTGATTTCACCGGAAGAGGCGGCCCGCACCACCGCCCGCCGGATCAACGAGGAGATCGCGCTGCGGGTGCGCCAGAATCCGTCGCTGCAGCCGCTGTTTGCCGAGCGGCAGAAAATCCAGCGGCAGATCGACGAACGCCGCGCGGCCGGCCGGCCGGTGCCGGCGGCGTGGATCAGCGATCCCTTCCTCCTCGCCTACTATCGTGCGCAGGGCTGGCTGGAAAAGGAGGCGGCGCCATGAGCGCGGGGCCTAAAAGGTGGAGCGCGTTGCCTCAAACGCGCGGGATTTTATTGGAGATGCGGCGCCCTCGCCGCGTCTTGCGTCCGGCCGCGGCGGGGGCGCCGCGGCTCCAGCTCGCAGGCCAACGCGTTGGGGGCAACGCGTTCCACCTCCTAAGCCGGTCATGAAACATCGCGAGCGTACTATTCGCCGCTGGTTCACCGGCATGGGGTTCCTGCTGCCGAGCCTGCTGGGCTTCTGCGCCTTCACGCTGGTGCCGCTGGCGCTCAGCTTCGCGATGGCGTTCACCGACTGGGATATCATGCGGCACAATCAGTTTCGCCATGAGCCGCTGCATTTCACGGGCCTGGAGAATTTTATCCGCCTGTTCGGCGACCCGCAGTTCTGGCGGGATCTGGGCAACACGCTGTTCCTCATGCTGGGGCTGCCGTTTGCGATGGCCGGCAGCCTGGCGGCGGCGCTGCTGCTGACGCGGGTGAGCCACCGCCGGAGCGCTCTCCGCCCCGCGCTTGTGATCGCCACGCTTGTACTGGTCGCCAGCGGGCTCGTGTTGTTGTGGGGCGGGATGGCCGAGCTGGGCGTGTGGTGCCTGTTCGGCACCCTGACCGCGAGCGTGCTGCTGGCGGGCGTGCTGACCGGCGGCACGCTTTACCGCACGCTGTTTTATCTGCCCAGCTTCACGTCGGGCGTTGCGACCTACGTGCTGTGGAAGAAGCTCTACAACCCGCACAGCGGGCCCATCAACTTTGGCCTGACGCCGCTGCTGGATCGGCTGGCCGCGGCGGTGCGGACCTCGCCGGGTGTTTTTACCTACGGGCTGCCGGTGCTGTGCGCGGGCCTCGCGGTCGGGCTGGTCGCGTGGGACGTGCGGCGGTTGCGGAGCCGCTGGAGTGGGTCGGAGGCGGGGCTGGCAGCGGTGGTCGTCGGAGCGGTCACGCTGGCCGTGCCGCTGGGCCTGCTGCTGCATTGGCAGGGGTTTTCACTCCTGGTGACGGGGAGTGTGGTGGCGGTGGGCGCGGGAGTGTGCATCGTGACCACGGTGCGGCGGCCACGTCCCTGGGGGCGCGTTCGCTCGGCTGGGGAGGGAGCGGGCATCGAGATCGCGCTGGCGCTGCTGTTGCTGCCGGTGCTGCTCATGCTGGCGGCCGGGATTCAAGTCGGTCCCGCGTTGCCGGCGCTGGCTGCGAACGGCCTCGAGCCGCCGGACTGGCTCGGGAGTTATGGGTGGGCCAAGCCCGCCCTGATGATGATGGCGCTGTGGGCGGCCATTGGCTCGAACAACATGATCCTATACCTCGCGGGCCTCGGCAGTATCTCGCCCGAGCTCTACGAGGCGGCGGACATGGATGGCGCATCCCCGAGCCAGCGTTTCTGGCACATCACCTGGCCACAGCTGGCGCCCGTCACTTTTTTCATCGCGGTCATGGGCATCATCAACGGCATGCAAGGCGGCTTCGAGGTGGCGCGGAGCATGACGGCCGGAGGACCGGCCGGCGCCACCACCACGCTCAGCTATTATATCTTCAGCGAAGGATTCGAGACGGGCCGGTTGGGCTATGCCTCGGCCATCGCGTGGGTGCTCTTCGCGCTGGTGTTCATTTTCTCGCTCCTGAATTTCCGTTTCGGCAACCGCGATGCGAACGATTGAATGGGAAACAACCACGAATGGACACGAATCAACACGAATGGCTGAGGGTGGGGCGAATCGTCCCCGATGAGCCGCGCTCGATCCGGCTCATCCGGAGGATTTGCCCTACCTACTGACGTCATGTCTGAAACCAAGAGCATTTCCTCCAAGCCGCCCGGCGCCGCGCGCGGCCTCGGGCTGCACGGGCTGCTGACGTTGCTCAGCCTGGGCATGATCGCGCCGTTTGTCTGGATGGTGCTCACGAGCCTGAAGTCGCTCCCGGAGGTCGGGGACGCGGCGTGGCTGCCGAAGCATTTCCTCTGGGGCAATTATCCCGAGGTTTTCTCGGTCATCCCGTTTCTGCGCTTCATGGCCAACAGTGTGGTCATCGCGGGCTGGGTCACGCTGCTGCAGGTGTTCACCAGCGCACTGGCGGCCTTCAGTTTTTCCCGGTTGCAATGGCCCGGGCGGGACCGGGTGTTTTTTCTTTACCTCGGCACGATGATGCTGCCCGGTCTGGTCATGGTCATCCCCAATTTCCAGCTGATGGTGCGGTTCGGGCTGGTGGATTCCTATCTCGGGCTGGTGCTGCCGGCCGCGTTCGGCGCCTTCGGCACGTTCCTGCTCCGGCAGTTCATGCTGGGCATCCCGCGATCGCTCGACGAGGCGGCCGAGATTGACGGGGCCGGCAAGTGGCGGATTTTCTGGGACGTGGTCCTGCCGCTCAGCCGGCCGGGGCTCGTGACGCTGGCGATCTTCACCTTCATGGGAAATTTCCAGAGCTTCTTCTGGCCGCTGGTGATGATGAAGACCGTGGACAAATTTCCGCTGCCGGTCGGCCTGCTGTTCTTCGATTTTGAGCACGGCCAGGCGACCCACCTGCTGATGGCGGCGGTGACCATGTCTGTGGTGCCGCTGATCGTGATTTTCGCGGTCCTGCAAAAGCAACTGATCCGGGGAATCCAGGTCGGCGGCGTGAAAGGATAGCCGACCCTTGGAAGCATGATGAAATCGAACGACCTCCCTCACGCGCCGGTGTGGACGGCAGCGGCGATCGACGCCGATCCGCTTTTCTTCGTGCAGGCGGAAGGCTCGGCTGCGGCGACGGCGAAATTATTGCTCGTGCCCAAAACCGTGCCGCAGCTGGTGAAGGCGACCCATGATGTAGCCTATGAGGCCGGGCGGGATTTCACGTGGGAGCCCGGCAGCCGCGAAATTTTGCTCACGCCCAAGAGCCAGATCCCGTTCCACACGCAGGCGCAGGTGCTCCTGCCGCCGGGCTCGCCCGACTCCATCGCCGCGACCCGCGACGGCAAGAAGCACCTGCTGTTCGGCGAAAAGCATTTTTTCCATGACCGGCAGGTGAGTGCGGCGTACGAACCGGCCGAGCGCTGGAGCGGACCCGTGCCGGCGGCGGATGCGTTGGGATTGTCACTCACGATGGAGCGGCTTGCGGCCCGGGAGCCGCTCAAAATTGTCGTGCTGGGCGACAGCATTTCCACCGGCGCCAACGCCTCGGGCGTGGAAGGCGCGCTACCGGGCCAGCCGGGTTATCCCGACCTGGTGGCGGACGGGCTGCACCAGCGCTTCGGCAGCGTGGTGGAACTGACGAATCTCTCCGTCGGCGGCACGAACGCGGGGTGGGGTGTCGGACAAATGCAGGTGGCCATCGCGGAGCAGCCGGACCTGTTCATCATCGCGTTCGGCATGAACGATGCCTCCGGAAAATTTTCCCCGACCAAGTACCGGAAGGAAGTCGCGCGGATGGCCAGCGTGATGCGGACGGCGTGCCCGGACTGCGACGTGATCTGTGTCGCCACGATGACGGCCAACGAAACCTGGCATCACGCCGCGCCCAAAGTCTACCCCGCGTATCTCGACGAGCTGCTCACCTTGCGCGGGCCGGGCCTCGCCGTGGCCGATGTTACGTCCGTGTGGTCGTGGATCGTGGAACGCAAGAGCGCCCTCGACCTCAGCGGCAACGGCGTGAACCACCCGAATGACTTCGGCCACCGGCTGTACGCGGATGTGGCGCTGGCGCTGCTCGCTTAATCCGACAGATCCGGTCGATGTCAGCATCCCCGATCCAAGGCTGATTTCCTTGGCGGCTCAGACTTCTGAAATCTGCGTGGCGGGTGGAACCGGGAGCCCACCTTCGTGACAGTATTTCCGGCCGCACAGCGCCGCGGAGTGCCCCGATGCCCATGAACCTTACGGACGAATTGCAGAAACTGGCGGACTTACGGGCCGCGGGGCAGCTCACCACGGAAGAATTTACGGAGGCGAAGCGGAAGTTGCTGGCGCCGGCACCGGACTTCTCGGCGTCAACGGCCGGGCCGCTTCCCACTGGTGTCGCGCCGCGTATCGCCGAGAAAACCTATTGGTCGAGCCGCTGGTCGGCGGGAAATCTGTTTTTCCGGGATTCGCTCACCCTGGCCGGCGACGGCCTGCTTTTTCGCAAGGGGCGGATATTCGGTTCGCAGGAGGAACGGATCAATTACCGGGCCATCGCTTCGATGCGCATGACGAACCGGCTGTTCCTGGCGAACCTCTCCGTCGAAACGTCCGGCGGCAGCCAGCCGATCTTCATCAATGGCCTGTGGAAGTCAGACGCGCGGCAGATCCAGGACGCGGTGAGGGTGTTTCAGCAGCGGGGCTGATGATGTAGCATGGCGATCCGGCGGGGTTCGGCGACCCCGCCCTACATTGCGCGGTGACCGCGCAACCTAGGCTAAGCAGGACTGGAAGGCGGAGGTCAGGGCGGCGCGGTCGAGTTTCCGGCCGATGAAGACGAGCGTGTTGGTACGAGGGTCGGCTCCCCATTCGCGGTCGAATTTCGCGTCGAACAGCATGTGCACGCCTTGGAAGACGAGCCGCTTGTTGGTGCCCTTCACGCTCAGCACGCCCTTCATGCGGTAGATGTCGCCGCCTTTCACACGGAGCAGTTCGCTGATCCACTCGTTGAGCCGCTTGCCATCAAGGTCGCCGGGCGTGCTGATGCCGACGGACGTGACTTCGTCATTGTGCGTATGCGCGGCGTGGAAATCGCGCTGCCAGGCCGGCTTCACGGCGTCGCCTTTCACCTGGATGTGCAGCGGATCGTGGCCGCAGGATTCGAACACGAGATAGTGGCCGGGCTCCTTGATCTGGAGCGGGTAGGTGCCATTGCCTTCGTTCAGCAGCAGCCGCTGGAGCGTTGCGCCGGGAATGACGGTGTCGCCGTCCTTCAGGCGGGTTTCCCAGTCGGAGAACACGCGCACGGCGGACTCGCGGGCGGCGGTGAGCACGGCCTCGTCGAGGGACTTCACGGGCAGGATGACGACATCGAGCTCGTTCGGATTCCCGTGATGGTGGTGATGATCGTGGTCGCCGTGGTCGTGACCCTCGTGCGAGTGATCATGCTCTTCGTCGCCGTGGCCGATGACGAGTTCATGGGTGCCGGCAGGCAGGGCATAGGCGCCAGCCCATTCAAAGGGGTACTCCGGCTCGAGGAACTGCGGATCGAGCTCGGTGGCGCGGCTGAGGTTGAAGCCGCCGACGTCGAGCACGCGATCGAGCGGCACGTCGCAGTTTTGGGTACGGTGGATTTTCGCAACGGCGTTGATCCGGCGGATGCGCACCTCCAGCGCATCGAGATCCGCGGCGGGAATAAGGTCGGTCTTGTTCAGCAGGATGACGTCCGCGAAGGCGAGCTGCTTCACGGATTCGTCGTCGGTGCCGAGATGCTGCAGGATGTGCTTCGCGTCGACGACGGTGACGATGGCATCGAGCCGGAAGTTCTGCTTCATCTCGTCGTCGGTGAAGAACGTCTGGGCGACGGGGCCGGGATTCGCGAGGCCGGTGGTTTCGATCAGGATGCCGTCGAGCTTGTCCTTGCGCTTCATCAGGCGGCCGAGGATGCGGATGAGATCCCCGCGCACGGTGCAGCAGATGCACCCGTTGTTCATCTCAAAGAGCTCCTCCTCGCTCTGAATGACGAGCTGGTTGTCGACGCCGACCTCGCCGAACTCGTTCTCGATGACGGCCAGCTTTTTGCCGTGCTGCTCGGTGAGGATGCGGTTGAGGAGGGTGGTCTTGCCCGCGCCGAGGAAGCCGGTGAGGACGGTGACAGGAATGGGTCCGGTGCTCATGGATTTTCGATTTTGGAGTCTCGATTTTGAATTACGCAAGCGTGTGCCGGGTCGAGGAGATTGCAAACCACCCGGATTCGCTGACCTGATATTTAACCGCAAAGGGCGCAAAGAGCGCAAAGCTCAAGCCATTCGGACCGGAGAAATGAGGGATCGACCTTTGCGGCCTTCGCGCTCTTCGCGGTTAATAATGGTTTGGCTAATCCTGGTCGTTGCCCTTGGGGAAGTTGAAGGCGACGGCGGTGAAGGTTGTGCCGCGCACCTCGATCTTCGCGAGGACGGCGTCGAATTCCTTCGTGGTCTTGAGCCAGTCGGCCTGGGTCTCGAAGAGGGACGTGCTGCCCACGGATTCGCCGGTGGCCGGATTGGCAACGGCGGCGAGCACGAGCGAATGCGGCTGGCCGTTCACCGTGGCGGTGATTTCCAACGACGGGGCGGCGATGCGCACGAAGTTTTCCATTTCACCATCCAGCACATACGCGCTGAGCCGGCCGGTGGAGGCATCGAGCACGAGTTCCAGATGGTAGAGCTCCGTGCCGAGCACGACAGGCGTGCCGCCGTGAGGCGGATGATGCTCGTGCTTAGCCACAGGGGCATTGGCAGACGCGGGGGAGGGCGGCTTTGTGCAGCCGGCCAAACCGGCGATCAGCAGCAGGAAAAACAGAAAGCGAAGGAGCGCAGTCATGGGGTTGAGTGTAGTCGGATTGGGTCGGGAGACCAGCGCGGGATGTTCAACGTGCAGGAGTAGCGACGAGTTCCCGTTCGCGCAGCCAGACAAAGATCACCGGGGTGACGACAAGGATGTGGACGAGGCTGGAGAGCATGCCGCCGATGACGGGGGCGGCGAGCGGCTGCATGATTTCCACGCCGGTCCGGTGGCTCCAGAAGATAGGGAGGAGCGAGGCCACGGTGGTGGCGACGGTCATGACTTTGGGGCGAAGCCGGAGGCGAGCGCCTTCCTTAACCGCGGCGAGCAGGCCGGCGCGGGTCAATGTGCCGCCCTGCTCGGCGCGCTTTTTTGCCACGGCCTCCTCGAGATAGACGACCATCACGACGCCGGTCTGGATAGCGGTGCCGAAGAGGGCGATGTAGCCGACCCAGACGGCGACGCTGAAGGGGAAGCCGAGGATGGCCTGCAGCAGCACGCCGCCGGTGAGCGCGAACGGCACCGCGAGGAGCACGTGCGCGGCCTCGGTGGCCGAGCGGAAGGTGACGACGAGCAGGATGAAGATGATGGCGAGCACAGCGGGGAAAACGTACAACAGCGTCTGCCGCGCGCGGAGCTGATGCTCGTACTGGCCCGAGTATTCAACGGTCATCCCGGGATCGAGTTTCACGTCGCGGGCGATCCGCTCCTTGACCTCCGTGACGAAGCTGCCGAGGTCGCGGTCGCCCACGTTGGCCTGCACGAAGACGCGCAACCGGCCGTTTTCACTCGAGATTTCGTTCGGTCCGGTGACGCGCCGGATATCGGCGACCTGGCGGAGCTGGATGGCGGCGCCGGACGGCGTGGAGAGCGGCAGCTCGCCGAGTTTATCAATATCCTCGCGATCCGCCTGCTCGAGCCGGACCTGCAGCGGCCAGCGTTCGCGGCCTTTCAGGGTGGTGCCGACGGTGACGCCGCCGAGGCCCGCCTCGACAATGCGCATGACATCGTCGACGCGCAGGCCGTAGCGGCCGAGGTCCTCGCGGCGGACCGCGATCTCAAGGTAAGGTTTGCCCTGCACGCGTGACGGCGCGACGCCGGTGGCGCCCTGCACCTGCTCGACGACGCGCTGCACCTCGAAGGCCTTTTGCTGCAGGGCGTCGAGGTTGTCGCCGAAGATCTTCACGCCGACCTGCGCGCGGATGCCGGTGCTCGTCATCAGGATCCGGTTTTCAATGGGCTGCAGAAAGCCGGGCACATAGCCGGGGACATTCATGAGTTTGGCGGACAGCTCGGCGATGAGCTGCGGTTTGGTCAGGCCGGGCCGCCATTCACCGGGCGGCTTGAGCATGATGGTGGTCTCGATCATTTCGGTCGGCGCAGGGTCGGTGGCGGAATCAGAGCGGCCGAGCTTGCCGGCGACGGACGCGACCTCCGGGACCTGGCTGATGACCTTGTCCTGCCAGCTCATGATGCGCTGGACCTCGGTCAGTGAAGTGGCGGGCAGCAACACCGGCATGAAAAGCAGTGAGCCCTCTTCCAGCGTGGGCATGAATTCGCTGCCAAATCCGCGCGTGAAGCGCGCGGGGAGTGACGTGTGACGGGTGACGAGTGACGAGAGAGGGCGCGGCAGGCCGAAGGCGATGACGGCGGACGCGGCGAGCAGACTGCCGGCGAGGCTGAGTACGGTCTTGCGGTGGGTCAGCGCCCAGTCGAGGACGGGATCGTAGATCCGCAGCAGGCCGTGCATGAGCCAGTTCTTGCTCTCAGGCTGGAAGGGCCCGCGGACCAGCAGCGTGCAGAACACCGGGACGGCGGTTACGGCGAGTAGCACGGCGCCAATGAGCGCGAACGACTTCGTGTAGGCGAGCGGGTGGAAGAGCTTGCCCTCCTGGCCCGTGAGCAAGAACACCGGCACGAAGGCGAGGATGATGATCATCATCGAGAAAAACATCGGCCGCCCGACCTGCGTGGAGGCCGCCAGGGTTTTCGTGAACACTTCGCCCGGTGTTAGCCGCCGTCGCAGGCGTTCCTCGGCGCGCTCGCAGTGGCGGATGACATTTTCCGTCATCACGATCCCGGCGTCCACCAGCACGCCGATGGAGATCGCAATGCCGGTGAGGGACATGATGTGCGACGGGATGCCAAACCGGTCCATCAGGATGAACGCGATCAGCAGCGACGCCGGCAGCGGCAGCGTGACGATCAGGATGCTGCGGAAGTGGAAGAGGAACAGGATGTGCGCGAGCGTCACGAGGAGGATTTCCTCGGCGAGCGCATGCTTGAGCGTGTCGACGGCGCGGCCGATGAGATCGCTGCGGTCGTAGAACGGACGGATCGTCACTCCCGCGGGCAGGCCGGGCGCGAGGGCGGCGAGGCGGGCCTTGACGTCCTGGATCACGTGCCAGGCGTTTTCCCCGTAGCGCATGACGACGATGCCGCCGACGACCTCGCGGCCGTTGACGTCGAGTGCGCCGCGGCGGAAATCGCCGCCGATGCGGACGGTGGCGATGTCGCGCAGGTAGAGCGGAATACCGTTGCGCGGCTGGATGACGATGGACTCGAGATCCGCGGCGCTATGCACGAGGCCAAGGCCGCGCACGATGAACTCGGCGCCATTCTCGTCGATGGTCTTGCCGCCGACGTTGCGGTTGCTCTGGGCGACGGCGTCCATCACCTCGCCGAGCATGACGCCGTACTGCCGGAGCTTGAGCGCGGAAACCTCAACCTGCCACTGGCGGACAAATCCGCCCACGCTGGCCACCTCGGCAACGCCGGGCACGCCGGCCAGCTGGTGGTGGATGAAGGTATCCTGCAGCGCGCGGAGGGAGCCGAGGTCCTGCATGCCGGATTCGTCGTCGAGGTAATATTGATAAACCCAGCCGAGGCCGGTCGCGTCGGGCCCGAGGCGGGCGGTGACGTCCGCGGGCAGCAGGTTGCCGAGGGAATTGAGCCGCTCGAGCACGCGGGTGCGGGAGAAGTACGGATCGGCCTGGTCCTCGAAGATGACGGTGAGAAACGAGAAGCCGAACATGGAGGTGGCGCGGACGGATTTCACGCCGGCCAGGCCCTGCAGCGCGGAGCTGAGCGGATAGGTGATCTGGTCCTCGACTTCCTGCGGGCTGCGGCCGGGCCAGTCGGCGTAGACGATGACTTGGTTTTCCGACAGGTCGGGAATGGCGTCGATGGGCACGCGCTGGAGCGCGATGACGCCCCAGGCGCAAAGCGCGAGGAAGCCGCTGATGACCAGGAAACGGTGGTGCAGCGACCAGGTGATGAGGCGGTTGATCATGGCGGTAGAGCGCTCAGTTGAGTTCGTCGCCGCACTCCGGCATGGCCGAGCCGAAGAAAGGATTCTTCGCGCTCGCGGTGCGGGACAGCCAACGGGCGATGCCGAGCACGGGTGACATCGGGCACTGGAAGATATGCAGCCCCTCGCGATGATGAAGATGCCGGGCGCGCGCCACGTCGGCCAACTCAGTGCTGAACGGTTCGAAGTCGCGGCGGGCGGCGCGCAAGTCGGCCGGATCGCTAAGGGCCTGCCTGAAGCGGGCGAGCGAGCCATCCGGACCGGCCGGGTCGGTGGCGAGATAAGCCAGCAAGGCGGCGCGGAGGGCGGGCAGCTGCTTTTTGTAGCCAGCGAAATCATCGGCAGCGAGCGGGACGGCGGCATCGGCGGCGGCGAAGGCGAGGGACTTGAGCTGCGGGTAGTTATCGACCGGGGCAGTGGGCGCCGCAGATTTTTCCGGGGAGATCCCATGATGGGAATCGGTCTCGCCGGTGATGGCGGCGCGGGCCAGCTGGGCCTGGCCGTCGAGCAGCAGGCCGCCTTCCGTGACCACTTGGTCGCCGGCGCTGAGCCCACCGAGAATCTCGACAGAGTCGTCGCCGACCCGGCCGAGTCGGACCCGGCGGATCAGATAGGCGCGGTCCCGCTGCTGGAGAAACACCACGGGTTCGGCGCCGTGCTGCAGGACGGCGCTGCGCGGGGCGAGGAGCACATCGGGAATTTCCAGCCGCACGGTGGCATAGCCGGTCTGCTGATGAAACATGGCGTGGTCGTGATTCGCGAGCACCACGCGCACCTTGGCGGTGCGCGTCATGGGATCGAGGTTGGGATTGATGAAGGCGATGAGCGCGGTCAGCACGCGACCGGGCTGCGAGGCCACGGTCACGGCCACCGGCTGGCCGACGCGCAGCCACGCGAGGTCGGGTTCGTAGGCGTCGAAGACGAACCACATCGAGGAGAAGTCGGCGATTTCGAAGAGCCGGGTTTCCTTTTCGGCCTGGTCCTTGTTGAGCTCCTGGCCCTCGTAGACATGGCGGGCGACGACAGTGCCGGACATGGACGCGCGGACGTTCACCATCGCGGTGGGCTCCAGTGTGTGCTCGAGGATGTCGATTTCCTCCGGCGACAGACCGAGGTCGAGCAGGCGTTCACGGGCCGTGGCCCGTTCGGACGGCGGGAAGGCGGCGCCACCCTTGAGGCGTTCGACGTACTGGCGCTGGGCGGTCAACATCTCAGGGCTGTAAACCGTGGCGAGGGGTTCGCCCTCACGGACCTCGGCGCCCACGTAGTTGACGAAAAGTTTTTCCACCCGGCCTGGGACGCGGGCGGAGATGATACGATGGCGGGTGTCGTCGTCTTCCACGATGCCGGCCACGCGCAGGGTGCGGACCAGCGGTGCGCGGGTGACCGCGGCGGTCTGCACGCCGATGACACTGGCCCCGGCGGGAGTCAGCGTGACGAGGTTGGGATCGGCGGCGGCATCACCGGCCGGCGCGGCGACGAGGTCCATTCCGCAGATGGTGCATTTGTCGCCCGGCTTGTCGGATTTGATCCACGGGTGCATCGGGCACTGATAGACCGTGGCGGTGGCCGCCGGCAGCGAGAGGGCGACGGCGAGAAGCAGGAAAAGGGAGAGAAGGGATTTCATGGCTGATCCAGGACAGGGAGGGAAACAGGGGAACGCTCCAACACGCGCACGCCGCAGCGCACGCGGACAAGACAGGGGCGGCCGCCGTGACCACGCACGGACCCACCGCGGGCCGGGATCCTAGACCAGGAAACTGCAGTGGGCCTTGAACAAGGGCACACTCGCAGGGGGCATCACCCGGGTGGGTGAGCGAGTCGCGACCGAAACGGCCGCCGGCTCAACAAAAGCGGCAAAGAATTTTTCGCCGATCCGCCGGGAAGACTTGGCGACGCGGCGAACTTCGGCCGTTACAGCGGGCGCGGGCCGGTCCAACGAAACCAAGGCGGTGGAGGAAACCGGGGGCGGCAGGCAGTTGGGCATGCCGCACGCGCCCGGGTGATCGCAGCAGCAGCAGGCGGGATGCGGGGCATCCGCCAACACGACCGGCTGCACCTGTGCAAAAGCGCAAGTGGCCAACGTGAGGATGACTGCAAGGAGACGCCGCATGGAGAATGCCTAGGTAACCATGGGAGAGAGGGACGCAAATTTATATTCCCGCCGAGCAGACGGGAAGGGCACCACGAATGGACGGGAATTCACACGAATAGGAGACGGCCGATCCCCGGAATTTTAACCACGGATAACACGGATTTCACGGATGGAACTCCGATCCTGAGTATCCTCCTTCGCCTTTATCCGGATCGAATCCGTGTAATCCGTGGTTAAAAATCAGGGAGGATTGAGGTTTTTCTATTCGTGTGAATTCGTGTCCATTCGTGGTTAAATCTGTTCGGTTAGCTTCAGTTCAAAGTTTCCAGCGCACGCCCAGGGAGAGCACCCATTTCGGTTCCAGCTGCAGGCCGTTGACTCGCTGGTAG
Organism: uncultured Opitutia bacterium; assembly: GCA_903859715.1. Lineage (GTDB taxonomy): Bacteria > Verrucomicrobiota > Verrucomicrobiia > Opitutales > Opitutaceae > Opi-474. Next base: position 182,429 of record CAIONS010000009.1, read on the forward strand.
ACCGGCAGCTGGACGAAGACGAAGCTGGTGGTCTGTGGGACGAGTTCCGCAGTAAGGCCGGGGCTCACGTAGGCGATGGTGCTGCCACTGTTGGGCGTGTCGGCCTCGGTGCCATGTTCGCGGCCTTCCGTTTTCAGGTTCAGCTGAAGCTGCGGGGTGAAGCGGCTGGTGTTTAACCAGCGGACTCCGCCGCTGAGCGTCACGCTGGTGGACGGCAGGAAGCCGGCGCGAGCGGCCAGCGGCTGATCGAGCATCACTTGGGCAAAACAGCCCAGACTGTCTGACGGCTTGGTGAACCACGAGGCGCCGGCGAGCAGATCGGTCGTGCCGGTGCCGAGCTGGAGGCCGCGGTCGAGCAATTCGCCGGCCTGAGGACCTTCAAAGAAATCCTGATTAAAACCGCCGGCGGGCAGCTTGAGCCCGAATTGCAGGCTGAAACTCTGGCTCGGATTGAATTGCTGGTAGCGCGCCAGCAGCCGGATGTCGCCGAGCCCGCTGGCGCGCGACGTGGAAATATCCGTGTCGCCGGCGGCGATCGTGGTGTGAAAGCGATCTTCATAGGGCAACGCGACCGAGAACGCCCACGTCGAATTGAACACATAGTTCAGGTCGAGCCACGTGTTGCGGTTGACCGTGCGCTGCTGGATCTCGTCGTCATTGGGAAACGGGAACGCGGCCCGGTCGACGCTGCCGGTGCCGCTGCGCAGGTCGGATTGTTGGAAATATTCGTAACGGATTCCGGCCTCGAGGCCGGGGGTCATGGTGTAGCCTTGGGCGGCCCAGTCGGAACTGAGCGAGCAACCGCAGACGGAACAGGCGACGGCGGTCGACGTTCCGGCGAGAAGTGAGAGGGGAAGGAGGCGGGAGAAAAATTTGAGTTTCATGAAACGAAAATGAATTCTGTAGCTTGCTGACAGGGCGTGAGCGGGCGCGACAGGCGCGCGGAAGGACCGAACAACGGGCAGGACGGATGGCCGTGAACAGGGGACCGGCCCCGGCTCATGCGGAGAATTCGCCCTACCGCGGAAGGGTCACCGCGGAGCGCGGCGACGGTTCAAGCGGCCGACCGCGGTGGCGGCAGGGGCGGGGCGGGGCGTTCCGCGCTCAGCGGCGCGGACACGTCCGGGACCAGGCCGGCGCACACGGGCGCGGGCGAGGCAAACACGAGCGCGCGGGGCGTGCTCACGAAAAAGATTTTTTCCGGCGCCTTGGTGCCTGCGACCTTGGCCCCGGCGGCGTCCTGCTGCTGCGTGGCGCTCTGCACGAGTTCGCACACGCCGCACAGCGCTTCGCCGGAGAAGGTTTTCTTCACGGCCTGCAGGAGCGGCATCGACTGCGAATAGGTCGTGATCATGCGGCCCCAGGCGAAGGTCTGCACCAGATCCCACGGACTGCCCGTGGCGAGGAGCCACGCGGACAGCGTCAGGATGAGGGAAAGCTGGCGGCGCATATCGGCGGCGAGCAAAGGCGCGGGGCCGGGCGACTCAAGACTTTTGCAGGCGGTCGAAGCGCGGTAGAAGTGTGGTCGGCCGTTCCGCATGATCCGGGCTAATGCGCAGGATGGCCACGCTACGCGCATGACAAACGGCGGGGTCGGCGACCCCGCCCTACAATGGCAGGCCGGTCAGGGATCGAGCACCGCGTCGTCGGCCGTCCACATCGTCCGGTCCGATCCGGAGGAGCGGATGCCCATCCGGGTACCGGAGAGCTGGTGGAAGAAAAACGGGCGGCCCCAGCGGTCGCAGAGTTCGCCCTTCATATTGATGGCCGGGTGATCGCGTGGCAGCAGGGCGAGGTGCAGGCGGTTTTTTCCGCTGAGCGCGGCGGTGATCTCGGCGTTGGTGCCGATGGGATTTTCCCGGAAGTTCGAGCGGTAGGCGTCGATGAGATTCTGCACCACGCGCAGGTCGGACTGAATGTTGCCCGTAGGGGAATTGAGCTGGTCGGCGAGTTCGGACCGCGGCTCGGGGGGAGCCTGGTCGGCCGGAGCGACGGGGCGCGTGCTGCGGAGGGCCGGAAGATCCGCGCGCGGGCGGGACAGCGTGATCGCCTGAACCCCGGCATCGGGCCGCGGCCAGAGCAGCCAGGCGAAGATCGCGACCAGCGCGACGACGACGACCACGAGGCCCCGGCGCGCATTCATCCGAGGAAGCCGAGATTGGGATGCGCGAAGCGGCCGATGTTGGGCAGCACGGTGGCGAGATCGGTCGCGCTGACACCAAACCACGAGGCGAGGGTCGCCGAGTATTCGTCGACACTGGTGGTGGGCACCCAGCGGCCGCGGCCGGTGTCGTCCGGGCCGCCGATGGTCAGCGTGGGCATCTTGCCATAGATGTCGCCGCCCTGGACGGCGCCGCCGACGATGAGCTGGTGGTTGCCCCAGCCATGGTCGCTGCCGCTGCCGTTCGAGGAATAGGTGCGGCCGAAATCGGAGGCGGTGAAGGTGGTGACCTGGTTGGCGACGCCGAGCTCGACGGTGGCGTTGTAGAAGGCGTTGAGGGCCTGGCTGAGCTGCTGGAAGAGCGTGGCATGGGCGCCGTTGTCGGGATTGGTCGGGTCGACCTGCGCGGCGTGGAGATCGTAGCCGCCGACCTGGCAGAAGAAGATCTGGCGCTTGAGCCCGAAGGAGGCGGAGGTGCTGATGAGCTTGGCGGCCATCTGCAGCTGGGTGCCGAGGGAAGTCGCGGGGAAGGTCGTGGTCAGGGCGGGGGCCGAGGCCAGCACCGTATTGACCAGGTCGCTGTTGGCGATGGCCCCGCTGGAGAGGCCGGCGAACGCGGTGTTGAACAAGGCGGGCTGGCTCTGGGCGAAGAGGGCCTTCTGCGTGGTATAGCGTAGGGGGTTGTTGCCGCCGGTGGTGCCGCTGAACGTGACGGCGCCGCTGGGGCTGATGTCATACTCGCTGACCTGCTTGCCGACCTGGAAGAAATTGGTGCCGGCGAGGCTGATGGACATCGAGAGCTGGTTGTTCGAATTGGAGGCGTTCACCAAGTCGGCCAGCCGGCCGCCCCAGCCGGTGACGGCGGGCTGGTCGGGCACGCTGCTCTGCCACTGCACCTGCTGATCGGCGTGGGAGTAAAGCTGCGGCGGCAGGGGCACGCTAGTGGCGTTGTACTGCGCGAGCGTGGTGGGATAAACGAGGGTCCCGACATTGGCCATGAGGGCCGCCTTGCCGGCGCCGAACAGGCTGTGGATTTCGGCGAGGGACGGGTGCAGGGCCCAGGTGCCGCCTGCGGTGCGCGGGGTGATGGGCAGCAGGCCGGCCTGCGGCAGGGCGAGATTGGAGCGGGCGGCGGCGTAGGCGGCGTAACCGGCGGCGTCGGCGGGGATGATCAGATTGTTGGCATCGTTGCCACCATTGAGAAAGAGGCAGACGATGGCCTTGTAATCGCTGGCGGTCGAGGCGGCGCCGACGAGGGTGTTGCCGGGGCTGGCCGCGGCGCCCATGAGGCGGAGGCTGGCGAGCGACGACAGGAAGCCGGTGGCGCCGACCGCGGCGCAGCAGGCCTGGCCAATGAAGCGGCGGCGGGAGAGATCTGGCAGGGCGGGGCGGGGCATGGCGCGGGGATTATTTTTGGATGGCCGCGTCGGGGGACGTGGCGACGAGAAGAATGGCGGTCTGGGCGCGCTCCAGCGCCGTGGTGCTGACGGGCAGCGCGGCGAGCGCGGTGGTGATGCTGGTGCTGGTGGCCGTCGTCATGTTGCCGCCGCACATGACGGCGTTGAGGTGGGCCAGGAGGGAGGCCGGGTTGGCGGCGAGGGTCTGTTCGTTGGCGAGATTGAGGGTGATCGTGCTGGCAGAGGGCGTGGCGCTGGTGAAGATGTCGCCGCGCAGGGTGTTGGGCACGCTGATGGCCGTGGAGGCGTTGGTGATCTCGAACTCAGGGGCGACGAGCCCGGCGGTCGCCATGGCGCCGGGGAGGACATAGTCCGGGTGGAAGAAATTGAAGACCGTGGGCGAACGCAAGGCGGCCTGCGACAGGGACTGCTCGGGATTCGAGTAGGCATAGCGGCCGCTGGTGGAGGCCCCGCCGAAGGAGCGCCACAACCCGGTCACGCGGAGGAGCGGCTCGCGCAACTTGCCGCACCCGGCATTCGAAAGCAGGCCGGTGGATCGGGCCTCATAATCCTCCAGGATGGCCCGCACAACGGCGCCGAGGTTGCCACGCACGCCGGTGCCGTCATTGGCGAAGACCTGGGCCACGCGGTAGACATAGGCGGGGCTCGGGTTGCTGGTGACGAGGCGCTGGATGAGCTGCTGGCAGACAAAGGGGGCGCAGTTCGGATGGTTGAACAGCGTGTCGAGGGTCGTCGCAAGGTCCTGCGTGCCGCTTTGGTTCGCGGGGAGCACGACGCCGTTGACGATGTTCTTCACCGTCGTGTCGTGGAAGGCGGGATAGAGCTGCATCGGGTCGATGTAGTCGGTCGCCGCGGTGAAGAAGGCATTCGGATTGGACGAGGGGTAGGACCAGCCGGTGAAGACCTTGGCCATCTGGGTGACGGTGGTCTGGTTGTAAGTCGGGATGGGCAGGCCGGTGGCGTCGAGCTGCAGCGTGCCGTCGGGCTGGAGCATGTTGAGGCCGATGGTGAAGAGCTGCATGACCTCGCGCGCGTAGTTTTCGTCGGCGCTGGTGGTGGCGGTGGCCTTGGCGTTGCGCACCGTGCTGAGGTAATTGCCCATGATGGGGCTCAGCGTGACGTTCTGGAGCAGCGTGCGGAAATTGCCGAAGGCGCCGTTGCCCAGGAGATCGTAATAGTTGGCGAGGCCCTCGGGATCGTTGATGAACACATCGGACACGACGAACAGTTCGCTCAGGGCGAAAGCGACGCGCTGGCGCAGCTGGTCGGGGGCGGTGACGACGGTCTTGAACCAGGCGGCCTGGCGGTTGGAGGTGTTCATGGTGCCGTCGCTGTTGCCGCCGAAGGCGGCGAGATCGGCGAGGGCGGCGGCGCGGTGGGACGTGAATGGCAGCGCCTCCTGGGCGGTGATCCACGCATCGTAGCTCGACGTGGCGAGCGAGTCGACCTCGGCCTGCTGCGGGCCAAACGTGGCCTGGGCCAGCAGGCGCGCGGCGCCGGCGGTGCCGGGCGCTCCGCCCGGCAGGGCGGGGGCCGCCGCGGGGGCAACAAACGTCTGCGAGCCGCTGCTGAGCGCGAACGTGCCGCTGGCCTCGCCGGTGGGATAGTTGGCCGAATCGATGGCGACGGTCAGGTTGCCGGACTGCAGGGCGGCGAACAGACTGGCGCTGGTGTACGTGCCGGTCGGCGTGAACGTCCAGACGTCGGAATTCACCTGTCCGGTGGGCAGATTGAAGACGTAGTCGGGGCCGATCTGGAGGTGGGACACGACCTCGGTGGAACTGAGGTTCGAAAAGGTGACGCTGATCTGGGCGACGGTGCCGGCCGCGTTGACGAGGATGGTGGCCGTGCCTGAGGCCGTGGACGTGGTGGCGCCCGGCAGGGGGCGGATGCTGGCCACATAGAGCGTGGAGACCGCCGGGGCGATGGTGACCGTGGCGGTGTTCTGGGTGCCGGGGACGTAGCCGGTGCCGGCCGCAACCGTAAGTGTAACCGTCGCCGAGGCGGTGCTGAGCAGGTTGGCCGTGGGGGTCACGGCGATCGTGGCCGAGGAGGCACCGCTGGGAATCGTGACGGTCGCGGGATAAAGCGGCGCATAATCGACCCCGTTTACGCCGGTGCCGCCCACGGTGTAGTTGACGGTGAGCGGGGTCAGGAAATCGCCGACCCGCGTGACGGTGAACTGGCCCGGGTTGCTGCCGGACTTGTCGGCATTTGCCTTGGTCGCGGTGATGGTGACGGTGGTTGGACCGGTGGGCGTGACGTCGTAAACCTCAACGAGCGCGACACCCGTGGTGCCGCCGACGCCGCTGACCTGGATGGCATAACTGCCGGGGGCGAAGTCGGCGAGGATGGCGGCATCCTTGCTGGTGGGGTCGGGGAAAGCGAACGCACCGGCCTGCTGGAACGCGGTGGTCAGGGTGGGGCCGTCGACGGCGTTGGTGCCGGTGGGCGTATACCAGTTGTCGTTGGTGGCGTAGGTGACGGTATTGGCCGAATTGGTGACCGTGAGGGTTGGGTCAGCGAGTGGTCCGGTCACCCCGTAAGCGGCGAGCGCCGGACCGGCCGCCCGAATGAGCAGCCGGCGCGTTCCACTGCTGCCCGAAATGACAAAGCCGGGCAGGGTCACCGCGGCGCCGGTGCCCACCAGCGCGCGGGTGGAGATGTTGATGAGCTTCGAGGTGCCGGCGCTGACATCGTAGAGTTCGACGCTGGCGATGCCGGTCGTGCCGCTGGCGCTGGAAATCTGGGCGGAGTAAAGGCCGGGCGCGAGCGTGGTGACGATGTCGGTGTCGTGGGAGCCTGCGGGAAGGGCAAATGCGCCGACGGCGGTGAAGGTCGCGGCATCGGCGGCCTTCCAGGCCGAGTTGGTGGCGATGGGTGTAGTGCTGCTGGTGGAATTGAAAAGCTGAAGCACCGGGTCGCTGAGTGCACCGGTGACGCCATAAGGCGCCAGCGCGGGGCCGAGACCGCGGATGAGCACGGTCTTGTTCGCGCCGGGTCCGATCACGAAGCCGGAGATGATGATGTTGGTTCCGGTGCCGACTTGGGCGCGGGTGGAAAGATTGACGAGACTGGGCGTTTGGCTCTGCAACTGCGGTGACGTGCCAGCCGCCAGGACGAGGACCACAAGGGCGAGAAGAGGGGTTTTCATGCTGCGGTGGGGAAATGAGTGCGGCCTGCAGTCATTCCCGGCATAGACGCTCAACATTGCAATGAGGTAACAGTAATAAATATGACAAAATACTGCCGCTAATGGGAGGGCAGGGCGGCCGAGCCGCAGGATAAGTCAGGCGAAGTGCTCGCGAGGAAGATCTGCAATCCTCGGGCTTGCTGTTCTTTGAGACTCCCGGTCGCGCCCGGAATGAGCGGCCGGAAGGCGCTAGCTGACCGTGCGCAACTGGATGCTGTCGACGAGGCGGTCCTGCGAAACAATATCGGTCGCGATGATCAATTTGTCGCCCGGGGCGATGCGGCCCGCGCGGCGGAGCAGTGCGATGGCGTTCTCGATGGTGGCGTCGGGCTCGGCCGCGAACGGCATCAGGAACGGATCGACGGCGCGCAGCAGCCGCAGCTGCCGGAGCAGTTCCACAAACGGGGTGATGGCCAGGATGGGCGCGCTGACCGGACGCAGGGCGGCGAGCCCGTTGGCCATGAACCCGTGCCGGGTGAAGGTGAGAATTTTCGAGTGGGGAATCTCGTTGGCGAGCACGACCGCGGAATGCAGGACCTTCATGCGCTCGCCGGTGAAGACGGCGGGTTCGCGGCCCTCGAGGTCGTCCTCGGCCTCGATGCGGCGGGAAATCTTGTCGAGCATCTGCACGCATTCGAGCGGGTATTTGCCGATGGTGGTTTCGCCGGAGAGCATCACGCAGTCGGCGAATTCGTAGACGGCGTTGGCGACATCGGTGATCTCGGCGCGGGTCGGCACGGGCTGCGTGATCATCGACTCGAGCATGTGGGTGGCCACGATGACCGGGCGGCCCTGGGACAGGCAGGCGCGCACGGCGCGGCGCTGGATGACGGGCAGGTCCTCAAACGGGCACTCGATGCCGAGGTCGCCGCGCGCGACCATGAGCCCGTCGCAGACCCGGACAATCTCGTCGAGATTCCGGATGGCCGACTGGTCCTCGATCTTGGCGATGATGCGAGCCTTGGATTTCTGCTCGGTGAGAAACCCGCGCAACTGCTCCACATCCTTCGCTTCGCGCACGAACGAGAGGGCGACGAAGTCGATGCCCTCCTCGAGGCCGACCAGCGTGTCGCCCCGGTCCTTCTCGGTGAAGGCGGGCAGGTTCACCTTCACGCCGGGGAGGTTGATGTGGCGGCGCGAGCTGAGCGGGCCGGGGATGAGCACGCGGCAGCGGATGTGGGCGTCGTCCTTCGCGAGGACCTCGAGGCGGAGCAGGCCGTTGTCGACGAGCACGGTATCGCCGACCTGGATGTCGTTGACGAGGTTCTGGTAATTCACGTCGACCGAGCGGATTTCCTCGCCCCCGCTGCCGTGCTCGCGCCCGGCGCCGGGCTTGACGGTGAAGTCGAAGATTTCGCCGGCGGTGAGCTCGATGGGCGCGGCGAGGTCACCGGTGCGGATCTCCGGGCCCTTGATGTCCATCATGACGGCGACCTCGCGGCCGATGCGGGCGCTGACGGCGCGGATGCGGCGGATGACGGCGCGGGTCCAGTCGTGGTTCGCGTGCGCCATGTTGAGCCGGACGATATCGGCGCCGGCGCGGATCATTTTCTCCAGCATCTCCTCGCTCTCGGTCGCGGGGCCGAGGGTGAAGATGATCTTGGTGCGGCGAAACGGATCGGCGGCGCTCATGAGACGTTCCTGATGCTGGAATCGGGCCAGTCCTGCAAGCGCGCCGGCGGGACTTCACCGGTTTGTCACCGGGCGGAATTTCCGTGCACGAGGCCAAGGTTGAGCCCAGAGCTGGAAGCGGCCCGTTTTTTGCTCTGCACTTGCGCCCAGTCGTCCGTCCTCCCCAAGCTTTCACCACTGCGTCATGTCCCTCTGGATTGTCATCTCCTGCCTCGCCATCGTCATCGGGATTTATTTCTACAACAATCCGCTCAAGCATGGGCCGTGGTTCCTGAGCCGCCGTTTCATCAACTGGTTTCCACTGGGGATGACGTACTCGTTCCTATACATGGGGCGTTATAATCTCACCATCGCCAAGAGTGCCTTCGGGTCGCTGATGACGACTGAGGCGTTTGGACTCATTTTCGGAATTGGCACGACGGTTTATGCGCTGTCTTTTTTCGTGAACGGTCCATTGGTAGACAGGATCGGCGGCAAAAAAGGCATCATCATTGCTGCGCTCGGCGCGTCGCTGGCTAACCTCATCTTAGGAGTGATCACTTGGCTGGTTTTGACGGGCCGCACCCATATCCCCCTGTTTTGGCCCTTCGTTCTGATTTACGCGCTGAACATGTATTTCCAGAGTTACGGTGCGGTCTCGATCATCAAGGTGAAGGCCAACTGGTTCCATGTGCGCGAGCGGGGAATCTTCGGCGCGATTTTTGGGACTCTGATCTCATTTGGCGTCTATTTTGCCTTTGATTGGGGCCAGGGCATCGTGGATACCACGAAAGTCGCGGCACCGGTTGGCTCGCTCGGCTTGGTGCCCGCGCTGTTGCGCCAGCTCTTCGTCCCGACGGGCTCAACTGCGAACGCGACGTGGGCGATATTTTACGTCCCGGCCGCCATCTTGCTGGTCTGGGTAATCCTAGACCTCTGGCTGATCAAAGAGACCCCAGAAGATGCCGGGTTTCCGCAACTTGAGACGCACGATGCGTCGACGGGCCACATGCAGGAGGTCTACACCCGGCTCGAACTGCTCAAGAAGGTTCTCCTCAGCCCGATCATGCTAATGCTAGGCGGTGTGGAACTCACGGCGGGGGTTTTGCGCAACGGCATCATGCAATGGTACACCGTCTTTGCGAACGAAGTGAACCAGCCGGGTGCCGAGGGCATTCTCGCGAACTGGGGCCTGCTCTTGTGCATGTTCGGTATTGTCGGCGGATTTGCCGCAGGGCTGATCTCGGATAAATTCTTCCAGTCCCGGCGCGGGCCGCCTGCCGCGATCTTTTGCGCTTTCATGCTGATGATGGCGGCCGTCATGGCAATGAACCTCTTCAAGTTTCCTTACATGGTCGGCGTCGCGGCTCTCCTAATCGTCGCCGCGGTAACGGGCGTCCATTCGCTGATGTCAGGCACGGCGGCGGCGGACTTTGGCGGGAGGAAAGCGACAGCGACCTGCTCGGGACTGATCGACGGCTGCGTCTATCTTGGCACCGGCGTGCAATCAGTCTGTGTCGGCTTCCTCGTTGGGTCGGAATGGAGCGGTCACAGTTGGCAATGGTGGCCGATTTTCCTCATGCCGTTCGCCCTCGTGGGCGGCATCATCGCCTGGCGGATCTGGAACGAGCTGCCGGCGGCGACGCGGAAGTACATCGCCGAGCACGAATCGAAGGCGGCCCCGGTGAAGACGGCCTAGAGGGTGCCATCAAGGGTTGTTTCGATCCGCGTCATTCTGAGCGTAGCGAAGAATCCAGTGAGATTTCACTGCGGGTTTCGATACTATCCAGCTGGATGTCGAACCAGCCCCGAGCGGCTAGACTTCCCTTCGTTCAGAATGACAATCCGGTTTGGAAGACAAACCCAGAGCGATCCCGCCTACGCCAGTTCGTAGAACGGCGTGCCCTCGCCGGCTCCGACGATGGCAAACTCGCACGCCTGCAGCGTGGCGCGCAGGTCGGTGAGCGCGCGTTCGACGGCGGCGGGGGAATTACAGTCGCGCGAGAGATGCGTGAGGTAGATGCGCCGCCAGCGCGGGCTGGCGACGGCGGCGAGCAGTTCGCGCGCGCCTTCGTTGGAGAGATGACCGTGGCGGCCGCTGATGCGCTGCTTCGTCGACCACGGGCGTTTGGTGTCCGCCTTGAGAAGCTCCGGACAGTGGTTCGCCTCGACGACGATGACCTCGCACTCGCGGATATGCTCGCGGATGTGTTGCGGCGCGTGGCCGAGGTCGGTCAGGAAGGCGAGGGAGCGGCGCGGGGCGAAGAGGTCGCCCTCCTGTCCCGTGGTGAAGCGGAAACCCACCGGTTCCTGGGCATCGTGCGGCACGGTGAAGCTCTCGACCTCCAGGTCGCGGAAGCGAAAGCGCGCGCCGGTCTCGAAGATCTGCCAGTCGGGCTTGTGGGATAGTCCGGCCTGCACGGCGCGGGCGGTGGCGGCGTTGGCGAAGACCCGGAGGTGCGGGAATTTCTTCAGGCCGTCGATGGCGGCGGCGTGGTCGCCATGCTCGTGCGTGAGGAAGATGGCGTCGATCCGCTCGAGCGACTCGCCGGCGGTGGCGAGCAAGCTGGCGAGTTTCCGAGTCGAGAAACCGGCATCGACCAAGACGCGGGCGCCCTCGGTCTGCAGCAGGGCGCTGTTGCCCGAGCTGCCGCTGCCGAGAATGCAGAATCGCATGGCCATGATCGAGGCCGAGCAAGCGCGCCGCGGCGCGGGTCACAAATCAAATCGGGCGGGCGGCCCGGGCGTGAATTGGTAACGGGGCTGTTACCTTCCGCGACGGCGCATTGACCCGCGCCGGTTTTTGGGTACCTCTGACCCTCCATGCCCGCCAAAGCCACCCGCCGGAAGACTCCTGCCCGCCGCGCCCCGCGCGTGCTCACGGGCACCGTGTTCATCACGCGGCAGGTGCATTTCAACTCGGCGCACCGGCTCTACAACCCCGCCAAGAGCCAGAAGTGGAATACGGAGAAGTACGGGCTCTGCACCAACCCGCACTGGCACGGCCACAATTATGTGCTGGAGGTCACGCTCCGCGGCCAGCCCGACCCGGACACCGGCTACATCATGGATCTCGGCGAGCTGAAGCGGATCCTGCACCGGGCGGTGGTGGACAAGTGCGACCATCACAATCTCAACGAGGAGGTGGATTTTCTCCGCGGCATCAATCCCTCGACCGAGAACCTCGTGATCGCGTTCTGGCACGAGATCGAGCCGCTCATCACCGCCGGCCGGCTGCACTGCGTCCGGCTCTACGAGACCCCGCGCAACTACGCCGAATTTTTTGGCCCCAACCCTGCCTGACCCTTTCGCCAGCTAACCCCGACCTGGTCGGGGCTACGGTTATCGTCACAACCGCCTGGCCGCCTGGACCGAACAAAAAACGACATGAAGAAAAAACCGATGTACCTCCACCGCTCCGCGGATGGAACCCCCGCGCGCATCAAGCGCGCTTACGACGCCAAGTTCCGCGCCACGCCTGCCTACCGTGCGACGCTGCCCGACATGATGGAGGCCGCGCACGACGCGATCCAAGGGGCGCATGTGCCGATCCAGCAGGTCGGCATCCACAATTTCCGCCTGCCGCTCAAGTACCGCACGAAGGCCGGCCAGATCCTCACGCTCGAGACGAAGGTGACGGGTACCGTCTCGCTCGAGGCCGAGCTGAAGGGCATCAACATGAGCCGCATTATGCGCTCGTTCTACGAGCACAAGGACGGCGTCATCACCGGCGAATGGATGGGCAGGATCCTGAAGACCTACCTCCGCAAGGTGGACAGCAAGGCCGCGCGGCTGAAGGTGGCGTTTTCCTACCCGATGCTCCGGCCGAGCCTGCGCAGCGGGCTCGAGGGCTGGCAGTTCTACGAGGTCGCCTTTGAGGGCGTCATGACCCGTGACGGCCGCTACCGCCGGTTCATCCATTTTGACTTCGTGTATTCGTCGGCCTGCCCGTGCTCCGCCGAGCTCACGGAGCACGCGCGCGACCAGCGCGGGGCCTATGGCGTGCCGCATTCGCAGCGCAGCAAGGCGCGGGTGAGCATCGAGGAGGCCGAGGGAAAGAAAATCTGGATCGAGGACGTGCACGCGCACTGCCTCAACGCGCTGCAGACCGAGACGCAGGTGATGGTGAAGCGTGAGGACGAGCAGGCGTTTGCGGAGCTCAACGGCGCCTACCTGAAGTTTGTCGAGGACGCCGCGCGGCTGCTCTACCGGGAATTTGAGGCGGACAAGCGGATCAAGGATTTCCAGATCGCCTGCTCGCACCTCGAGTCGCTGCACTCGCACGACGCGGTGAGTGTCATCTGCAAGGGCGTGAAGGGCGGCTTCGCGGCCGACTTCATGGACTTCGGTTCGCTGCTGTGCTGAGTCGGCTTGTTTTTACAGGAGATAACAGAGAGAACAGAGAAGACAAAGATCCGACCTCCTTGCTCTGTTATCTCTGTTTCTTCCTGTGAAAAATAATCCTGTCGTCCTGATTACCGGTGCGTCGCAGGGGATCGGCGAGGCCATCGCCAAGGTCTTCGCCAAGGAACTCCGCGGCGTGCGGCTGGCGCTAGTGGCGCGCAACACTCAGAACCTGCAGCGCGTCGCCCGCGCCTGCGTGAAACTCGGCGCGACGGCGGAGAGCTTTGGCTGTGACGTGGCGGACGAGGCCGCGGTGGCGGCAATGGCCAAGGCGGTGATGAAACGCTTCGGGACGGTGGACGTGCTGATCAACAACGCCGGCAAGTACGCCAGTGCGCCGCTCACCTCGATGAGCGTGGCGGAATTCGACCAGCAAATCGCGGCGAACCTCCGCAGCGTATTCCTCGTCACACGGGCTTTTTTGCCCGCGATGATCAAGCGCCGGAGTGGCGACATTTTCAACATGAGCTCCATCGCGGGGCTCATCGCGTACCCCGGTGGCACGGGCTACAGCGCGGCGAAGTTCGGCCTGACCGGCCTGTCCAAGGTCATGCGCGCGGAGCTGAAGGACAAAGGTGTGCGCGTCTGCTGTGTTTATCCAGGCGCGACGGCGTCGCCTTCCTGGAAGGGCAGCGGCGTGTCGGAGGGACGCATGATGCCGGCGGAGGACGTGGCCCGGGCCTTTCTGGATATTTACCGGCTGTCGCGCCGGACCGTCGTCGAGGAAATCATCCTTCGGCCGCAGCTGGGCGATTTATAGTTGTCGCCGGGGCCGGGGCCCGTCATCGCTAGCGCCCGTTTACCCCATGAAATCCCGTAAATTTCGCGTTGGCATCATCGGCGGGGGCGGCATCGCCCAATCCGTTCATATCCCCGGCTGGAGAAATCTCCCCGAGGTCGAAATCGTCGGCATCTCCGACCTGTCGGAGGCGACGGCGAAGAAGGCCGCCGCGGCGGCCGGCGGGGCCCAGACTTTCGCCGACTACCGCGACCTGCTGAAGCTAGACCTCGACGCGATCGACATCTGCACGCCGAACAAGATTCACACGCCGGCCGCGCTCGCCGCGCTCAATGCCGGCAAGCACGTGATCTGTGAAAAGCCGCTTGCGGTCAGCACCGCCGAGGTACGGGAGATCGGCAAGCTGGCGGACAAGAAGAAGCTCAAGCTGATGACGGCGCAGCAGCAGCGCTTCACGCAAAGCGGCCGGGCGGTGAAGGCCTGGATCGATGGCGGCAACATGGGCGAGGCCTATCACGCCCGCGTCCGCGCCGTGCGCCGCGCATGGCTGCCGACGGCGCCCGGCTTCATCGATGCCGCCCTGGCCGGTGGCGGCCCGTGCATGGACATCGGCGTGCACGCGCTCGATCTCTGCCTCTGGCTCATGGATTTTCCGAATCCGGTGCGCGTGTCGGGCACGGCGAAGACCGTCTTCGCGAAGGGCCATGACATGCCCAACATGTGGGGCGAATGGGACCGTGCACGCTATTCGGTCGAGGATTTTGCCGCGGGGTTTGTCCATTTCGACAACGGCGCGACCCTCGTGCTGGAGGCGGCGTGGATGTGTCACCAGACGGAGAACGAAGAACTGCTCGCCCAGATTTTCGGCAAGAAGGGCGGCGTGAAGTGGCCGAACGCAGAGTTTGCGACCGTGACTAACGGCGCTTTCGCCCAAGGCACGCTCACCCATCCGGTCCACGTCGAGCGTCCGCACTGGAACGAGATCGCAGCTTTCTACGACTGTGTGGTGAATGACAAACCCTCGCCGGTGCCGTGGACCGAGACGATCAAGGTTATCGGCATCCTCGAGGCGGTCTACGCCTCCTCGCAGCAGGGCAAGGAAATCACCCTCAAGCTCTGAGCGCGGCGCCGCCGGCGCCGCGAAGGAACAAGGATCAAGTGACAGGTAACAAGAGCCAGTCGCATCCGGGAGCTCGGTTGCATGGTCCAGGTCACTAATGCCTTCTCCCAAACCCGCGCGTCTGGCGTTTGTTTCCACGGCGCATATCCACGCGAAGCCCTTCATCGAATGGACGGCCGCGGCCACGGATGGTCGCAGCGTACAGGCTGTTTGGGATGATGTGCCCGAGCGCGGCCGGCGTCATGCGTCGCTGGCCGGCGCCCGGTTCGAGCCGGACCTCGACGCATTGGTGCGGGATCCGGCGGTCGATGGATTTGTCATCTGTGCGGAGAACACGCGCCATCTGTCGTTGCTGCGGAAAGTACTGACGGCCGGCAAGCCGGTGCTGTGCGAGAAGCCGTTGGTCACGACCGCGGCCGAGGCCCGCGAGGTGGCGGCGCTTGTGCGGGCGAACCCGGTGCCGCTGTTCTGCGGCTATTTCCTGCCGTTCTCCGCGGAGCTGGGCGCGGTGGGTGCGATGCTGATGAAAGGAGACTTTGGCCTAGTCACGCGCATTCGCATCCGCAATTCCCACGGCGGCGCATATGCCCGGCTGTTTGATGCCCCGGACCTGCGCTGGTTCACCGAACCGGCGCTCTCCGGTGGCGGCGCCTTCATGGATGTCGGCGCGCATGCGGTTCACCTGGCGAGAACGCTATTCGGCCCGGTGACGGAAGTGTGGGCGGAAATCGGCAACCACACGGGAATTTACCCGGCATGCGACGACTACGGCATCGCGCACCTGCGGTTCGCGAGCGGCGTGCTCGGGACGATCGAGGCGTCCTGGACGCAGACCGGCGGAGAGAACGGCCTGGAAATCATCGGCGCGGAGAAATCGCTCTGGCAGGTGGGCCGGGATTACGTGACCGGCCGCCACGGCCAAGGCGATCCGCAGCCGCTGGTGCCGGGCGCGAATCGTCCCGCGCAAATCGACCGGCTCGTCGCAGCGATTCGCGGCGAACTGACACCGGCCGAATTGCAGTCCGACCTGACCGCCTGCCTCGACGCCGTGGCAATCATGGAAGCCTGCTACGCGTCGGTCAGAACGGGGCGTTGGACGCAGGTAAAACGCTGACTGAGGCCTGAACAGCCAAATCATCTGGCGAGTTTAACGTAAAATATTTCGGGATCACCTTTATCCAGACCCGTGACACGACCGCTTTGACGAAAGCCCCGTTTTTTAAGCAGCTGTCGCATTGCGCGATTGGATTGATTAGTGGATGCCCAGACCTCGCCATGCCGCAGGCCGGTTGCTTCCAGATGAGCGAGGAGGCGTTCACCGTAACCGCGCCTTCTTTCGCCTGCGGTGACGTAGAGCATCTCGATGAAAGGGCGGTGGAAGAAATTCCTTCTTAGGATTCCATAGGCATTTATCGCACGGCCAACCTCGAGTACCCAGGCGCTGCGTTCCCGAATTGCCTGCCTGAGCCAGGCCTTCCGCTCTTTGTCCAAGCGGGCGACATGATCAAGCCGTGCGAGCTGACGGAAATCCGTGAGCTTTGCCCGCCTGATGGTCATCGCGCGGAAAACTGATGGCTACAGCAGTGAGGCTTGCTCGCCGCCCAACGGCTTTAACCCGACCGCGGCGTAGCCCTTGGCGGTCAGGAGGCGGCCTTGGGGGGTGCGCTGGAGGTAGCCTTCCTGGATGAGGAAGGGTTCGTGGACTTCCTCGAGGGTCTCGGCTTCCTCGCCGACGGCGACGGCGATGGTGCTCATGCCGACGGGTTTTCCGCCATAGTTCTCCGCCATCACGCGGAGCATGCGTTTGTCCATCTCATCGAGGCCGGCGGCATCGATTTCCAGCAGCTCGAGCGCGGCGGCGGCGACGGGCTGGGTGATTTTTCCCTTCGCGCGTTCCTGCGCGAAGTCGCGGACGAAGTTGATGAGGTTGTTGGCGACGCGTGGCGTGCCGCGGGCGCGGGTGGCGATTTCATTTGCGCCGCCGTCGTCGATCGCGACCTGGAGCAGTCCGCAGCTGCGGCGGACGATGCCCTCGAGCGTGGGGTGGTCGTAGTAGTCGAGGCGGGTTTGCAGGGTGAAACGCGAGCGCAGCGGGGCGGTGAGCAGGCCGCTGCGGGTGGTGGCGCCGATGAGCGTGAAGCGCGGGATCGAGAGCCGGACGCTGCGGGCGTTGGGTCCCTGGTCGATCATGATGTAGAGTCGGAAATCCTCCATCGCGGAGTAGAGATATTCCTCGACGGTCTTCGGGATGCGGTGGATTTCGTCGATGAAGAGGATGTCGCCTTCCTCGAGGCTGGTGAGCAGACCGGCGAGGTCGCCGGCCTTTTCGATCACGGGGCCGGAGGTCACGCGGACACTTTTGCCGAGCTCGTGGCCGAGGATGAAGGCGAGGGTGGTCTTGCCGAGGCCGGGCGGACCGGAAAGGAGGATGTGGTTGAGCGCCTCGCCTCGCTTCTTGGCGGCCCCGACCATGACCTGCAGACGCTCGACGGTCTTCAGCTGGCCGGTGAAGTCGGAGAAGGACAGCGGCCGCAGGGCGGCCTCCGCCGGCGAGACCGGGGCGGAGAGGGTGGAAGCAAGAAAGTTGACGCCCTTTTCAGCCACGGCTTTAGGCGAAGGACAGGCGGCCGCGCGGAGAGGGGATGGGACGACCGAGCGACTTGGCGGTCTCGATCCATTCGAGAATCACGACCTGAGCATTCGCGAGGGCGGCTTCATGAGTGGCTCCATCAGCGGCGCAGCCGGGTAGTTCCGGCACCTCGGCGACAAAGGCCTGGTCCGCCTCGCTCCAATAGATGATAACCTCGTATTTAGGCATTTTTATCGAGTGACAGTTTATACTTTAGCACGACTTCACGCACTTGTCTGGCCTGATAGGGTTTTGCCTGCGAGCCTTTTGGCTGGAGATTGAGAATCTCCTCGATGCCAGTTTGATGGAAGATGTGGTGACTGCCCTTGATCCGCCCGACAAAACCCAGTTTTTCGAGCAAGCGGACAAGGTCGGCGAAAGCGAGATTTGCGTCGGCTTGGCCGGAGAGGAGGCGATCAAGCGTTTTACGTGGGTTGGGCATGATACCCTCCTTGCGTTGTCCACTCGACTGCTCACTTCCACTCCACGTCGGCGCCGAGGCTGCGGAGGTTTTCGACGAAGTTCGGGTGGGCGCGCTTGATGGTGTCGGCGTTTTTCACGACGGACCGGCCGGGGATGCTCGCGGCGACCATGTAGAGCGCGACGGCGGCGCGGATGATGTACGGCGCATCGACCGTGGTCGGGTGGAGCGGGCGGTCGCCAAAGACGATGATGCGGTGCGGGTCGCTCACGACGACGTGCGCACCGAACTTCGACAGCTCGGGCATCCAGGTGAAGCCGCCCTCGTAGACCTTGTTCCAGAACTGGATGGCGCCCGTGGCGCGGACGGACAGCGCGATCATGCACGGCAGGAGGTCGACCGGAAAATATGGCCATGGGGCGGCCTCGATCTTCGGGAGGAGATTGCTGGTATACGGCGCCTCGATCACGAGTTTCTGCCGGCGGCGGACGATGGCGGTATCGCCCTGGTGCTCGATGATGACGCCGAGTTTCTCGAACGAACGCGTGATGAGGTCGAAGTGATGCGGCAGCGAGTGGCGGACCTTGACCTCGCCGCCGGTGATGGCGCCGAGTGCGAGGAAAGTGACGACCTCATGGTAGTCGGTGTTGATGGTGAACGTGCCGCCCTTCAGGCGCTTCACGCCCTCGACGGTGAGCTGGCTGGTGCCGAGACCGGAGATTTTTGCGCCCATGCCGGCGAGGACGCCGCAGAGGTCCTGCACGTGGGGCTCGCTAGCGGCGTTGATGATTGTCGAGGTGCCCTCGGCGAGCGCGGCGGCCATGACGAAGTTTTCCGTGGCAGTGACGGACATGTAATCGGGCCAGTGGCGGGCGCCGCGGAAGCGGCCCTTGAGCGCCATCGTGAGCGTGCCGTTGTAGGAAATCTTGGCGCCGAGCTTTTCCAGGATCTCGAGATGCGGATCGAGTTCGCGGATCCCGAGCGAGCAGCCCTTGGCATTGGTCGGGATGGCGATCTTCTTCATCCGCTGCAGGAGCGGGGCGAACAGGAGCACGGACGAACGCATGCCCGAGGGCAGTTCACCCTGCAGGCGGGCGCCGTCGAAGCCGGAGTGGTCGAGGGTCATCGTGCCCGTGGCCTTGTCCCACGCGATGACGGAGCCCTGTTCGGAGAAAAAGGTGACGAGCTTGTCGACGTCGGTGATGGCGGGGACGTTGAGCAGCCGCACGGGGGCGTCGGTCAGGAGCGTGGCGCAGAGGATGGGCAGCGCGGAGTTCTTGTTGCCCGACGGCGTGATGGTGCCGGAGAGGGGTTTGCCGCCGTTGACGATGAGATCGGCCATCGAAGGTGAAGTTGAAGGCTGGGAGGTGAAAGTTGAAAGCCGGAACGGCGACCCAGCTGGATTGCTTCGTCGCGGCGCGGCCCGCAATGACAGAAAACAAAAAAAGGCGCCCGCTTTCGCGGGCGCCTTTGAAATGCGCGCAGTGCAGCGCGCGTTGGCAAGGCTTTTAGGACGAAGCGCGATCAGATCGCGCCGCCGCCCTGCTGGCCCTCGGGGCGCGGACCGCGGTCATCGCGGTTCCGGTTGCGGCCGCCGCGACGGCGACGGCGACCGCCGCCCTCGAAGCGCTGCTCGCCCGAGTGTTCGCCACCCGGGTAGCCGCCATGGCCGCCCTCGGGGGACTGCTCACGGGGCTGCTGGCCATCGCGCGGGCCGCGGTTTTCACCGCCACCCTGATAGCCGCCGCGACCGCGTCCACCGCGGTGACGGCGACGACCGCCACCTTCGTGGCGATGGTGGCCGTCATGGCCGTGCTGGTGGTCGCGCTCGCCGGTCTTGACCTCGGGCTGGGCCGAGCCGCCGAAGAGGCCCTTGAGCCAGGCGAGAAAGCCGCCGGATTTTTTCTGGGGCTGCGCATGCACCGGACGATCGTTGCGATCACGATCGTGATCGCGGGCGAATGGTGCGCGCGGCTCGGAGGCCGGCTCGCGGCCGGGCTCACGCGGGGCCCGGGGCTCGCGGGGTTCGAAGGGACGCGCGTCGCGGCGCTCGGGCTTGAAGGTCGGGCGCTCATCGCGGCGACCTTGCTGGCTCGGAGCGGTTTCGCCCCAGCTGACCGCGGGACGCTTCACTTCCTCGGGAGGCAGGATGTTGAGCTCGGCCTTGGCGGCGGGTGCGAGGGGCGGGCGCGGGCGTTCGGCCGCAGGGGGCGTGAACGGGAACAGCTCGTCGGAGGAGGCGACGGGAGTCGCGACCGGGCTGACGACCGGCTGAACGGCCACCGGCGCAGGGACGAACACCGGGGCGGCGATGGCGACAGGGGCGGCCTGCGGGGCAGGCTCGTTGACGATGGGCGCGGCCACGGACGTTTCGCCCGTGAACGGATTCTTATACTCGCTCTGGGGGCGGAGGACCTCGAGGGCGCTGGGCTGATAGCCGCTGGGAGCAGCGGAGGCGGCGGTGGAAACCGCGGCGGGGCTGGGACGCTTGCCGCGGGCGAGGCCCGAACCCTTGGCGCCGAACGAGCCGGCGGGGGCGGGGGTGCCGGAGGAGGCGGCCGAGAAGGCCGCGCCGGCGGTCGCGGCGGAATCGCCGGACGATGCTTGATCTGACATGTGGTGTGTTTTCTTTAGCTGGCGCTCATCCCGCGTGGGCGGGAGACCGGCCGTGTTTAGGAGAGCCTACGGAGCGCAGAAACTGCGGCTCGACGCAGGCGTGAAGGATTGACGGTCGCCCACCCGGTCGCCCGGGGCAACCTCAATTTCCGGCGGGCCCGCAACTTGCGCTCCAAGGCGGGCTTGCCAGCGCCGGGCGGGGTTCGCAGCCTCGGCGTCCATGGACAAACTCGAGGAAATTTTCCGCATGCAGGACGCCCTTAATGCCCGGATCGGCGTGAGCCTTCCGCCTCCGACCGACGAGGAAAAGGCCAAGTGGATCCTCAACTACACCCGCGCGATGCAGCAGGAGACGGCCGAGCTGATCGACAGCGTGCCATGGAAGTGGTGGGCGAAGTACCAGAAGTTCGACGAACAGAATGCCAAGGTCGAAGTCGTGGACCTGTTTCACTTTCTTGTCTCCCTGGCGCAGACGCTCGGGATGACGGCCGACGATGTCTACCAGGCCTACCTCAAGAAGAACGCCGTCAACCACCAGCGTCAGGACAGCGGCTACGTGAAGAAGGACGAGGCGGATTCGAAGCACATATAGCCGCCGCGCGGCGCGGCGGAAGCTCGAAGGTGGAAGTTCGAAATCCGAAAGGCGGAAGAAGACGGGAAACCCGCGCTTACAGCCTAACGCCTGCAGCTTAAAGCAGCCGCGCAACGCGCGGCTCAGCGTGTCACCACGAAAGCCGCAGTCACGTCGACGGCGATGTTGCCGTTTTCCACGACGTGGGCCTTGAGTTTGAGCTTGGCCTTGCCGTAACGGGCGAGGGCTTCCTTGAACTCCGCGATGGCCGCCTGGGCGGGCCGCTCGCAGATGGCGCGCAGGTCGCCGATGACGGGCCGGCGGTAAGCCGCGCGGCTTTCCTTCACGACGATGTGCCAGATGGGTTTGTCGGCGCCCTTTTCGTTGCGCATCAGTTCCCACACGACGCCGTAGCCGGCGAGCGTGGCGAGCGAAACGAGGCTGCCGCCGAAAGCGGTGTTGAGCGAATTCTTGTTCTGCTCCTTGGGTGCGGTCAGGACCAGCGCACGCTCATCGCTGACCTCCACGCCGACGCCCATCGCCTTCGCGAGCGGGATCATCTCGTGCAGGAAAAGCTCCAGAGCTGGGACCTTGACCGGTTTCATCGGGCGGGACGTTGGAGGATATTTTGGCGCGCGTCAAAGCCCGCGGGGCCCGGGCCCGTAATATATTAAAAATCGGCGCGCGGCTTGACCCGCCGGAGGGTTCGGGCTCATTGGTCAGCGCATGATCAAGCCCGGCAAGAAACTCGATACCCGGTTCCAGCTCAAGGTGTTCCGGGATGGCAAGGAGTCGGTGGTGACCTTGGCGGAGCTGCTCACCCGACCCACGATCGTGTCGGTTTATATGCGCAACAATACCCCCGGTTGTGACCGTCAGAACGACAGTTTGGCGGCGCATGCGGCGGAATTCGAACGGGCCGGCTACAATCTGATCGCGCTCAGCCGCGACACCGGCGGCTCGCATGCGAAGTACGCGGCAAAGGAAAAAATTGGCTACACGCTCGCGAGCGATCCTGACGACCGCTTCGCGAAGGCGGCCGATGCGGTGGTCGAAAAATCGATGTATGGCCGCACGTTCACGGGCCCGGCGCGGGCGGCCTTTGTGCTCGCACGTGATGGTACGGTGCTGGCGGTGGCGGAGAAAGTGGACACGGCGGACCACGCCGCGCAGCTGAGGAGGCTGCTGGCCGGGTTGAAGTGATTTTGCGCTGCAGGGTTGCGGTGATCGGGCCCGGGGCTTCAATTTCGCCGCATGAACCTTTCGCCGCGTTCGCGCCGCTGGCTGATCATTGCCGCAGTCTGCCTGGTGCTGTTCACCGTCGTGGGCTTCTTCGTGCTGCCGCCGATCATCAAGGCGCAGGCCGAGAAACGGCTGACCGCCGAACTCGGCCGCACCGTCACGATCGGCAAGGTCCGCGTGAACCCCTACGCGCTGTCGCTCACGCTGGAAAATTTCGACATTCAGGAAAAGGACGGACGCAGCTCCTTCCTTGGCTGGACCCGCCTCTATGTGAATTTCGACGCGCTCTCGTCGCTGACGGGTGACTGGGTGCTGAGCGAAATCGAACTCGAGGGTTTCCATGTGGCCGTCGTGATTCACCCGGACGGTTCGTTTAATTTTTCTGACTTGTTGGCGAAATTTGTCCCGCCGCCCGGCGCACCCGCCGGCCCGGCCGCCAAGCCGGCGCGGCCGATCCGGGTCAGCAGCCTGAAGGTCACGTCGGCCCGCGTCGACTTCGCGGACGGCTCGAGGAAGAAACCGTTCACCTCGGTGCTGGGACCGCTGACCTTCAACCTGACGGAATTCCGCACCGTCGGCTCGCGCGGTGCACCCTATCATTTCGAAGCCTCGACCGAATCGGGCGAGAAGCTCACCTGGACCGGCACGCTCAGCGCCGATCCGCTGAGCTCGGCGGGTGAGCTCAGCCTCGAGCATATTGTGCTCCCCAAGTACGCGCCGTACTACGCCGACTTCACGCAAGCCGATCTAGCGGCGGGGGAAATGTCGGTGCACGGCCGCTACGAGATCAATCTCACGGCGGGCCAGCAGGTGCTGAAGCTGACGGACGGCGGGGTCCAGTTGCGCGACCTCAAGCTGCTCGAGCGCGCCAACCAGCAAACCGCCGTCGAGCTGCCGGCGCTGGACGTCACGGGCATCAACGCCGACGCCCTCGCGCTCAAGGCGACGATTGGGTCGGTTATTGTCACTGGCGGCCACGTGCACGTGCGGCGCGAGAAGGATGGCACGATCAACCTGCTCGCCATGCTGCAGCCGGCCGCGGCGGATGCCGCCAAGCCGGCTGCGCCTGCGGCCCCGGCCAAACTGCCGGAGGTGTTGATTTCCGAGATCACAGTGAAGGATTTTCAGGCCGAGGTGGCGGATCTTGCCGCGCCCCGACCGGCGCAGCTCGGGTTGAGCAGTATTCAATTTTCAGCGAAGAATGTCACGCTGGCGACCGGCGCAGTAATACCGATTGAGCTGTCCCTCGTCTGGGCGCCGCAGGGCACGGTGCATGTCGCCGGCAGTGTCACGCTCAAGCCGGAATTGGCGGCCGACCTGAAAACAGAGGTGGTCGGATTGGAAATCCTGCCGCTTAGTCCGTACTTGGAAGAGTTCGTCAATGCGCGGATTACACAGGGTGCGGTCACGACATCGAACACGGTTCACCTCGCGATGCCCGGCGGCCAGCCGGCCGCGACGCTGGCCGGCGATATCTCGATCCAGAAATTCGGGCTCGTGGACAGCGCGCACAACCGGGATCTCGCCGGTTTTGCGGGTCTCACATTGACCGGCCTGAGGGTTGCCACGGCGCCGCAGCTCACCGTTTCACTTGCCGAGGTCACGGTGGCTGCGCCTTACGCCCGCGTACTTATCACGGCGGACCAATCGATACCCTACAGCCAGGTGCTCGCGGAGGCGGACCAGCACGTCAACCTGCTCGCGGTCCTCAAGCCCCTGGCCTCGACGCCGGTGCCGGCTGTGCCGGCGAGTGGTCCGGTTACGGTGGCCGTGCCGCCCAAGATTGAAGTTGGCCGCGTCACCATCACCGACGGTGATTTCAGCTTTGCCGACCGCGCGATCGAGCCGAACGTGCGGATGGCGATCACCCAGTTCGGTGGGACCATCGCCGGCCTGTCGTCGGCCAACCTGGCGAAGGCCGACGTGGACCTGAAAGGCGTGGTCGATGGCGCCGGCCCGGTGGCCGTCACTGGCAAGCTCGATCCGCTCGGCGCAAACACGTTCGTGGACCTCAAGATCGATTTCAAGAATGTGGATCTGCTGCCCATGAGCCCCTATGCGGGTCGGTTTGCCGGCTATGAGCTGGCGCGCGGCAAGCTGGTCGTGGACACCAAGGTTTTGGTGGATGGGAAAAAGCTCGATGCGACCAACGTCGTCACGCTGAACCAGTTCACCTTTGGCGCGGCGACCAACAGCCCGGATGCGACTGGCCTGCCGGTGCGGCTCGGCGTGGCGCTGCTTAAGGATCTCGATGGCAAGATTGTGATCGATCTCCCCGTGCAGGGCACGCTCGGCGATCCCAACTTTCGCGTCGGCAAGGTCGTGATGCGGGTGATCGTCAATCTCCTGACCAAGGCGGCGACCTCGCCGTTTTCCCTGCTGGGCTCGATGTTTGGCGGCGGCGGCGAGGAACTGGCATTCCAGGAATTTGCCCCCGGTGGCAGCGAACTGCAGCCGGCGGACCTGCCGAAGCTCGACACGATGATCAAGGCGCTGACGAACCGCCCGGGGCTGAGCCTGGGGCTTGAGGGCAGCTACGATGCCGCGGCCGACACCTACGCGCTGAAACAGCAAAAGCTCGCCGACCGCGTGCGGCGGCAGATCTGGGAGGCGCGGCATACGGTGGATCCCAATATTCTGCCCCCCGCGCAGCTCGTCATCACGCCGGAGGAGAACGCGGCCCAGATAAGGAAACTCTTCGAAGAGAAATTTCCGGCGGGCACGCAGTTTGGGACCCCGCTGGCGGCGGCGCCCAAGGTCGCGGCGGCACCGCCCCCGCCGCCTCCCGGATTTTTCCGGCGCGTGATCAACTGGATCACCTTCAAGAGTCAGCGCGACGCCCGGGCCGCAAAGCAGGCGAGTGACCGCCAGGCGGCCGAACAGGCCCAGGCGGTGGCGGCGACCGCGGCGGCCCCGGGTTTTTCGCTGGAGGAGATGACCGGCCGGCTCGCGGAAACCATGGTCGTGGGCGACAACGATCTCCGGGCGCTGGCGGCGGCGCGGGCCCAGCGCGTGCGGGACCACCTGATCACCATCGGTCATATTGCGGCGGACCGGCTGTTCCTCTCGCAGAGCGAGGACGCGGCGAAACAGAACAAGGGCCCGCGCGTCTTCCTAAGCCTGCAGTGAGCAGCCCGCAGCTGCGGCCAAGTAACAAACAAGATCAGCTCGTTGCCGGACTTTCTTTGGTGGCGGGTGCTTTGACCCTTGTTACTTGGTCTCCGACGAGTCCTCGTCTTACCATGAATTGCCGTTCCGGTTGTGGCGCGTGTTGCATCGCTCCCTCGATCTCATCGCCCATCCCGGGCATGCCGCAGGGCAAGCCGGCGGGAGTGAGGTGCGTGCAACTGCTGGCGGATTTTCGCTGTGCGCTGTTTGGAAAGCCCGAGCGGCCGGCGGTGTGCGTGAGCTTCCGGCCATCCGAGGAAATGTGCGGAGGGAACCGGCTCGAGGCGCTGTCGTTCCTGGTGAAACTCGAGCTGGCTACGCAGGTGGGATGAGGCGGGGACGGCCCGCGAGTTCGGCGGCGAGTTCCTCGAACCAGGCGGCTGCTGCGGTGCGTTTGGCGGGGATCTGCTTCGGTGTGCCGACGTACATCAGCGACTGGAGGCGCTTGGCCTCGGCGGGTGGAAGGATGCGGTGCAGGTAGCGGTTGCCCCAGTTGTGGCGGAGCGGATCGTGCCGGATCCGCAGGAGCTCGACGAGCGGGGCGAGCGTGAGCCCCTGGTAGAAATTCAGCGCGTCGATTGGATTGCCGCGCCAGGTTTCCTTCTCGACCAGGACTTGGAACATGGCGAACCGCGCGCGCAGGGATTCGATCCGGGTCCGCAGCCGGGCTTCGAACGCGTCGCGGTTGGTGCGCACGACGTTGAGACCAAACAAACCGGAGCGGTCGAAGAGCACGCCTGCTTTGCCGTGGATGGCGGGTTCGTTGAAC
Source organism: uncultured Opitutia bacterium (assembly GCA_903859715.1). Lineage (GTDB taxonomy): Bacteria > Verrucomicrobiota > Verrucomicrobiia > Opitutales > Opitutaceae > Opi-474. Next base: position 208,491 of record CAIONS010000009.1, read on the forward strand.
TTGTAGGCGGCGGTGCGCTTGATCACGCAGAAATCGAGCAGCAGCCACGGCTCGGCGTTGGTGAAGCGGTAGAAACGCTGGCTGTGCCCATGCCACGCGGGCTCCGGTACCTTGAAGCAAAGGGCGGTTTCGGCCACGGGTGCGAGGGCCGCCTCGACGGCCTCGAACGTGGCCGCGATCCGGTCGTCATCGACCTCGCACTGCAGGTCCACGTCGCTCCAGGTGTCGTTGCGGCCAAAGGAGGTCGAGCCGCCCTCCCACAGGCAATGCACGAAGGGCAGCGGCTCCAGCGCCGCGCGCACGGTGGCGAGCAGGACAGTGCGGGTGAGAGGTTTCACGGCAGGAGCCAAATTGCGGTGCTTTTCGATGAGAAGCGACATTCCACCCCAGTTCCGTTTGTCACCTATTGAGTGACAAACGTAACCGGGGAGATTTAGCGGAGAGTCTGGCGGTAGCGGATTTCGGGTAGCGTGGTGCCGTACAGGGTGATGTCCCGCCGGCCGTCGTCGGGGGCGAAGCCGATGTGTTCATAGAAGTGCCGGGCGGGGATGTTGCCCGTCAGCGCCCAGACGATCACGGCCTGCACGGAAGTCTGCCGCAGGTGATCGAACACCGCCTCGCACAGGGCGCGGCCGCAGCCCGTGCCCCAAAAATTGGGATGGATATAGAGCGCGGCGATCTCGGCAAACTGCGACGCCGGCGCATCGGCATCCCGTGACGGGCAGGCCAGGACAAAGCCCGTCACCCGCCGGCCCTCTTCGCTGACCCAGATGGTTGAGTGGCTGTTGGCCAGCCCTTGAGTCCACTGGGCCTGCCGCTCAGCCACCGACAGCCGGTCCAGCGCTTCGTCCGGAAAGAGCCCGCGGTAGGCGACCTGCCAGGAAGCGACATGAATCTCCGCGATGGCCTGCGCATCGGAGGGGGTGGCGCGACGGACTTGCACGCCCTGAGCGAAGCCCCGGAGCTTGCGGCGCGTCAATCGTGCGTTTGAGTGGGGGACATGGCCAAACCCGACGAGCCGAAGATCATTTTTTCCATGCTGGGCGTCTCGAAGAAAATCGAGCGCAAGGAAATCCTCCGCGATATCTCCCTGTCGTTCTACTACGGCGCGAAAATCGGCGTCCTCGGCCTCAACGGCTCCGGCAAGTCGTCGCTGCTCCGCATCCTCGCGGGTCGCGACACGGACATCGATGGCCGCGTCCATTTCGAGCCCGGTTATCCGGTCGGTTTCCTCGAACAGGAGCCGCACCTCACGCCCGGTGCCACCGTGCGCGCCTGCGTTGAGGAGGGCGTGAAGCACCTTACCGACCTCACGGCCGCCTACGATGCGACCTGGGACGAGCTCAATGACGCGGCCGACGACAAGGCGAAGGACGCCATCATGACGAAGCAGGGCGAGCTGCAGGAAAAGATCGACGCCCTGGGCGCGTGGGATGTCGGCCCGCAGGTCGAAATGGCGATGGACGCCCTGCGCTGTCCGCCCGGCGACCAGCCGGTCGACAAGCTCTCCGGCGGCGAGCGCCGCCGGGTGGCGCTCGCGCGGCTGCTCCTGCAAAAGCCGGCGATCCTGCTGCTCGACGAGCCGACCAACCACCTCGACGCGGAGAGTGTGCACTGGCTCGAGCAGCATCTCGCGCGCTACGAAGGCACGGTGATTGCGGTGACTCACGACCGGTATTTCCTGGATAATGTCGCCCAGTGGATCCTGGAGCTCTCGCACGGGCACGGGATTCCGTGGAAGGGCAATTATTCCTCGTGGCTGGAGCAGAAGCAGGCCCGGCTTGGAGTGGAGCAGCGCACGGAGGATCGCCGGCAGAAGGCGATGGCGCGCGAGCTGGCGTGGATCCGCCAGTCGGCGAAGGCGCGCGTCGCGAAGTCGCAGGCGCGCATCAACGCCTATGAGTCGATGCTGAAGCAAAATGTCGCCGAGAAGGAGAAGGAGTTTGAACTTCTGATTCCGCCGGGTCCGCGGCTGGGCGCACTGGTCGTCGAGGCGAAGGACCTGGCGAAGAGCTATGGCGACAACGTGCTGTTCGAGAACGTGAATTTCTCGCTGCCGCCCGGCGGCATCGTGGGGGTCATCGGCCCCAACGGCGCGGGCAAAACGACGATGTTCCGGCTCATCATCGCGGCGGAGAAGGCGGACAGCGGCACGTTGCGCGTCGGCGAGACCGTGAAGATCGCGCATGTGGACCAGTCGCGCGATTCACTGCCCGACACCGAATCAATCTGGCAGGCGATCAGTGGCGGCGAGGAGATCATGCGGCTGGCCGGCCGAGAGATCAACAGCCGCGCCTACTGCGCACAGTTCGGTTTTACCGGCCCGGACCAGAGCAAGAAAGTGGGCGTGCTCTCCGGCGGCGAACGCAACCGGGTGCACCTCGCGCGGCTGCTCAAGAGCGGGGCGAACCTGATCCTGCTGGACGAGCCGACGAACGACCTCGACGTGAACTCGATCCGCGCGCTGGAAGAAGGGTTGGAGAATTTCGCCGGCTGCGCAGTGGTGGTATCGCATGATCGCTGGTTTCTCGATCGGGTGGCGACGCACATCCTCGCCTTTGAGGGCGACAGCACGGTGCACTGGTTCAGCGGGAATTATTCGAGCTACCTGGAGGATTTCCGCCGCCGCAAGGGCAAGGAGGCGGATCAGCCGCACCGGATCAAGTACCGCAAACTCACGCGGGGGTGAGGAGACGGATAATCGCGAAGACGCGAAACGCGCGAAGGTTTGTCATTCTGAGCGCAGCGAAGAATCCAGTGCGACTCAGTTGGCGGGCTCCAAGTGGCTTCTTCGCTGCGCTCAGAATGACAGAGTGAAAGCTGAACTTACCGGCAGGCGTTGAGGGGCCAGGATTCGGTGAAGGTGTGCTCCACGTTGACCGTGCGCGGTTCGCCGCTGGTGAGCTTGGCGTCGAGGTGGAGCACGAGCGGCACGGGTGTCTCGAGGGTGTAGCGCAGGCCCGAGGCGTCCTTGGTCCAGGCGACCTTGATGACGCCGGTCTGGCCGGCGATTGGCACGGTACCGGAGACGCTGGCGAGTGAGCCGGTAGCGAGAGCGACACTGAAGTTGAGCGCGCCACGATCATTGCGGGGCTGGAGACCGAGCAGGTAACGCGACAGCTGCCACGTCGGGCAGCCGGCCCATTGGTGGCAGTGGCTCCAGCGCGTGTCGAAGACCTCAAGCCAGGTCGTGCGGTGATCGCCGAGTGACCAGCCCCAGCAGGTGCGATACTGGCCAAGGACGAAATCCATGTTGCCGTGCTCGATGAGCTCCGGCAGCGCGAAATGGCCGAAGTAGGGCGTGATAAGCTGCGGGTTGTTCGCCGCGGGATCGCTGAGCCGCGGGGCGGCGGGATTGTTGGGAAAGCAGCGCAGCATGTGCGTCTTCAGGAACGCGCGGCCGAGCTTCGCCTGCTCTGCGTCAAAAAAGCCGAGGCGCAATCCCAGTGCGGCCCGGTGGTACCCGATGCGCGTCCAAGTATCGCCGCCCTCGTTGAACTCGGCGGCAAAATACCGGGCGATGATGACCGAGAGATTGTGAGCGAGGGCGCGATAGTGATCGGCCCGGTCGGCGTGACCGAGCGCCTCGCACCAGCGGACCATGCCCTGCATCGCGGCGAGGCCGTGGAGATTCACGCCCATGTCGCTCGGGCCGGGATTGCGGACATAACCCCAGTCGACGAAGCCCCAGCCCATGCTATCCTTCAAGCCATCGGGGGTCATCTGCTGCTCGAATGCGCCGATATTTCGTTCTGCGTAAGGCAGCATGTCCACGATGAGCGCGCGGTCGCCGGTGATTTCCCAGTAGTGCAGGCAGGCGTTGATCCATTGCGCGGCGTAGGTGGTGAGGTAGCCGATCCCGCCGGGACAGAGGCCGGCGACGAGGCCGTCGTCTCGGGCGCATTGGGCGCAGTGCACGAGGCTGCGGCGACAAAGGCGCAGGTCGGCGAAAGCCGCCGCGGCAATGCCCATGCCGACCGTGACGACATCACCCGCCCACTGGCCGCGCTCGCGGGTCGGATTGTCGGTAATGGCGTCCTCGGCGCAGGCGCGGTGCGTCTCGACGCCGACGGACCAGATGCGGTTGAGGAGCGGATCCTCGGTGCGAAGGGCGCCGCCAGCCTCACCGTAATAGGCGCGCTCCATCACGGTCTCGCGGAGAAATTTCACCCGGGCTGCGGGGGCGAAAATGTGGACCTCGAGGAAGCGGCCGCCACGCGGCGTGAGCGGGAAAAATTCCTGCGGCCCGCCCCGCGCGACGTAGTGATCGAGGTTGCAGGAATCACCGCAGGACAGGGTGATCCAAGGCGAGACCCGGCCGTGAATCAGGGCCTCGCAGTAGGCGAACTCGACGACGGTGCCCGCGGGCAGATCGAGCTCGAAGTGCGGCCGCATCAGGCGCACGCGCCCGAGATCGTAACGCCGCCACACGCCCTGGGGCGGCAGCCCAACTGGAGCGAGATCGCGCAGGAAAAATCGCGCCGGGATGTCATCACGCTCATAGCCGAAGGTCTCGGTGAATTCGCCCGTGGCGAGAGGCTTCAGTTCGTGCAGGAGGGCGCGCGGATTGGCGGCGGCGAACGGTTTGAGCGGGCCGATCGCGCGCGTCACGGTTACCGGTTCGCTCCAGGCGAGGTCATCAAACCCGGCGGCCTGCCAGTCCGGCACCTGGCGGGTGTCGCACCACTCGATAAAGGCGAACTGCGGACTGAGACGACGCACCGCCGGCGCGAAGCCGGTGAGCCGGGTGCATTTCCAGCGGAGCGGAAGTTCTTGGCCGCCGGAGCGGGCGGTGCAGGCGAGAAAGGAATCGACGCCCTCCATCATCCGGGTCGGAACGCCGGCGTGGTTGACCAGGAAGGCGAGCGTATGCCGCCCGGCGCCCAGCTCCGCGTGAAACGTCTGGTATTCGGGAAACGCCACGGGAAAACGCGCCGGGCCCTCGCAGAAAAATTTCCCGTCAAGCCAGCCGTTGAACCACGTGGCGCCCAGCACTTGGAATTCAACCTCGCCGGCGGCCGCGAGCTCCAGTTCGGCGCGAAAGGCGATGTAGCAGTCCTTGTCGTCGGGCTTGGCTTCAGGGTACCAGAGAAATGACAGACTGGACAGGGCGTCGACAGGGGCAGGGGTCATGGGTGGCGAGAGGCTGGATGGAATATCAACGCCGGGATGATTCGAGCCGATTCGTGCGGCCGCTTGCGGTGGGAATATTTCGGCTCACCTTGGCTCTCACCTGCATGAAACGCCTCGCCTTGCTGCTTAGCCTTTTTGGGCTCACTTCTTGTTCTGTGAATACACCAAAGACCACTATTTCTGCGATTCCTCCTTCTCCGGCCAAAACCGAATCCATCGTTCTCGGCGGTGGCTGCTTCTGGTGCACCGATGCCGCCTACAAGCTGCTGCCGGGCGTGCTCCATGTGACCTGCGGCTACGCCGGCGGCACCGAGCCCAACCCGACCTATGAGGAAGTCAGCGCGCACGCCACCGGCCATGCCGAGGTGGTGAAGATCGACTACGATCCGTCGGTGGTCTCGCTGGCGGCGCTGTTCGATTATTTCTGGTCCGTCCACAACCCCACGCAGGTCGGCGGCCAGGGCAACGACGACGGTCCGCAGTACCGCTCCATTATTCTCTATGCGAATGCCGCGCAGAAAGTCGCGGCCCAGAATTCCCTGCTGGCCGCGCAGAAGACCTTCCGCGATCCCATCACGACGGAGATCGTGCCGCTCACCAAGTTTTGGCCGGCGGAGGACTACCATCAGGACTATTTCGCGAAGAACCCGGAGGCCGGCTATTGCCGCTTCGTGATCGCGCCGAAGGTGGACAAGCTGAAGTCGCATTTGCCGGCGGTGAAGTCGTCGTGAGGTCGGGCGGGTCGTTTGACCCGCCTCGAGGGGCAGGGCGAAACCCGCGGTGGCCTTTACTTCGGGCCATTCGCGGCAATGTTGGGGGCTATGCCTGAAACGACTCCACCCAATCCCGCCGAATCCGGCCTGGAGGTGCGCACCTACTTTGTCCGCAACCGCAACGTGGTCCTGGCGCGAGCCGATTTCAGCGAGCTGTACGTCGATTATTACCTGCACCTCGCGGCGCAGCGGATGAAGCCGCTGCCGGAGCACGATGCGATGTTCAAGCGAGCGCTCGCGGCCTTTGTGCTGCACGGGGCGTCGCGGCCATGGGACGAGCTGACGGCGTGGACGATCAATTTCCAGGAGCCGCTGGTGAACCTGTTTCTCACGGGCGACAACGAGACGGGGGCGGTGACCGGCCGGGTATTTGATGAAAACGTAAAGGTCCTGCCGGAGAACCTGTTTTACTCCGACGTGGTGCGGGGGCGCGAGCCGAAGCGGCGCAGCACGGTGACGTTTGCCGGCAACGACCCGATGACGGCGGTGGAAAAACTCTACACCCAGAGCGAGCAGCGGACCGCGCGCTATTTCCAGCTGGCCGAGGAGGAGTTTGCGCTCGTGACGGAGCATCCGGACTGCGATCTCGCATGGCTGCGGGGGCTGACGACCGAGCAGGTGAAGAAGATCGACGAGACGGAGACGCTGGCCCTGATGGAGCGGCGCGTCATGCGCTGGCACTGCGGCTGCAACCAGGCGCGGATGATGGAGGTGCTGGCGCCCACGATGCGGCAGGATCCGCAGGAGCTGTTCGGCGACGATCCCAAGCTGGAGATCCGTTGTCCCCGCTGCGGGGCGCGTCACACGATCACGCGCGAGGCGATGGAAGCGTTTGTGGCGGAAATGAAATAGGCCGGGATTCGTGATGCACGAAATCCTGCGCAATATCCGGGACGGCTTTACGATGGCCGCGCCACTGGACCAGGTCAACCTGGTCCTGGGCATTGCCGGCGTGTGGTTGATGATCCGGCGCAGCCTGTGGGCTTTTCCGGTCGGGCTCGCGGCCGTGACGGTGCAGGGAGTCCTGTTTTATCAGACGCACTTTCCGGCGGATGCCACGCTGCAGGTTTTTTATTTTGTGACGCTGGCCTGGGGCTGGTGGCACTGGGTGAAGGCCCGCGGCGCGGCACCGGAACTGCCGGTCACGGCGCTTTCGGCCCGCGGCCGGGTCATCACGCTGCTGGCGGCGTCGGTCGTTACGGTGATCTGGGCCCTGACCGTCGGCCCGTGGATGAATGCGGCGATGCCCTGGCGGGACGCGTTCATCGCGGCCTTCAGCGTGGCGGCGCAGGTGCTGCAGGTGAGGAAAAACATCGAGAACTGGCCGCTATGGATCGTGGTGAATTTGGTGGCGGTGGCGTCGTACTGGAGCGCAGAGCTGGCGTTCACGGCCTTCCTTTACCTGGTCTACCTTGGGCTCGCGGTGGCGGGCTGGCGGGAATGGAGGAGAGCTGAGGTGAAGCTCGAAGATGGAAGTTCGAAATCCGAAATAAAGCCGATCAATTCCGAGGAAGTGAAATGAGCACCCTAAACGAAAGCCGGTGCAGGGAATTTTCCGTCATTTTGGCCCGACTCGCGATTCCTTCGGATTTCGGGTTTCTATCTTCGAGCTTCATGCGTCCGCTATGACTCCTCCCAGCCCCAAGCGCATCGTCCTCTTTGGCACGGAGTCCACGGGCAAGACGACCCTGGCGCAGACGCTCGCGACCCATTTTGGCGAGCCGTGGGCGCCGGAGTTTGTGCGGGAATTCTGGGATCTGCGCGGGGGCAAGATCACGGCCGAGGATCTCGGCACGATTGCACTCGGGCAGATGGCAAATGAGGACGGCGCGGCGGTGCGTGCGAAACGCGTGGTGTTTTACGACACGGAGCTGCTGACGTGCACGCTGTGGGACGACGTGCTGTTTCCCGACCGATGTCCGGACTGGGTGCGGGCGGAGGCGGAGCGCCGCGCCAGTGGCGTGGCGTTGTGGCTGCTCTGCGACACGGATATCCCGTTCGCGCCGGACCCGCAGCGTTCCTTCCCGGATGCGGATGGCCGGGCAATGGGCCGGAAGCTATGGCGCGAGGCATTGGAGAAACGTGGATTACCCTTCGTGGAAATCCGGGGCGACTGGGAGCAGCGAAGCCGTTTGGCAATCGAGGCGGTCGTCGAGTTACTTAATTAGTTAGGGTGCGCGGGAAGTTCGTGCCCATACTGAGTAAGGATAGAAAGGCTTTACGCGGGCTTTCTTATCTCCCAGCGATTATGAATCTACGCGACGATAGCTTGAGAAAAAGCTGAATTGTTGATCGAGCGGCGCGCTGAAGAAAGCATTTAACAGCACCTGTAATTCATCGTGGGACACTTTTTGGAATCCAAAAAATTTGGTGGTAGTAATTGGTATCCTTCCGAGAAGTTTTCGCTGATTGGGCACGCACAATTCAACGTCGAGCGTGGGCTGCGCGTCACGCACCGTCACGGTGAAGTGGTAAGGCCGGATTGAAAATGTCATATCAGGTGAAACACTTTCTTTGTCTTTGGCGGCGAGTCGCTCGGCATGCCGGACTTCATCCGCCCAAGGATAGCTATCGAATACCGCAAGCGCTTCGCTGGCGTCAAATTCACCCAGCTCATGGGATTCAATATTCGCCTTCATCACACTAGTTCGAGCGGTTCTGGTCGTCACTGGTCCAGCTCGCCTCGTCCCTTCCCGCGCCTTCGGTTCCGCTGCATACTGCAGATGCTAGGACTCCCGTCTCAATTGCTTGGCCAATGACCAAACCTGCCATCCAAAAATCGCGAAACCTAATATGAGCAAAGGCACCATCCATGGCCCCTCCCTATGGCCGATAAGCGAGATTACCGACTCAGTCCTTGTTCCGATTACCAAGGCGCTGAAGTCCGAAACTGCGCCATGGCGATAGAGGCTGTAAGCATCTTGATCGTAAAGGACCGGATAGGTAGTCGCGACTGAGTATTCTGATTTTGAATCAAACCAGAAACGATATCCATCCAACCGCACATCATAGGTCCATGTATGGCCTCCCCGGCTACCACGCCATTCGCGGACCAGAGAAATCACCTTCATCGCTCCGGGTACTCCTTCTTCTTTTAGCCTGGTGATTAACCAATAATCCCGTGCTAACGTCCAAGCGAAGAACGCCATGAAGATTAGGGAAACGATCATCCCTAGCTTTAGTTTGGTTTGTTTTCGAATGGCCGCCATTGTGCTGCCTGACATCCAACAGTGATTCCGTTGCTCACAGCGATTCAACCGATTTCGGTGATCGGATGGGCAATGAAAACTGAAAGTTGCTCTTCTGAGAAAGCAGGGTCGGTACCAATGTAGGATATGCTCACCGCCTCCGATTTGATTGTGCGTTTGATATGGCGCTGTGCTTGGCATCAGCTTCCAGTGACCGTGTGACGGATGATTATTTACAGCGCTTCGGCGGTATTGGCCGGCTTTATGGAGCCGCAGCGCTGCCGCGGCTGGAAGCCGCGCACGTGTGTGTGGTCGGGGTGGGTGGGGTCGGCTCATGGACGGTGGAAGGACTGGCACGGAGCGGGGTGGGTGCGCTCACGCTGGTCGATCTCGACGATGTGTGCGTGACGAACGTCAACCGTCAGCTCCCGGCGCTCGACGGCCAAATTGGCCGGCCGAAAGTAACGGTGCTGGCGGAGCGCGTGCAGGCGATCAATCCGGCGTGCCGCGTCACCGTGCTCCAGGAATTTTTCACGAAGGAGTCGGCGGACCGGCTGCTGGCGGCGCCATTCGACTATGTGGTGGATGCGATCGACCGCATGTCGAACAAGGCGCTCCTGATCGCGGAAAGCCGCGCGCTGGGCCGACCGGTGCTCACGGTCGGCGCGGCGGGCGGGAAGCGCGATGCAACGCAGATCCGGGCCGGCGATCTCGGCGATGCGTGGAGTGACGAGCTGCTGCGGCAGGTGCGGAAGAAACTGCGGCGCGACCACGGATTTTCATCGGGAACGACGAAGGGAAAAATGCACTTCGGTGTGCGTTGCGTGTGGTCGAGCGAGACGCCGGTTTATCCGTGGGCGGATGGCACCTGCGCGGCGGTGCCGGAGCCGGGGAGCAACCTGGCGATGGACTGCGAGAGCGGGTTTGGCTCGGCGGTGTTTGTGACCGGGGCGTTTGGGTTGGTCGCGGCGGGCGAGGTGGTCAAGGACCTGGTGCGGGCTCTATAGCCTGCGCAATTAGGATTTCACCACGAAGAGCACGAAGCACATGAAGGTTCGGAACCCAATCTTTCGGATCGGTCTTCGTGCTCTTTGTGTCCTTCGTGGTGAAAACTAATCCGTGGTCAGCGGGCGAATAGGCGGAGGAAATTTTTCTCCACCTGCGTGGCGAGCGTGCTGAGTTCCATGTCGCGCCAATCGGCGAGGGCGGCGTAAGTTGTGGCGAGATTGGCGGGGTGGTTGGCGAGGGTGCCGTCGGTTGCGGGGAGCGGAGGGAATTGTTCGCGGTCCGCGGGCAGGCGCATGGCGGGGGCGTCGGTTTCGACGAGGAGGCGGTCGGCGGGGATGGCGGCGTAGACGGCGCGCAGGCGTTGCTTACGCGGGTCGAGGAACCCGCCGTTGAAGGAGAAATACGCGCCGAGCTTGGCGAAGCCGGCGACCATCTCGGCAGGTCCGTTGTAAGCGTGGAGCAGGAAGCCACGGGCCGGGCGTTTCACGGTGCGGAGAGAGTCAAAGAGCGGGCCGAAGGCGTCGAGGCAGTGGATCGAGGCGGGGAGATTGCGTTCGGCGGCGATGGAGAGCTGCCAGAGAAAAGCCTCGAGCTGTTCCTCGATGGGGGCGCGGCGCAGGCCGATGAAATGCGGGTCATCGGGCTTGGCGCGGTCGAGCATCCAGCGGTCGAGGCCGATCTCACCGACGCCGGCGCGCGGGTCGGCATCGAGCCGGGCAAGGAGACTTTTCTGCCAGTCGGGCGTGCGGTTACCGACATCCCACGGGTGCAGGCCATAGCTGGGCAGCACGACGGAATGGGTTGCGGCGAGCGAAGCGACGTCGTGCCAGTCAGCTTCGCATGAGCCGTTGGCTACGACGCGGCGCACGCCGGTCGCGGCGAGGTCGGCTAAGATGCGGTCCAGGTGCGGAGCGAGCACCGAATCGTTCAGGTGATTATGGGCGTCGTAGAGATTCATTTTTTACCACGAAGATCACGAAGAACACGAAGGTTCGGAGTGTGTCATTCTGAACGAAGTGAAGAATCCAGTTGGATAGGATCGAAGTCCGCGGCGAGCGCTCACTGGATTCTTCGCTGCGCTCAGAATGACAATCAGGAACTGCGAGATTCGCTCATAGACGAGGCGAGTTCCTTGATACGAGTTCGGACGGCGGTGAGGCCGTTGCGGCGGGTGGGAGAGAGATTGCGGAGCAGATCGAGGGCGGCGAGTGGGTCGGTGTCGCTGGCGGCGACCTCGGCCGGGGTGGCGTCGCTGAAGAAAACGGCGAGCTGGTGCACGAGGCCTTTGACGAGCGGCCCGTCGGCATCGCAGCGGAAAAAGAGGCGACCCTCGCGCAATTCCCCGACAAGCCAGACCTGCGAGATGCAGCCGCGGACACGGTGGGCATCGGTCCGCTCCGACTCGGGCAGCGGGGCGAGCCGCTTCGCGCCGTCCACGACGGCGGCGAGTCGTTCCTGCGGATCGTCGATGATCGCGAGGTCGTCGACCAGCTGCTGTTGTTTCTCGGCGAGAGTCACGGGATGAACGTGAGGCGGGTGGCGGCGGGATTCAACTCCCCGTCTTGCCTTTGCTGCGCCGGGCGGCACGTTGCGGAAATTCCCGATGAAACTCGACGCGATTCAAGCCGCCTCGGCGGCGCAATTCGACAAACAGAGCCAGCATTATGGCAAGGGTCACATCCTTGAACAGACGGCGGACATCGAAGGGGCGCTGAAGTTTATCCCGCTCGCGAAGGGCTGGCGGGCGCTGGATGTTGCGACGGGCGGCGGCCACACGGGTCTGCTGCTGGCGGCGCGCGGCTGCGACGTGACGCTGGGCGATATTTCGAAGGCCATGCTCGAGCGCGCGGCGAAGCTTGGCGCGGAGCGCGGGCTGCGCGTGACGACGCGGGAATTTGCGGCCGAGGCGATTCCATTCGGCGACGGCGAGTTCGACCTCGTGAGCTGCCGTGTGGCGCCGCACCACTTCAGCAATCCGGAGGGATTTGTGCGTGAGGTCACGCGGGTGCTGCGGCCGGGCGGTTATTTCCTGCTGATTGACGGCAGCATCGAGGATGGTCAGCCGGAGGCGGAAGCATGGCTGCATGCGGTCGAGAAATGGCGTGACCCCAGTCATCACCGGATGTGGAGCGATGCGACATGGAAGCGCTGGTGCGCGGCAGCGGGCCTGACAGTGATCCACAGTGAACTGCAGCCGATGAAGCAGCCGGACTTGGAATGGTATTTTGGCGCGGCAGCGACGTCGTCGGAGAACCGCGAGAAAGTGCGCGAGGCGATCCGTACGGTGACGCCCGCGGTGAAGGCCTTTATGCGGTTGGGTGAGGAAGACGGGAAAACCGTCTGGTGGTGGCAGCGGCTCGTGCTCGTGGCGCGCAAGCCGGACCAAACGGGGTGAGCCAAGGCCGTTTTTATCTGGAACTCAGGAACTCTGGAAAAGACCGGACGGCCTGGGTTTGCTTCCAGAGTTCCAGATTTTCCTGTTTCTGGATCAGGGCCGATCAGAATTCCACGTCGCGGCAGCGGACTTCCAGTTGGCGGGCGATGTGGTCGATCTGGGCGGGTGTGAGTGAGGGCGGGCGGTTGCGCACGAGGCCCGGGATGGCGCTGGGTGACAGGACCTGGACTTCGGTGCCGGCGGCGGTCGTGGTCACGTTCCAGCCGGGAAAGGTCAGGATCGGCACGGGCGTGATGGGCTCTCCCGCGGCATCGCGCAGCCACGCCGTGAGCCATGCGGCGCGGTGGATCGCCTGATCGAGGCCGAAGGTATCCTCGCCCCACGGGAAGATCAGCTGGTTGCCGTCGAAGATGATTTCATCGGGCCGGCGGCCGGCGAGCGCACGGCCGGCGCGGCGGGTCTTGGTCTCGATGGCGAAGGCGCCGGTCGGGCCGATGACGACATGGTCGAGGTTGAAGTCCCCGGCAGGCACGTCGTGGAAAATTCGGCAGCCTTCGCTGGTGAGCGGAGCCAGGGCCTCAGCCACGATCTTTTCGCCGAGCAGGCCGATGTGGCAGTCGCGGCGCAGGGTGAATTTCCGCAGCATCCAGCGTCCGGAAAAGAGCAGCGTGACGACGAAGAGCACGAAGGCGCCGAGCATGGCGGCGTCGCGCTGGTCGCCGGGCAGGTTGAGCGCCAGCATCAGGCCGCCGACGAAGACGCCCATGGGCAGGAACGCGGCGCCAAACGCGTGGAGCAGGAGGGCGTCGTCGAGCCGCTGGAGCCGCCAGCGGAGCGATTCGCCGGGGCCGCGGAGGAGCTTGGGGGCGACGGGCGGCCGCTCGTGCCGGCGGTTGATGCGCCAGAGCCAGAGCACGCCGAGGCAGAGGGCATACGCGGCGAGGTAGAGCGCGAGGGCGAGCAGCATGCCATCAGCGTCAGGGTGAAAGCGCGCGGGAGGCAAACGCTTTGACGCGGTCGCGGCATGTGATTGAAGTGGCGGGGATGAACCCCGCATCCAGCCCCGCGGCGAAGCCGCCGCGCAGCACGCTCTATGTGCAGGTGCTGGTCGCGATCGTGCTGGGCGTCACCGTGGGTTGGGTGTGGCCGGCGTTCGGCACGCGGCTGCAGCCGCTGGGCGATGGCTTCATCAAGCTCATCAAGATGCTGATCGCGCCGATCATCTTCACGACGGTGGTCGCCGGGCTCGCGGGGATGGGCGACCTGAGGAAGGTGGGGCGGGTCGGGCTCAAGGCGCTGGTTTATTTTGAGGTGATGACCACCTTCGCGCTGATCATCGGCCTGGTAGTGGCGAATGTTTTCACGCCGGGCGCGGGCGTTCATGCGACGGCCGCCTCGCTGGATGGGACGGTGGTCGCGGGTTACGCGACCGCGGCGCAGTCGCAGAGCGCGGTGGATTACATCCTGCACATCATTCCGAACAGTTTCGCCGGTGCGTTTGTCGAGGGAGACATCCTGCAGGTGCTGCTGCTGGCGATGCTGTTCGGGCTGGCGCTGGGCCAGCTGGGCGAGGTGGGCAAGCCGGTGCTGGGACTGATCAACGACGTGTCCCGGGTATTTTTCGGACTCGTGCGCATCGTGACCAAGCTGGCACCGCTGGCGGCGTTTGGCGCGATGGCCTTCACTGTTGGCAAATACGGGCTGGGTTCGCTGGCGCGGCTCGGGGCCCTGCTGGGGTGCGTCTATCTCACGTGCGCGGTGTTCATGGTCGTGGGGCTGGGGCTCGTTGCCCGGCTGGCGGGTTTCAGCCTGTGGAAAATTTTACGCTACATCCGGGAGGAACTGCTGATCGTGCTCGGCACGTCGTCGTCGGAGGCGGGGCTGCCGGGCCTGATGGCCAAGCTGGAGCGCGTGGGTTGCGCGCGTCCGGTGGTCGGGATTGTCGTGCCGGCGGGCTATTCGTTCAACCTGGATGGCACCTGTATCTATCTGACGATGGCGGCGCTCTTCATCGCGCAGGCGACGGACACGCCGCTGACCCTCGCGGGAGAACTCGGTTTGCTGGGGGTGCTGCTGTTGACGTCAAAGGGCGCGGCGGGAGTGACGGGCAGTGGCTTCATCACGCTCGCGGCGACTCTGGCGGCGACGAAGCATGTGCCGGTGGCAGGCATGGCGCTGATCCTGGGCGTGGACCGGTTTATGTCGGAAGCGCGGGCGATCACGAATTTCATCGGCAACACCGTGGCGACCCTGGTCGTCGCCAAGTGGGAAGGCGCGTTTGATGTGACGAAGGCGGACGCGATTCTGGCCCGGCGGCCGTGATTCAATTCTTTGGGGGCGCAGCAGACTTGGCTTCTTCCGCTTCGAGTTTCCGGGCGGTCGCATCGAGATCCATCAGTTCCTTGATCCGGCGTTCCTCCTCGATGCGTCCGTAAAGATACATGGCGCGCTCGCCCCGGTCCATCGATTGAAACGGCACAAACGGGAGATCTCCCAGCAGAGGAATCTTTTTCCAGAGATCGCTCAGCGTGGTGTGATTCAGGACCCGATCGAGTGTGGTTTCAGGCCCGAGGTACCGGGTGGCGGCCGCCGCATTCCGACCTTTTTCCGTCAGCAGGTCCTCCGGGTCGGGTGGGCGGCGATCGCGCACGACAAAGTCAGGGAGACGGATGATCCCGTTGCGCGGCTTGTCCTCCGGACCGACCCGCGTGGATGCACCCGTGCTGGCTTTGGGCGGATCATATTTAGGCAGCGTTGCCAAAATCGTGCTGGTGAGCTTGGGCGAGGTCGCGTGCTCGTGCTTGGGGCTGGCGGCAGGGGCCGAGTCAGCGGTCTGGGCGCGAGCCACAGTGGCGGCCAAAGCCGCGAACAGAACGAAGTGCAAGTTGCGGGACGGACCGGCCATGGGGTAGGGAGAAGAAACGGCGGTCAGGGGGAAGTTCCGGGGATTTTCCTGCGGACGGTTCCAAGAGTCTAAGGCGCAGGGGTCAGCCGAATTTCGGAAAACTGAATGCCACCGTCGGAGAAGAGCGTCCGGTTTTTCCTCGGGAGATTGAGCCGGTCGGCCTGGAGCCGGAGCGGATACGTGCCGGCATGATCAAACGTGAGCCGGCCGAAGCGCGTGGCGATCTGGGGATAATACACGGAACGCAGTCCGGGCAGGAGCGCGTCGCGCCGGGTGATATGCCGCAGCGTGCGGCCGGCGCAGTCGAGCCGCAGGGTATGGCCGCCGCTCCACGGCTCGAGGTGCTGATGCGTCGTGACGACCGCGACCTCGTAGGTGCCGGGTTGGAGGACGGTGAAACGCCACTCGAGCCAGTCGCGGGTATTGCGCCAGTTTTCGCTGAGGCCGTTTCCGCCGATGCGCATTTCGGCCTTCTTTGCGCCGGTGCCGACCCGGGCCATCGGACCGATGAGCGTGACCGTGTGATCGGGCTGCTGCAGTGTCAGCGGGACAACTTCCGGCGCCGCGGCGAGCTGCACGGCAATGACAGTGACGGGTTGGGAGAAAGACACGCCGGTGAAATCGATGGCGAGGACCGGGGTGCCGGTGGCGGGCTCGATTGTCTGACGGAAAGGAAATTCCCGGCGCGGCGCGGCGAGGGCCGAGACGGCGGTGACGCGGGAGCGCAGGCCGTGCAGATGGAAGAGGCGACCCGGTTTTTGGAAAAAATGGAAATACAGCGTGCGGCCCTTCGTGGTGATGCGGCCCCACGGGAATTCGTAGCGGAACGGGCTGGGAGAGGCGCCGTGGATGGCGGTGCCATTGAGCTTCAGCCAGGCGCCGATGGCGCGGAGACGCGCGACGCTCGGGGCCGGGACGACGCCGTCGGCGTCGGGGCCGATGTTGAGGAGGTAATTGGAGCCCTTGCTGGTGAGGTCGACGAGGGTGGTGATCAGGTTGGCGGCGGATTTCCACTCGTGGTCGTG
The DNA here is from genome assembly GCA_903859715.1 of uncultured Opitutia bacterium. Taxonomy (GTDB): domain Bacteria; phylum Verrucomicrobiota; class Verrucomicrobiia; order Opitutales; family Opitutaceae; genus Opi-474. Next base: position 224,918 of record CAIONS010000009.1, read on the forward strand.
CCGCTTGAAGCCCCACGTGTGGTTGAGCGTGGCGCACGTTTCCCAATCGCCCTCAAGGCGGCCGGGCGGGAGGAAATTATCGCGGGGCAGGCTGTAATCACCGAGCCCATGGCCGATGCGGCCGGAGACGAGGCAGCGGGGCTGCAGGCGTTTCACGTGGCGGCGGATGGCGGCGCTCTGGGCGCGGGTGAGCGTGAGCGGCGTGTCGAACCAGATCATGCCAACGGGGCCGTACTGCGTGAGCAGCTCGGTGAGCTGGGGGAAGACCTTCTCGCGGAGGTAGCGGTCGGGATCCTTTTTCTCCTTCGCGTAATCCCAGTCGTTCCACGCGCCGTCAGGGTGATGCCAGTCGAGATCCTGCGAGTAGTAGAAGCAAAGTTTCACGCCCTGCCGCCGGCACTCGCGCGCGAGGCCGACCATCGGATCGTGCTTCCAAGGCGTGGCCTCGACCACGTTATAACGGCTGGTGGCCGAGCGATACATTGCGAAACCCTCGTGATGCTTGGCGGTGATCACGAGGTAGCCCATGCCGGCATCCTTCGCGAGGCGGACGATTGCGGCAGGATTCCAGTGCCGGGGATTAAACTGCGGGGCGAATTTTTCGTAGATCGCGACGGGAATCTTTTCGCGAAACATCATCCACTCGCCGATGTAGGGCACGCGTTTGCCCTGCCAGACGCCGGCGGGGATTGCATAGAGACCCCAATGAATAAAGAGACCGAAACGCGCCTCGCGCCACCAGGCGAGGTCATCGCGACCGGAGGCCGGGCGGCGGCGGGAACGTTTGACGGCGGAGATGTCGACGGCGCGCATGGGGAACGCGCCAGCACGGAACGGAACGGAGGCGTGGGCAAGGATTTATCTCGAGGCGCAAATACGAGACAGGCCAAGACGGCGCGTGGGAGATGGAAGATGGGAGTTAGGAGATGGAAAACTGCACGCCTGTAACGATGCTATAATGCGTTCTATCTCCCAGCTCCAATCTCCCATTTACGCAGCCATCGACTGCTGAATCGGCGGCATGGGGCAGTCGAAGGAGGCGGCGATGGCCCGGAGGAGTTCGGCCTTGGCGATGAGGATCCGGCCATCGGCTCCGACGACATGGGCGCTCGCGATGAGCGTGCGCTGCTTGATCGGGCCGCTGGCGGTGGCGAGTTTGTCGAGGGCGGCGTCGAGCCGGACAAAATCGCATTCGGCCGGACTGAGGAGGTGGAGCTTTCCGTCGAGGAGCTTCAATTCCTGCGCACCGCTGGCGAAGACCGCGGCGGGATCGAGCCCGCCGTTGCTCGCGGTGTGGGCGAGGGCGGAGAGGACGACGTTGATTTCGTCGACGACGGCGTTGAACGAGTAGATCTGAATGATGCCGGAACTGGGCGTGCGGCCGAGGGCGAGGGTGCGGGTGAGGATTTTTTGCAGCGCGAACTCGAAGGTGGAGACGCGGCCGTCGGCGTGGACGAGTTCATCCAGTGTGCCGAGAAACGCCGGCAGGCTCGTGGCGGGCAGATTGCGCAGGGCGGGCAGGGTGAGCTGCAACAACGGGAGCTTGTGCTCGGGTCCAAGCAGGCGGAGCGAGGGCTCAAGCTCGCCGAGCGTGCGGAGTGCATCGCTGCCGGCTCGGCTGGCAACGAGGGCGTGCTGGCGCTCGCGCGTGGTGTCGTCGCCATCGAGCAGAAGTCCGTAGAGCAGGATGAGGGACTCGGTGGGCGAGCGGGCGGCCTCGCGCAGGCGGGGCGGCACGGCGGCGAGGAGCGTCTCGGCATTGGCGATATTCTCGGGCGAGAGCGTGCCGATGCTGGCCGCGATCGCGACGGGTGTCGGCATGAGGACCGGGGCCGGCTTGGGCGGGGTGATTGCGCTCGGGGCGAACCCGGCGCCGGCGAAGGATTCGTGGGTGATGTCGACGACTTCCGGCGGATCAAACATCTTCCCGTCGAACTGCGGGTCGACGGCGCGGATGCGCTCGGTGAGTGCGGGATGCGTGGCCCAGAGTCCGCCGAAGTTGGACTCGAAGCCCTGGGCAAAAAAGAAGTGGCCGATGGCCGCGCTCTTGTTCGAGGCCAGGGAGGAGCCGAGGGCGAAGCCGCCGATTTTCTTGAGGGCGCCGGTCAGCCCGCCGGGATTGCGCGTGAACTGCACGGATGACGCATCGGCGAGGAATTCCCGCTGCCGCGAAACGGCGGCCTGGATGAGCCGGCCGAAGAAATAGCCCACGTAGCCGATCAGGAGCAGCGCGAGCCCGATCGCGGCGATGGCGATGATGGCGCCGCCGGAATTCTTGTCACTGCGCACCCGGCTGCGCAGGGAGACCCAGAGAATGCCGCGGCCCGCGAGGCCGATGACGAGGATGCCGAACACCAGTGCGCTCAACTTCAGGTTGAGGCGCATGTCGCCGTTGAGGATATGGCTGAACTCGTGGCCGATCACGCCCTGCAATTCGTCGCGGGTGAGTTTGTCGAGCGTGCCGCGGGTGACGGCGACAATCGCGTCACTGGTGGTCAGGCCGGCGGCGAAGGCGTTGATGCCAGGTTCCTCGTCGAGGAGATAGACCGCGGGCATGGTAATGCCGGAGGCGATGGCCATTTCCTCGACGACATTCAGCAGGCGGCGCTCCTTGAGGTCGGTTGTATGCGGATCGATCCGGCGTCCGCCGACGCTCTCGGCCACGGCGGAACCGCCGGAGGAGAACTCGTGCCATTTGAACAGGGAGGCGAGCCCGACCACGGCGAGGGTGCCGAGGGTGACGGCGAAAAAAACCTGGGGCTGCCAAAGCGACGGCGGATTCTGGGCATAATCAGAATACTCACCGTAGTTGCGGTGCCGGTGGCCGTGGCCATTGGCCTGGGCGAGGAGAAAGACCGAGGCGAAGTAGCCGGCCGCGATGGTGCCGGCGACGGCGAACACAAAGAGCGTGACGAGACGGGACGTGCGCTTTTTGGCGCGGGCCTCGGCTTCGAAGAAATCCATGCGCGGGGCCGGTCAGGCCTTGGTTTCGCCGGGCATCACTTGCACCGCGGTGCCGTAGCAGAGAACTTCGGTTACCCCCGGCGAAATTTCGGTGGCGTCATAGCGAAGGCCAATGATGGCGTTGGCGCTGAGCGCGGCGGCATGGTCGCAGAGCCGCTGGAAGGCGTCCTGGCGCGCGTGCTCGCAGAGTTCGGTGTAGAGCGTGATGTCGCCGCCAAACAGGGTTTGCAGGCTGGCGCCGATGTTGCCGACCACGGAGCGGGAGCGCACCACAACGCCGCGGACGGTGCCCAGCTCCTGGGCGATGCGAAAACCACTGAGCGTGAAGGCCGTGGTGTGGTACATGACGGAGGCGGGGTTTGATCCGGCGGCGGATCAGGTGAACTGGACCTTGGGGGCGTTGCGCTCCGTGGGGTCGTCGATCTTGAAGAGCTCGGCGGGCAGGAAGCCGAACATGCCGGCGAAAATCACGTTGGGGAAGGTCTCGCGCGTCGTGTTGTAGCCCATGACACTGTCGTTGAAGGCCTGGCGGGCGAAGGAGATCTTGTTCTCGGTCGAAGTGAGCTCCTCGGTGAGCTGCAGCATGTTCTGGTTGGCCTTGAGGTCGGGGTACTGCTCGGAGACGACCATGAGGCGGCTGAGCGCGCCGGTGAGTCCGCTTTCCGCGGAGAGGAGGCCCTTGACGGCGTTGGCGTCGGCGGGGTTGGCGGCGGCGGACTGCGAGGCGGCGAGGGCGATGTTGCGGGCCTTGATGACATCCTCGAGCGTATCATGCTCGTGTTTCATGTAACCCTTGGCGACCTCGACGAGGTTGGGAATGAGGTCGTAGCGGCGCTTGAGCTGAACGTCGATCTGGGCGAATGCGTTCTTGAAACGGTTGCGCAGGGCGACGAGGGAGTTGTAGATGCCGGCGACCCACAGGCCGAGGACGACAACGAGGGCTAGAAGGACGCCGAGAACGATAAGAACGGGTGTCATGGTAGGAGGGATGAAGAGGAATTTGTGACGATGGTGAGTGTGAAAGAGGGAACTGCGCCGTGCCAGAAGGAACTGATTACAACGCGGTTGATTGTTTCCATGGGGAGCAGCAACTTAGCCGCGTTCATCGCATGCGTTGCCGAATCATTTCCGTCCTGTTGTTGCTTCCCGCCGCGGTGCTGCGCGCGCAGGCGCCGCTCAATCCGCCGGTCCCGCTGGTGACCGCGGTCCGCGAGGCGTCCCCGGGCGAAACCGCCTTGGCGCTGGCGGCGGCGGACCGGGCGCAGGAGATGGGCTTTCCCACGATCGCGGCGGGACTTTACCGGAACCTGCTCGCGGCGCCTGGCGGGGATCGCAGCCGGCTGACGCTGGGTCTGGCGACGGCCTTGCTGGACGATGGCCGGGCGGGCGAGGCGGAGCAGGCGCTGCAACGCCTGATTGTGGGACGCGGGGCGGCGTGGCACCTGCGCCTGGCCTTGGCGGAGGCGGCCCAGCAGAAATTCACTCCCGCAAGAACGGAACTCGCGGCGATCAGGCCCGAGGAAATCAACCCGACTGACCGCGCCTGGTTTCTTTATCTGCAAGGGCAGCTGGCGGAAGCGGGGAATGACGTGAACCGGTCGAGGGATTTTTATCAGCAGGCCGAAGCCGCGGCGGTCAGCGATTTTTCACGGGCTCGGTTCATGCTCGCGCGGGAGCAGGCGCGGTTGCGGCTCGGGCCCGTCACGGAGGCCGATGCGGAGGCCCAGCGGAAAAACCTGGAGCAGCTGGAGGGCCGCAAGATCAGCTATGGCATCGCGCGGACCTACGCCGCGATCCTGGATGCACTCGGCCGCAAGGGCGAGGCGGTGGCCCTGCTGCAGCGGCAGCTGGTGACGATCCCGCTGGAGGAGCGGGATGAACTGGACACCACGCGGTTGGTGTTCGGCCTGATTGCGGGTGCGACGGAAGGGGCGGGCCGCAACGCGCTCGGCGAATTGCTGCGCGATGGCACGGACCGCGACAAGCAACGGATTGCGCTGCAACTGCTCGCCCGCGCCTCGGCGCGCGAGCCGGCGCGCGCCGATTTCCGCCGGAGACTCGACGGCCTCATCGGCCTGGCGGTCCCGCATCCGATCCTGGAGGACCTGCTGCTGTTCCGGGCCGAGCTGGCGCTGGCCGACAAGAATTATGCGCAGGCGGAGGACGATGCGCATGTGCTCCTGCAGAAGTTTCCCGGCTCGCCGCTCAAGGCCCATGCACTGGGCGTGCTCACGGGTTCGGCGTGGGAACAGGTGCGCTACCGCACGGCGGCGGATTACGCCACGAAGGCCCGGGCCGAGCTGCCGTCGGGTCCGGCCCATGCGCAACTGGGCGTGCTTGTGGCCGAGGCCTGGTTTCGGGCCAAGGATTATCGCAGTGCCGCCGATGCCTATGCCGCGACCCTGCGCGATCCGCCTGCCGGGGTGGCGGCGGGCGACCTGATGTTTCAGCGGGTGCAAGCGGAGATTGACGCCGGGTCGCTCGACACAGCGCAGGCGGTGCTCGACGAATTGACGAAGGATCCGGCGTTTGACGCGACGAACCGCTGGCAGGCGGAATGGAATCTCGCCCGAGCGCTGCAGGTGCATGGCCAGGCGCCGGCCGCCTACGCCCGCGTCAACCGGCTGCTGGCGGCACCCCGCGCCGCCGGGGGCCAGCTGTCAGCCGAATTGCGGGTGCGGATGGCGTGGTTGCAGGCGCGCCTGTCGCTGGAAGTGGGACAGCCCGAGCAGACGCTCAAGCTGGTGGATGCGCTGGCGCTGCCGGCCGCAATGGAAGGCGCCGCACCGGCGCTGAAGAGCGAGATTGCGAGCACCGGGGCACTGCTGAAAGGCGAGGCGAATTTCAAGCTCGGGCGCGAAAAGCCGGCGCTGGAGCTGCTGGCAAAACTGCGGGCGGATTTTCCGGACTCCGATGCGGCGGTCTATTCCTACTTCGACGAGGCCGAATACAATTCCGAGCAGGACAAGACCGTGGAGGCGCAGCAGCTGCTCACGAAACTGGCTGACGATTTTCCGAACAACACGTATGCCCCGTACGCGTTGTACCAGGCGGCGCTGCAGGCGGAGCGCCTCGGGCAGGAGAAGAACCTGAAGGAGGCCAACCAACTCATCGAAAAACTCGTGAGGTTATATCCGCGGAGCGACCTGGTTTTTTATGCGCGGCTCAAGCAGGGCGACCTCCTGCGTAATCTGGGCCAATATCCCCAGGCCCAGCAGGTCTACGAGTCGCTGGTGAACAACTTTGCGCAGCACAAGGATGTGATCCTCGCCCAGCTCGCACTGGCGGAGTGCCACCATGCGCAGGCATCCGGGGATCCGGCCCACGCCGAGAGCGCCACGGTGCTGTTCGAGCACCTGCGCGACCGGATCGATGCGCCGGTGGATGTCCGCGTGGAAGCGGGCTTCAACCTCGGTTACCTTTATGCGCGCCGGGGCGATGCGGCCCGGGCGGAGGAAGTGTGGTGGAAAGACGTGGCCTACGAGTTTCTCGTCAAAGACCCGGCGCTCGCGGCGCAGCTCGGAGCCAAGGGGCGGTACTGGATGGCGCGCACGCTGCTGGAGTTGGGGACGCTGTTTGAGCAGGAGGAGAAACTGGAGCAGGCGAAGGAGGCCTGGCTGCTGATCCTCAAGACCGGGCTGCCCGGCGAGGAACTCGCGCGCGCGCGGCTTGCCCGCTTCAACCTGCCGGAGGTGAAGCCATGACGGCGCGCCAAAAACTCTTTCAGGTTTACGCCGCGGAATGAACCCGGTCTAACTCCCGCAACCCATGTCCGTGCTCGACATCAGTCTTTTCGCCAAGGGCGGCCCCATGATGTGGGTGCTGCTCGCACTCGGCCTGCTGGGCCTCATGCTTTTCATCGAGCGCACGCTCTACCTGCACCGCGGGCAGATTCGCTCCACGGCGTTCATCGGCGGCATCAAGAACATCCTCGCCAAGCGCCGGATCGTCGAGGCGCTCACCGTGTGCGAGGAGACGCCCGGGCCCGTGGCGGCGGTGGTCAAGGCCGCGCTGCTGCACGCGGATGACAGCGCGGATGTGATGCGCTTCCACGTGCAGGAAGCGGCGGTCGTCGAATTGCCCGCGCTGGAACGGCGGCTGGCGAGCATCGCGGCGATCGCGCAGGTGGCGCCGCTGGTTGGCCTGCTCGGCACGGTGCTGGGCATGACCGAGACGTTCCTGGCGTTCGAGAAGGGTGGCAACTATGCGACGGCGAGCGCGCTCTCGAGCGGGATGTGGCATGCGTTGCTGTGCGTGGCGGGCAGCCTGATGATCGCGATCCCGGCGCATCTTGCGCATCACTTTCTCAGCGGCCGGGTGCGCGCGATTGTGCGCGACATCGAATGGTCGGGCAACGAGATCATGAAATACCTGCTGACGGAATACCGTGACATGGGCCCGGCCAACGGCCGGGCCGGCGAGGGCGGGGCGGAGGCGGGAAAATGATCACGCGTCCATTGGACCTTGCCTCGAAGCTGCGGCCGGAGCCGCGGAATTTTGACGCCCTGTTCTTTGTAAACGTGGGATTGCTCGTGCTGTTTTTCCAGTTGTTTGGCTCCCGCTTCGTGCTTTCACCGGGACTGGGCGTGGACTTCAAGCTGCCGGAAATGCCGGGCGCCTTGGCCGGGGCGATGGCGACGACGAGCACGATCAGCGTCAAGAATTCGGGACAGATCTTTGCCGATGGCCTCATCACCATGGAGCAATTGCGCGTCTGGTTGAAGCTTGAGGCTAAAAGGACCAAGCATCCTTCCCTGCTTGTGCGCATGAGCGCCGGGGTGCCGGTGTCGGTGCAGAACGACATCGTGAGCGCGGCGCGGGAAGCGGGATTTGGCGCCAACATCGTGCTGGCAGCGGAAGAGGCTCCGGGGGACGTTCCTCAGGGGCGCTGACCATGACGACAGTGGCAGCCAGTCAGCGCCGGTGGATCATCGCGGCGGGGGGTGCCTGCTTGGTGCTGGCCGGGGTCGCGTTGTTATTCCGCGCGCCCAAGGACCTGCGTGTACAGGTCATCGCGCCGGTCCGGCAGCCCACGACTGCGGTCAAGCTGGTGAACTTGAAGAAGAATGAGGCGGCGCTGACGGATCCGACCCCGCTTTTTCTGCCGACGGAGTGGAATGCCGGCCAAAATGCCTTGCCTGCCAACGCTCGCCGCGAACCCGGCAGCGCTTTTCAAGGCTACCCGGCAAAGCTGAAATTTGCGGAAACAGAGTTAAGTCTCAATTTTCCCGCCCAAGTCGTCGTGCCGGCCCGACCGGTCGACGCCCTCGAATCAACCGAGCCTAGCCAGACGTTTCTGGGCTTGGAAACAGCAACACAGTCTTTGACTCAACTGGCTAAACGTAAGGCATTTGTAGAGATCTTGGCAGCAGCAAATGGCCAGCTTGTCATGGCGCAGCCATTGGTGGACGCCAACCCGCCAGGAGGGACGGGGTGGCAGCCGATGGAGTTTCTTGTGGCGGTCGATCCGATGGGCTTGGTGGGGCCGCCGATCCTGACCGAGAGTTCGCGGGTGGGTGCGGTCGACGGGTACTTTAAAAATTACTTGGTGAAAACGCTGCGCGCCGGCGAGCGGTTGGCTCCGGGTTTCTACCGAATTTGCGTGGGTCCGTAGAATTTCTGAGAAAAGAGCAAGTTTGCTGTTGACGGGCTATTTTACGGCCTGCACTTTCTTCCCTCTTTTTCGTTTTTTGACCCTCCCTTGGTCTGCCCAGATAGCTCAGTTGGCAGAGCACGTCCTTGGTAAGGACGAGGTCGCCGGTTCAAATCCGGTTCTGGGCTCCAGGTCAACGTCGCACGACTTCGCGACGTAAAAATAGAGGTCAAAATTCACCGTCTAACCCGCTAACGCTCAAACTCCACATGGCTAAAGGTACATTCGAACGCAAGAAACCGCATGTTAACGTCGGCACTATCGGCCACGTCGACCACGGCAAAACCACCACGACGACCGCGATCCTCGCTGTTCAGGCCCGCAAGGGTCTCGCCGAGGTCAAATCCTACGCGGACATCGCGAAGGGTGGCACGGTGCGCGATGCTTCCAAGATCGTCACGATCTCGGTCGCCCACGTCGAGTACGAGACCGTGAAGCGCCATTATGCCCACGTCGACTGCCCCGGCCACGCCGACTTCGTGAAGAACATGATCACGGGTGCCGCCCAGATGGACGGCGCCATTCTCGTCGTTTCCGCCGCTGACGGCCCGATGCCGCAGACCCGTGAGCACATCCTCCTCGCCCGCCAGGTCGGCGTGCCGAAGATCGTGGTGTTCCTCAACAAGGTCGACCTCATCGACGACCCCGAGCTGCTCGACCTCGTCGAGATGGAAATCCGCGAACTCCTGACGAAGTACCAGTTTGACGGTGACAAGGCCACGATCGTTCGTGGTTCCGCCACCGCCGCGCTCGAGGGCAAGCCCGAGGGCGACGCCGCCATCACGGCGCTCATGGACGCGATCGACAACGACATCCCGGAGCCGGCGCGCGAGATGGACAAGCCCTTCCTGATGTCCGTTGAAGACGTTTTCTCGATCACCGGTCGCGGCACCGTCGCCACGGGTCGTATCGAGCGTGGCATCGTCAAGGTCAACGACACCGTCGAGATTGTCGGCCTCAAGGACACGGCGTCCACCGTCGTGACCGGCATCGAAATGTTCCGCAAGCTGCTCGATAGCGGCCAGGCCGGTGACAACGTCGGCATCCTCCTCCGTGGTATCGAAAAGGAAGGCATTGAGCGCGGCCAGGTCCTCGCGGCCCCGAAGTCGATTACCCCGCACAAGAAGGGCAAGGCCGAGATCTACGTCCTCTCGAAGGACGAGGGTGGCCGTCACACGCCGTTCTTCAACGGCTACCGTCCCCAGTTCTACTTCCGCACGACGGACGTGACCGGTATCGTCAATCTGCCCAAGGGCGTTGAGATGATCATGCCCGGTGACAACATCGCGGTCGAAATCGACCTGATCGTCCCGATCGCCATGGAGAAGACCCAGAAATTCGCCATCCGGGAGGGCGGCCGCACCATCGGTGCCGGTCGTATCACCGAGATCATCGAATAAGTCGTCCATCAACCGTTTAACTCGACTCCGCCGAGGCCTCGCTTTTGGGGCCTCGGCTGCGTCGTCTAAGAAAGCCCATCACAGGCGTGTAGCTCAATTGGTAGAGTAGCGGTCTCCAAAACCGTTGGTTGGGGGTTCGATTCCCTCCGCGCCTGCCAAATTTCTGCCCATGAAAAACCCGTTCAGCAGCACCCGTATCTTCCTCGGTGAAATGGTCGGTGAGCTTCAGAAAGCCACCTGGCCCACCCGCACCGAGCTGCGTGACTCCACGGTCGTGGTCATTCTCGCCATGCTTATCCTCGGCGTTTTCACGAGCATCAGTGACTTCTCCCTAGCTGCGTTTGTGGACCTCTTCACGAGTCTGGTCAGCTAAACTCCGCCCATGTCCACCACTCCCACGATCGCCCCCGCCACCGCCCAGTGGTTCGCCCTCCACACGCTCTCCGGCCAGGAGAACAAGGTTAAGAACTACATCGAGAAGTTCAAAAAGGCCGAGGAGCTCGACGACGCCATTTTTGAGGTGCTCCTCCCGACCGAAGTCGTGTCGGAAGTGAAGAACGGCAAGAAGAGCACGAAGGTGCGCAAGCTCTACCCGGGCTACGTCTTCATCCAGATGTGCCTCTTCGGCGAGGACAAGAAGCTCATCAACAAGCCGTGGTACTTCGTGAAGGAAGTGTCCGGCGTCATCGGCTTTGTCGGTGGCGAGGCCCCGGCGGCACTGCGCCAGTCCGAAATCGATGAGATCCGCTCCCGCATCGAGGCGGCCAACGGCAAGGAAGTGCCGAAGGTCCAGTACGGCATCGGCGAGGAAGTTAAGATCAACGACGGCGCCTTCGCCAGCCTCACGGGCCGGATCGACGAGATCGATCCCGACCGCGGCAAGCTCAAGGTCTCTGTCTCCATTTTCGGCCGGTTCACCCCGGTCGAGCTCGAATACTGGCAGGTGCAACGGGTCACTGAGTGACCCGACGCCCTCTTTGCTACCGCCGACGTTCGTCCACCGCCCACTAAACACCCGCCACTCTCACTCCCATGGCTAAGAAGATCCAAGGTTACATCCGCCTCCAACTGCCTGCCGGTGCCGCGAATCCCGCGCCCCCGGTCGGCCCCGCGCTCGGTGCGCAAGGCGTCAACATCATGGCGTTCTGCAAAGAATTCAACGCCCGGACCAAGGACCAGAACGGCATGATCCTGCCGGTGGTCATCACGGTTTTCTCCGACAAGAGCTTCACCTTCATCCTCAAGTCGCCCCCGGCTTCGGTCCTCCTCAAGAAGGCCGCCAACATCGCCAGCGGCTCCGCCCGTCCCAACCAGGACAAGGTCGGCAAGGTCACGAAGAAGCAGCTCCTCGAAATCTACAACCTCAAGAAGGCGGACCTGAACGCCCGGACCCCCGAGGCCGGCATCAAGGTCATCGCCGGCACCGCCCGCAACATGGGCATCGACGTCATCGACTGATTTTTAGTCCGCAATCCAACCCAACTCACCGCGGGAGTCTCATCCGGGACGTTCGCACCGCAAGGAGTCATCAATGCCCACCGCCCACAGCAAACGCTACCACAGCGCCGTCAAGGTCGCTGATCTCACCAAGAACTATCCACTGGCGGAAGCCGTGGAAGTCCTCGCCAAATTCCCGAAGGCGAAGTTCGACGAAACCGTCGAGCTCTCGTTCCGCCTCGGGGTCGACGCCACCGCCGGTGAGCAGATGGTGCGCGGCACCACCCCGCTCCCGAACGGTTCCGGCAAGAAGGTCCGCGTGCTCGTCTTCACCGATGATGCCGCCAAGGCCCTCGCCGCGGGCGCCGATCATGCCGGCCTGCAGGACATGATGGCCAAGATCAACGAAGGCTGGCTCGATTTCGACGTCGCCATCGCGACGACCGAGGCGATGAAGACCGTGCGCACGATCGCCCGCGTCCTCGGCCCCAAGGGCCTCATGCCCAACCCGAAGTCCGGCACCGTGACGGACGACATTCCCGCCGGCATCAAGGCCGTCAAGGCCGGCCGCGTGGAGTTCAAGATGGACAAGGCCTGCAACATCGGCGTCGGCGTCGGCAAGCGCTCGTTCACCTCCGCCCAGATCCTGGAGAACGCCCTCGCCGTCATCGACGCGGTGGGCAAGGCCAAGCCCTCCACCTTCAAGGGCAGCAACTACATCAAGACGGTCGCTATCTCCTCGAGCATGAGCCCGGGCGTGCACGTCGCTTCGTCCGAGTTCAGCAAATATTAAAAGGAGTCCCAACCATGAGAGCCGAAAAAAATTACCTGATCGCCGAGGTTGAGACCCACCTCAAGAAATCCGACTACGTCATTCTCGCCAACTTCACGAAGGTCACCGTGGCCGACGTGGCCGAGCTGCGCAAGCGCCTCGATGCCGAGAAGGCCGAGTTCCACGTCGTCAAGAACAGCTCGCTCCGCGTTGCCGCCAAGGCCCTGGGCCTGCCCGAGTTCGAAGGCGCCCTCATCGGCCCGACGGCCGTGGTGGTCGGCGGCAAGAACTCCGCCGGCGTCGCGAAGATCCTCAAGAAATTCTTCGAGGAGAAGCAGAAGCTCGAGGTGAAGATCGGCGTGATGGACAAGAAGCTCATCACCGCGGCCGACCTCGCCAAGATGGCGGACCTGCCCTCGTTCGAGGCGCTGCGCTCGCAGCTGCTCGGCTTGTTCTCGCAGAACGCCGCGGCCTTCGTCCGCGTGCTCGATGCCAAGGTCAAGAAGGAGTCGCCCGCGGCCCCGGCTGCGACCGACGCCCCCGCCGCCTAACCTACCTTTAACCAAAACCATTTTTTGGGCGCACGCGGGTTTCCGCGCCGCGCCCGGAAACAACCCAATCCATCGGAATAGGCTAGGGGATACGTCTCTTAAACGCGTTTCACTTCCCGAAACCGCTAGTCCGTTCCAGGAACAGCTACCATGAGCAACATCACCAAAGACCAAGTCATCGAATGGCTCTCGAGCCAGACGGTTCTCGACCTCGCCGCCCTCGTCAAAGATCTCGAAGGCAAGTGGGGCGTGTCCGCCGCCGCCGCTGCCGCTGCCGCTCCTGCGGGCGCTGCTGCTGCCGCTCCCGCCGCCGAGGCGCAGACCGAGTTCACCGTCGTCCTCAAGGAGGCCGGCGCGAACAAGATCGGCGTCATCAAGGAAGTCCGTGCCATCACGGGTCTCGGCCTCAAGGAGGCCAAGGACCTCGTCGAGGCCGCGCCGAAGCCGGTCAAGGAGAACGCTCCCAAGGCCGAGGCCGAGGAAATCAAGAAGAAGCTCGAGGCCGCGGGCGCCAAGGTCGAACTCAAGTAAGACCGCTTGGCGATCCCACTCGCACCGCTTCCGTCCCTATCGGGGCAGGCCGGGTTTATCCCCGGCCTGTCCTTTGCCTTTTTCGTTTTTGTTCTTTCGTTGGTTTTCCGCGCCGCGCGCTGAGCGCTGCGCCCTGCCTTTCTCTGTCTCTTAACCCTCACCGGGAACTCTCATGGCCGACCGCACACATTCTGAACGCATCAACTTCGGCAAACTTCGCGAAGTCCTTCAGCCGCCGAATCTCATCGAGATTCAGATCACGTCCTACCTCGACTTCCTGCAGAAGGGCACGCCCGAGAAGCAGCGCAAGCCGCAGGGCCTCGAGGCCGTCTTCCGCGAGGTGTTCCCCATCCAGTCCTACGACGAGCGCCTGACGCTCGAATACGTCTCCTACACGCTCGGCGACCCGAAGAACAACGAGCTCGAGTGCCTCCGCGAGGGCATCACCTATTCGGTGCCGCTCTACGTGAAGCTGCGCCTCCGTGAGGAAGACTTCATCAAGGATGAGGAAATCTACATGGGTGAGATCCCGATGGTGACTGAGCGCGGCTCGTTCATCGTCAACGGCGCCGAGCGCGTCGTCGTCTCGCAGCTCCACCGTTCGCCCGGCATCGCGTTCGAGGTCGCCCCGCACCCGAACGGCAAGCTGCTGCACTCGTTCCGCATCATTCCCGACCGGGGCACCTGGCTCGAGGTCCAGTTCGACAACAACGACCTGCTCTACGTCTATCTCGACCGCCGCCGCCGCCGCCGGAAGTTCCTCATCACGACGCTCCTCCGCGCCGTCGGCTACTCGAGCGATCTCGACCTGCTGAACCTGTTCTACGACATCAAGGACCTCAAGGTTTCCAAGGCCCTCGACCTCGAGAACGTCTCCTCGCTCGTCCTCGTCGAGGACGCCATCGACGCCCAGAAGGGCGTTGTCCTCGCCCGCGCTTTCGAGCCGCTCACGAAGGCGATCGTCCGCACCTTCGAGAAGCACGACATCACTTCCATCCGCGTGATCGACACCGCGGTCGACGAAGGCGCCATCATCCGCGCCCTCAAGAAGGATCCGACCCGCAACGAAGAGGAAGCCCTCAAGGAAATCTACAAGCGCCTCCGCCCCGGTGAGCCGCCGACCACGGCGAACGCCAAGGCCCTCCTCAAGCGCCTGTTCTTCGACCCGAAGCGCTATGACCTCGGCCGCGTCGGCCGTTACAAGATCAACCAGAAGCTTGGCCTCAAGGCCGAGATCGAGCAGCGCATCCTCGAGAGCGCTGACGTGGTTGCCGCCACGAAGTACCTCGTTCGCCTCAAGAAGGGTGAGGGCGTCGTCGACGATATCGATCACCTCGGTTCTCGCCGCGTCCGCACCGTCGGCGAACTGCTCGCCAACCAGTGCCGCGTCGGCCTGAGCCGCACCGAGCGCCTCGTGCGCGAGCGCATGACGATGTACGACCAGAGCGTCGACTCGATCACGCCGCAGAAGCTCATCAACCCGAAGGCGCTGACGACCGTCATCCGCGATTTCTTCGCGCGCAGCCAGCTGTCGCAGTTCATGGACCAGATCAACCCGCTCGCCGAGGTCACGCACAAGCGCCGCCTCTCCGCGCTCGGGCCGGGTGGTCTCAACCGCGAGCGTGCCGGCTTCGAGGTCCGCGACGTTCATCCGTCGCACTACGGCCGCATCTGCCCCATCGAGACGCCCGAAGGTCCGAACATCGGCCTCATCAACTCCCTCTCGACCTATGCCCGCGTGAACGAGTTCGGCTTCATTGAGACGCCTTACCGTCTCGTGAAGGACGGCAAGGTCACCGACAAGATCGAGTACCTCACCGCCGACCAGGAAGAGGGCAAGGTCATCGCCCAGGCCAACGCCGAGATCGATGACAAGAACCACTTCGTCGGCAAGGTCACCGTCCGTCAGGACGGCAACTTCCTCGAGGTTCCCGCGGCCGAGGTCCACCTGATGGACGTTTCGCCCAAGCAGGTCATCTCGATTGCTGCTGGCATGATTCCCTTCCTCGAGCACGACGATGCGAATCGCGCGCTCATGGGCGCGAACATGCAGCGCCAGGGCGTGCCATTGCTCCAGGCCGAGTCGCCGCTCGTCGGCACCGGCATTGAGGAGCGCGTTGCCCGCGACTCCAAGATCGTCGTCGTCGCCGATGACGCCGGCATTGTCGCCTCCGTCGATGCGAAGCGTATCGTCGTCACCAAGGACGGCGAGCTGCCGCGCACGGTGAAGCACGACCCGAAGAACCACGTCTACGTCTACGAGCTGCGCAAGTTCATGCGCTCGAACGCCGGCACCTGCTTCAACCAGAAGCCGATCGTCAAGCTCGGCCAGAAGATCAAGGCCGGTCAGATCATTGCGGACGGTCCTTCGACCGACCAGGGTGAAATGGCGCTCGGCCGCAACGTGCTCGTCGCGTTCATGCCGTGGAACGGTTACAACTTCGAGGACGCGATCCTCATCTCCGAGAAGGTGCTCCGTGAGGACATTTTCACCTCGATCCACATCCAGGAGTTCGAGGTCACCGCCCGCGACACGAAGCTCGGGCCGGAAGAAATCACCCGGGACATCCCGAATGTTGGCGAAGAGGCGCTCAAGAACCTCGATCACAACGGCGTCATCCGCATCGGTGCGGAGGTGAAGCCCGGCGACATCCTCGTCGGCAAGATCACCCCGAAGTCCGAGACCGAGCTCGCGCCCGAGGAAAAGCTCCTCCGCGCCATCTTCGGTGAAAAGGCCGCCGACGTGAAGGACACCTCGCTCGTCGTCCCGTCCGGTGCCGCCGGCATCATCATGGACGTCAAGGTCTCCAGCCGCGTCGACTTCGAGAAGGAGCGGCTCTCGCCCTCCGATCGCCGCCGCCAGGCCAAGCAGATCCAGGAAGAATACAAGACGCAGATGGACAAGCTCCGCGAGGGGCTGACCGAGGCGCTCTCGAACATCCTCTTGGGCGAAAAGATCCCGCTCGACGTCATCAACGGCGAGTCCGGCGAAATCATCATCCCGGCCAACCGCAAGATCACCAAGACGCTCCTGCGCAAGCTGGCCGCCGTCTCCAAACACGTTCAGATCGACCCGTCCCCGGTTCGCATCAAGATCATGGAGATCATCGGTTCCTACCAGACGAAGTTCGATGAGCTCGAGGGCGACCGCGAACGCAAGATCTCGTCCATCGAGGCCGGCGAAGACAACGGCGACGGCTCCATCAAGCAGGTCAAGGTCTACATCGCCACCAAGCAGAAGCTTGAGGTCGGTGACAAGATGGCCGGCCGTCACGGCAACAAGGGCGTGGTCGCGAAGATCGTGCCCGAGGAAGACATGCCGTTCCTCCCGGACGGTACCCCGATCGAAATCTGCCTCAACCCGCTGGGCGTGCCTTCGCGCATGAACATCGGCCAGGTGCTCGAGACCCATCTGGGCTGGGCGTGCAAAAAGCTCGGTATCAAGATCGCCACGCCGGTGTTCGACGGCATTCCGGAAAAGAAAATCCGCGAATATCTTCGCGACGCCAAGCTGCCGTCCTCGGGCAAGAGCATGCTGAGCGACGGTCGCACCGGCGAGAAACTCGATCAGGAGGTTGTCGTTGGCTACATCTACATGATGAAGCTGAACCATCTCGTGTCGCACAAGATTCACGCGCGTGCGGTCGGTCCGTACTCGCTCGTCACGCAGCAACCGCTGGGCGGCAAAGCCCAGTACGGCGGCCAGCGCTTCGGCGAAATGGAGGTGTGGGCGCTCGAGGCCTACGGCGCGGCGCACACGCTGCAGGAACTGCTCACCGTCAAGTCCGACGACGTGCAGGGCCGCACCAAGATCTACGAGTCGCTCGTTAAGGGTGACAACACCCTTCAGGCCGGCACACCCGAGTCTTTCAACGTCCTGATCAAGGAAATCCAATCCCTCGGCCTGGATATCAAGCTCAACAAACGCGATTCCCTCGGCTTCGGCACCTGAGCCGCCCGAACTTCGCCACCCGTCCTTCAACGTTTACCTGGGAAAAAATTAAATGAGCATCCAACCTTCAGACACCGCCGCTTCCTCCACCCGTGACGAGGCGCGCTCCGCCCTCGGTCTCGAGGAGAGCGCATTCGACTGCGTGTCCATCACCGTCGCGTCTCCCGAGACCATCCGCAAATGGTCGAAGGGTGAGGTCAAGAATCCCGAGACCATCAACTACCGCACCTTCAAGCCCGAGCCGGGCGGTCTCTTCTGCCAGAAGATCTTCGGGCCCGTCCGTGACTACGAGTGCGCCTGCGGAAAGTACAAGCGCATCAAGTACAAGGACGTCGTCTGCGACCGTTGCGGCGTCGAGGTGACGATCGCGCGCGTCCGTCGCGAGCGCATGGGCCACATCGAGCTGGCCGTGCCGGTTTCGCACATCTGGTTCCTCAAGAGCATGCCAAGCCGCCTCGGTCTGCTGCTCGACATGACCGCCCGTTCGCTCGAGCGCGTCATCTACTACGAGAACTTCATGGTCATCGATCCGGGCAAGACCCCGCTCGAGCCGCACCAGCTCCTCACCGACACCGAGTATCGCCAGGCGATCGACGAGTATGGTGATGATTCCTTCGTCGCCAAGATGGGCGCCGCGGCCGTCCGTGATGCGCTTACGAAGACCGACATGGAAGCGACCGTCGTCGAGCTCCAGGAGCAGCTGCGCGCCACCAAGTCGAAACAGATCAAAAAGAAGCTCTCGAAGCGTCTCAAGGTCATCCAGGGCTTCATCCACTCGCGCTCCCGTCCGGAATGGATGGTCCTCGAAGTTTTGCCTGTCATCCCGCCGGACCTGCGCCCGCTCGTCCCGCTCGAGGGCGGCCGCTTCGCGACTTCCGACCTGAACGATCTCTATCGCCGCGTCATCAACCGCAATAACCGGTTGAAGAACCTGATGCAGCTGAAGACGCCCGACGTCATCATTCACAACGAAAAGCGCATGCTGCAGGAAGCGGTGGACGCGCTCTTCGACAACGGCCGCCATGGCCGCCCGGTTACGGGTGCCGGCAACCGTCCCCTGAAGTCGCTCTCCGACATGCTCAAGGGCAAGCAGGGCCGTTTCCGCCAGAACTTGCTCGGCAAGCGCGTTGATTACTCCGGCCGCTCCGTCATCGTCATCGGTCCGGAGCTCAAGCTCCACCAGTGCGGTCTGCCGAAGAAGATGGCGCTCGTTCTCTTCGAGCCGTTCATCATCCGCCGCCTCAAGGAACTCGGCTTCGTGCACACCGTGCGCGGTGCGCGCAAGATGATCGAGAAGAAGTCCCCGGAAGTCTGGGACATCCTCGAGGAGGTCACGAAGGGCCATCCGGTGCTGCTCAACCGCGCGCCGACGCTCCATCGTCTCTCCATCCAGGCATTCGAACCCGTCCTCATCGAGGGCGAGGCCATCCGCGTTCATCCGCTCGTCTGCACCGCTTACAACGCGGACTTCGACGGTGACCAGATGGCGGTGCACGTGCCGCTTTCGCTCGAGGCGATCATGGAGTGCAAGCTCCTCATGATGGCGACGTCGAACATCTTCTCGCCGTCCTCGGGCAAGCCCATCCTCACGCCGTCGCAGGACATCGTCCTCGGCGCCTACTACCTCACGATCGAGCCCCGCAAGAAGCCGGCCAAGCACGAGCGCGTGCCGGTCCTGGCCGATTTGCACGAGGTCCTGTTCGCCGTTGCCGATGGCGCGCTGAAGAAGCACGACTGGGTCGACGTCCCGAACCCGGATTTCGGCCGCGAGACCGTCTACGGCAAGAGCGACCGCAAAACGTTCCGCACCACCGTCGGCCGCGTGATCTTCAACCAGATCTGGCCGAAGGAGCTTGGTTTCGTGAACTTCCCGGTGCCGAAGGCCAAGCTCGGTGACCTCATCCTCAACACCTACAAGGTGGCCGGGGAAGTCATCACCGTCGAGACCCTCGACAAGCTGAAGGAGCTCGGTTTCCAGACCGCCATGCAGGCGGGCATCTCGATCGGCATCGATGACATGATCATCCCCGAGTCGAAGAAGGACATCGTCGCCGATTCGCGCAAAAAGATCACCGAGGTCGAGGCCCAGTTCAACAAGGGCATCATCACCGACGGCGAGCGCTACAACAAGGTCGTCGACATCTGGACCGGCGCCACGGACAAGATCGCCAAGGAAGTATTCGCCAAGCTCGAGAACAACGATGGCAAGCCCGAGGTTAACCCGGTCTACATCATGATGGACTCCGGCGCCCGCGGTAACAAGCAGCAGGTCCGCCAGCTGTGCGGCACCCGCGGCCTCATGGCCAAGCCTTCCGGCGAAATCATCGAGCGCCCGATCCTGTCCTCGTTCCGCGAGGGCCTGACCGTCCTCGAGTATTTCATCTCCACCCACGGCGCCCGCAAGGGTCTCGCCGACACCGCGCTCAAGACGGCGGACGCCGGCTATCTCACCCGCAAGCTCTGCGACGTGGCGATGGACGTCATCATCGCCGAGGATGACTGCGGCTCCCGCGACGGCGTGTGGAAGAAGGCCATCTTCGAAGGTGACGATGAAATCGTCGGCCTTAAGGAGCGCCTCATCGGCCGCTTCTCCAGCGACGACGTCACCAACCCGATCAATCCTTCCGAGATTCTCGTCGGCTCCGGCGAACTCATCACGGAAGAGATGGCGGCCAGGATCGACGAGATGGGCATCGAGCGCGTGAAAGTCATGTCGCCGCTCACCTCGACGACGCCGAACGGCATCGATGGCAAATCCTACGGCATCAATCCCGCGACCAACAAGGTCGCGAAGATCGGTGACTCCGTCGGCATCATTGCCGCCCAGTCCATCGGCGAACCCGGCACGCAGCTCACCATGCGCACGTTCCACATCGGTGGCGTCGCGAGCGGCGGATTCAAGACGCCCGAAATTCGGGTTCGTGCCAGCGGCACCGTGAAGTACCGCGGCCTCCGTCTCGTCGAGACGGCGGACGGCGCGAACATCGTGCTCAACAAGACCGGCACCATCCAGATCATCGACGCCGATGAAAAGGAACTCGAGACTTACAACATCGTGGTCGGCTCCTTCCTCCACGTCGGCGACGGCGAGAAAATCGAGAAGGGCGCCGTCCTGGCCCAGTGGGATCCGTACAACATTCCCGTGCTCTCCGAAAAGGGCGGCACGATCGTGTTCAAGGACATGATCCCGGGTGTCACGGTGAAGCGCGAACTCGACGAATCGTCGGGCCGCATCGCCACCGTCGTGATCGAGCACAAGGAGGATCTCAATCCGCAGGTCGAAATCCGCGACACCAAGAACAAGCCGCTCGCGGCTTATTCGATCCCGGTCGGCGCGCAGATCGCGGTCAACGAGGGCGATACCATCGCCCCCGGCGCCTTGCTCGCCAAGACCCCGCGCCAAGCCTCCAAGACCAAGGATATCACCGGTGGTCTTCCCCGTGTCGCCGAGCTCTTTGAAGCCCGTCGCCCGAAGGAAGCCGCTGAAATGTCCCGCATCGATGGCATCGTCGGGTTCGAGGGCACCGTCCGCGGCAAGCGCAAGCTCGTCGTGAAAAACGAGGAGACTTCGCAGGAAGAGGAACATCTCATCGCCACCGGCCGGCATATCATCGTGCAGCCCGGCGACGTCGTCCACAAGGGCCAGCACCTTACGGAAGGCGCCGCTGATCCGCACGAGATCCTCGAGATCCTCGGGCCGTCTGCGCTCTACGATTTTCTCATCTCCCAGGTGCAGGAGGTCTACCGCCTGCAGGGCGTGACGATCAACGACAAGCACATCGAGATCATCATCCGCCAGATGCTCCGCAAGGTCCGCATCACCGATCCCGGTGACACGGAAAACTTCTGGGGCGAACAGGTGGATCGCTCGGCGTTCCTGGCTGAGAACAAGCGCATCGAGGAGGCCGGCGGCAAACCCGCTGAGGCCGAACCGATCCTGCTTGGCATCACCAAGGCCTCGCTCGAAACCGAGAGCTTCCTGGCGGCGGCTTCCTTCCAGGAGACGACCCGCGTCCTTACCGACGCATCGACCCTGGGTAAGGTGGACATGCTGAAGGGCTTCAAGGAAAACGTGATCATGGGTCACATGATCCCGGCCGGCACGGGCATGCCGAGCTACTCGAAGCTCAAGATCACACTGCCGTTCGGTGCCGATCTCCCGGTCGAAGAGGAAAAGGTCACCGAAGCGAGCTGATCGCCGGATCGCTTCCGATTATTTCAAAGCCGCAGTCCTTTCGGACTGCGGCTTTTTCATTTTCCACCTGATGCCACTCACGGAGGCATGCACGGAAGGGAAGGGGACGCATCTTGGGTTCCAACGGCTTGCACCGCGGCGTCCCAGCACGGCTGCAACGGTTGAAAGCCTTCTACAATGACTGCCGGTGGTCACACTACGCTCTTGGAATTTACTGCCTTGGTCTGCAGTGGTTGATTCTGTTTGAACGGGCAATACGCGGGTAATTTGAGCCAGAAAGGGAATTTTTCTTGAGTTTCCCGCGGCGGACATGATTTTCGCCCTCCCTTTTTCTCTTCAGTGCGCAGCTGGCTTCACAGCCGGTGGGCGCTCACCTCATCGCGAGCCGGGGCCAAATCCCGGGTTTCGCGAAAACCTGCTGCTTTTTGCCAGAAAGTTCTTGCCGAGCTTTTGGGGCTTGGTAGCTTTTTCCTCTTTTCCCTAATTTCCACTCTACAAACTTCTCATGCCGACCATCAACCAGCTCGTACGAAAAGGCCGCCGCAAGGTCCGGACCAAGTCGAAATCCCCGGCTTTGGCGGGTAACCCGTTTCGTCGTGGCGTGTGCGTGCAGGTGATGACCCGCACCCCGAAGAAGCCGAACTCCGCCATCCGCAAGGTCGCGAAGGTTCGCCTGACCAACGGCAATGAAGTCATTTCGTACATTCCTGACGAGGGCCACAACCTGCAGGAGCACTCGATCGTGCTCGTCCGCGGCGGCCGCGTGAAGGATCTCCCCGGCGTCCGTTATCATATCGTTCGTGGCACGCTCGATGCCACCGGCGTCGAGAAGCGCCGCCGCAGCCGTTCCAAATACGGTGTCAAACGTCCGAAGGCTGCCAAGTAACCTCTCTTACCAAGGAATCCTCCCGCCATGTCACGTCGTCACAGAGCTGAGAAACGCCAGGTCGTTCCCGATGCGCGCTACAAGAGCCCGCTCGTTGCCCATTTGGTCAATGTCATCATGCAGGACGGCAAGAAGAACCTTGCCCAGCGCATCGTCTATGGCGCCTTTGAAAAAGTTTCCGAGAAGCTCGAGAAGGGTGATCCCGTTGACCTGCTCCTCGGCGCGCTCGAGAACGCCCGTCCCCGCCTCGAAGTGAAGAGCCGCCGCGTCGGTGGCGCCACCTACCAGGTTCCGATCGAAATTTCGTTTGAGCGTCAGGAGAGCCTCGCGCTGCGCTGGATCGTTGCCGCCGCCACCGCCCGCAAGGGTGTGCCGATGCGGGATGCCCTCGCCGCCGAGATCGTCGATGCCTACAACAACACGGGTGGTGTCGTGAAGAAGAAGGAAGACACCCATAAGATGGCCCAGGCCAATCGCGCCTTCGCCCACCTCCGCTGGTAAGGATCCGAACCCATGTCCGCTGCTCCCGTCATCACTGTCGTCACCGACAAGTCCAAGGTTTCCTCGGTCAACGCGAAGGACCGGCCGTTCCCGCTCGAGTGGACGCGCAACATCGGCATTGCCGCGCATATCGATGCGGGCAAGACGACGACGACCGAGCGCATTCTTTTCTACTCCGGCGCCGTCCATAAGATGGGCGAAGTCCACGAGGGCACCACGGTGACCGACTGGATGGAGCAGGAGCGCGAGCGTGGTATCACGATCACCGCCGCCGCCATTTCCTGTGCCTGGAACGCTTCCTGGGGTCCTTGGAAGGGGATCAAGCAGCGTATCAACATCATCGACACTCCTGGACACGTGGACTTCACGGCCGAGGTCGAGCGCTCGCTCCGCGTTTTGGATGGAGCCGTCGCCGTGTTTGACGCCGTCGCCGGGGTCCAGCCCCAGTCGGAAACCGTCTGGCGCCAGGCCAACAAGTACAAGGTTCCGCGCATTGCGTTCATCAACAAGATGGACCGCGTCGGGGCGAATTTCTTTCACTGCATCGACGACATTCGCATGAAGCTCAAGGCGAACGCCCATGCGCTCTACCTGCCGATCGGCGCCGAGGAAAACTTCACGGGCCTGATCGATCTGGTGCAGAACGTCGCTTACAATTTCGACGAAAATCCCGGAGACCCACTCGGAATGAACCCGACCACGGTGCCGATTCCCGAGGCGATGCAGGCGCAGGCGAAGGAATATCGCGACAAGCTCATCGAGGCCGTTTCCGATTTTGACGACGTCATCGCCGAGAAATATCTCAACGGTGAGGAGATCACGGTCAGCGAGCTGATGCTCGGCGTCCGCAAGGCGACGATTTCCCTGCAGTTTACCGGCGTGTTTCCCGGTTCGGCCTTCAAGAAAAAAGGCGTGCAGCGCCTGCTCGACTGTGTCGTGAACTACCTCCCGAGCCCCATCGACGTTCCCCCGATGCAGGGTCAGGACAGCGACGGTAAACCGGTCGAGGCTGTGGTCAACGACAAGAGCAAGCTGGCCGGCCTCGCGTTCAAGCTCTGGAACGATCCGTTCGTGGGTCGCCTCGTGTTCTTCCGCGTCTACACCGGCATGCTGCCCAAGGGCATGCCGCTCTACAACCCGCGCACCCGCCGCACGGAGCGCGTCTCGCGTCTTGTGCTCATGCGCGCGATCGAGCGCGAGGAAATCGACGTGGCCTATTCGGGCGACATCTGTGCGGTCGTCGGCGTGAAGGACGTCATCACCGGCGATACGCTCTGTGACGAGGACTACGACATCCGTCTCGAGCCGCCGTCCTTCCCGGAGCCCGTCATCTCGATGTCGATCGAGCCGAACTCCAAGGCCGACCAGGAAAAGATGGGCATGGCCCTCCAGCGTCTCGTGGCCGAGGATCCGACTCTCCGGGTCAAGACCGACACCGATACCGGGCAGATCATCCTCGCCGGCATGGGCGAGCTGCACCTCGACATCATCCGCGACCGGATGAAACGCGAGTTCAAGGTCGAGGCGACCGCCGGCAAGCCGCAGATCGCCTATCGCGAAACCATTCTCAAATCCGCTGACGGCGAAGGTAAGTTCATCCGCCAGTCGGGCGGCAAGGGCCAGTACGGTCACGTCTGCGTCAAGATCGAGCCCAACGAAAAGGGCAAGGGAGTCGAGGTCATCAACGAGATCGTCGGTGGCGCCATCCCGAAGGAATTCATCAAGCCCGCCACGGAAGGCATCCTCGAGGGCGCCAATAACGGTGCGGTCGCCGGCTACCCGGTTGTGGACGTCATCGTGCGCATCGTCGATGGCTCCTTCCACGAGGTCGATTCGTCCGAACTCGCGTTCAAGATGGCCGGCATCTTCGGCTTCAAGGAAGCGATGAAGAAGGCCACCCCGATCCTCCTTGAGCCCATCATGGGCGTCGAGGTGACCACCCCCGAGGAATATCAGGGCGATCTGATGGGCGACATCAATCGTCGCCGTGGCCAGATCCAGGGCATGGAGAACAAGACCGGTGCGTGCATCATCAACGCGCACGTCCCCCTCGAAATGCTTTTCGGCTACGTCACGGACATCCGTTCCCTCTCGAAGGGCCGCGCCAGCGCGTCCATCACCCCGTCGCACTTCGCGCAGGTTCCCAACGCCCTTCTCACGAAGATCGTCGAGACCTCCACGAAAGCCCCGGCCCGCACTTAACCCTCGTTCTTTGTCACCATGAAAGGTCAACGCATTCGCATCAAACTCCAGGGCTTCGACTATCGCGTCATCGATCAGTCCGCCCTCGAGATCGTCGAGACCGCCAAGCGCTCCGGCGCCCGCGTCTCCGGCCCGATCCCGCTGCCCACCCGCATCGAGAAACTTTCGGTCAACCGTTCCCCGCACGTCGACAAGAAGTCGATGGAGCAGTTCGAGACGCGCACCCACAAGCGCCTCATCGACATCATCGAGCCCACCGCCCAGACGGTGGACGAACTCAAGAAACTCAATCTCCCGTCCGGCGTCGATATCACCATCAACGTCTAACATTCTTAACTTACAACGTTAGCAGTTGCCTGTGTGCCCCCGTGGCACCGCCAGGTTTCGACTAATGTAGGTCGTTAAACGGAAATCCTTCCACCTACCACTTAGCCCATGATCTCATCGCTTCTAGGTAAAAAAATCGGCATGACGCAGGTCTACGACAGTGCGAACTGTCTGGTCCCCGTCACCGTGGTTGAGGCCGGCCCCTGCGCCGTCGTCCAAGTCAAGACCACGGAAACCGACGGCTACAACGCCGTCCAGATCGGCTTCTCCACGAAGAAGTCGAAGAACGCCTCCAAGGCCGAGCAGCAGCACGCCGCCAAGGCCGGTCTCACCGACACGCCCCGCGTGCTCAGCGAAGTCCGCCTCACCGCCGCGCCCACGCTCAAGGTCGGCGACGTCGTCACGGTCACGACCTTCACCGAAGGCCAGCTCGTGGACGTCATCGGCGTCACGAAGGGCAAGGGCTTCCAGGGCGTCGTCAAGCGCTTCCGCGTCGCCGGCGGTCCCGCCGCCCACGGCTCCATGTTCCATCGCCGCATCGGCTCGATCGGCATGCGCCAGACGCCCGGCCGCGTCTGGAAAAACCAGGCCATGCCCGGTCACATGGGCAGCGAAGCCCGCACCGTGCAGAACCTGCGCGTCGTCAAGATTCTCGCCGACAAAAACCTTATCCTGGTCAAGGGCGCGATCCCGGGCGCGAACGGTGACGATGTCATCGTCCGCTCCGCCATCAAGGGTCAGCCGAAAGCCGTCAAAGCCTAACCCGGAGACCACCCAGCCATGAAACTTACTGTTTTTAATTCCGACGGCACGACCAGCAGCGAAAAGGATTTCGCCGGCTTGCCCGTGTTTGAAGGCGACAAGGGCCTTCAGGCCGTGAAGGAAGTCATCGTCGCCATCAACGCGAACAACCGCCAGGGCACGCATTCCACCAAGACCCGCGGCGAAGTCCGCGGCGGTGGCAAGAAGCCGTGGCGCCAGAAGGGCACCGGCCGCGCCCGCGCCGGTTCCATCCGTTCTCCCTTGTGGAGCGGCGGTGGTGTCGTGTTCGGCCCGAAACCGCGCGATTACTCCAAGAAGATCAATGGCAAGGTCAAGGACCTCGCCTTCAGCCGCGCTCTCTTTGACCGCGCCGTTGCCGGTGAAATCGCCGTGATCGAGACGTTCGCTGCCAAGGTCACCAAGACCAAGGCCATGGACGTGATCGTCACGCGTATTGCCCCCAAGGGCAAGGTGCTCCTTGTGGATGCGCCCTTCGCGGTCGAGACCGCCCGCGCCTCCCGCAACATCGAGCGCGTTTCCCTCCAGGAAGCCGCCAAGCTCAACACCCTCGATCTGGCCCAATACAAGAAGATCATCGTCAGCTCCAAAGCGCTCGAGACGATCATCGCCCGCGTCAACGGAGGTAAAAACTGATGAACGCCGACAAAGTTCTCAAACAGATGCTTCTCTCCGAGAAGTCCACCAAGCTCAGCTCCGAGCTCGGCCAGTACACCTTCGAGGTGTTCCGGTACGCCAACAAGCACGCCATCGCCGAGGCCGTCGAAAAGACCTTCAAGGTCACCGTCCGCCGCGTGAACGTCCAAAACTACCCGGGCAAAAACAAGAAGAGCCGCACCGGCCGCCCGAGCATGACCTCCGACTTCAAGAAGGCGATCGTGACCCTCAAGGCCGGCGACAAGATCGAGCTCGTCTAAGCCGCCATCCGGAGAAATCCCACCATGCCCATCCATTCCTTCCGTCCCCTCACGCCCTCCGGCCGCTTCACGTCGCTGAACAAGCAGCCGACGCTGTCCAAGAAGCGCCCCGAACGCGCCCTCACCGAGTCGAAGCACAAGTCCGGCGGCCGCAATGTCTACGGCCGCGTGACCTCCCGCCATCGCGGCGGCGGCCACAAGCAGCTGTACCGCATCGTCGACTTCCAGCGCGAGCTCCTCGACCTGCCCGCCAAGGTCCAGGCGATCGAGTATGATCCGAACCGCTCGGCGAATCTTGCCCTGATCGCTTACGCGACCGGCGAGAAGCGCTACATCCTCGCCCCCGAGGGCCTTGAGGTCGGCGCCACGATCGTCACCTCCAACAAGGCCACGACGAACGACTTTCTCGTCGGCAACAACTTCCCGCTCGAGCTCATCCCGCCGTCCACCTTGGTGCACGCGGTCGAACTCGTCCCGGGCCGCGGCGCGCAGATCGCCCGCTCGGCCGGCACCTCGCTCGAGCTTATCGCCGTCGAAAACGGCCAGGCCCAGCTCAAGATGCCTTCCGGCGAACTCCGCCTCGTCCATCCCTCGTGCCGCGCCACCATCGGCACGGTCGGCAATGGCGACCACAACAAGCAGTCCCTCGGCAAGGCCGGCCGCAGCCGCTGGCTCGGCAAGCGCCCGCACGTGCGCGGCATGGCCATGAACCCGGTCGACCACCCCAACGGTGGCGGCCAGGGCAAGTCCAAGGGTGGTGGCGGCCGCCAGCAGCTCGTCTCCCCGTGGGGCCAGCTCGCCAAGGGCTTCCCGACCCGCCGCCGTTCGAAACTCTCGAACAGCATGATCATCCTCCACCACAACGGCCGCAAGCCGCGTGGTAAGAAGTAACCCTGCCCCTTTCGCACCATGGCACGTTCCATCAAAAAAGGCTTCTTCGTTGATTACCACCTGCTCGAGAAGATCGAGAAGGCGGTCAAGGCTGGCGCCAAGAAGCCCATCCAGACTTGGTCCCGTCGTTCGACCATCACCCCCGATTTCATCGGCCACACGTTCAGCGTCCACAACGGCAAGGTCTTCATCGCCGTTTACGTCACTGAAAACATGGTCGGCCACAAACTCGGCGAGTTCGCCCCCACGCGCATCTTCAAGTCGCACGGCGGTCTCACCCGTAAGGAAATCTAAGTTCCTTAACTTTTAACCACGCCCATCACCCATCCAAAAGGGCAGGGGCCCGCTCCCGCGGGACTGCTGCCGCCCTAACCGGAATCTAAACCATCATGGAAGTCCAAGCTCTCACCCGCTACGCGCGCATGTCGCCCAAGAAAATGCGCGAGGTGGCCAACACCATCACCGGCCGCAAGGCGCCGGAGGCCGTTGACTATCTCACGCTCATCCCGCGCAAGTCCGCGCGCCTCATCGCCAAGACGCTGAAGAGCGCCATCGCGAACGCCGAGAACAACAACAACCTCTCGGCCGACAGCCTCACGGTGAAGTTCGCGATCATCGAGAACGGTCCCGTCCTCAAGCGCTTCAAGGCCGGTGCCCGCGGCACCGCGATGCCCCGCCGCAAGAAGATGGCCCACATCCGCATCGTCCTGTCCGACGGCAACTCCAACTAATTTTACCATGGGCCAAAAGACCAATCCTATCGGCTTCCGCCTCGCCGTCCGCCGCAACTGGCAGTCCCGCTGGTTCGCGAAGAAGAAAGACTTCCCCAAGCTGCTCCTCGAGGATCAGGTGATCCGGGAGAAGCTCATGGAGAAGCTCAAGCAGGCCTCCGTGCCGCGCATCTTCATCGAGCGCGCGTCCAACCGCGTCCGCGTCAAGATCTACACCGCCCGTCCCGGCATCGTCATCGGTCGCAAGGGCCAGGAAATCGAGAAGATCAAGGACGAGCTCGCGAAGCTCACCGGCAAGGAAATCCTCCTCGACATCCAGGAAGTGAAGAAGCCCGAGATCGAGGCGCAGCTGGTCGCCGAGAACGTCGCCCTGCAGCTCGAGCGCCGCATCGCCTTCCGCCGCGCCATGAAGAAGGCCGTGGAAATGGCCATGACGCTCGGTGCCGAGGGTATCCGTATCCAGTGCTCGGGCCGCTTGGGCGGCGCCGACATCGCCCGCCGCGAATGGCAGCGCAAGGGCCGCGTGCCCCTGCACACCCTCCGCGAAAACATCGACTACGGCTTCTTCGAGGCCCGCACCCTTTACGGCAAGATCGGCGTCAAGTGCTGGATCTGCAAAAAAGAGTCCGACAACAACTGATCCGCGCCCGCCGCATATCCTCATTTTAGGAGAATTCTCCCATGGCTCTAGCTCCCGCCCGCACCAAATACCGCAAGTCGCAGAAAGGCTCCCGCTCCGGGAATGCCAAGCGCGGCAACACGCTCGCCTTCGGCGAATTCGGCCTCCAGTCGCTCACCCGCGGCCCGATGACCGGCCAGCAGATCGAGGCGGCCCGCGTCACAATCTCGCGCCACCTGAAGCGCAAGGGCAAACTCTGGATCCGCGTTTTCCCGCACAAGCCCGTCACCAAGAAGCCCGCCGAGACCCGCATGGGCCAGGGCAAGGGCCCGGTCGAATTCTACGTCGCCGTCATCAAGCCCGGCGCCGTGCTCTTCGAACTCGCCGGCATTCCCGCCACCGTCGCCAAGGAGGCCTTCCGCCTCGCTGACGCCAAGCTCCCGTTCCATTGCCGTTTCATCGTGCGCGAAGGCTCGGCCAGCTAACCGGCCCAACCCTTAAAACCGTCCCGTCATGACTTCCAAAGAAATCCGCGACCTCGCGCCGAACGAGATCACCACCAAGCTCCGCGAGATCCGCGAACAGCTGATCCAGCTCCGGATGCGCAAGCAGACCGGCCAGATCGAAAAGCCGCATCTCCTGCGTGACTACCGCAAGGACGTCGCCCGGCTCGAAACCATCCTCAACGAAAAGAAACGCAAGGCCGTCGCCGCCTGAGCGCGCGCCTAACCCGCACCCATCGCCATGTCCTCCGCTACACCCGGCTCGCGCAACAAGCGCAAAACCCAGATCGGCTTCGTCAGCAGCCGCTCCGGCGACAAGTCCGTCAAGGTGACCATCGCCTACAAGACGCCGCACCCGCTTTACCACAAGGTCGTCAACCGCCAGACCGTCCTCCACGTCCACGACGAGAAGAACGAGACCAAGGTCGGCGACAAGGTCGAGGTCATGGAGACCCGCCCGATGAGCCGCCTGAAGCGCTGGCGCGTCGTTTCGATCGTTCAATCCGCGGTCGCCGACATCGGCGTGGCGATTTCCGAGAAGGATGTCGCCGAGGCCGTTCCCACCAAAACCACGAAAGCCTGAGCGCTTTCCCTAATCCGTCCATTTCCGGAGCCCCGCCATGATTCAACTGCGTTCCATTCTCGATGTCGCCGACAACACCGGCGCCCGCAAGGCCGCCATGATCAGCCGTAAAGGCCAGATCACGGACACCGCCGGCGTGGGTGACATCATCACCGTCCACATCAAGCAAAGCTCCCCCGAGGCCACCGTGAAGAAGGGCGAGGTCGCCAAGGCCGTCGTCGTCCGCACGAAGACCGCGGTCCGTCGCGCCGATGGCAGCTATCTGCGCTTCGACAGCAATGCGATCGTCCTGATCGACGCCACCAACAACCCGCGCGGTACGCGCATCTTCGGCCCCGTCGCCCGCGAGCTGCGCGCGAAGAATTTCATGAAGATCATCTCGCTCGCTCCGGAGGTTCTCTAACATGGCCACGAAATTTCACGTCAAACGCGGCGACACCGTCGTCGTCATCGCCGGCTCTCACAAGGGCAAGTCGGGCAAGATCCTCGAGATCCTGGCCGCCAAGGGGCGCGCCCGCGTCGAGAGCGTCGCGATGATCAAGCGCCACCTCAAGAAGTCGCAGGAGCATCCGCAGGGCACCATCGCCGAGCGCGAGGGTTCCGTGCACATCTCCAACCTCATGCTCCAGTCGGTGTTCGACGCGAGCAAGCGCAAGAAGGCCACCGCCTGATCCCGCCGCACTGCGCGCTTGCCAACCCGGCGTCCCGCCTGCGTTACTGAACCTTTTCCACTCACAAAACTCACTCTTCATGCCTCCGGGTCGGTAATCCGGTCGCCCTCCAAATGAGCTACGTTCCCACTCTCAAAAAACTCTACACCGAGCAGGTCGCCCCTGAGCTGGTGAAGAGCCGCGGCTACAAAAACAAGCACCAGGTTCCGAAGCTGACGAAAATCAGCCTGAACACCGGCATCGATGCCGATGCCGACAAGAACCAGATCGCCGACGTGCAGCGCGACCTGACCCTGCTGGCCGGCCAGAAGCCGATCCTTGCCCGCTCGCGCAAGGCCATCGCCAATTTCAAGCTGAAGCCCAACCAGGTCGTCGGCTGCCACGTCACGCTCCGCGGCAACGCCATGTGGGAGTTCCTCTACCGCCTCCTCGCGGTCGCCCTCCCGACCATCCGCGACTTCCGCGGCACGTCGCCCAAGCTCGACGGCCAGGGCAACTACAACATCGGCATCACCGACTTCACCATCTTCCCCGAGATCACCGTGGAAAACGTCAAGAAGACCATGGGTCTCGACATCACCATCGTCACCACGGCCGAGACCGACGACGAGGGCCGCGAGCTGCTCCGCCTGCTCGGCATGCCTTTCCGCCGCTCCGAGCCCGCCGCCGCCCAGAAACCCACTGCCGCCTAACCGCTTCCGCCGCCATGCCGAAAACCTCCGCTATCGAGCGCAATAAAAAGCGCATCCGCCTCGTCACCAAGTTCGCCGCCAAGCGCGCCGAGCTGAAGTCGATCCTCGCCAACCCGGCCACCACCGACGTGGAGTTTTTCGCCGCGCAGAAGAAGCTCGCGAAGCTCCCCAAGGACTCGTCCAAGGTCCGCATCCGCAACCGCTGCTCCATGAGCGGCCGCCCGCGCGCCTACATCGGCAAGTTCGGCGTTTCCCGTATCACGTTCCGTGAACTGGCCCTGGCCGGCAAGATTCCCGGCGTCACCAAATCCTCCTGGTAAACTTTTATGGCTGCGGGAGTCGGATATGACCCGCCGCCACTGCCCAACCAACATCCATCATGACAGACCCGATCAGTGATTTCCTGACCCGCCTCCGCAATGCGTCGAAGGCCGGTCTCGCCGAGTGCTCCTCCCCGCACTCCAAACTCCGCGCGGCCATCGCCGCCATTCTGAAGACTGAGGGCTACATCGCCGACTACAAGGACGGCGTCGATGCCCAGGGTCACAAGACTCTCGTGGTCGCGATGAAGTACGTCGCCGGTGCCCCTGCCATCACGGGGATCGTCCGCGTTTCGTCTCCCGGCCGCCGCCTTTACTACGCTTATACGGATGTCCCGCGCGTGTTGAACGGCCTCGGCATCAGCATCCTCTCGACCTCGAAGGGCCTGCTGAAGGATCAAGACTGCCGCCGCCAGAAGGCCGGTGGTGAACTGCTTTGCAACGTTTGGTAACCCGCCGCGCACCATGAGCCGTATTGGCAAACAACCCGTTCCCATCCCCGACAAGGTCAAGGTCACCGTCACCAACGGTACCGTCCTCGTCGAGGGTCCCAAGGGCAAGGTCTCGAAGACCTTCGCCTCCGCTGTCAAAGTCATCGTTGGTGACAAGAAGATCACCTTCGCCCCGACCGAGGAGACGCGTTTCGCGAATGCCATGTACGGCACCGCGCGCTCGATCGTCGCCGGCATGGTGAAGGGCGTGACCGACGGCTACATCAAGGAGCTCGAGATCCAGGGCGTCGGCTTCAAGGCCAACCTCAAGGGCAAGCAGCTCGACCTCGCGCTCGGTTACTCGCACCCCATTCTGATGGACATCCCCGAGGGCATCAAGGTCACCGTCACCGACCAGACCAAGGTCAAGGTCGAGGGCGCGGACAAGCAGCTCGTCGGCGCCGTCACCGCGGAAATCCGCAGCTACTATCCGCCGGAGCCTTACAAGGGCAAGGGCGTCCGCATCGTTGGCGAACGTGTCCGCCGCAAAGAAGGCAAGACCGTCGCCTAAAGCCAACCGCAACTCTCCGGGGTCCACCCATGAATACCATTAGCAAAGCCAGTCTCCTCCAGAAACGCCGCTGGAGAATCCGCAAGAAAGTCACCGGCACCGCCCTCCGCCCGCGTCTCAGCGTGCGCTTCACCACGAAGCACATCTACGCGCAGGCGATCGACGACGACAAGGGCGCGACGCTCGTGTTTCTCGGGACGCTCGATCCCGAGTTCCGCAAGCAGAAGCTCACCGCCAATCTCGCCGGGGCCAAAGCCCTCGGTGTCGCCTTTGCCCTCAAGGCCAAGGCAGCCGGCATCGCCTCGGTCGTGTTCGACCGCAGCGGCGCCCTGTATCACGGTAAAGTCAAAGTGTTTGCCGACGCCGCGCGCGAAGGCGGCCTCCAGTTCTAATCCATGCCCATGAGCACCGAATCCACTCCTGTTTCCGCCACTCCCGCCCCCGCCGCGACCGCTCCGGCTTCCACGCCAGCTCCTGCGCGCGAACACCGCGGCGGCCCTGGTGGCGGCAACAACCGCGGCCCCAATCGGGGCGGCGGCGGCGGCTTCCGCCGTGATGACCGCAACCGTAACAACCGCGACAAGGAGCAGGGTGATGGCCCGACGATGATCGAGAAGGTCGTCTTCATCAACCGCTGTGCCAAGGTCGTCAAGGGCGGCCGCCGCTTCAGCTTTTCCGCGCTCGCCGTGGTCGGCGACGGCAAGGGCAAGGTTGGCATCGGCTACGGCAAGGCCAACGAGGTTCCGGACGCCATCAAGAAGGGCACCGCGAACGCCCACAAGCACCTCGTGAGCGTCAAGCTCAAGGGTGACACCATTCCCCACGACGTGTTCGGCGAATACGATGGCGGCAAGGTCCTCCTCAAGCCCGCCACGACCGGCACCGGCCTCATCGCCGGTGGCGCCGTCCGTGCGGTCCTCGAGGCGGCCGGCGTGAAGAACGTGCTCACGAAGTCGATGGGTTCCAGCAACCACATCGCCGTCGTGCATGCCACGCTCAACGGGCTGCTCCAGCTCCGCCTGGCCGACGAAATCGCCGCGATCCGCAAGACCAGCTGAGATTCTCTTTAACAAAAATCCGAGTCCTGCCTTCGCGGTTTGCGAGGGTGGGGCGCCCCTCCTGAGGAACCATCCATGAAACTCCACGAACTTAAGAACGTCGCCGGCGCCGTGCATCGCAAAAAGCGGGTCGGCTGCGGCGAAGGCGGCGGCCACGGCAAGACCAGCGGTCGCGGCGGCAAGGGCCAGTCGGCCCGCTCCGGCAGCAGCATCCGCCCCGGCTTCGAAGGCGGCCAGATGCCGCTGTACCGCAAGCTCCCGCACCGCGGCTTCAACAATTACAATCACCGCACGGAAATCGCGGTCTTGAATGTCGGCGATCTCGGGTCGCTCGATGCCAAGGTCACCGAGGTCAATGCCACGGTGCTCGCGTCCGCCGGACTCATCCGCGGCGGCGAGAAGACGGTCAAGATCCTGGGCGACGGCGAACTGAGCCGCGCGCTCAAGGTCACGGCGGCCAAGTTCTCGGAATCGGCCAAGGCCAAGATCGAGAAGGCCGGCGGCCAGGCCATCGTGGGCTAAAGCCTCCGGAATTTCGATTTTTGATTCTCGATTTTCGATTGGGCCGCGTCCGTCGGCGCCCGCTCGAAGCCGGAATCTGAAATCGAGAATCCAGAATCAAAAATCTAAAATATCCTCCCGTGCTTTCCGCCTTCACGAACTCGCTGAAGATCCCCGAGCTCCGCTCCCGGATTTTCTACACGCTCGCGCTGCTTTTCGTGGCCCGGGTCGCGGCGCACATTCCGCTGCCCGGCATCGATCCGCATCCGCTGCAGAAATTCTTCGAGGACCAAACCGCGAGCGGCGGTGGCGCGCTGGTGGGGCTCTACAATATGTTCACCGGCGGTGCGCTGCTCAAGGGCGCCATCGGCTCGCTGGGCATCATGCCCTACATTAGCGCCTCGATCATCTTCCAGCTCATGACCGCGGTGGTCCCGGCGCTCAGCCGCCTGCAGCAGGAAGGTGATGTCGGCCGCCAGAAGCTCACGCAGTACACGCGTTATGCCACGGTGGCGCTCTGCCTCATTCAGGGTGTGATGCTGATCCTGTCGCTGGAGCATCCGGAAAAGATGTTTCCGGGTTATGACTCCAATGTTTACGGCAGCATCGTGATGTCGCGGGGAATCGGGTTTCTCATTCCCTCCGTCATTTATATCACCGCCGGCACCATGCTGCTCATGTGGCTTGGCGAGCAGATCACCCAGCGGGGTATCGGCAACGGCGTCTCGCTGCTGATCACGATCGGCATTCTGGCGGATTTGCCTGCGGCCGCTCTGGCGACCAAGCAGCTCTTTTTCCGCCCGGTCGGTACGGGTGCGAGCCTTGGCCTGCCGCAGGCCGTGGTGATGATCGCCCTCTTCTTCGCTGTCACCATGGGCATCATCCTGGTGGTGCAGGGCCAGCGGAAAATCCCGGTGCAATACGCCAAGCGTATCGTGGGCAACAAGGTCATGGGCGGCCAGAGTTCGTTCCTGCCCCTCAAGGTCAATTATTCGGGCGTCATGCCCGTCATTTTCGCGAGTTCCATCCTGCTTTTCCCCCAGATGATCTTCTCGTGGGTGGGCGCGGCCTGGAACATCAAGTTCCTGAGCGAAATCTCCTCGAACCTGCTGCGCGGTCACTGGACCTACTACGCGCTCTACACGGTGCTCATCCTTTTCTTCAGCTATTTCTGGGTGTCGGTCATGTTCAAGCCGATCCAGATTGCCGATGACCTGAAGAAGTACGGCGGCTATGTCCCCGGCGTTCGTCCCGGCGAGCCAACGGCACAGTTCCTCGATTTCATCATGACGCGGCTCACGCTCGCGGGCGCGATCTTCCTCACGGTCATTGCAGTCATGCCGGACGTGCTGCTGTTCGAACTCAGCGTTCCCCAGCGCATCGCGGTTTTCTTCGGCGGTACGGGCATGCTCATCACCGTGGGCGTGATTCTGGACACCATGCGCCAGATCGAGACCTTCTTGCTGCAGCGCCACTATGACGGCTTCCTCAAAAAGGGCCGCATTCGTTCCCGCGCTGCAAATATCGGCGGCGCCCTAGGCGAAGCGGCGGATATGAAAACCGTTGGTACCCTGTGGATTGCCTTGGGTGCCATTTTCCTGGTGGGTATCATTTCGTGGGCTGTCCGCCACTGGGCCCTTTAGTTCTTTACTCCGGTCGCGATGGCCGCCATCAACGACCTCTTTTCGCGTTTCGGCCCTCCCGCCAAAACCAAACTCCTTCTCCTCGGTTCACCCGATTTTCGTTTCGAAAACCTGATGAACCAGGTGCGTTCTTTGAATCTTGAGCACGTCTCTCCCGCCAAATTGATGCGGTCGGAGATTTCGCGCCGTCCCGGCTCTGCCGGGGCGGATGAAGCGACCACGCTGGCGCTCCTGCGCCGCTGGTTCTTCGCGCGCAAACCTGATGCGGGTTTTGTCCTCACGGACTTCCCGGCTACGCTGCTCCAAGCCAAAGTGTTCGACGAATGGCTCGATGCCCGTGATGAAACGCTCAGCGCCGTCATCCCGACGGGCCCCGGCTCCCCCGAGCCTGTTGTCCAACACTATCGTACCCTCGGCCTCCTTTGGGAGGCCGACGACCTTGTCGCCGCCGGATTTCCGGCTGGCGAACCCTCTTCCGCTCTTGCGCAGGAGGGGCGCTCATGACGGTTCCCATCAAAAACAAGGATGGGATCGCCCGAATGCGCGAGGCCTGTGCCATCGCCGCCTCGGTGCTTGATTCCCTCAAGCCCCTCGTGCGGCCCGGCATTACCACGCAGGACTTGGAAGAAGCTGGCCGCGATTTCATCGCGAGCCATGGAGCCCGCAGTTCCGATTACGGCTACCAGATCGGTTCCCGCCGCTATCCGGCGCATACCTGCATCTCGGTCAATGAGGAAGTCGTTCACGGCATCCCTTCGTTCCGCCGCGTTTTGCGCGACGGCGACATTGTCTCCCTCGACGTCACCGTCACCTACAACGGCTACATCGGCGACAACGCCATCACGGTGCCCGTCGGCCGGATCACCCCGAAGCTGGAGGAACTCCTTCGCGTCACGAGCGAGGCCCTCGATCTCGGCATCAGCCAGGCCACGGTGGGCAATCGTATCGGCGATATTTCCTCCGCCATCCAGACCTTCGTTGAAGCGCACGGCTTCAGCGTCGTCCGCGAAATGGTCGGCCACGGGGTGGGGGTCGCGATGCATGAGCCGCCGGAAATCCCGAACTTCGGCCGCAAGGGCACGGGAGACAAAATCAAACCCGGCATGACCCTCGCGATCGAGCCGATGGTCAACGTCGGCACCCACCGGATCAAGACGCTCTCCGATGGCTGGACGGTCGTCACCGCCGACGGTTCGCCTTCCGCCCATTTCGAACATACGGTGCTCACCACCGACGCCGGTCCCGAGATCCTCACGCTCCCGCGCCGCCGGTCCGCTTAAGATTCCTTCCTCTTTCCCTTTTCAGTCCCTCTCAAATTTTAACTCTCAACTAAATCCAATATGCCACGTCTCCTCGGTGTAGAAATCCCCGCGAAAAAGAAAGTCGCGTACTCCCTCCGTTATATCAACGGCATCGGTCCCACGCGGGCCGATCTCCTCGTCAAAGAGGCCGGCTTGAATCCCGACATGCGGGCGCAGGACCTCACGGAAGAGCAGCTCAACAAGATTCTCAACCTCATCACCGACCACAAGTGGGTGCTCGAGGGTGACCTCCGCCGCGAGATCGCCGGCAATCTGAAGCGCCTCCAGGCCATCAACTGCTACCGTGGCATCCGCCATCGCCGCAGCCTCCCGGTCCGCGGTCAGCGCACCAGCACCAACGCCCGTACCCGCAAGGGCCCGCGCAAGACCGTTGGCGTCACCAAAGCCAAAGAAGTTTAATCCCTATCCGCCATGGCCGAAGAAAAGTCCGCTCCCAAGAAAGAGAAACCCGCCAAGCCCGCCGCTGATGGCGCGCCGGCTGCCGACGCTGCTGCTGCGACCCCCGCCGAGAAAAAGGCGAAGGGCCTCAAGGCGACCGCTGCGGCCCAGGCTGCCGCCGAAGGCTCCGCGCCCGGCGATGCCGCTCCGAAGGCCGCTCCCGCGCCCTCCGACAAACCCGTTGAGATGATCGGTGGCGTGGCCAAGCAGCCCACCGCCGAGGATCTCCTCAAGGAAGAGCTTGGCACCATCAAGGTCCGCAAGGCCAAGGGTTCCAAGAACGTCACCTCCGGTTTCGTCAACGTGCTGGCCTCCTTCAACAACACGATCGTCTCCATCACCGACCACAAGGGCCAGGTCATCGCCTGGTCCAGCGCCGGCAAGTGCAACTTCCGCGGTTCGCGCAAGTCCACCGCCTACGCCGCGCAGGTCGTCGCGCAGGATGCCGCCCGCAACGCCATGTCGCATGGCCTGAAGGACGTCGTCATCCGCATTTCCGGTCCCGGCCTCGGCCGCGATTCCGCCATCCGCGCCCTCCAGGCCATCGGCCTCGAGATCACGTCGATCGTCGACGTCACTCCCATCCCGCACAACGGTTGCCGCCCGCGCAAACGTCGTCGCGTGTAATCCCACTCCTCTCTCAACCCTCGTCATTCTCCTACAATGGCTCGTTATACCGGACCCACTACCCGCATCAGCCGCCGCTTCGGCCAGCATATCCTTGGCTCGGGCAAGGCCTTTGAGCGCCGCAGCTATCCCGCCGGCCAGCACGGCCCGAAGCTCCGCCGCAAAGTCTCTGAATACGCCGTCGGCCTGAACGAAAAGCAGAAGCTCCGCCTCATCTACGGCCTGCTCGAGCGCCAGTTCCGCCGCACCTTCGAGATCGCCAAGAAAGAGCGCGGTGTCACCGGCGAGCGCTTCCTCCAGCTCCTGGAGACGCGCCTCGACAGCACCGTCTATCTCCTCGGCCTCGCGAAGAGCCGCGCCGCGGCCCGCCAGTTCGTCAACCACGGCCACATCCGCGTCAACGGCCACAAGGTCGACATCGCGAGCTACACCGTGCTGGCCGGCGACGAGATCGAGGTCAAGAACGCCCCGGCCTCGCGCCAGTTCGCCACCCGCAGCCTCGAGGAAAACCGGGTCCGCAACGTCCCCGGCTGGCTCACCATGAACGCCGAGACCTTCAAGGCCGTCGCCAACCGTCTGCCCACGCGCGACGAGATGGAGCAAAACATCAACGAGCAGCTCATCGTTGAGTTCTACTCCCGCTTCTAATCCCACTCTCATCCCTCTCACCTCAACGCTCAATTCAGAGTTCATCGCCATGCCCAAACGTCTCGGAAAGTTCGAACTCCCGTCCAAGCTCACCAAAGTCGAGGAAGGCTCCAGCCCGACCTACGCCAAGTTCCTCGCCGAGCCCTTTGAGGCCGGTTACGGCCACACCATCGGCAACTCGCTGCGCCGCGTCCTCCTCAGCTCCATCGAGGGTGCCGCCATTTCGTCGATCAAGATCGACGGCGTGAATCACGAATTCCAGTCCATCGACAACGTCGTCGAGGATGTCACCGACATCGTCCTCAACCTGAAGAAGATCCTGATCGTCTCGACCAAGCGCGAGCCCATCACCCTCCAGATCAAGGCCAGCAAGACCGGCGTCGTCACCGCCGCCGACATCCAGGCCGACGCCAACATCACCATCGTCAATCCCGAGCAGGTCATCTGCACGCTCGACACGAAGCGTTCCTTCACCGCCGAGATCGAGATCAAGACCGGCCGCGGCTATCATCCCGGCGAGTCCAACAAGAAGGAAGAGCAGGCCATCGGCGTCATCTCCATTGACTCGCTGTTCTCGCCCGTCCGCCTCGTGAAGTACTCCGTCGAGGCCACCCGCGTGGGCCAGATCACCGACTACGACAAGCTCGTCCTCGAGATCTGGACCGACGGCCGCATCACGCCCGATGACGCCCTCAAGCAGTCCGCCTCCATTCTCAAGCATCACCTCGACGTGTTTGATCGCGTCTCCGAGGAGGCCTTCGAGTTCGAGAGCCAGCAGTCCGAGGTCAGCGAGGAGCAGAACAAGCTCCGCAAGCTGCTCAACATGTCGGTCAACGAGATCGAGCTGTCGGTCCGCGCCGCCAACTGCCTCAACAACGCGAACATCACCACGGTCGGCGAACTCGCCATGAAGACCGAGCAGGAGATGCTCAAATACCGCAACTTCGGCAAGAAGTCCCTCAACGAAATCAAGGAGAAGCTCGAAGCCCTCGGCCTGTCGCTCGGCATGAAGTTCGACGAGCGCCTCCTCGATACGAAGAAGGAAGCCTGAGCGAATTTTCGATTTCCGATTCGCGATTGGGTTTACCTGTCGTGAATCGCGGATCGGACCAAATCGAAAATCGAGAATCCAAAATCAAAAATAATTTCGGTGCTCGCGCCGTCCGCTGCCGCGCCACGCTGCGACCGGATTGCCGATCGGGCACCCTTAAAAACCAAATCCAATGCGTCACAATAAACACCACGCTTCCCTGGGCGTAACCGTCGAGCATCGCCGGGCGATGATGTCCAATCTCGCCGCCTCGCTGATCACCCACGGCCGCATCAAGACCACCCTGACCAAGGCGAAGGCCCTGCGTCCCTTCATCGAGAAGGTCATCACCAAGGCCAAGCAGGCCGCGGCGAAGACCGACAAGAAGGACGCCCTTCACCTCCGCCGTCTGGCCCACGCCGACGTGCGCGATGAAACGGCCCTCACGCTCCTCTTCAACGAGAAGCACAAGGAGTTCACCAATCGCAACGGCGGCTACACCCGCATCTACAAGCTCGGCCAGCAGCGCCTCGGCGACGCCGCCGAGCTCGCGCTCATCGAGTTCGTGAAGGCCGAGGATACCGGCTACAAGAAATCGAAGGGCAAGAAGGGCCCGAAGGCAAAGGCCGCCAAGGCCCCCAAGGCCGAAGCCGCCGCCCCCGCCGCGGAAGCTGCCCCGGCCGAGGGCGAAGCCAAGGCCTGAGCCGCCTGCTCCGGCATCCACTCCCACGCGTCGAAGGTTTTCCTTCGGCGCGTTTTCATTTAATCCCTGCGCCATGCTCGAGCTCGCTTCCGCCTCCGTGGTTTACTGCACGCTCGTGGCGGCCGTGTTCCTGGGGCTGTGGTCGTACTATGACCGCCGGGATCACGCCCGTTTTGAGGTCGAACGCCGCAAGGTGACCTTCCACTGCATCCGGTGCGACGCCCTCTACACGGCCCCGACCGGCTCGGACCTCGCGAAGTGCCCGCGCTGCGCTTATGAAAACACCCGGCTGAGGTTCTGAGGCGCGTTTCGCCTCCGGCGGGCCATTGACAGGCCGGCGGTTTGTTGTCGGCCTGTTCGTTTTCCGATTCCCGCTGCTGCCCTTTATGCCACAGACCATTGCCGTTCTCGACTTCGGTTCTCAGCTCACGCAGGTCATCGCGCGCCGGATCCGCGAGTGTCAGGTTTACTCGAAGATCTACCACTTCGCCACGCCCGCGGCGAAGCTGCGCGAGGAAGGCGTCATCGGCATCATCCTCTCCGGCGGCCCGCAGAGTGTGTACGCGAAGACCGCGCCGCATCCCGATCCGGCGATCTTTGAACTCGGCGTGCCCGTGCTGGGCATCTGCTACGGTGTGCAGCTCATGGGCCATTTCCTTGGCGGCAAGGTTGCGCTGAGCAAGGAGCGCGAATACGGCCACGGCCAGCTGACCATCAAGAAACCGGGCAGGCTCTTCGCCGGCCTGCCGCGCAGTCTCCGGATCTGGAATTCGCACGGCGACAAACTCACCCGGCTTCCGCCCGGCTTCGTCGCCACGGCCGTGTCCGAGAATTCCCCGTACTCCGGGATCGAGGATGCGAAGCGCCGGTTCTACGGCATCCAGTTTCACCCCGAGGTCTTCCACACCGAGCGCGGCGTGGACATGATCCGCAACTTCCTCGTCGGCATCTGCCGGGCGAAGCAGGACTGGACGACGAAGGACTTCATCGCGCACGCCGTGGCCGAGATCCGCGCCAAGGTGGGGAAGGGGCGCGTCCTCCTCGGCCTCTCCGGCGGGGTCGACTCTTCCGTCGCCGCTGCGCTGCTGCACAAGGCCATCGGCAAGCAGCTGACCTGCGTGTTTGTGGACAACGGCCTTCTGCGCAAGGGCGAGCGCGCCGCGGTCGAGTCGCTGTACAAGCGGAACTTCAAGATCGACCTGCGCGTGGTCGACGCTTCGGCCCTTTTCCTGCGCCGGCTCAAGGGCGTCACCGAGCCCGAGCAAAAGCGCAAAATCATTGGCAACACCTTCGTCGCGGTGTTCGAAAAATCTCTCAAGTCGATCGGCCATGCCGAGTTTCTCGGCCAGGGCACCCTTTATCCCGACGTGATCGAGAGCGTCTCGATCGCCGGCAACCCCGCCTCGCTCATCAAGACCCACCACAACGTCGGCGGCCTGCCGGCGCGGATGAAGCTCAAGCTCATCGAGCCGTTGCGCGAGCTCTTCAAGGACGAGGTGCGCGCCGTCGGCGCCGCGCTCGGCCTCCCGAAGGAAGTCGTCTGGCGGCAGCCGTTCCCCGGCCCAGGGCTCGGGGTGCGCGTGATGGGCGACATCACGGCCGACCGGCTCGAGATTCTCCGCAACGCCGACGCCGTGCTCCAGGACGAGATGATGCGCTCCGGCTACTACTGGAAGGTCTGGCAGTCGTTCGCGGTCTTCCTGCCCGTGAAGACGGTCGGCGTCTTTGGCGACGAGCGCACCTATGACTACGTGGTGGCACTCCGCATCGTCGAGAGCATCGATGCCATGACGGCGGACTGGGCGAAACTGCCGTACGATCTGCTGCAGAAAATCTCCAGCCGCATCACCAACGAGGTGCGCGGCGTGAGTCGCGTGGTCCTCGACATCAGCTCGAAGCCTCCCGCCACCATCGAGTGGGAATAAGCCCGAACCGGGCTTTCCTCCGGGCGAACTTTCGTCCAATCTTTGCGAGCCATGATCACTCCCTCCCTTCGTTGCTTGACTGTCCTTGCCGTTCTCCTGTTTGCCGGGGCCGGCGCCCGGGCGGAGCTGCCCATCATTGCGAAGGCGCGGGCCTTTGTGGGTCCGGACGCGGCCCTCGATGCGATCAAGTCCATCCACTATGTCGGCTCGCTCATCACGTCCGATCCGACGGATGCCCGGAAGCTGACCTATGTCACGGTCGACATCATGATCCAGTCGCCGTACCGCCAGCGCATTTCCAATAGCTCGGACAAGAGCATCGAGGTAACCGCGCTCGACAGCTACGACGGCTGGCACCGCGTGCAGGATCCGAAGGATCCCGCCCGCTGGAAACTGATGCTGCTGGGCAAGGACCAGATCAAGTTGCTCCGCGCCAACACGTGGGAAAATCTGGCTTTTTACCGCGGTCTCGAACGCGAGGGCGGCACAGTGATCGACCGGGGCGCCGCCACGGTCGACGGGGTGGCCTGCCGCAAAATCGCCTTTGTCCATGATGACAAGATCGCCTTCATCCGCTACTTCGACGAAGCCACCGGCCGCCTGGTCCTGACCGAGGTCGGGTACGGTGTGGCCATCCGGGAACTGGGTGAAATCCGGGTCAATGGAGTCCGGTTTCCGAAAACCATCATCACCACCGCCAAGGGCGCGGACGGCAAGCCGCAGTCGGTCACGGTCACTTTCGACAAGGTCACGGTCAACGAGTCCTTCCCGGACGGCACGTTCGCGGTCCCGGCTTTCTCCGGCAAATAACCTGCCCGCCTCCACCTGAGCCCGGCGTGACCCCGCTGTCCACCTGCAAAGAATTTCCTGTGCGCACGCTTTCCTCTGATTCCCGGACCTTTTCCGATGACCTTGCGGCCTTCTGTCGTGGCGCTGTCGTTTCACGGGAGCTCTCCGCCGGCGTCGCCGCGATTCTCGCTGCGGTTTACGAGCGCGGGGACGAGGCCGTGGGCTACTACGCGGCGAAATTCGACGGCGCCAAGCTGCAGGCCCGCGATTTCCGGGTGAAACCTGCCGAGCTGACCGCCGCCGCCCGGCGCCTGCCCGCGGCTGAGCGGCGCGCTTTGGTGGCCGCCCATGAAAACATTATCGCCTTCAACCGCCACGGCCTGCCGCAGGCCTGGACCGCGAAAAACAAGCAGGGCGCCCTTGTGGGCGAAAAATTCGACCCCATCCGCCGCGTTGGCCTCTATGTGCCCGGTGGACAAGTGCCGCTGGTTTCGACGGTGCTGATGACCGCGACGCTCGCCAAGATCGCCGGCTGCCCGCAAATCGCCGTGTTCACGCCGTCCAACTCCTCCGGCAAGATCGCCGACGGCCTGCTGGCCGCGCTGCACCTGGTGGGCATCGACGAGGTCTATAAACTGGGCGGAGTCCACGCCATCGGCGCCATGGCTTACGGCACGACCACGATCCCGGCGGTCGACAAGGTGTTCGGCCCCGGCAATGCCTTCGTCTGCGAGGCCAAGCGCCAGGTATTTGGCACGGTTGGCGTGGATTCATTGCCCGGCCCGAGCGAGGTCATGATTATCGCCGACGAGACGGCCCGCGCCGATTTCGCCGCGGCCGACCTGCTGGCGCAGGCCGAGCATGGTTCCGGGCGCGAGAAAATCTATCTCGTGGCCACGTCGGCGAAGATCATCGCCGAGATCGCCGCCGAGTTGGAAAAACAGCTTCACCTCATCACGCGTTCGGAGCAGACCTCCCGCGTGCTGGCCGAAGGCTTTCTCGCCGTCGAGGTGAAGACGCTGGCCCAGGCCGCCGAGGTCGCCAACTACGTCGCGCCCGAGCATCTCGAACTGCTGGTGAAGGATTCCGCCGCCAAGCTGCTCACGCGAACCATCACGACCGCTGGCGCCAT
This sequence comes from uncultured Opitutia bacterium, assembly GCA_903859715.1. Classification (GTDB taxonomy): domain Bacteria; phylum Verrucomicrobiota; class Verrucomicrobiia; order Opitutales; family Opitutaceae; genus Opi-474. The sequence goes on from CAIONS010000009.1 coordinate 269,814, forward strand.
CATGCTGGGCAATTACACGCCGACGGCACTCGGCGATTTCACGGCCGGCCCGAGCCATGTGCTGCCGACGGGCCGCGCCGGGCGGTTTTTCAGCGGGCTGCGTGTGGCGGATTTTCTGCGTCGCACGAGCGTCGTGACCTACACGCGGGGCAGTGTGCGCAAGGCGGAGCCGATCGTGGCGGCCTTCGCCGCGATGGAGCGGCTGGATGCTCATGGCCGCTCCGTCCGGATCCGCACGGAGAAATAAGGCCATGCCGCCCTCCTCGCTGACGCCGCTGGCGCTGCCGCATGTCGCCGGGCTGCATGCTTACACGCCCGGTCTCCAGCCCACCGAACCCGGCTGGGTGAAACTCAACACCAATGAGTGCCCGTACCCGCCCAGTCCGCGCGTGGGGGAGGCTCTCCAGCGCGAAATCGGCGCGGACGGTGCGTCTCTCCGGCTTTATCCCAATCCCAAGAGCAGTCCGCTGCGCGCCGCCGTGGCTCAGCTCCACGGCCTGCGCGAGAAAAACGTCTGCATCGGCAACGGCTCCGACGATATCCTCAATCTCCTGGTCCGTGTCTTCTGCTCTCCGGAGGCGGCTGCCGGCTTTCTGCTCCCGAGCTATTCGCTGTATCCCGTGCTGGTGGAGATCCAGGCTGGCCGCAGTGCCGTGATTGAGTTCGACCGCTCGATGCAGCTGCCGTTCGATCAAATCGCCGCTTCGGCCGCCCGCGCTTTTTTTCTGACGAGTCCCAACGCGCCCACCGGCGTTGCCATCACCAACGCCGAGCTTGAGCGCGTGCTCGCGTCGTTTCGCGGCCTGCTCGTGGTGGACGAGGCCTACGCGCCGTTTGCGGAAGAAAACGCCGTGTCCCTGCTGGCGCGTCATCCCCGCCTCGTCATCGTGCGCACGCTTTCGAAGGCCTACGCGCTGGCCGGCATTCGGGTGGGCTATGCGCTGGCCGATCCCGAGCTCATCGGTCTCCTCGACCGCGTGCGGGACAGCTACAACGTCAACCGGCTCTCCCAGGCCGCCGCGCTGGCGGCACTGGGCGACCAGCCGTATTACGCTGACGTGCTGGCGCGGGTCAAAGCCACCCGTAATGCCTCCCTCCGCCGTTTCCGTGACCAGCGCGGCTGGTTCACCTATCCCTCGCAGGCGAACTTCATTTTTACCGAGCCGAAGAACGCCCGTGGCGAGAGTGGCGTGGCAGTGGCGCAGTCCGCCTATGATTTCCTCTGTTCCCGCCGGGTGCTGGTGCGCCACTTTCCGAGCCGTGCCTTGACCGCGCCGTTCCTCCGCATCAGCGTTGGTACGGACGGCGAAATGCTTGTCCTCCACGACACCCTCGACGCATGGCTAAAAACTCCCAACGCGTAGCAACCGTCACCCGCAAGACGGCTGAAACCGACATTGCGCTCACGCTCGCGGTCGATGGCCGCGGCGTGGGCAAGATCGACACCGGCGTGCCGTTCTTCGACCACATGCTCACGCTGTTCGCCAAGCACGGCCTGTTCGACCTAACGGTGAAGGCCAAGGGCGACACCGACGTCGATTATCACCACACAGTCGAGGATGTCGGGCTCGTGCTCGGCCAGGCGTTCAAGGAGGCCTTGGGCGACAAGCTGGGCATCAAGCGCTACGGCTTTTTCCTGCTGCCGATGGACGAGTCGCTCGCGCGGGTGGTCGTCGATGTGGGCGGCCGGCCGCACCTGGTCTACGCCGCCGAGGCGCCGACGATGTTTGTGCGGGATTTCAATATCATCCTTGTGAAGGAATTTTGCCGTGCGTTCAGCAACGCCCTTGGTGCGAACCTGCACGTGCAGCTCATCTACGGCGAGGAACCCCATCACGTAGCCGAGGCGATCTTCAAGGGTCTCGCCCGCGCGCTCGACATGGCCACGCAGATCGAGCCCCGCGCCGCCGATCTGCTGCCCTCGACCAAGGGCACGATTTAGTCGAAGGGTCGAGCAGTCGACGGGTCGAGGAGTCAGGCGCGAACGGTCGCCGGGCCGGTTTGCGCCTTCCTCTTGCTTCTCGACCTCTCGTCTCTTCGACTTCTCGGCCTCCCATCCATGATCGCTGTCATCGATAACGGAATCTGCAACCTGCGCAGCGTGACGAAGGCCCTTGAGGCCGTCGGCGCCGCGCCGGTCGTGGTGCGCACGCCGGCGGAGGTCGCCGCCAGCAAGGCCGACGGCTTGGTGCTGCCGGGCGTCGGGGCGCTCCGGGACTGCGTGGCCGCCCTGCGCGCGGCGAAGCTCGATGTCACGGTGCGCGATTGGATCGCCGCCGACCGGCCGTTCCTAGGCGTGTGTCTGGGCATGCAGGCGCTGTTCGAGCACTCGGAGGAGGGCAACATCACGGGCCTGGGAATTTTCCCCGGCCAGGTGGTCCGCTTCCGCCGTCCGCCGGAGTTCAAGATCCCGCACATGGGCTGGAACACCGTGCGCTTCACCCAGCCCGATTCGCCCCTTGCCGCCGGCCTTCTGCCAGAAGGCGAAGCCTTCTACTTCGTGCATAGTTTCCATTGTGTGCCGGCCGATCCCGCACTGGTGCTGGCGGAATGTGACTACGGCGGGGCTTTCTGCGCCGCGATCGGCCGCGGCCGTTGCTTCGCGACGCAGTTCCACCCGGAAAAGAGCCAGGCGAAGGGCCTGCAGGTTTACCGCAACTTCGCCGCCGAGGCCGCGCGCGAATAATCGCCGCTGCAGGTTTTCTAACCGGCCCGGCGCCATCGGCTAATTACCGCGTCATCCGCCGTCCGGCGGGTAACTTTGCTTTGCAAGCGGCACGGTTTCGGCTTGGTTTAGCTCATCATGGCCACGACCGCGCAGCTCAAACTCGATGACAAGGACTACACGCTGCCGGTGATGATCGGTACGGAGGGCGAAAAGGCCATTGATACCCGCAAGCTGCGCGCCGAGACCGGCTACATCGCCTATGACCAGGGCTACGGCAACACCGGCTCCTGCGAGAGCGGCATCACCTACTTGGATGGCGACAACGGCATTCTCCGCCACCGCGGCTATCCCATCGAGCAGCTCGCGCAGCACAGCAATTTCGTCGAGACGGCCTACCTCGTGATTTACGGCGAGCTGCCCAATGCGACGCAGCGCAAGGTCTTCAGCGACAGTCTCCGCCATCACGCCGCCATCGAGCCGCAGATGCAGGCTATCTTCCAGGGCTATCCCAAGGATGCGCCGCCGATGGCGATGCTCTCCTCCATCGTGGCCTCGCTCGCCGCGCATTACCCGCAGCTGGCGACGAACGATTTCGAAAAGGACCTGAAGAACTTCGACCTCGCCGCGGCGATGGCCATCTCGAAGATCCGCACCATTGGGGCGATGCTCTACCGTTATCAGAACGGCCTGCCGTACATCCCGCCGAAGGACATCCCGTTCTGCGATAATTTCCTGCACATGATGTTTTCGGAGCTGTACAAGGATTACTCCGCCGCTCCCGAAGTCACCCGCGCGCTCAACACGCTCCTGCTGCTGCACGCCGATCACGAGCAGAACTGCAGCACCTCGACCGTCCGCATGGTGGGCTCGAGCGCGGCCAATCTCTTCACCTCCCTGTCCGCCGGCATCTGTGCACTGTCCGGCCCGCTGCATGGCGGCGCCAATGCCGCCGTCATGCACATGCTCCAGTCCATCCACGACGAGCATGATGACGGCACGCGCTTCATCGCCGCCGCCAAGTCGGGCGGCAAGAGCAACCGCCTGATGGGTTTCGGCCATCCGGTTTACCGCAATTTTGATCCGCGGGCGAAGATCATCGGCAAGGCGTGCGAGGACGTCCTGAACAAGCTCGGCATCAATGACCCGCTGCTCGCGATCGCCCGCAACCTCGAGCAGGCCGCCCTGAAGGACGACTACTTCATCTCGCGCAAGCTCTACCCGAACGTCGATTTCTACAGCGGCATCATCATGCGCGCGCTCGGGGTGCCGGTGAACATGTTCACCGTCATCTTCGCCATCGGCCGTTCGCCGGGCTGGATCGCCAACTGGCGCGAGGTCGCGGCCAACCCGAAGGGCCGCATCTACCGCCCGCGCCAGATCTACTCCGGCCCCGTCAAGCGCGACTACGTGCCGATCGGCGAGCGGGCTTAACGGCGAGCTTTCGCGCGAATGTAGGGCGGGGTCGCCGACCCCGCCTTTTGAGGCCCCAAGACCGGCGGGATCAGCGATCCCGCCCTACATGGGATCCCGTTTACGCTATTTCTTCCCCGGCTCCGACTTGAAGATCTCGTCGGTCGTCAGCCCTGTCAGCGTCTTCAGCCCCTTGATCAGCCGCCACAGCGCGACCATCATCAAGACCATGCAGGGCACGACGATGATCGGCCAGCTGAACCAGTGCATCTTCGCCAGCTCGGCATTGAATTCCGGCGTGCCGGGCGGGCTGCGCAGGAGATAGCGGGCCAGGAAATAGCCCAGCACCGCGCTCACAAAAAACGCCGCCGCGACGATCAGGGTACATTGCCGCAGCAGCCCCGCGAATCCGGTCTCGGCGCCCCGTTCCTTCAGCGCGGCCTCGACCCGGGGCAGGTCCATCACCGTGTCGTTGCAAAACATCATTTTCACGAGCGGTTCGCGGGAGCGCAGCGAAGCCAGGACGGCCACGCCGATGAGTGACGAGACCGCGGCATCCTTCACCGCGAACCAGAAGCCGTCGAGCTTCAGCAGCCCGAGACTGCCTGTCAGCAGCACGCCGGCGAAACTGATGACCGCGATGAAGTTGGTTTTTCTCCGGCGGATGAAATCGTAGGCGCCGTAGGCCAGCGGAAACAGCAGCGCAGCGATGAGCGCACCTGCCGGGCCGAGCCGCGACGGCGTGCTGAGTTTGCCCAGGATCAGCGCGGGCAGCACGATGTTGCAGACTACACTGACGAGCAGGTTTTCCGGTTTGGCGGGAGGATTTGTGGCGGTGGCGGCGGGAAGAGGCTCGGAAGAAGAGGACATTTCGCTTTTGCCATGCAGATTCGCAGGTCGCTTAATCGCGTCAAACCTCCGTCCCATGATTCTCCTCGGCCTAAACATTGACCACTGCGCGACCGTGCGCCAGGCGCGCTATCGGGAGGCTCCCTCGACCACGGGCGGGGCGGTTGAGCCCGATCCCATCACCCTGGCCCTGCTGGGCGAGCGGGCCGGTGCCGATGGCATCACGGTCCACCTGCGCGAGGACCGCCGTCACATCCAGGAACGGGATGTCTGGCGCCTGCGCGAATCCATCGCCACGCGGCTCAACCTCGAGATGGCCTGCACGCCGGAAATGACGGCGTTCGCGCTCAAGCTGAAACCTGACACGGTCTGCCTGGTGCCGGAGAACCGGCAGGAAATTTCCACCGAGGGTGGGCTCGATGTCGTGGGCAACCGCAAGCGCGTGCGGGCCTGTGTCGACGCGATGACCGTCGCGGGCATCCAGACCAGCCTCTTCATCGATCCCGACGAAGCGCAGATCGAGCTGGCGGCGAAACTCGGGGCTCCGATCGTCGAGCTGCACACCGGTGCCTACGCGAACGCCTATTACACGCCGCGGCGCGCAAAGGAGTTCCAGCATCTCCGGCTGGGCTGCGTGCGCGCCCACGAGCTCGGCCTCACGGTCAACGCCGGCCATGGCATCAACTACGTCAACATCGCCGAGGTGCGCACACTGCCGCACCTGCACGAGCTGAACATCGGCCACAGCATCATCAGCCGCGCGCTCTTCACCGGCATCGAGGAAGCCATTCGCGAATTGAAAACCCGGATGAACGCATGAGCGCGGCTTCCGGTATTTCCCTGCCGCCCGGCGGCGTGCTGGTCGGGCTGGGCGCCGATCTGATCGAGGTGGAACGCGTGCGCGGCGTGCTGGAGCGCCAGGGCCCGCGGTTTCTCGACCGCGTCTTTACCGAGGAAGAGCGCACGTACTGCTCCGGCATGGCTCATCCGCACAAGCACTACGCTGCCCGCTTTGCCGCCAAGGAGGCCGTCTCCAAGTGCTTCACGACCGGCATCGGGGCCGAGCTCGGGTGGCGCTCGGTGTCGGTCTACCACGGCGCCCGCAATGAGCCGCTCATCCGGCTCGACGAAAAAGGCCTGGCGTTGCTGGCCCAGGTGGGCGCGACCCATGTCATGATCACCCTTTCGCACACCGAGACCCACGCCATGGCGGTCGCCGCCCTCGTGCGCGCCTGAGTCCGACTGCGCCATGGACGAGCCGTCAGAAAAAATCCCGTCGGCCGCGCGACTTTCAAAAACGCCTTCGTGGGTGTCGCTCGGCTTTGTGATCGGCGCGCTCTTTGTCTGGGCGTTGCCCCGCGAGTCCAAAACCGCCGTAGGAACGTCGGTTAACCCGGTGTCGACCGTGCAGCTCGAGCGTCCGAAGGCGACCGACATCGAGGCAGTGTTCGCGGAGTGGGGCCGTTACGCCGTCTGGGAGCACGGCCTGACGGAAGTGGCGCTCTGGGACGTGGACCGGAAGAGCTACACGATTTTCTACGAGATTCTGCGCAGCGGCGACGCCAGTTACTTCCGTTCGATTCCCCGGCTCACGCGGCCGGTCCTCACGCACGGCGTGCCCCGCGGCTCGCCGCTGCAGTTCACGGAGACGGAGGAAATGCGCCGCGAATGGCTCTCCCGCGATGTGACGGTTGCGACCCCGGGCGAGGGCAAATAGGCGGGCTGGCTAAAGCGCCCGGATTTTTAACCATGGATTGCCCGGATTCTATCTGGATGAAATCATCAGGTCTCAGGATCCTGCGCTCCGGTTGCTTATCCGTGTGATCCGTGAAATCCGTGGTTAAAAGGTTCGATGATTTGGATCTCAGTTCCTAATCGTGCCACTCGACGGGAACCTTGAGCTCTGCCAGATTACGTTCCTCCCTCCATGACCCTCCCGAGCCACCCGATCCTCACGTGCGCCGCCACCGGCCGGCTGGAGGCGAAACGCTTCGGCGGCGATGAGACGAAGGAATGGCCCGCGATGCAGCAGGCTGGCCGGGCCGTGGCGGCGGCGGTGCGGAAGGATTTCGGGGAAATCGGCCGGTTTCCTGCCAACGCCCGCGTGCTGGTGCTGGCAGGGAAGGGGAATAATGGCGGTGATGCCATGCTCGCCGCCGAGGCACTGCTGGACGGATTTCCTGCCCTGCGCGTGGAGCTCCTGTTCGCTTTCGGCCAGCTCGAGCTCCGGCTGCTGGCGCAGCGGGCCTACCGGTTGCTCGCCCAAGCCGCCGGCAACCGCCTGCAGGTGGTTTCAGCGCAGGCGATGGCGGGTGCTTACGACCTCTGCCTCGACGGCGTGTTTGGTTTTCAATTCCGTCCGCCGGCCGGGCCCGAGGTGGCGGCGTTGCTTGCGCGGGTGAACCAACTCCCGATCCGGCTGCGGGCGGCGGTAGATTTGCCCAGTGCCGGGCTCTTCCAGGCTGATTTCACCTATGCGACTGGCTGCGTGAAGACGCCGCTGCTGACCGATGCGTACGCCGGACGCATCCGATATCTCGACCTGGGATTTTTCTCCGGGGCGGAAAAAGGACCCGATCGCGTGCTTGCGCCCGGGATCTTGGATCCGCTCGCCGGACTGCGGCCGTCGCACTCTGACAAACGCAGCCAGGGTCATCTCCTGATCCTGGGCGGGTCGCGCAGTTATCCCGGCGCGGTGCTGATGAATGTGCTCGCCGCGCTGCGCAGCGGCGCGGGTTTGGTGACGGCGTTGGTGCCGGAGTCGCTGGCGCCGGCCTTTGCAGCCCGGGCGCCGGAGGCCATGTGGGTCGGATGGCCCGAGACGCCGGAAGGCGGACTCGCGCTCGAGGGACTCCATCTTTTGCGAGCCCGGCTGCCGCGGGCGACGGCCTTGGAGATCGGCTCGGGGATTGGACGCGAACCCGAGACGCTGGCCCTGGTGGCGGACATCGTGAAAACCGTCCGCATCCCGGTGCTGCTCGACGCGGATGCGCTGCAACCGGAGATCGTGCGTGCCGCAAAAACTCCGTTGGTGCTCACGCCACATGCCGGCGAATACGCCCGGATCGCGGGCGAGGCCGGCTTGGCGTCGTTTTGCCGGAAGAGCAAAGCGACGGTCATCTTGAAGGGGCCGATCACCCGCGTCTGCAACGGCGCGGCGGTTTATCACAGTTTCTTCGGCGGCCCGGTGCTCGCCCGCGGTGGCAGCGGCGATCTCCTCGCGGGTTTGACGGGTGGCTTGCTCGCGCAGACACCCAAGGAGCCGCTGCTGGCGGCGGCCCGCGGCGCGGTGTGGCATGGCATCGCAGCTGATTTGCTGGCGCGTGCGTATGGCCAGACTGCGGTGCAGACGACACAGCTGCTCGACTTTTTATCGACCGCCCTGCGAGAGTCAGGGAATGAGCAGTGAGTTGACCGAGCAGCAGGCGTTTCTGGTGCTGAACGCACTGCCCAACATCGGGCCGATCACGCTGAACCGGTTGCTCGAGGATCTCGGTGGCGATCCCCGCGCCGTGTTTACGGCCGGAGCGCGCCAGCTGGAATCGGTGCGCGGCGTCGGCCCGGTGATCACCGCGACGATCACGCAGTGGCGCGACCATTTCGATCTCGCGCGGGAAGAGGAGCGGATGGCCAAGGCGGACACGGCGTTCATCACGACGCGTGACGCGGCTTATCCCAAGCTGCTGAAGGAAATCAACGACCCGCCCATCGGGCTCTACCGGAAGGGAAGCTACACGTTTGATCAGCCCTGCATTGCGATCGTCGGCTCACGGCGCACGACCCTCTACGGTCAGGCCACGGCGAAGAAGCTCGGCACGGAACTCGCGCGGCTCGGGTTTTGTGTCGTGAGCGGACTGGCGCGGGGCATCGACACCGCGGCGCACGAGGGCGCGCTGTCGGTCGGCGGGAAGACCGCGGCCGTGCTCGGCTGCGGCATCGATATCATCTATCCGCCGGAAAACCTCGGGCTGTACCGGCAGATCGAGGCGACAGGTGCGATCCTGTCGGAGTTTCCCTTCGGCCGGCGCGCGGACCGGCAGAGTTTTCCGATGCGCAACCGGGTCGTGGCCGGGATGTGCGAGGCGACGGTCGTGGTGGAGACGGATGTCAGCGGCGGCGCGATGATCACCGCGCGGTTTGCCGGTGAGCAGGGCCGGTTGATCTTCGCGGTGCCGGGTCGCATCGACCAGTCGACGAGCGCGGGCTGTCATCAGCTTATCCGCGACGGCGCGACGCTGCTGACGGGCATCGACGATCTTTTGTCCGAGCTGAACTATCTCGACGGCCTGCGTCCGTCGCCGATTCCGGACAAGCCCGGCGCGGCGCCGCTCGCCGCCGCCGGCTTGAGTGCCGAGGAGGCGGCCGTGTGGGAATGTTTCCGCGGCGGCGCGATGCTGACGCCGGACGCGCTGGCGGCGCAAACGGGGTTGCCGGCGGACCGGCTTTCCTCGACGCTGATGCTGCTCGAGCTGAAACGGCTGGTCGCCAAACGGGCGGACGGCGCGTTCGAGGCCCGAGGCTGATTTTATGATCAAGAAACTGTTCGCCCTCTGGCTGGCCGGTGCCGCACTCGCGGTGGCCGCCGATCAATCCACCGTCCCGGTCCGGCATGCGATCACGCATGAGGACGTCTGGCTCATGAAACGCGTGGGCGCCCCGGTACCCAGCCCCGACGGCAAGTGGGTGATCTACACGATCAACGAGCCGGCCTACGACGCGAAGGAGCAGTGGTCCGACCTTTGGATGAAGTCGCTGACCGACGATTCGCCGGTTCGCCGGCTCACTTACAGCAAAGGCGCGGAGAGCGGAGTGAACTGGTCGCCCGACAGCCGGAAGATCGCCTTTTCGGCCAAGCGCGAGGGCGACGAGGTGCCGCAGATTTATGTGCTCGATCTCTCCGGCGGTGAAGCGGAGCGCGTGACCAGCCTGACACTCGGGGCGGGTTCGCCCAAGTGGAGCCCGGACAGCAAGTCGCTGCTCTTCGTTAGCCAGGTTTATCCCGGGGCCATGGATGAGGCGGCCAACAAGAAGGCCGCGAAAGAGCACAAGGACCGCAAATACAACGCGCGGGCCTATGAGCAGTTCCCGGCGCGCTTTTGGAACCAATGGCTCGACGACAAGAAGGCCCATCTGTTCGTGCAGGAGGCCACGGCTGGCGCGAAGGCGCATGACCTGCTGGCCGGCACCCAGTTTGCGGCGCTGCCCGGCTTTGGCGGGTCCAACAGCGAGGAGGGCCAGAACCTGGAAGCGGAGTGGGCGCCTGACGGCAACGCCGTGGTGTTCACAGCCTCGACGAACCGCAACGAGGCGGCGCGCGCGCCGGTATCTGTGCAAATCTTCATGGTCGGGCTGACGGGGGGCGAGCCGCAGCCGCTGACCCGCGATGTCGGCAGTTACGGACAGCTTTCCTTCTCCTCCGACGGGAAGACTCTCCTTTGCCTTACCGAACCCAACACGCCGGACAAGGTCTACGACCTGACGCGGCTCGCGAGTTTTCCATGGCCGTTCAAGAACGAGCGCCGCGTGCTCACGGCTGGGCTGGACCGTGCGGTGTCACGCTATGGGGCGCCGGCCGGTTCGGATCGCATCTATTTCACCTACGAGCATGCGGGCCTGGAGCAGCTGCACTCGGTCAGCTATGCGGGTGGGGACGTGCGCGATGAAGCCTCGCCGTCGACCGGCTCGATCGGCGGCCTCAGTGCAGGCGGCAAGGCGGTGGTGGGCGTCTGGGACAGCGCGGTCAACCCGGCCGAGATTTATTCGTTCAACGGCGAACCGAAGCGGCTGACCTCGATCAACACCGCGAAGGCCGCTACCATCGACTGGCTGCCCGTGGAGCATTTCTGGTTCAAGGCGAAGGATGGGCGGGATATCCACAACATGATCGTGAAGCCTGCGGGCTTCGACCCGAAGAAGAAGTACCCGCTCTTTGTCGTCATGCACGGCGGCGCGGCGAACATGTGGCACGACACGTTTGTCCTGCGCTGGAATTATCACCTGCTCGCGCAGCCCGGCTACATCGTGCTGCTGACCGACTACAAGGGCTCGACCGGCTACGGCGAGGAATTCGCGCGCTCCATCCAACTCGATCCGCTCAAGGGGCCGGCGGATGAAATCAACGAGGCGGCGGACGAGGCCATCAAGCGCTATGCCTTCATCGATGGGAAACGACAGGCGGCAGGCGGCGCCAGTTACGGCGGCCATCTGGCCAACTGGCTGCAGGCCACGACCACACGCTACAAGGCCATCATCTCCCACGCGGGCGAGATGGACCTCGTCATGCAGTGGGGCACGAGCGACAGCATCTACGGCCGCGAGGTGAACAGCGGCGGTCCGGTCTGGGGCGACAGCCCGGTCTGGCGCGAGCAGAGCCCGGTCATGCAGGCGGGCAACCACGCCAAGGGCACCGGGTTCCTTACCCCGATTCTAATCACCGTCGGCGAGCAGGATTTCCGTGTGCCGATGAACAACGCCTTGATGAACTTTGCCACGCAGCAACGGCTCAACGTGCCGAGCAAGCTCCTCGTGTTTCCGGAAGCCGGCCACTGGATCCTGCGCGGGGAAGACAGCCGGTATTGGTACGGCGAAGTCCACGCCTGGCTGGCGAAGTGGCTGAAGTAGCACGACTCCCTTACCGGCAGGTCTGGGGTAGGGCAGGTCTCTGACCTGCTCTCCGATCGGCACTGAGGGCGGGTCAGAGACCCGCCCTACTTTGCGCACGGCCCACCGTCAGACAGTCATGCGGTCTGCGCACTTTTCGCGCCTTTGCGTTTAATTCTTAACGACGACCACCGCCCGGGCCACCTCGGCTTCCCAGGTCCCATCGATGACGTTGCCATACTCCTCGAGTCCACCGGTGGCGCGCGCTCCCGTTAGACGTGGGCGCGGGTTGCCGATGCGGCCGGTCGTATAGAACGCCTCGTTGGTCTGGTCCTCGCAGAGGAAATGATAGGCCAGGCCGGCGCGCTCTGCGTCCGTCTGGTTGTCGCCCGTGGCATGCGGCGTGCCGTAACAAAAGAAGATCACGCCGCCGGCCTTCAGCTCGACGGTCTCGGCCTTGGACTCGTCCGGGCGGCAACGGATATGGTGGTCGCTGTTGCCGTCGCGTTCATGGGGCAGAAGCGTTTCCCAGGCGTTCGGCACCACGCGCAGCGTGCCATTGGCCACAGTGGCGTCGTGGATCGCGATCCACATGGCGGTTCCGCGCAGGGGCTTGGGGATCTTGAAGTACGCGTTGTCCTGGTGCCACGCGGTGCCCATGCCGGTCCGGCCGGGCTTCAGGAAAATCTGGTCGAGGTGCAGCGTGATCTCCGGCCCGATCAACTTGGTGACCGCAGCGATGACCTTCGGCGCGAAGGGCAGGGCGCGGATGAGCGTGCTGTAGAAATTCGCCGGGCACAACTGGAGGTTGACCTTCTCGTCGGTGGGCGTGGTGCCGTCGCCGGCCCGGGCGACATTGCGAAGGAAGCCGTTCCGTTTAAGCCGGGCGATGTCGGCCTGGAGTGCGGCAACTTCCCTGGCGTTGAAAAAGCCGGGCACAGCAACATAGCCGCGACGGCGGAATTGCTCGATGTGAGCGGGGGTAAGCTTCATGGGGTGGGGGTAAGCCGGCTATAAAGCCGGCCGGGGACGGGCGTTCAAGCCTTGGTCGAGGTCGCATCCTAACCTACACCGTCATCCTGAGCGAAGCCGAAGGATCTCTGCTATCTTTTCCGGTGATTCCGCGTTTGATTCTAACACTTGAGCATCGTCGCTGGAGTGTCGGTGGCTGGAATTGGGCTCGAGGAGGATAATAACAGAGATCCTTCGGCTTCGCTCAGGATGACGAGACTTGTTCAGCCCGGCGGCCAGCCGAGCTGCCGGCCAGCCAGCAGGTGCACGTGCAGATGCGGCACGGACTCGGAGGCATGCGGGCCGTTGTTCACGACGAGGCGGAAACCGGCGGCGAGGTTGAGCTTCTTCGCCACAAGACCCGCGACAATCAGGAGGTGTCCGAGCAGGGCCTCATCGCCGGCCGCGGCCTCGCTCGTGCGGGGAATCAGCTGCTTCGGGATGATGAGCAGATGCACGGGCGCCTCCGGCTGAATATCGTGGATGACGATGCACTGTTCATCCTCATACTCGATCTTCGCGGGAATCTCCCGGTCGATGATGCGCTGAAAGAGGGTCTTCGGCATAGGATGATTTTATCTGGAACTCAGGAACTCTGGAACGGAAGAGCTAAAACGAATTCAGGTCCCGGTATTTTCCCGAGTTCCTGAGTTCCAGATTAAGAAATTCAGAGAAACAGCAACTGCAGGTTGGCGCTCCTTGCCGTGCGGGCGGCGGTCAGGTCGCGGATGAAGGCCAGGGCGTCCTCGTAGTCGCGCTGTCGCCGCGGCGTGGCGCGGCGGGGGATGAGCGCCGGGCGCAGGTTGGTCACCAGCAGGGTGGACTCGTGAAACGGGGCCAGCTGCCGGAGGCCGGCCATCAGCTCTGCGCGGGCGAAGAGCGGTGTGGCGGCGGCGGGCGTCAGCGCGGCGTCCCAGTGGAAAAATCCCCGGCGGGGCAGGTGGGCGAACAACTTCGCCAGCAGGTGCGCGGCGGCGGCGTTGAAGTCGGCGTCGAACTTCGCGGCGAATTCCGGATGCTCGGCCGTCTGCGTTGCGAGGTCCGCCAGGCTGAACGTGATGGCGCCCTTGATCTGGTCCGCCAGGTAGAGGTCGTGGCCCGTGGCGTGGGCGAACAGCGCATTGATGAAATGCAGCCGGCGCAAGTCGGCGCGGTCGCGGATCATTTCTGCTTCTTTGCGAGCGTGCTGATCTCGTGCATGAACTCCGCGACATCGCGGAATTCCTTGTAGACGCTGGCAAAGCGGACGTACGCCACCTGGTCGACGGTGCGGAGGCGCTGCATCACGGCGTCACCGATGGCGCCGGAGGGAATCTCGTTTTCGTACTGGGCCTCGAGCACGTCCATGACGTCCTCCAGCAGCATGCTGATCTGCTCGGCATCGACGGGACGCTTGTGACAGGCGGCGCGGACGGCGTGGACGAGTTTGTCGCGGGTGAACTCCTCGCGGCGGCCGTCGCGTTTGATCACGACCATGCCGTCGCGCACGAGGCCCTCGGTCGTGCTGTAGCGGTGGCCGCACTCCAGGCATTCGCGGCGGCGGCGGATGGTAGAGCCTTCCTTGCTGATGCGGGAATCGATGACCTTGTCCTCAATGGAGGTGCATTTGGGGCAGCGCATGGGTGGGTCAGTTGAGCGACAGGAAGTTTTTCAGGATGTTCATTCCACTTTCGGTGGCGATGGACTCGGGGTGAAACTGGACGCCCCAGATGGGCAGGCGACGGTGGCGGAGACCCATGACCTCGCCCTCGGCCGTCTCGGCGGTGATCTCCAGCTCGGCGGGGAACGTGGCGCGGTCGACGAGCAGCGAATGGTACCGCGTGGCGGCGAACCCTTGCGGCATCCCATGGAAGAGGTCGGTGTCCTTATGCTTGATGGGGGAGGTCTTGCCGTGCATCAGCCGCGACGCCCGAACGACGTTGCCGCCGAAATAGTGGCCGATGGCCTGGTGGCCGAGGCAGACGCCGAGGATGGGTTTTACGCCGGCGAAAGCCTTGATGATATCGAGGCTGACCCCGGCTTCGCGCGGCGAGCAGGGACCAGGGGAAAGCATGATCCGGTCGGGGTTGAGCGCGAGCGCCTGGGCCGGAGTGATCTCGTTATTGCGGAAAATGCGCTGCTCCACGCCCAATTGACCGAAGTATTGGACGAGGTTGAAGGTGAACGAATCGTAGTTGTCGATGACGAGAAGCACTGCGCCACCGTAGGTGGCAAAGCTCGAAGGTCAAAATCCGAAATTCGAAGAAATTACAGGCAAAGCTGAAATTTAGAAGTTCGCCGCCACTATTTCGATTTGGTTCTTTGCTTTTAAAGTATTCCCTCGAATTTCGGATTTAGACCTTCGTGCTTCTTCCCCATGGCTTCTCCCTTCCAGCTCCTGAAAACCGACTCCGCGACCGCAGCTCGCCGTGGACGGCTGCAGACGCGTCATGGGGTGATCGAGACGCCGATCTTTATGCCGGTCGGTACGCAGGGCACGGTCAAGTCACTCACGCCGGCCCACCTGCGCGAGATCGGCTCGCAGATCATCCTCGGCAACACCTACCACCTCAACCTCCGGCCCGGCAGCGAGCTGGTGCGCGATCTGGGCGGGCTGCACAAGTTCATGGGCTGGGACGGGCCGATCCTGACCGACAGCGGCGGGTTCCAGGTCTTCTCGCTGGCGAAGCTGCGCGATATCCGGGACGACGGCGTGGCGTTCCAGTCCCATCTCGACGGGGCCAAGCTCTTCCTTGGTCCGAAAGAGGTCATGGGCATCCAGCAGAACCTCGGCAGCGACATCGCCATGGTGCTGGACGAATGCCCGCCCTGGCCCTGCGAGCGTGACGCCTGCGCGAAGGCCGTGGCGCGCAGTTACCGCTGGGCGCGGCAGTGCCGGCAGATTGCCACGGACAGCGGGTTCCTGGCGGCGGGGCACCATGTCTTTGCCATCGTGCAGGGCTCGACCTTTGACGATCTGCGCCGCGAGGCGGCAGAATCACTGGCCGCCCTGGATTTCCCAGGCTACGCCGTCGGCGGGGTGAGCGTGGGCGAGCCGGAGCCGGAGATGCTGAAGCAGGTCGGCGCGACCACGCCGTTCCTGCCGGCGGACAAGCCGCGCTACACGATGGGCCTCGGCACGCCGCCGCAGCTGCTGAAGATGGTCGCGCTCGGGGTGGACATGTTTGACTGCGTGCTGCCGTCGCGGGTGGCCCGCAACGGCCTCGTATTCACGCCCGACGGGCCGATGAACCTCCGTAACGAGAAATACCGCACCGATCCGCGGCCGATCGTCGAGGGACTGGACAACTATACCTGTCGGAATTTCTCCCGCGCCTATCTCCGCCATCTGACGGTCGCAGGCGAGATCCTGAGCTGCACGCTGCTCACGCTGCACAACCTGCATTTCTACCTCGACCTAATGGCCCAGGCCCGCGCGCACATCGAGGCCGGCGACTACGCCGCGTGGCATCTGGCATGGATCGCGCGTTACGAAGCCGGCGCCGCCGCGCGGGTCGCAGCAATGTAGGGCGGGGTCGCTGACCCCGCCTTCCGAAGGGTAGGGCGAGTCGTCCCCGACGAGCCGCAGCGCACGAACGGCTCATCCGGAGGATTCGCCCTACCTTGCAAACCGGCGGGGTCAGCGACCCCGCCCTACAACTCCATTTCCCACGCTCGCCAACTCCGCCCCTTTCCCTCTCAATGGGATTTTAACTTTCTCTCTCCCTTTCCCCTCTCACTTTCTCCACCCCCACCATGCGCATCCTTGTTACCGGCGGGGCCGGGTTTCTCGGCTCTCATCTTTGTGACCGTCTTTTGAAGGACGGCCAGGAAGTCGTTTGCATCGACAACCTCTTCACCGGCCGCAAATCCAACATCGAGCACCTCCTGGCCAACCCGCGCTTCGAGTTCGTGCGGCACGATGTCATCGACCCGTTCAAGTTCGAGGTGGACCAGATCTACAATCTCGCGTGCCCCGCCTCGCCGCCGCACTACCAGTACAACCCGATCAAGACCATCAAGACGTCGGTGATGGGCTCGATCAACTGCCTCGGCCTCGCCAAGCGGCTCCGGGCGCGCGTGTTCCAGGCCTCGACCTCCGAGGTCTACGGCGACCCGCAGGTCCACCCGCAGCCCGAGAGCTACTGGGGCAACGTGAATCCCATCGGCAAGCGGTCCTGCTATGACGAGGGCAAGCGCTGCGCCGAGACGCTCTTCTTCGACTACCACCGCGAGAACAAGGTCGATATCCGCGTGGTGCGCATTTTCAACACCTACGGCCCGAGGATGCACGAGGCCGACGGCCGCGTGGTCTCGAACTTCATCGTGCAGGCGCTGCGCGGCGAGGACATCACCATCTATGGCGACGGCTCGCAGACGCGGTCGTTCTGCTTCGTGGACGACCTGATCGAAGGCTTTGTGCGCTTTATGGGTCAGACGGAAATCATCGGCCCGATGAACCTCGGCAACCCCGGCGAGTTCACGATGCTGCAGCTGGCCGAGCTCACGCTGAAGCTGGTCGGCGGCAAATCGAAGATCGTCCACAAGCCGCTGCCATCCGACGACCCGAAGCAGCGCCGCCCTGACATCACCCTGGCGCGGAAAGTCCTGAACGGCTGGGAACCCGCCATCCCGCTCGAGGAAGGCCTCAAGCGCACGATCGGTTATTTCCGCGGGCGGGTTTGAAGATGGAGCGTATTGGTCGGGCTTTGGACTTTGGGAGATCCGAAGCCCCGGCATCGGCGATCGTTATCTTCATCCCGACTAATTTACATCGATGAAGAGCAAAATATTAGTTTGGATGGTCGGTGTTTTGCTCGGAGTCGTCGTTCTTGTTATCGCTAGGGACCACATCGGGCTACCCAAGGCTAAACTCACAATTAGAGTGGTGGATGAAAGTGGCGCTCCAGTAGAAGGCGCTCAAGTGACACTGACATTTATGAATACTTTGACGCGCCAAGGTTCGCCCGTTGAAGGGCTCACGGATGGGAACGGTTTGTTTACTGCTGAAGGAAGCAGCGATTCCAGGGTGGGGGCTAAAGTGGAGAAACCTCGAGGAAGCGGAGCAGGAAATCCGGCGGTTGCGCGCCGAGGTGGTGCGGATGCGGGAATGGGAGATCGTCTTAAAAAATCACTGGGCATCCTCTCCGAAACGCCCGAGAGCGGTATGCCCAGGTCGAAGCGATGAAGGGCGCACATCCGATCCGCCTGCTGTGCGGGTTGCTGGAGGTCTCACCCAGCGGCTACTACCGTTGGCGCCTGCACC
>CAIONS010000010.1 GCA_903859715.1 uncultured Opitutia bacterium
CCATCCGTCCGACCACGGGCCGACTCCTGCGGCAAGCTCTTCGGCTCCTGTCCTCGGAGTCGGCCAAGGCATCCAAAGCGCCTTTGTCTCTCATAACTTAATTTACCCGATCCGCTGTCCAACGATCGGGGTCCACTTCAGCACCACGGCGCGGCGGAAATTGGGATCCTTCAGCGCCGGATGCGCCAGCAGCAGGGAACCGGCGATAGTGGGCTTGGAAGCTTTGCGGCGTTCGCGCATAGGAGAAATGATTCAGGCGAGAACCACGAATTGACACGAATGAACACGAATTGGGACTCTGAAAAATATCCCAGGCCCGGCCTGCCGGCGCCCATCACGGGTCCGGAACTTCCGTCGATTCCCATTATCCGGGCAGCATTCGTGTCGATTCGTGTCCATTCGTGGTTCACTCCTCCTGTCCGCCTTAGAGCTGCAGGATTTTAACCCCCGCCTCCGCCAGCAAGGGCGCCACAAGCGGATCGTTCGCGTAATCGAGCCGGTAGCGCACTTCCGCGATGCCCGCCGCCGCCAGGATCTTCGCGCAGTTGATGCACGGGTAATGCGTCACATAGGCCACGCAGCCCTCCACCGGGCTGCCGCGCCGCGCTGCGTCCGACACGGCATTTTGCTCGGCATGCACCGTCGCCTGCTCGTGACCTTCACGGAGATGGGAAACATGCGGCGTGCCCGGCAGGTAGCCGTTGTAGCCGGCCGCCACCAGGCGGTGCTTGTGCTTGCCGCCGGTCACGATCACGCAGCCGACATGGAGCCGTTCGCAGTTCGACCGCGTCGACATCAGCACGGCCGTCGCCATGAAATATTCGTCCCATGACGGGCGCGCAGGGAACTTTTCGGCCGCTTCGGCAATCAGGTCAACGGGGCTGACTGAATCGTTACTCATAATTACGCCCTGACTCTGGACACCCGACCGCACCCCGGCAACCTTCCTCTCAACCCATGCACCGTACGCTTCAGCCCGAGCTGCTCGACTCGCTCGCGCCCGATGATCCCGCCGCGATCCACAACCGGCGCGATTTGCACCTCACGAACCGGATCATGGGCAACCACCGCTGGCTCGCCCGCGTTTTGCCAGATCTCCTTCGCCCGGGCGAACTCGTCCTTGAGCTCGGGGCCGGCACGGGGGAACTCGGTCTCCGGCTCGCCCAAACCAAGGTGCCGGTCGACGGCCTCGATCTCTGGCCGCGGCCCGAAACCTGGCCGTCCGCCCGGGCCTGGCACCGGGTCGATCTGCGTCAGTTTCCCGCCTATGCCGATTATGCCGCGGTCATGGGCAACCTGATCTTCCATCAATTTTCCGATGAGGACCTAGCGTCGCTCGGCACTGCACTCCGCCGCCATGCCCGCATCATCATCGCCTGCGAGCCGTCCCGGCGGCGTTTATCCCAGGTGCTTTTCCGCACCTTCGGCCCGCTCTTCGGCGCCAACCAGATCAGCCTGCATGATGCCCACGTCAGCATCGCCGCCGGATTTCGTGGCGACGAATTGCCGCGCGCCCTCGGGCTTTCCTCCGATGCCTGGAACTGCCACTGCACCACGACCGCACTCGGCGCCTACCGGATGATTGCCCTTCGTCGCTGACAGTGGCACGCCCTCTCTGCCCTTCCTCTGCCGTCCTCTCCTGAATGCATCTGCACGCCCTCGCCACTGCCGTCCCACCCGCCACCTTCACACAGGCCGAATGCTGGGAGATCGTGCAGCGCTCCAATGTGCGCCAGCGGCTCAAGAAGCGCTCGATGCTCATTCTCCAGAGCATCCTGCGCGGTGACCATGGGATCGCAACGCGGCATTTTGCCGCACCCGATATCGAGCATGTCTTCGATCGCACTGCCGACGAACTCAACGCCGTCTTCCGCGTGGAGGCGCCCCGCCTTGCGGGTCAGGCCCTGACCGCTGCGCTGCAGCAAGCCGGCCTGCGCGCCGCCGATCTCGACGCCCTGCTCATCTGCACCTGCTCGGGTTATCTCTGCCCCGGTGTCACGAGCTACGTCGCCGAGCAGCTCGGGTTGCGGCCAAATTCGTTTCTCCAGGATCTCGTCGGCCTCGGCTGCGGCGCTGCGATCCCCACCCTGCGCGCCGCGAGCCATGTGCTCGCCGCCCGGCCCGATGCCATCGTCGCCTGCGTAGCCGTGGAAATCTGCTCGGCCGCGTTTTATCTCGATGACGATCCTGGCGTCCTCATCAGCGCCTGCCTGTTCAGCGATGGCGCGGCGGCCACGATCTGGCGCAACACGCCCGGCCCGGCCGGCCTGCGCGCATCTGACTTTGGCACGCTCCATCTGCCCGCCGAGCGCGACAAACTCCGTTTCGAGCAGCGCGACGGCAAACTCCGCAATCTCCTCCACCGCTCCGTGCCCGAACTCGCCGCCGGCGCAGTCGGCCAGCTCTGGGCGGACCGCGGGTCAAAGCCCGTTGGTCAGGTCATCGTGCATCCGGGCGGTCGCGACGTCATCAATGCCATCACTCCCGTGCTGGCCCCGCACTCCCTCGACGCCAGCACCCGCACTCTCGCCCGCTATGGCAACATGAGCAGCCCGTCGGTCCTGTTTGCCCTCGAGGAAACGCTCCAGACGACCCGCCCTGGACCCGCCGGTGATTTTTGGCTCGTGAGTTTCGGCGCAGGGTTTAGCGCACATACCTGCCGGATCGGCTCCAGCCAGTCGGATGGTTGAAAGATGATAGGTGAAGGTTGAGAGCAGATAACCCGCTCAACCCGCAACCTTCACCCATCCGGGTCTTTCAACTTTCAACCTTTCCCTTTCAACCCCACAGTCCGGCGCGCCATGACCAAGCTCACTGACCTCGTTGCCTATTGTGACCAGCGCACCCGCCGCGCCACCTTCAAGGATGCGCCCGCCGCCTTCAACGGCCTGCAGGTTGCCAATGACGGTCGTGTCACCAAAATCGGCGCGGCCGTCGATGCCGGCGTCGTCCCGTTCCAACGCGCCATCGCGGCCGGAGTGGATCTCCTGATCGTCCACCATGGCATCTATTGGGACATGCCCCGCCCGCTCACCGGGCCGGACTATGAGCGCGTGGCCACCCTCATTCAGGGCAACTGCGCCCTCTACTCCAATCACCTCCCACTCGATGGTCACCCGCAGATCGGCAACAACGCCCTCCTCGCCCGCCAGCTCGGGCTCAAGCCGAAGCGCGGGTTTCTCCCCGTCGAGGGCGGCGACGTCGGCTGGATCGCGCCCAGCCGGTACCCGCGGGCCGCCCTGCGCAAAAAGCTCGAGTCACTCTATCCGCGCGTGATCGCCATCGAGTGCGGTTCCGTTGCCCCGCGGGAGATCGCGTTCTGCAGCGGCGGCGGCAACAGCGCTGTCCCCGCGCTCCTTCCGGCCGGCGTCGACACGCTGGTCACCGGCGAACTGCGCGAGGAATTCTTCAATCGCGCCCAGGAGGAGAAACTCAATCTCTACCTCTGCGGCCACTACGCGACCGAGGTACACGCCGTGAAGGCACTCGCCGCCGAGCTCGCCAGGAAATTCCGCCTGCCCTGGGAATTCATCGCCACCGAAAACCCACTATGAAAAAAATCGCCATCCTGCACGGCCCGAACCTCGACCGCCTCGGCAAACGTCAGCCGGAGATCTACGGCACCGCCACGCTCAAGGATCTCGAGCAGCTGCTCCGCACCGCGGCGAAACCGCTCGGGGTGAGCCTGACTTTCTTTCAGTCCGCCCATGAAGGCGCGCTCGTCGACCGCATCCACGCCCTGACCGACCGCGGCGTGGAGGGTTTCATCGTGAATTTCGGCGCCTACTCGCACACCAGCATCGCGCTGCGCGACGCCCTCGCCTCGTCCGGCCGGCCGGCCGTCGAGGTTCATATTTCCAACATCAAGCAGCGGGAGAAATTCCGCCGCACCTCGATGACCGCCGGCGCCTGCGTGGCCATGATCAGCGGCGAGGGGTTCCCCGGGTACGTGAAAGCCCTGCACCGGCTGGTCCAAGCCTGATGCCCATGGGCCCGCCGCCGCCCGACCTGGCCGAGTCCCGTTGGTTCGTCTGCCATACCAAGCCGCGGTGTGAGAAAAAATTTGCCGCCCTTCTGGCCGCCGAGCAGTTGCCGCACTACCTGCCGCTCGTTACCAGCGTGCGGCGCTATGCGCAGCAGACGAAGAAATTCACCAAGCCGCTCTTCCCCGGCTACGTTTTTGCGCAAGCGCCGCTCGCGCGGAAGGCCCGGCTCTATCAGCAGGACCTGCTCGCCCGGGTGATTCCGGTCGATGACGAAACCCGCTTCCTCCGCCAGCTCGACGATGTGAAGGCCATTGTCGCCTCTGGCTACGAGTTGACCGTCCTGCCGCTGCTGACCCGCGGGCGCCGGGTTCGGGTCACGGGCGGCCCCTTGCACGGTCTTGAGGGCTATATCGATGATTCTTCGAACTCTCAGGGCGTGGTCTTGTCTGTCGACGTGCTTCAACAAGGCTTGCACGTCCGATTGCCGGCCGAAAACCTTCAAATCCTTCCCTGAATTCCGTGATGGCTCATCTCAATTTGCCTCGCGTATCCCGAGCAGGCGCATGGCTGGCCCTGTTCGGGATGGCGTTCCTCCCCGTCATCCGGGCGCAAGACACCGCGGCCGTTTCCACGACTTTCTGGGATATCAGCGATCTGCTCGACCGGCTGCCGGATATGAGCGCTTTTGGCTCAACCGGGCCGACCAACAGCCTTCCTGTGCGCTACTACATCCGGCCCCATCTAGGTGACTTTATCCATCGCTCGTATCTGCGGCTGCCCGTGGGAGCCCGGGTGAAGATTACGGAGCATCTCGAGTTACATACCGAGCTTGAGAGTTATTTCACGCATGGCCTCAAGGGTTCCGCCGGCAATGGTCTCTCCCAACTCCAAGTCGGCGCTAAATATGAAAGAGTCACGACCAAGGAGCACCCCCTCGGTTGGAGCGCGGGCCTGGACTTGCAAACACCCCTCAGCCGTCCGCCCATCGAACTCACCGACGGTTACCGCCATGTGCTGCCGTATGTCGCCTTTTCCGAGCCATTGGTGCCCTCATGCAATCTGGTCGGCTATGCCAGTTTTGGGGCGGATCTGATTTCACACACGGCGCTCCCGTCAAATTTCGGCAGCAACCAGCTGCACACCGATGCCCTCACCTTCTCCATCGGCGCGACCCGGGATTTCAAACGCTTCAAACTCGCCCTGACCGGCACCTGGAATACCAGCCTGCTGCTGAGCAATGAGAATCATAATGTGTTCGCGCTGCGACCGGACATCCTGATCCCGGTCTTCGGAAAGCGTTACCGCCCGGACCACGCCCACTTGCTGCTGATCTTCGGTGGCCGCGCCGTGCATGGCCCCGACGGCACCGACTTGGGCTTGAACGGCAGTCTCCGCATCGAGTTCGCCGTCCAACCCGGCCGCACCTCGAACTGACAAAGTCAGCGCGCCGAAAGTAGCAGCCGACGTAAGGAGGCTGGGCTCGAGATGGACGACAAACCCAGCCTCCTCACGTCAGCTGCTACCGGCCCGTCATCTGGAAGCTCAGTGCATCCGCCAGAGCCAGACGCCCAGATGCAGTGTCGCGCACGCCGCCAGGGCCGCCGCTAGGTCATCCACCACAATTCCCCAGCCGGCCGGCAGATCCTGGAGTTTATTGATGCCGAGCGGCTTCAGGATATCGAAAAACCGAAACAAACCGAAGCCGGCCAGCAGCACCGCCCACGGCGGCAGCGGCCCGAGCGGCCCGACCAGCGAGGGCCAGCCGAGGAAGCACAGGGGCATCGCGACAAATTCATCGAGGATCACCTCGCCCGGATCCTTCTTCGCGAGGCGAAACTCCGCCTCGCCGCATATCGCCACCGCCAGGTAGCTGCCGATCGCGCTCAACACGAGCGTGCCCGTGAGGCCGAGCCGGTCCAAAAAAAACACCGTGTAATACAGCAGCCCTGCGACCGAGCCCCACGTGCCTGGGGCCGGCAGCTTCTCGCCCACCGGCCCGAGCCGGGCCAGCATGAGCACGGTGCGGGTCGGCAAAAACCGCGGCCAGATCGGCTGCTCCAGTTTCATCGGTCGGCGTCGCGGAAAACCACGTCCTTGTATTGCACCACGTAGCGCCAGCCGGACCAGACCGCGAGGAACGTTCCGATCAGGAAGATCACCAGCCCGGTCTTGTGCACGTATTCCACGAAGTGGCTCAGGTCGATCGTCGGCACCAGGTAGGCCCAGTCCCGCGCCGCCATCGGGGCGCCGAGGAGGAAGCCCAGCGCGATCAGCTGCGTCATGGTCTTCGACTTGCCGCCCCGGTCCGCCGACACGATCACGCCTTTCGAGGCCGCCACCATGCGCATGCCGGTGATGAGAAACTCCCGGACCATCGTGATCAGCGCGAGCGACACCGGGATCTCGAGCTTGTCGACCAGCGCGATCACGAGGCCCACCACCATGATCTTGTCCGTCAGCGCATCCATCAGCTTGCCGAAGGTCGAGACGAGGTTCTGCTTGCGGGCAATGTAGCCGTCGAGCCAGTCCCCGATGGCACAGGCGATGAACAGCCAGAACGCCAGGGACGGCGCCCCCAGCCACTCGCAGTACATCAGCCCGACGATGACGAACATCAGCGGAACGCGGGAAAGCGTGATGAGGTTGGGCAGATTCATCCGAAGCGAATGACGGTTAGGCCCGCGCGGGGTTTCGCAAGCCAATCGTTTATCGCGGAAGCGCGGCGCAGCGGAAACTTCAGGCGCAAGGCAGTTCGTTTCGCGCTTCCGCCCCTCCGCGCTTCCGCGATTTCTCTTATCCCAGAAGGACAACGGCCCGCCGCTTTCAGGATAGCCGCGATCCGGTTTTCCTGCCTTGCTGCCCGCGTCTCCCATGCGCCACTGCATCTATCCCGGCACTTTCGATCCCATCACCTACGGTCACCTCGATGTGCTCGGGCGGGCCGCCAAGCTCTTTGACCGCGTCACCGTCGCCGTCGCGGACAACCCCGGCAAGGGCCCGCTCTTCACCGCCGCGGAACGGCTCGAGATGCTCCGCCCCAACCTGGAGAAATTTCCCAACGTCACGCTCACTCCCTTCGACGGCCTGCTGGTGGATTTCTGCATCGCCCAGAAGGCGGACGCCATCATCCGCGGCCTGCGGGCGTTGTCAGACTTCGAGTTCGAGTTCAACATGGCCCTGATGAACCGCCACCTGGAACCCAAGGTGGAAACCATCTTCGTCATGCCGAACGAACAGTTCAGCTACACGAGCTCATCCCTCGTGAAGCAGGTGGCCAAATATGGCGGGGACGTGACGCACTTCGTCCCGCCCAATGTCGCCGCCGCGTTGAAGAAAGCCTACGGGTGCTGACCGATGAGCGCCGCTCCGCTGGCGCCGGCCGAAGCCCTGCGCGTGCAGACCGCCCGGCGCGAGGTCGCTCTCGGCGAGGACTTTTCCCTTGAGGTCACGCTGACCGCCAATCCTGCGGCCCCGCTCAGTCACTTTGCTCTGACGTTTCCTGGTTTCACGGCAACAGCACCTGCCATGCCGGTGCTCGCCGGCGGGATGAGGCTGCGCGGGCATCTGAGCCGTCCCGGTTTTCACGCTTTCGCGGTCTCGGCCTTGGCTGGCACCGGACACGTCACGGGACGCGACTATTTCATCGGCCACGATAAAACGCCAACGCAGACGGAGCACGAGGCGGGTTATTACATTTTTCTCGGCTGCGGTGATTATCCAATCATCACGGGCCGGGAAACTCATCCGCTCGCTGGCTGGACCCTCGCGCAGTGGAAAGACCTGGTCACATGGATGGGCACGAACGGTATGAACCGCCTGTGGACGCTCGTGAACGGCTACACCCTCGCCTATCCGTCACAGCGCTATCCGGCACTCCGCGACCGCTTCGCGCGCAACGCTTCGGAAAACTTTCTCGGCGAACTCATCGACCACGCCCACGGCTGTGGCGTGAAAGTTTACCTCATGCTCACGACCGACGGCCACGCGCGCGATTTCAGCCGCGCCCATCCCGAGGCCGCCCGGCGGGACGAATCGGGCCAACCCTGCGCCCAGTTCGGCCTCGCCCTGGAGCATCCGCTCACGCGCCGCTACATTTTCGATGTCCTTGACGAAGTGCTGGAGCTCTACCCCAACGCCGATGGCGTCGCCGTCCATCCGACCGAAAGCGACCCCGACCGCTTCAATCCCGAATCCCTCGCCGCCTATCGCGCCGAAACCGGCCGCGAACTTCGCGACGAACCAAAGGATGTGCGCCGCGCCTGGCACAACCGCGCGTTCGCCCGGTTCATGGTCGAATTTTCGGCCCGCTGCCACCGGTACAACCCCGCCCTCGACCTCGTCATGGCCAACTGCCTGTGGCAGGATGATTACGTTGCCATCAATCACGCTGAACTTCCGCCCGCGCTACGCATCGCCGTGTGGCATTACGCTTGGGAGGACGAGACCGCCCAATCCTGGCCGATCTACCGCTGGGTCGAGGCGTTTGGCGCGTCGCGCATTCTCTATCTGCCCACCAGCCAGTCCTATCTTTATCCCACCGATGCGGCCCGCGTCATGGACCGGCAAATCGGGACCGACCGCCTGATCAGCACGGCCGCCGCGTTGGGCGTGCGCGACACCCTGTATTTTGCCGGCTGGGATATTCTCCCGGAAGCCGCGCGGTGGTGCGATGCGGCGCTGGTGCGCCACCCGACCGCCGCGTTACTCGCCGGGCTCCCCGCCCGGCGGGCCCTGATTCCGCAACTCTACGCGGATTATCTCGGGGCGCGCGCCTCGGCGGTGAACACCGGGCGCTGATTCGCTCAACGCACGCCGGCGGACTTCAGGGTCGTGTCGAGAAAGGCCTCGTAGTCGGCCTTCAGTTTTTCCCGCGACTCCTTGTGGATATACATCATGTGGCCCGCCTCGTAATAGGTGAGGGTCAGGTGATCGCGGATCGTGGGATCGAGGCCCATGTGGTCCACTGTGTACTTCGTGGCGAAATAAGGCGTGGCCAGGTCGTAGTGGCCGTTCGCGATCCAGACCTTGAGAAATGGGTTCTTCGTCATCGCGTTCTTCAGCGTCTCGGCGACGTTCAGGTACTCGTTCTCGACGTTGCTGTAGCTCCAGGGCCGCACCGCGCCGGTCAGGATCTCATACGGCAGATCGTTTTCGTACTTCAGCTCGCGGCGCATGTAATCGTTCAGCGCGGTCGTGTAGCCGCCGTTGATCATCTCCAGGCTCGGGTCGAAGAAACCGTCGCCATTGTCGCTGATGCCCACCATCCGGCTGTCCAGCCGCCCGATCGTGCGGTGTTCGCTCCGCCGCAGCTCGGTCACAAAGCGGAAAATATTGATCCGCAAATTCTGCTCCAGCACGTAGTCCACCGACAAGCCGGTGAACGCCGCCAGCTGCTGCGCGATCCGCTGCCGCTCGGCCTCGGGGAGCGCGGCGCCTTGCATCAGCGCCAGCGTATAGTCCTTCATCACGAACTCTTCCACGCGGGCAAGCGTCTTGGGCAGATCCTTGGCCAGATCGCCCTTCAATTTCCCGTGATACCAGGCCGCCGCGGTGTAGGTCGGTAAAAAGAGCTGGTACGGCAGGTCATTCCCCGGCGCAAAGCTCGCCGTCTGGAAATTCATGATCGAGGAAATGAGCATGATCCCGTTCAGGTAAAAATCGTACTTCTGCTGCAGGTAATCCGACAGGCCGGCGGCGCGCGTCGTGCCGTAGCTTTCACCCACGAGGAATTTCGGTGACGCCCAGCGCTGGTTCCGGGTCGTCCAGAGCCGGATGAATTCGCCGACCGACTCAATGTCGCCGGTGAAACCATGAAACTGCTTCGGATCCACGTCCTTCGCCGCCCGGCTGTAACCCGTCGAAACCGGGTCGATGAACACCAGGTCCGTCTGGTCCAGCCACGAGTACTCGTTGTCCACCCATTTGTACGGCGGCGGCAGCGATTCGCCCTTGTCCGTCATGACGACCCGCTTGGGCCCGAGCGCGCCGAGGTGCAGCCAGACCGAGGACGAACCCGGGCCGCCGTTGAACGAGAAAGTCAGCGGCCGCTTCGCCGGGTCCGTTTCGCCGAGCTTGGTGTAGGCGGTGAAGAAAATATTCGCCCGCGGCTTGTCCTTGCTGTCCTTCAGCACGAGGTAGCCCGCGGTGGCCCGGTATTTGATCAGCTTCCCGCCAATGGTGACTTCATGCTCGGTGATGGAGAGCACGGGTTCCTTTTCCTTCGGCTCGGTCTTTTTCTCGGCCCCGGGCATTTCGCCCTTGGCGTCGGGTTTCTCCTCTTCCGCCCGGGCCGGCGTGAAGACAAGGAGGGCGGCGAGCAATGCAATCCAGTACCGGATATTTTTCATGGGGTGTGATTGGTTGATCCAACCAATGTTTTCCCCTTCCAGACAGGCAACAAGAATTCCTCGGCCGACCCATCCCGCCGTAACTTTTAGCCCTCCATCGCGTCATCCCACACTCCTGCCTTGTCCGTCTCACGCGTTTCCGGGTGAGTCGGTTTTCCCCGTGTCCGAAACTGGAAACTCCATCTTTTAAATTCCATGGCTAAATCGAAGAGCTCCGGTGGCCTCATCATCGCGCTTGTCATCCTGGCGGCCGCCGCCGGCGGTGGCTGGTATTTCTGGCGGCAGAATGCCGAAAAGCCCCCCGAGTACACGACCGTGACGGTCGCCCGCGGTGACCTCACCCAGGTCGTGACCGCCACCGGCAATCTGCAGCCCGTGCTCAATGTGAGCGTCAGCAGCCAGATCTCCGGCATCGTCTCGAAGGTCCTCGTCGATTGGAACACGCCCGTCAAAGAGGGCCAGTTGCTCGCCGAGCTCGATCCCTCCAGCTACAAGACCGCGCTCGACCAGGCCGACGGTCAGCTCGCCAACGCCAAGGCGAATCTTACCTTGATGAAGGTCACCGCGGATCGGGAACGCGGTCTTTTCCAGCAAAAACTCGTCTCCCAGGGCGACCTCGACACCGCCGAGGCCCAGTTCGCCCAGGCCGAGGCCCAAGTGAAGATCCAGCAGGCCAATTACGACACCGCCAAGGTCAACCTCGACCGCTGCGAGATCTACTCGCCGATCGCGGGCAGTGTCATCCTGCGCTCCGTCGACCCGGGCAATACCGTCGCCGCCAGCCTCAGCGCTCCCACCCTTTTCCAGATCGCGAATGATCTCACGAGCATGCAGATCGACGCCGCCATCTCCGAGGCCGACATCGGCAATGTGAAGGAGAAGCAGGTCGTGAATTTCACCGTCGACGCCTATCCCAACCGGCAGTTCCGCGGCGTGGTTTCCCAGATCCGCAATACGCCGAAGACCTCCCAGAACGTCGTCATCTACGACACCATGATCGACGTGCACAATCGGGACTTGAAACTCCTGAACGGCATGACGGCCAACGTCTCGGTCGTCGTCGCCAGCCGCAAGGCCACGCTCAAGGTCCCCAATGCCGCGCTCCGCGTCCGCATTCCCGACAATCTGCTGCCGCCGAAGGTCACCAAGGACGGCACACCCGCGCCGATGGCCAAAGTACTGACCGATGACGAACGCCGCCAGCAATTCCAGCAGCTCATGACCGATGCCGGCTATGTGCGCGGCAACGGCCCGCCCACCCCGGAAGTCCGCGCCAAGATGGAGCAACTTGCGAAGGAGCGCGGCATCGAGCTGCCTGCCGGTCGCGGTGGCCGCGATAGCAACACTCCCGTCACCCGCACGCTCTACTTGCTCGTCGGCGCGGATCCCAAGACAGCCCATCCGGAGCCCGTCACCGTGAAGCTCGGCATCACCGATGGCATTGCCACCGAGGTGGTCGACGGCCTGAAGGAAGGCGACGCGATCATCACCTCCGTCTACATTCCTGGAAGCAAGTCCAGCGCGCCTGCGACCAATCCCTTCGGCGGCAACGGCCGCCCGTTGGGCCGTTGAGGTCCGGCCCTCGGCTGTTGCGCCTGCACCCATCATGACTCCCGTCGTCAAAATCACGGACGTTCACAAGATCTATGACTCCGGTGAAGTGAAGGTGCATGCAGTGCGGGGCATTTCGCTCGATCTCTACAAGGGCGAAATGATGGCCCTGATGGGTGCCAGTGGCTCCGGCAAGTCCACGCTGATGAACACGCTCGGCTGCCTGGACCGCCCCACGAGCGGGACCTACCTGCTCGACAACATCGACATCTCCACGCTCGACCGCAACGAGCTGGCCGACCTCCGCAACGAGAAGCTCGGCTTCGTTTTCCAGGGTTTCAACCTCCTCGCCCGCACCACTGCATTGGAAAACGTCGAGCTGCCCATGCTCTACGGCAAACGGCGGGTGCGTTCGCGCGAGATGCAGGAGCGCGCCATGCACTGCCTCAGTATCGTCGGCCTCTCCGATCGCGCCGACCATTTCCCCAGCCAGCTTTCCGGCGGACAGCAGCAGCGCGTCGCCATCGCCCGCGCGCTCGTCAACCAGCCGCAGGTCCTGCTCGCCGACGAGCCCACCGGCAACCTCGACAGCAAGACGTCCGTCGAGGTCATGGGCGTGTTCCAGAAGCTCAACGACGAGGGTATCACCATCGTGATGGTCACGCACGAGCTCGACATCGCCAACTACTGCAAGCGCAACCTCGTCATGCGCGACGGTCGCGTCGTGAGCGACACACCCGTCGCCAACCGCAGCATCGCCGAAGTTGAGATGAAGCGCCTCAACGCCGCCGAGGCCGCCGCCAAGCTGATCGCGTGAAGTGAAGCTCGAAGATTGAAACCCGAAATCCGAATAAGCCATCCGGGCCCTGATCTCTGATCTCACGTTTCCGCTCTCTCCGTTCCTGAGGCATCCGCCCAATCCAAAATCCGCAATCGAAAATCCAAAATTCGACGATGCACATCGGCTCCACCGTCACCGTTTCGTTCCGCGCCCTCCGGCGCAACGCCATGCGCTCCATCCTCACCGCGCTCGGCATCATCATCGGCGTGGGCGCCGTCATCGCGATGGTCAGCATTGGCAACGGCGCCAAGTCCATGGTCGAGGCCCAGATCGCCGCCCTCGGCCAGAATGTCCTGCTTATTTTCTCCGGCAGCGTGAACCAGGGCGGCGCCCGCAGCGGCTCCTTCGGCGCCGGCACGCTCACCGTCGAGGACGCCGACGCGATCCAGCGCGAGATCACCACCGCCATCGCCATCAGCCCGGAAGTCCGCACCGGCGCCCAGGTCCTCGCCGGTGGGCTCAACTGGTCCACCCAGATCCTCGGCGAGAGCGCCGACTACCTGAATATCCGCCAGTGGCCGCTCTCCGACGGCGCCATGTTCTCCGATGCCGATGTCCGCGGCGTGGGCAAGGTCTGCATTATCGGGCAGACGATCGTCACCCAGCTCTTTCCTGATACGTCACCCATCGGGCAGACGCTCCGCATCCGCAACCAGCCGTTCAAGGTCGTCGGCGTGCTCGCCGCCAAGGGTCTTTCCGTCCAGGGCACCGACCAGGACGATCTCGTCATCGTCCCCTACACCAGTGCGATGAAACGCGTGGCCAAGCAGACGATGCTGCGTTCCATCAACGTGCAGGCCGGCAGTGCCGAACTCATCGACCGCACGCAGAATGACATCATCGCGCTGCTCCGCCAACGGCACCGCACCACCGAGCAGACCGATGATTTCACCGTGCGCAACCAGCAGGAGATCGCCGACGCGGCCAACGCGACCTCCAACACCATGACCCTGCTCCTCGGCGCCATTGCCGGCGTCTCCCTCATCGTCGGCGGCATTGGCATCATGAATATCATGCTGGTCTCCGTCACCGAGCGCACGCGCGAGATCGGCATCCGCCTGGCTGTCGGCGCCCACGGCAAGGAGATCCAGCTCCAGTTCCTCACCGAGGCCGTCGTCCTGAGCGCCTTCGGTGGCACGATCGGCATCCTCGTCGGCATCGGCGCCTCCGAACTCCTCTCCGAGCTCAACCACTGGCCCACCCTCGTCTCGGCCACGGCCGTCGTGGTCGCGTTCCTATTCAGTGCCGCCGTCGGCATGATCTTCGGTTTCTACCCGGCGCGCAAAGCCTCCCTGCTCGATCCCATCGACGCCCTGCGCTACGAGTGATCCGCGCCTGCCAGTAGCAGCCGACGTAAGGAGGCTGGGCTGGCCCAAGTGCTCGATCCAGCCTCCTCACGTCGGCTGCTACTCTCCTGCGCCGTCCTTGGTCCGGCCCCTATTTTTCTGTCGACCGGTGCAACCCTTCGCCCCGACTGTGGTTCTCACTCCGCCATGAGCCGCCGTCTCCTCCTCGCCCTGTTCGTCTGCTGCGCCGGGCTCCTGCGCGCGGAACCCACCGGCGAGGACGCCCTGACCCTGTACAAGACCAAGCGTTACCCCGAGGCCCGCGCCGCTTTTGAGCAGATTGTCGCCCGCGACCCCAAAAATGCCCCGGCCCATTACTATCTCGGGATCCTCGCCCAGCGCCGCAGCGATGACGAAGAGGCCATCCGCCAGCTGGAACAGGCCACCGCGCTTGACCCGAAAAACTCGGACTACTTCATGGACCTCGGTGCCGCCTATGGCAGTGCCGCCGGCAACGCCGGCATCTTCGCCAAGATGGGACTCGCCGAAAAATGCCAGGCCGCGCTCGAGCACTCCGTCGCACTCAACCCCGACAACCTCGCCGCCCGCAACGGCCTGGTCACCTACTACCGCTCCGCGCCCAGCTTCGTCGGCGGCGGCATGAGCAAGGCCTACGGCGAGGCCGAGGAAATCCGGAAGCGCGATCCGTTGATGGGTGCCACCGTCGTCGGGCAGCTCTATCTCGCGGACAAAAAATACGAGGAAGCCTTTGCGACCTTCGAGGACGTCCTGAAGACCAAGCCCGACGCCTACATCGCGCTCTACTCCATCGGCCGCGCGGCCGCCCAGACCGGCCTGCACCTGGACCGCGGCGAACAGGCGCTGCGCCGCTGCCTCGAGCTCTCTCCCGGCAAAGGCGAACCCGGTCATGCCCCTGTCCAATGGCGCCTGGGCAACCTCTTCGAAAAACGCGGCGACCCCGCCGCCGCCCGCGCCGCGTACGAGGCCGCCCTGAAAATCGACCCGACCTTCGCCCAAGCGAAGGATTCGCTGGCCAAGCTGAAGTGAGCGGTTGCGCCCGCCCTGCTCACGCCTAAGGTCGCCCGGCAAATGGCTGCGACGCCCCTCGTTGAACTTCACGATGTCACCAAGCGCTACGGCGCCGGTCCCCTCGTGCTCGACCGCGTCAGCCTCGCCGTCCAACCCGGCGACTTCATCAGCCTCATCGGCCCGAGCGGCTGCGGCAAATCCACCCTGCTCCGCCTCATTGCCGGCCTGAGCCCCGTGTCCGGCGGCACATTGCACGTCGACGGCCGCACGCCCGAGCAGGCTGCCGCCGAACTGGCCTTCGTCTTTCAGGAGCCAACTCTCCTGCCTTGGCTCACGGTCGCGAAGAACGTCGGCCTGCCCCAACAGTTGCGCGGCCTGTCCGCCACTGATCGCGCCGCTACCAGCCGGCGCGTCCTCGATCTCGTTCGCCTCGGCGACCGCTCCGCCGCTTATCCGCGCCAGCTTTCCGGCGGACAGAAAATGCGCGTCTCGATCGCCCGCGCCCTTTCGCTTTCGCCGAAAATCCTCCTGCTCGACGAGCCGTTCGGCGCCCTCGACGAGATGACCCGTGAGCACCTCAACGAGGAACTCCTCGCCATCCGCCAGCAGCAGGCCTGGACCGCCTTCTTCGTCACGCACTCCGTCGCCGAAGCCGTGTTTCTCTCCAACCGGATCGTCGTGATGGCCGCCTCGCCCGGCCGCATCCACACCGAGATCACCGTGCCGCTCGCCTACCCTCGCACCGCGGCGACCCGGCTTTCCCGCGATTACCACGATCTCGTCGCCGAGGTCTCGCGTATCCTCCGCTCCGTCGAATCCGCCGCCGCCTGACCGCGATGCCCAAACGCCTTCTCCATTTCCTCCTGCCCGCGGCGACCGGCGTGATCTTCATCCTCGTCTGGTATGCGATCCGTTTCTCGATGAACGAGGAAATGCAGTTCCTGCTGCCCACGCCCGGCGAAATCATCGCGTCCTTCCGCGACAATGGCGATTCCCTCGCCCGCGCCGCGCTCAACACCACCGAGGGCGCGTTGCTCGGCTTCGCCGGCGCCATTGTGATCAGCGCCGCGCTCGCCCTGACGCTTTCCCTGTCGTCGCTCATCCGCATCAGCCTCTACCCCTACCTGATGATGCTGCAGATGATCCCCGTCATCATCTTCGCCCCCATCCTCATCCTCTGGGTCGGTCCCGGCCTCAAGAGCGTGGTCGTGATCACGTTTCTCATCTGCTTTTTCCCGCTCGTCGTGAACACCACGCAGGGCCTCATCTCGACCGACCGGAATAGCGTCGAGCTCTTCCGCATGTACCGCGCGAACCGCCTGCAGGAAATCCTGCTGCTGCGCGTGCCGGCCGCCCTGCCGTATTTCTTCACCGGCCTCCGCATCGCCGCCGTGCTCGCCCCCATCGGCGCCCTTGTCGGCGATTACACCGCCGGCAGCTCCGCCGGCGATGGCGGCGGCCTCGGGTTCCAAGCCATCATCTACTCAAGCCAGGCCAAGTACCCCGCGCTCTTCGCCACCGCCGCCGTCACCTGCGTGCTCGGGTTTGTCTTTGTCGGCGTCGTGGTCGGCCTCAGCTGGCTCGCCCTCCATCACTGGCACGATTCCTATGAGCGCACCGACACCTGAACTCTTTCCCTCCCCGATGATCAAAAAACTTCTATCCTGCCTCGCTCTCGGCCTGCTCCTGCCGTTCACCGCGCGCGCCGACGAAAAGCCGCTGCCCAAGCTCACTGTTCAGCTCGATTGGATCGCGGAGCCCGAACACGGCGGCATCTATCAGGCACTCGCCCGCGGTTATTTTCGCGCCGAAGGACTCGACGTCACCGTCGTCCAAGGCGGACCCAATGCCTTCGTCACGCCGATGGTCGCCACCGGGCAGACCGCCATCGGCCTCGCCGACAGCACCAATGCCCTTCTGCAGCAGGCCGAGGGCCTGCCCATCCTGCAGATCGCCGCCGTGTTTCAGGACGATCCCTCCGGCCTGATGATCCATGCGTCCAGCTCCGTGCACACGTTCGCCGACCTGCAGGGTAAGACCATCATCGCCCGGCCCGAGTGGGCGTTCCTCAAGTTCCTGCAGAACAAATACCACCTCACCTTCTCGGTCGTGCCGCAGAACTTTTCCGTCACCGCCTTCCTCGGCAACAAGGAGGCCATCCAGCAGGGCTACTTCATCGCCGAACCTTATCACATCGTGAAGGCCGGCGGACAGATGCCGCGCTTCCTCTCGACGTGGGACGCCGGCTTCCGTGCCTACTCCGTGCTCATCACGAGCCGGAAGTTCGCCCGCGAGCACCCCGCCGAGCTCCGAGCGTTCCTCCGCGCCTACATCCACGGCTGGCAGGAGTACGTCGCGGGTGACCCGACGCCCGCCCACGAGGCGCTGAAAAAGGTCAACCCGAACAACACGGATGAATTCATGAAATTCTCCCGCCAGATGATCATCGACGACAAGCTCATCACCGGCCGCGACGCCACCGGCGGCCCCAACCAGGTTGGCCGCCTCGATCCCGCGCGCTACGCCACCCAGATCACCCAGCTGGAAGACCTCGGCATTCTCCCCAAAGGCAAAGTCACCACCAGCCACGCCATGACGACAGAGTTTCTGCCGTAATTAGCGCACGCTTAAGCACTCCTCAGACTGGCACCAATAGCACCAGTTAAATAGCCCTATGGAAACGAGCCTCGCGCCGGGATTTCTCATCGTGGCGTCAGTCATAGGCACTCTTATATGGCTGCTAATTTATAGGCTTAAGAAGCACGTGCCAGATAAGATCCAAATGGCCAATTGGGCCAAGGAAAGCGGTTTCATAATTCTATCGGCTCAGCGGCGACTATTTTTGAAGGGACCGTTCTGGCAGCAAGGAGTTCTTTTCGTCTACCGCATCAAAGTTCGCGACTACGAAGGGCACGAGAAAGCTGGATGGCTAAGGATCGAAGTGTTTTTCTTCGGCCCCAATCCGGATGTAAAATGGGATTAATGAGCGATCAAATCTACAATCCCGAAGCCATCGTCCAACGGCAGGTCGATGCCTACAACGCGCATGACATCGAGGCATTCGTCGCGACTTACACGGACGATGCCGAACTGTTCCTGCATCCATCCGAGCTGATCGCCAAGGGCTCGGCACAGATCCGGGAGCGCTATTCACGGCGTTTTCGGGAGGCCCGGCCGAGCGCTGTCATCCCTAAGCGAATGGTGCTGGGCCGGACTGTTATCGATCAGGAGGAAATCACGACGGTATCGCCCGACGGCCAGCGCGGGACGATACGCGCCCTGGTGATCTACGAAATCCCGCACGACAAAATCGCCCGGGCCTGGCTGATCACGGACCGAAAGCCTTAAGCGGAAGCTCCTGAATGGATTTCACCACAAACCACGCGAACGACACGAAAACCAGACCTCAAAACTCCGGGCGAATGGCTTTCTTTTAGTGTCATTCGTGTTTTTCGTGGTGACACTCCGGTTCCGTGGATTGGATTCGTTCTGATCGGCGGAGATTCGCGGGCAACGCTTTGGTTTGCGACGTTCTCCCATCGACTATTGCCTCGGGCCTGTCTCGCTGCGCTGACCATGCCGACTGACGCCCGTCCCCGCTTTCTCACCTTGCTCCGCACCACCGTGCAGGAGGGCACCCTCGTCAAGCTCACGCTCGGCAAGTACCGCGGTGCCGATGCCACGCTCAAGAATCTCTTCGTCCGCTCTCTCACCCTGAAGACTGGCCCTCACCTCGCGTTCGTCTGGCGCCACGCCACGAACGACGTGACCAAGAATCATCCGCCGGCTGCCGCCCTCGCCTTGCTCGAGCCACTCATCGGATCCGACTTTCTCGACGCCCACCTGTTCACTGCCGCCGAATCCGCCCAATTGGAATGCCAGCCCGACGGCTCCGCCCGCCTACGCGTGAAGAAATCCTCCGCGCCCGCTGCCGCGCCCACGCCGCATGACCGAGCCAAGACGCATCTCATTCCCGCCGACGCCCCGTGGCTCCGCGCCCTCGGCGTAACCAACGACCGCGGCCAGCCCCGCGAAGGCATGGCCGACAAATTCCGCCAGATCCAAAAGTTCGCTGAACTCCTCAGCCACCTCCTCACCGAGGCCGGCCTCGATCCCTCCTCGCCACAAGCCACCCGTCCCACGCCACTCCGGATCGTCGACATGGGCTCCGGCAAAGGCTACCTGACCTTCGCCGTCGCCGCCCTCCTCGGCGACCGCGCCACCGTCCACGGCATCGATGCCCGCCCCGAGCTCGTCGACCTCTGCAATCGCGTCGCCCGCGAAACGGGTTTCACTAATCTCACTTTCACCGCCAACCAAATCGCTTCCGTCTCATTCGAAAATCGAGAATCAAAAATCGAAAATCCCCCCGACGTCCTGATCGCCCTCCACGCCTGCGACACCGCCACCGACGACGCCCTCGCCAAGGGCATCGCCGCCCAGGCGGCCCTGATCGTCGTCTCCCCATGCTGCCAGAAAGAGCTCCGCGCTCAGCTCGGCGCCCCGCCCGTCCTCGCCGATGCGCTGCGCCACGGCATTTTCCAGGAACGCCAGGCCGAGTTCGTCACCGATGCCCTGCGCGCCCAGCTCCTCGAATGGGCCGGCTACCGCACCAAGGTCTTTGAGTTCATCTCCACCGAGCACACCGCCAAGAACCTCATGATCTCCGCCATCAAGTCCCGCGCGCCCGGCGATGCGACGACCGCCACCCGCCTGCGCGAATTCGCCGCCTTCTACGGCATCCGCACCCAGCAACTCGCCACGCATCTGGGCGTGCCCCTGCAGTCATGAAATCCGCTTACAGGAATAATTGCCCGCGAATCACGCGAATGACCACGAATGGATCTCCGTCATTCGCGTCCATTCGCGTGATTCGCGGGAAGGTTGGGATTGATTCGCCATGACCTGGGAAGACCTCGACTGGCCCGCCCTCGACCGGCTGCGTGCGGGATTTCTCGACGGCGCCGCAGCCAGCGGCCCGTATTGGAAATCTGCCAGCGATCTCGCCAGCTACGATTTCACCTACGGCGAACGCATCGGCTGGAAATGGGATCACGTCCTGCGCGAGCTGAAACTCCGCGACTGGACTCCTACCACCCGCTCGGTGCTCGACTGGGGCTGCGGCAGCGGCATCGCCGCGCGCCGGGTGATTTCCTTCTTCGGCGCCGACCAGTTCGATTCGCTCCAGGTCTGGGATCATTCGCCTGCCGCGTGCGATTTTTCCGCCCATGCCGCGACCCAAGCATTTCCCACCCTGAATGTCCGTTCCGCCACACCCGGGTTTCTGGCTTCCAACGAGCCCGTCGGCCTGCTGCTCATCAGCCATGTCCTGAATGAACTCCCACCCGAAGCCCTCGACAGCCTGCGCGCGCTGATCGCCCGGGCCGAGGCTGTCATCTGGGTCGAGCCCGGCACGCATGGCGTCAGCCGCTCGCTCGGCGCGCTCCGCGAGGAATTCCTGCCCGACTTCCGCCTCGTTGCTCCCTGCACCCACCAGCAGACCTGTCCCATCCTCACACCAAGCAATGAGCGCGACTGGTGCCACCACTTCGCCCCGCCGCCCAGCGAGATCTTCGCCAGCTCCGAATGGGTGAAGTTCGGCCAGCGCGCCGGCATCGATCTCCGCAGCCTGCCCTATTGCTTCCTCGCCCTTGATCGGCAGCGCGACGCGACCGGCCCCGCCGGCCTCTCCCGCATCATCGGCCGGCCCGAGCATTTTAAACCCTATGTCCGGCTCCTCAACTGCGATGCGACCGGCCTCGCGGAGCTCACCTTGCTCAAGCGCACCGACCCCGCGCTCTACAAGCAGCTCGACCGCACCCGGGAGCCGCTCGTCTATCGCTGGCGGCGCGAGGGAACTTCGATTCTTGGAGTGGAAACTTGACTCGCACGCCCTGCTTGGGATGCTGCCTCTTTCACTTCACACCACCATGGGTCAACAACTCAACAAGTACATCAAACGTAAACGTCGCGCTGCCTATCTGAAGCGCCGCAAAGCGCGCGTCAAAGCCGCCGCCCCCAAGAAGAAGTAACCGGCTGCAACGCACTTCCGTTATCTTGGACCGCGGCCCTGCGCCGCGGTTTTTTAGTTAAAACAAGCCTACTGCCGACTGTAATTCTGAACGAAGCGAAGTCTAGCCGCTTGGGGCTGGTTCGACATCCAGTTGGATCCCATCGAAGCCCGCGACGAACTCCCAGTGGATTCTTCGCTATGCTCAGAATGACAAGCCATTGACGCCCTTTCGTCCCTCTTCCGCCATGATCAAGGTCAGTCTTATTTCCCTCGGTTGCGCCAAGAATCTCGTCGATAGCGAGATTATGATCGGCCACCTGCACCAGGCCGGCATGGTCGTCATCCCCGATGCGGAGAAGGCCGACGTCGTCATCGTCAACACCTGCTCGTTCATCGACTCCTCCAAGGAGGAATCGATCAGCCACATCCTCGAGGTCCACCAGAACCGGGGCCTCCGCAAGCGCCGCAAGGAGCAGAAGCTCATTGTCGCCGGCTGCATGTCCCAGCGTTTCTCCAAGGACCTCTCCGGCGAACTCGCCCATGAGGTCGACGCCTTCATCGGCCTCGACCAGATCACCAAGGTCGCGCCGATCATCGAGGGCATCTACGCCAAGGAGCGCGGCGCCAGTCCCGTGCCCGAGAATTTCGTCACACCGCGGTCCACCTACATCCCCGACTACGACACGCCGCGTTTCCGGCTCACGCCAAAG
Source organism: uncultured Opitutia bacterium (assembly GCA_903859715.1). Lineage (GTDB taxonomy): Bacteria > Verrucomicrobiota > Verrucomicrobiia > Opitutales > Opitutaceae > Opi-474. Next base: position 21,785 of record CAIONS010000010.1, read on the forward strand.
CATTTCGCGTACATCAAGATCGCCGAGGGCTGCAACCATCCCTGCACGTTCTGCATCATCCCGCAGATCCGCGGTCGGCATCGCAGCCGCACCGTCGAAAGCGTCGTCGCCGAGGCCCGCCAGCTGGTCAAGGAGGGCGTGAAGGAGCTCAACCTCATTTCCCAGGACACGACCTTCTTCGGCATGGACACCTGGGAGCAGCGCCCGAATCCGCGCACGCCCGTCGACTCCACCCGCGGCACCGCGCTCACCACCCTGCTCCGCCAACTCAACGCCATCGAGGGCGATTTCTGGATCCGCCTCCTTTACACGCACCCGGCTCATTGGAGCGACGAGCTCATCCGCACCATCGCCGAGTGCCCGAAGGTCGCCCGCTACATCGACATCCCGCTCCAGCACATCAGCGACCCGATGCTCGAGCGCATGCAGCGCGAGACGAGCGGAGACTACATCCGCGATCTCATCCGCCGCATCCGCGCCGGCATTCCCGGCATCGCCGTGCGCACCACGTTCATCGTCGGCTTTCCCGGCGAAACCGAGGCCGACGTGGACGAGCTCTGCGAGTTCATCCGCGAAACCAAGTTCGAGCGCCTCGGCGTTTTCCGCTATTCCCAGGAGGAAGGCACGCGCGGCGCGAAGATGGACCACCAGATTCCCGCCAAGGTGAAGGAAGCCCGCTGGCACCGGACCATGGCGCTCCAGCAGGAAATCGCCCGTGAAGTTTCGAAAGGCTACGTCGGCCGCACGATCCGGATCCTCGTCGAGGAACCCGGCGTCGCCCGCGGCGAGGCCGACGCCCCCGACATCGACGGCCGCGTCTACGTCTCGCGCGAGCTGCCGGTCGGCGAGTTCGTCGACGTGAAAATCAATTCCTTCCACGACTACGACCTGCTCGCGCTGCCCACCGGCCAGCAGCCCGTCGTCTACAAGATAGCGAAGCAGGCGCAGTGAGGTAGCTCCGTTCCGATGGTAGGGCGAATCCTCCCGATGAGCCGTCAGGTGTGTTCACGATTACGGCTCATACGGAGGATTCGCCCTACCATTGAGCCA
>CAIONS010000011.1 GCA_903859715.1 uncultured Opitutia bacterium
CCCTCCCCCTGCACCCCCTCCCTTAAATCTAACTTAATTTACCCGATCCGCTGTCCAACGGACGGGGTCCACCTCAGAACGAGCTGGCCTAAGTAGATCTCCGCCTGTTTTTTGGGTGGGCTCGGCTCTGGGCCTTCTTCGTTAGACCATGCAACTCTCTGATTTAAAAAGCGGCCTCTCCCTGGTAGGTCTCGAACCGAATATCGTCGTCACACTCGCTGCTGTTGTTCCGCTCGGCGCGAGTGCGGTGCAGGTGATTTACAGACTTCCCGACGGGTCCATTCGGGAGCGGTTAATCACGCAGGCAGACATCGGCACCCTCGCATTCGCCAAGACTGAGCGACCTTGGTCATTCGATGGCGACGGCGAGGCTTTCAAGCTGGCGGTCGAAGCCAAGCGTATCGACCTCGCCTTCCTGTTTGATCCGATGATGGCGGTCCACACTTCCAACGTGGAGCCGCTGCCGCACCAGATCACCGCTGTTTACGAGTCCATGCTGCCGCGCCAGCCGCTGCGCTTCGTCCTCGCCGACGATCCCGGCGCGGGCAAGACCATCATGGCCGGTCTCTACATCCGCGAGCTGATCATGCGGGCCGACTCCCGCCGCATTCTCGTGGTGGCACCCGGCAGTCTCGTCGAGCAATGGCGCGACGAGTTATTCGAGAAGTTCGGGCTTCAGTTCAATGTATTCTCCGCCGACTTGGAAGCCGCGACGCCGACCGGCAATCCCTTTGAGGACCTCGATCACCTTATCGTCCGGCTCGACCAGATGGCCCGCAACGAAGAGCTTCAAGAGAAGCTCCTCGCCACGACTTGGGATCTCGTGATTTTCGACGAGGCGCATAAGCTCTCTGCCCATTTCTTTGGCTCGAAACTCGAAAAAACTGGGCGCTTCCAATTCGCAGAGAAACTCGGCGCCCGCACCCGCCATCTCCTGCTGCTCACCGCCACGCCGCACAATGGCAAAGACGAGGACTTCCAGCTTTTCCTTTCGCTGCTCGATTCCGATCGCTTCTACGGCAAATTTCGCGGGGGCGGCGATGGTGCCCACAAGGTTGACGCCAGCGACCTCATGCGGCGCATGGTGAAGGAGGAAATGCTCCGCTTCGACGGAACCCACCTGTTTCCCGAACGAAAAGCCTACACGGCGAACTACAAACTCTCCGACATCGAATCCGCGCTCTACGAGGCCGTGACTTCCTACGTAAAGACCGAGATGGGAAAGGCCGAAACGCTCAAAGGTCCGCGCAAGGGCTCCGTCGGCTTTGCGCTCACCGCCCTCCAGCGCCGCCTCGCTTCCAGTCCCGAGGCGATTTTCCAATCGCTCAGGCGGCGCAAGGAACGGCTTGAAGCCCGGCTCCGTGAAGAGCGCCTCCTATCCCGTGGCCAGCAGTTCACCTCCCAAAATCTCGAAGCCCCGCCGGAAGACGATGATGACCTTAGCGCCGAGGAGCAGGAAGACCTAGAAGAAAAGCTCGTCGATACCGCCACTGCCGCCGAGACCATCGCCGAACTCGAAGCCGAGATTCTCATTCTGGCCGACCTCGTCGAGCAGGCCCGTGGCGTCGTGGACTCCGGTCTGGATCGCAAGTGGGATGAACTTTCGGGTATCCTCCAGAATAATCCGCACATGCGCGACGCCGATGGCCGTCAGCGCAAGATGATCCTTTTCACCGAGCACAAAGACACACTGAACTATCTGGAGCGCAGAATCGGCGGCGTCCTCGGCACGCCTGACGCCATCACCACCATCCACGGCAGCGTGCATCGCGACGAACGACGCAAGCGCCAGGCCCTGTTCCGTTCCGATCCCGAAGTCCGCATCCTTCTCGCCACCGATGCCGCTGGCGAAGGCGTGAACCTCCAGAACGCCAACCTCATGGTCAACTACGACCTGCCGTGGAATCCAAACCGCCTCGAACAACGCTTCGGCCGCATCCACCGCATCGGCCAGGACCAAGTCTGTCACCTGTGGAACCTCGTCGCCAAGGAGACCCGCGAGGGCGAGGTCTATCATCGCCTGCTCACCAAACTCGCAACCATCAACGATGCCTTCAACGGCCGCGTCTTCGACATTCTCGGCGAAGTGTTCGAGGAACGCAGCCTCAAGGACCTCCTGCTTGACGCCATTCGCTACAACGACCAGCCCGAGCGTCGCGCCAGCCGGCTCCAGACCATCGACAACGCGCTCGATACCTCCCACATCAAAGGCCTCCTCGAACGCAACGCCCTCGCCCAGGAAACCATGAGCGCCGAGCGCCTTTTTGCGGTGAAGGAGCAGATGGAAATCGCCGAGGCCCGCCGCTTGCAGCCCTACTTCGTCCGCTCCTTCTTTGCCAAAGCCTTCGAGGGAGTGGGCGGAGCCATGTATCCCCGCGAGTCGGGCCGCTTCGAGATCACCCACGTCCCCGCCCTCATCCGCGAGCGCGACCGCCAGATCACCGGTCGCAACCGCCGCGAACTTGCCCCCGTGCTGAAACGCTACGAGCGCGTCTGCTTCACCAAGGAAGCCGTCCGTCCGCTCGACCGTCCCGGACTCGCCTTCGCCCAGATGATCCATCCCGGTCATCCGCTCATGCTCGCCGTCAGCGACCTCGTGCTGGAGCAGCACAGCAATCTCATGCGCCAGGGAGCGATCCTCGTGGACCCCGCCGACGATGCCACCGAGGCCTCGCTCCTCTTCCTCATCACCCACGAGATCAAGTCCGGCGACAGCTCCGTCCTCTCGAAGCGGCTCCAGTTCGTCCACGTCACCCCCGACGGGAAAGCCAGCTTTGCCGGTTGGGCACCGCACCTCGACTACGAGCCGCTGGCCGCTGCCGACCGACCCTTGCTGGCCGACCTGCTGGCGTCCGAATGGATTCGCGCCGACCAGGAGCAACGCGCCCTCGCCCTCGCCGCCACCACGCTCGTCCCCGAACATTACGGCGAAGTCGCCACGCGCCGCATCGCCCATGTGGACAAGACCCTCGCCGCCGTCCACGAGCGGTTGACCAAGGAAATCGCCTTCTGGTCCGACCGCTGGATGCGGCTCAAGGATGATCAGGAAGCTGGCAAAGACGTGCGCCTGAACCTCGACAACATCCAGCGCACGATCAACGACCTCGAAGGCCGCTTGGAAAACCGGAAGAAGGAACTGCAATCCATGCGCCACGTCACCAACGGCACGCCCGTCGTGCTCGGCGGTGCCCTTGTCGTCCCCATCGGCCTGCTGCGGAAACTGCGCGGCGAACCTGCGCCTGATGCCGCCACCGCTACCTTCTCCGCCGATCCCGCCGCCCGCTCACGCATCGAACTGCTCGCCATGAACGCCGTCTGCCGCGCCGAAGAAGCCCGTGGTTGCCGCGTGGTGGATGTCTCCGCCCAGAAATGCGGCTGGGACATCACTTCCTACGCGCCCAGCGTGAATGGTAAGTTGCCCGAGTCCCGTCACATCGAAGTCAAAGGCCGCATCCAAGGCGCGACCACCGTCACTGTGACCAAGAACGAAATCTTCGAAAGCTGGAATCAGGGCGTCAAATATCACCTCGCAATCGTGCTCGTCGGCGAAGACGACACCATCGACGGCCCGCACTACGTGCCGCATCCCTTCAAGGAAGAACCTGGCTGGGGCGTGTCCTCCGTCAACTACGACCTCCAAGCGCTGCTCGCACGCGCCCAAATGCACCTGGCATGAACGACGAAACCACGAGCCAGGAACTGCCACCATGGTTCACCCCCGCGTGGCCGTCCCAGAGTTGTCAGGAGTCTCTTTTCAAGGTGTCGCTCGAATCGGTTTTGGCGCACGCCAAGGTAAGCCCCGACGAACTCAATCGCTGGCACTCCCAACGTTGGATTTCCTTCGCGTTCGTTCCCGTGGAGTTGAACGCTCACGATGACCCGAAGATTTTGGAACTTCATTTCGTGCGCGACGTGGTTCGCTCCGGCATGACCGATGCCCAAATCACCCAGCTTTTCGACCACTGTCCCAAGCCACATTCGTTCAATCCGGACCGCACCGCGTTTAGTTTCCGCTACGGACTTGTTCAGGCCACCCCTCCCGTCGAACCGGACGAACCGGACGAACCTGAAGCGGTCATCGAAAACCATTTGGACGAGTGGATCGAGGAATGTGATAAGGAGCGGCTGACCGCGCTGCGTGACCAGATCGTCGAGCGGCTCAACAACTTGAAAGACGAGGAATCCTGATTCTAACCATGACCGATTACCCCATCAAATCACCCCGCAAGCTCATCGAAGTCGCCCTGCCGCTGGACGCGATCAATGTGGCTTGTGCCCGGGAGAAATCCATCCGGCATGGGCATCCGAGTACGCTGCATCTGTGGTGGGCGCGGCGTCCACTGGCCGCGGCGCGGGCGGTCATCTTTGCGCAGTTGGTCAATGATCCCGGCTACCAGCAGGGCGGCGGGTTCAAATACGGGAAGAACAAGAAGGACGCCGCCATCGAGCGGAAGCGTCTGTTCAAGATCATCGAGGATCTCGTGCTTTGGGAGAACACCACCAACGAGGAAGTGCTGGAGCGTGCCCGCGCCGAGATTCGCCGCTCGTGGCGAGAGGTGTGCGAGCTGAACAAGGACCACCCGCAGGCCGCCGAGCTGTTCAATCCCGACAAGCTGCCCGCCCTGCACGATCCCTTTGCCGGCGGCGGCGCCATCCCGCTGGAGGCGCAGCGGCTGGGGCTGGAGGCTTACGCTAGTGACCTCAACCCCGTGGCCGTGCTCATCAACAAGGCCATGATCGAGATCCCGCCCAAGTTCGCGGGCAGGCCGCCGGTCAGCCTGCTGCAAAGCCGCCAAGGCGCGAAGAAGAAGGAACTGGATTTGGAACGGGAATGGCCCGGTGCCACCGGTCTGGCGGAAGACGTTCGCTACTACGGCGCTTGGATGCGCGAGGAAGCGCAGAAGCGCATCGGCCACCTCTATCCGCCGGTGGAAATCACGGCGGAGATGGCGAAGGAACGGCCCGATCTCAACCCGCTCGTCGGCCAGAAGCTCACCGTCATCGCTTGGCTCTGGGCGCGGACGGTCAAGAGTCCCAATCCGGCGTTTTCGCATGTGGACGTGCCGCTGGCCTCCACCTTCATTCTCTCATCAAGAGAAGGAAAGGAATCTTATGTGCAGCCACTCGTGGAAAGTGACAGCTATAGATTTACCGTCCGAACAGGAACTCCCCCGCCCGAAGCTGAGACCGGAACAAAACTTGCGCGAGGAGCAAATTTTCGATGCCTGCTTTCTGAATCAGCTATTGAGCCTGATTATATCAAAGCCGAAGGCATGAGAAAACAAATGGGAATCAGGCTTATGGCCGTGGTGGTTGAGGGCCCGACGAGCCGTATGTATCTCGCACCAAATGCAGAGATTGAGGCTGCCGCCTGCAAAGCCAAACCCCAGTGGCAACCGGAGCTTTCGCTACCTAATGACCCTCGCAGCCATTGGACTGTGAGTTACGGGCTTACCTTATACTCCGATTTGTTCACGCCACGTCAAACAGTAGCCCTGACAACCCTTATCGACCTCGTTACAGAAACGAGAGTGAAAATACACGCCGCTGCTATTGCAGCAGGTCTCAAAGATGACCATTTAGGAATCGATGCGAACGGCATCAACGCCCCCGCATATGCTGAGGCTGTCAGTGTATACCTCGCGTTCGCCGTCTCGAAAGTTGCAAACATAGGATCGTCAATCGCCTCGTGGATGAACGACAGAGGGGCTTTTCGGGAGACGTTTGCTCGCCAAGGAATCCCAATGACGTGGGATTTTGCTGAGGCTAATCCGTTTGCAGACGCTGGGGGTAGTCTGGAGACCGCCATGGAAAAGGGTGTGATGTCGATAGCTGCTTTCCCGGCAGGTGAACCTGCGTTTGTTACTCAAGCCAACGCGTCCGTGCAGGAAATCAGCAGAAATAAATTCGTTTCAACAGACCCGCCCTATTACGACAACATTGGTTACGCTGACCTCTCGGATTTCTTTTACGTTTGGCTGCGTCCGGCTCTAAAGGCTGTCTTTCCTCAACTCCTTGCCACCTTGGCAGTGCCGAAAGCTGAGGAATTGGTCGCGTCTCCATACCGCCACGGAAACAAGCAAAAAGCTGAAGTGTTCTTCCTAGAGGGTATGACGGGCGCGATGCGTAGTCTTGCAGAGCAATCTCACCCAGCCGCACCAGTAACTATTTATTACGCTTTCAAACAGTCTGATACCAAATCGGATTCTGGAACTTCTTCAACTGGTTGGGAGACCTTTCTCGAAGCCGTCAATCGGGCAGGTCTACAACTATGCGGAACGTGGCCCATGCGAACTGAGGGTTCGGGTAGGTTAGTCGCTAAGGGCAACAACGCTCTCGCCTCCAGCATCGTCCTCGTCTGCCGCAAACGCCCCGCCGACGCGTCCTCCATTTCCCGCCGCGAGTTCATCCGCGAGTTGAATGGCGTGCTGCCCGAGGCGCTCGACGAGATGACCAAAGGTTCCGGCGACGAGCGTTCGCCCGTGGCCCCGGTGGACCTTTCGCAGGCCATCATCGGGCCGGGCATGGCGGTCTTTTCCAAATACGCCGCCGTTCTGGAGGCCGACGGCTCGCCCATGAGCGTGCGCACCGCCCTCCAGCTCATCAACCGCTTCCTCGCCGAGGACGATTTCGACGCCGACACCCAGTTCTGCCTGCACTGGTTCGAGCAACACGGCTGGACGGAAAGCGTCTTTGGCGAAGCCGACGTGCTGGCCCGTTCCAAATCCACCAGCGTGGACGCCATGAAGGAAGCCGGGGTGCTGCAAAGCGGCAGCGGCAAAGTGCGCCTGCTCAAGTGGTCCGAGTATCCCACCGATTGGGACCCGCGCACCGACGCCCGCACGCCCGTCTGGGAAGCCCTGCACCAGCTCATCCGCGCCCTGAAACAAGGCGGCGAATCGGCATCCGGCGCGCTCCTCGCCGCACTCGGTGGCAAAGCCGAAGCCGTGCGCCAGCTCGCCTACCGCCTCTACACCCTCTGCGAACGCCTCGGCCAAGCCGAAGACGCCCGCGCTTACAACGAACTCATCACGAGCTGGACGGGGATCGAGTCGGCGGCATCTGCTGCCCCGAAGCCAACCGACGGACAACTACCCGGCTTCGAAAGCTAAGGGTCCATTACCATGAGCCTGAAACCCTGGAGAGAAGTCATCGTTCCCCACCCGGACGTGCTGAACGGCACGTTCCAACAGTCCGAGTTTGCCGCCGACCTCACCGCCGTGCGCACCGGCAAGGCCACCCCGGAATATGGCGATGCGAAAGCCTTCTATGAGCGCACCTTCATCACCGAGGGCATGGGGCGTCTGCTCACGCAGGTGGCACAGCGCCTCAATGGCAAAGGCGGAGAGCCGGTTATCCAACTGCAAACCGCCTTCGGTGGGGGCAAGACCCACACCATGCTGGCAGTCTATCATCTGGCGTCACGCAAGTGTGCCCTGGGTGAACTCAGCGGCATCCCAGCGCTGCTCGATCAAGCAAAGTTGCTAAATGTCCACCATGCTCAGATTGCCGTGCTCGATGGCACGGCCCACGCCCCCGGCCAGCCGTGGAAGCATGGCAAGCACGCCATCCGGACACTCTGGGGGGAACTGGCTTGGCAGCTTGGCCAGGAGGAAGGTTTTGCGCTTGTCCAGGAGTCCGATGCCAACGGAACGTCGCCCGGCAAGGACGTGCTCTGCGCGTTGCTCGCGCGCTTCGCGCCGTGCGTAGTGCTGCTCGATGAGCTGGTCGTTTACATCCGCCAGTTCGTGGAGAGCCAGCCGCTCAGCGGTGGCACCTACGACAGCAATCTGAGTTTCATCCAATCACTGACCGAGGCGGCCAAGCTGGTGCCAAACGCAGTGGTGCTGGCGTCGCTGCCGGAGTCCGACAGCCAAGCTGGTGGCCCGCGAGGCGTTTCAGCCTTGAAGGCGCTGGAAGCGGTCTTCAACCGCGTGCAGGCGCTCTGGAAAACGGTGGCCCCCGAGGAAGCTTTCGAGATCGTCCGGCGTCGCCTGTTTGAAAAGATACGCGATGCCAAGGCGCGTGAACAAGTCTGCCGCGCCTTTGCCGACGCCTACGTGGCCGAAGGAGCGAAGGTCCCGCAGGAAACCCAGGAGGCCCGGTATTACGACCGGATGGTGCAAAGTTACCCGATCCACCCGGAGGTCTTCGCCCAGCTCTACGAAGAGTGGACGACCATTGATGGATTTCAGCGCACCCGCGGAGTCTTGAAGCTAATGGCCAAAACCATCTTCCGCCTCTGGCAGGATGATAACAAGGACCTCCTGATTCTGCCCGGCAGCCTGCCGCTTTACGACGGCAGTGCGCGCAACGAGTTGATTTATTATCTCGGCCCCGGCTGGGATCCCGTGATGGACCGCGACATAGACGGTGAAAGCGCCGAGACTGCCGTTCTGGAAAAGAAGGAGCCTCGCTTCGGCTCCGTGCAGGCTGCACGACGCGTGGCGCGGACAGTGTTTTTGAGCAGCGCGCCGTCATCAGTGAGTGCCAAGCCGGGCAGGCGCGGCATCGACCGAGCCAGAGTGCTGCTCGGCTGTCTCCAGCCCGGCCAGACGTCCTCGCTCTACTCCGATGCGCTGAGCCGATTGGCGGATCAACTCCACTACATGAGTTCCTCCGGGGACAAGTCACAGGACGCCACCCGCTACTGGTTCGATACCCGCGCCAATCTACGTCGCGAGATGGAAGAGCGGAAGCAGCGCTTCGAGGACAAGAATGAAGTGCGCGGTCGCATGGCGGAGGTCGTCAAGAAACTCGCCGCAGGTGCGACGTTCTTCGATGGCACGCATATCTTCACCCCGCACAGCGATGTGCCTGACGATAGCGCGTTGCGGCTGGTCGTGCTGCCCCCGGAACAATTTTATTCCCGCGAGGAACCCCGCCTCGCCAACGAAGGTGTGCTCGACTGCGTGCGCAACAACGGCACGAAGCCGAGGTATCGCGGCAACCGCCTGCTCTTCCTCGCCCCCGACCACGGAGCCCTGACGCGGCTGCGCGACTGCATCCGAGTGGCTTTGGCTTGGAACTCCATCGTCGAAGATGTCGCCGCCATGCGACTCGTGCTGGACAATCTCCAAGCCGAGCAGGCGAAGAAGGAACTCAAAGGAGCCGAGGAGGTGCTCCCGCGAGTTGCCCGCGAATGCTTCAAATGGCTGCTCTGCCCCTCGCAGGAAAACCCCACAGGAAAGCCGACCGTGGAGACTTTCCCGCTCAACACCAGCGGGGCGGCTTTGGGGCCTGAGATCGAGCGCGTGTGCCTCGACAACGAATGGGTCATCTCCACCTGGTCGCCGATCCACCTCCGTACCAAACTCAAGGAACTCTACTGGAAAGCCGACAAGCCCGCAGTAAAGGCGGCCGACTTCTGGGAAGACACCCTGCGTTACCTCTACCTGCCGCGCCTCAAAGATCGCGGCGTCATCGCGCAAGCCATCGTCAAAGGTGCTGGAACCCACGACTTCTTCGGCACCGCCTACGGTGAGCACGACGGAAAGTTCGACGGCTTCAAGCTCGGCGACGCCAATGTCCAGTTTGACGCCACATTGCTACTCATTGAGCCCGATGCAGCAAAGGGGTACGAAAGCGCACATCGACCTGTTGTTCCAACTACGCCTAATCAGGCGGGCTCAGTTCCCCTTGGAATTACTCCACCTAGCCCCGTGGCTTCCGGAGCAATCCCTACCGTCATGCCCCCGCCCTCGGGAGGTGGTAAAGCCAAGTCATTCCACGTGAATGTCGCCATTAATGCCTCGGTTGCGAAGATGCGGCTCGTGCAGGTTGCCGATGAAATCATCGCCGCTCTAGCCGCCGACCCCAATGCAGAAGTGAATGTCTCGCTTGAGATACAGGCCACCTTCGCAAATGGGGCCCAAGATCAGACCAAGCGCGCAGTTTCTGAGAACGCAAAGACTCTTGGTCTCAAGAACGCAGAGTGGGAGTAATCAAAAAATACCCAACCTGAGGTGGACCCCGAAATTTGGACAGGTCGGATCGTTAACCCAAAGTCAGAGAAACGATCTTGCGCGGGTACCGAAAAAATAAGCCGAGCTGGGGGTTAATCCTACTTACCGGCCTTATTCGCCTCGATCCTCGCAAATAGCTCCCGCGCCGAGTCCATCGCCTTCTCTTTTTGCGAGTCGGTCATTTGTTTTTCCACGATTGCTGGGTTGTCCTGCGCCACGGCATTGCCGCTGGCTCCAGCCATATTCGAATGGGGTAATTCCGCCAAATCTAGGCCGCCTGCGATGTTGTCTGCGGCCTTGGAAGGAGTAGGCGATGAAGACCTCGCTCTGCGATTTCGAAAGCCTGAGTCCAGAACCTCCTGTGTGCGGTCTGGTCGAATAAGCTGTTTCCTGCGGCCAGCAAGCTGAGGTGGACCCCAAAAGTTGGACAGGACGGATCGTTAAGTCCAAACCCGAACAATACGATCCATGTCCAAGAAACGACGTCAGCACAGTGCCCAGTTCAAAGCCCAGGTTGGTCTTGATGCCCTGAAGGGGATCGACCC
>CAIONS010000012.1 GCA_903859715.1 uncultured Opitutia bacterium
CTCAGGTCGATGCAGCTGCATAAATCAAACGGTCCGGTTAAATAGGATCCCGCCGGGACCAGCAGCGTACCGCCGCCCGCCGCATCGACTGCCGCAACGGCGCGCCTGAAGGCGTCGGTGTTGGAAGTCTTGCCGTCGGCCACCGCGCCGAAGTCCTTAAGGCTGAATTGCCTCGCTGGAATCACGGGCTGGGCCGGGGCCAGGTCCGATCCACGCAGGTATGCGGGCAGGATGAGTAGGGCGATCAGAAGAGCAGGGGTAAAAAAGAAGCGGCGCATGGGTGAGGGAGCATTTTATGAAGGCCCTGCAGCTGGGTCTTCTGATGAGGTGAACAACTCGCTGCGTTCATTTACCGGGACGGATAAAGTAACTGTGAATTGAAGGTCATCCCTGGGAGGAATTGGCGGTGGCCAATCACGCTTCAGGCGGCCGGTGGCAAAATGCAACATATGCCTGTCCCGTCAGATCCCCCGCCACTGGGTCTTTTGGCCAGGCCCGGACTGAATTCCCCGGAGTGCATTCCAGTCCTTTTGGGCGTGAAAGTCCGCCCTAGTTTTCCCCTTGCGAAACCACGATGGTCGCGAACGTTTTGGCTGTGATCACGATCCGCCGCCTCGTCGACCGCCACCGGGCTTACACGGGAATTTTTCTTCCCGGGGTTGAGCCGAAAATCTTCCCGACGAGCGACTACGAGCACGGGCGCATCCTGAAAATCTACCTGCAGGACCGGGCCTACGAGGGCATCCACAATGACTTCACGGAGTTTGCCCTGGGCCAGAACAAATCCAACCGTGACAAAACCAGGTGAGTCCGGCCGGCCGCCTTTATCTTACTCCACTTCCTCGACCGTCACGCCGGTTTCGAGGGTGTGCTCGCCGCCGCCGCTGAACAGGCCGTTGACCGGACTCACGTCAAAGAAGTCCCGGCCGCGCGCGACGACGATGTGGCTCGCGCCAGCGAAGCAGGAATTCGTCGGATCATAATCGACCCAGCCGGTTCCGGGAATGAAAACGGAGACCCACGCGTGGGAAGCATCCGCGCCGATCAGGCGCGGCTGGCCCGCCGGCGGTTTCGTCAGCAGATAACCGCTCACATACGCCACCGGCAGTCCCAATTGCCGCAGGCAGCTGATCAGGAGATGGGCAAAATCCTGGCATACGCCGCGCCGCTCAACCAACACCTGCGCCATCGGCGTGGAGATCCGGGTCGCCTCCCGGTCGAAGGTGAACGCCTCGCCGAACCGCTCGCCGATGATCGCCAGCCAAGTCATCACCGGGATGTCCGGCCCCAGCCCTTCGCCCAATTCGTCCGCGAGCGCCCGCGCCTCGGGCAGCAGGGGCACGAGCGGTGACGCGTGCAGGTACTGCTGCAGGGTGAAGTCCGACTCCGTGACGGCCTGCTGGACCAAGGCCGGGATGTCGGCCATCGAGGGCGTGAGGCCCGCCATCGGGAGGAAAGGCTCGTCGCGGGTCACGACACTCCGGCTGGTCACGGTCAGTTCCTGGTGCGGCTCGTGCAGCGTGAAGATGTGCTGCTTGTTGCCGAAGTAATCGAAGCGCGACGTCAGGTCCATCGGGTGCGGCGACACCTGCAGCTCGAACGAGTCGCAGTGCTGCACGGTTTCATTCCGCGGCTGGAGATGCACGGCCTGCCACGCCGCGCTCGCGAACGCGTTGTGCCTGTAGCTGGTCGTGTGGGTGACGCTGTAGCTGGGCATGGGCGGCTGGATTCTAGGCCTCGCGCCGGGACTCCGGGACGTCGGAATGGCTGAAATAAATCTGGGTCAGGCGGTCATTGAACTCGGTCAGGATCGATTCCGATCCGGCGAAGAAGTCCTGGGCCTGCGCCGGATCGTCGGCCAACGCGGAGGGATCGATCAGCTTAGCACTGCTCGCGAGGCGAAAGGCGGTCGCGCGCAGCGCCGACACGGCCCGTGGCGCCAGGTCCCCGGGCAACGCGGCCACATGCTCGGCGATGCGGTCGGCTTGGAACCGGAGGCCGCGGGGATTTTCCGGCGCGCCGATCAGCCACGCCAGGATCGACGCCGGCTGGTATACGCTGCGGTAGAGGGTGCGGTAAATGAAGAGACTATCAGTAAAGTGGAGCAGGGTCTGCAGCCGGAATTCACTCGGGGCCGCGAGGGACTCTCCCTCCGTGGGATCCGGGAGCAGAAGCTCATCCGCGAGGAACACGATGTGCCGCGCCCGCTCGATCCTCCGGCCGAGATTCAGGAAGTGCCATCCGGTATCATGGGCGAGGGTCTCATTGGTCAGGGCCTCAAGGGACGCGAGTTGCTGGCCGAGATCAGGCTCCGCGTGGGGTGAATCGAGCGAGGCGATGACCCGGAGCCGACGCAGGATCTTCCAGAAATCCGGCGGCAGGTTGACCTTCACCTGGTCCAGCACACGGATGAGCTGGTCGAGACCGGTCGAGAGGCTGCCGGCATGTTCCCGGTTTCCCGCCGCCACGCGGATCGCGGTGGCCAGTTCGGCGGGCGAGGCCTCCTCGTCCACCGATCCCTGCTGACGGTGAAGGAGGGCGCGCAGAAAATCCCGTGCGACGGCGGGATCGATCTTGGAAATCTCGTCGCGCAAAATCGGGTCCACCTGGTCGAGCAGGCGCACCATCTGGGTGGAACGCTCGAGGTAGCGCCCCAGCCAATAGAGGTTGTCCGCGAGGCGGCTGGGCGTGCTTTCCGGGCGTTGAAAGGCCGTGGGTTCCTCGGTCGGCGCCAGGACGACGGAATCATCGGTGGGTCCGGCGGACAGTACCCATGTGTCCTTGGTCGCGCTGCCCCGCTGCAGCGAGACGATGGCGTCGGCGCCCGTGGGATCGAACCGCGTGAGACCGCCGGGCATCACGCGGTAGTCGCCGTCGTGCCACGCGACGAAGAGGCGCATCACGAACGGCACGGGCTGCAAGCCATTCGCTCGTATACGCAGGCCCTCAGGAGCCTGGAATATCAGGGCCTGGGCCTGATCGCCTCCGAGCAATCCGGCATTCCGGAGGAAGCTGAGGCCGCCGGTCCGGCCGGGAACATGCAGTGCCAATGGGCCGACGGCGTCCGTTCCGGGCATCTCGAGTCATATGTGAATGCCCACGCTTTCCGCAGCCTGCACCGGGCGGCGGATTTGCTGGAGCGCCTGGACGCCAGGGAAGAGGCCGCGGCGGCGCGCGCCCAGGCGGCGCGCCTGCACACGAATTTTGTGCCGACGTTTTACGACGCCGGCTCGCAGCAGATCATGCAATGGGTGGCGCGGGACGGGCGCCGGTTTGGCTTTCATTCCCACATGCACCTCGGTGCGGCCGTCGCCCTGGGCCTCGTGCCGGAGGAATTGGCGAAGGAACTCCTGCGCGATTATCTCGGCCGGCTCGCGGCGCGCGGCTTCACCCGCTTTGAATGGGGCCTGCCCATCTTCCTCGATCCGATCCCGGCCGTTTGCCACAACAACTGGTCGGGCAAGGGAATCGAGGAGGACGGGAGCGATCAGGTGGGCATTTACCAAAACGGCTCGATCCACACGCATCAGACCTGGTATTTCCTTCAGGCTCTGTACCGGAGCGGCCTGCGTCCGGAGGCGAACCGGCTCTTTCTCCAGATGACGAGCCTCGTGCGCCGCGGCCAGCTGTGCGGCGGCCTGCACTCCGGCGTCGATTGGCGGCACCCCGTCGATGGCCGCCCCACGGGTTACGAAGGCCTGCTGGCCGAGCAGTTTCATTTCCTGCTGGTGGCGATCACCGGATATCTGGGCTGCGAGCTCACGATCGACGGCCTCGCCCTCAACGGCCCGAAGACCGGCCGGATCCGCCAGCTGCAGCCCAACTTCGCCCGCTGGGCCGCTCGAGACACGGACCCGGCGAAATGAGGCAAATCAGGCCTTGGCCAAAACGAGCCCGATGGCGGCGGTGATCCGGGCCCAATGATCGGTCTCGACCGTCAGCTGCTTTCTGCCGGTCGCGGTGAGCTTATAAAAACGCGCCTTGCGGTTGTTCTCGGACAGGCCTGCTTCCGCTTTAATCCAGCCTTCATTTTCCAGCCGGTAAAGTGCGGGATAAAGAGAGCCCTGCTCCACATGCAGGACATCCTTGGAAATTTGCTGAATGCGATCAGCGATCCCCAGACCGTGCCTGGGCTCGTTTTCCAAGGCCCGCAAAATCAGCATGTCGAGGGTGCCGTAGACGAGGTCGGATTTTTCTTTGGCCATGGAGAGGTTGCCAGTGAGAGAGCCTGTTTTTCCCTAGACTGTCAAGGTGCGGTTGTTTTTGCCCGGTGATCCGGGCTATTCGTCGTGAAGAGCGACGAGCGGATCGACTTTGGTGGCCCGGCGGGCGGGTAGCCAGCAGGCCGTCAGGATGACCGTGCCGAGGAGAAGGGTCGCGCCGGCGAACGTCACGGGATCGAGAGTGTCCACCTCGAAAAGGCGTGAGCCGAGCAATCGGGTGGCCGCCAGCGCGCCGACGAGGCCCAGCGCCAGTCCCCAGCCCACCATGAGCCGGCTTTGGGAGAAGATCAGCCACAGGATGTCGCGGGTCTGGGCCCCGAGCGCCATGCGGATGCCAATTTCCTGGGTCCGCTGGGTCACCGAATAGGCCATGACACCGTAAATGCCGATGGCGCTGAGCAGGAGGGCGACACTGGAAAACACCGCGAAGATGACCAGAGTCCATCGCTGGGTGGAGATCGAGTCCTGGAGCGGGAGGTCCAGCGTATCGGTCATGTCGGGCAGGGGCACGCTCGCGTCGATCGTATCCATGGCCATCCGCAGGGCGGACCGGGTTCCGGGCAGGGGCTGCCCGAGGCGGATGATGAGCAACGGATAGCGGCTGGGACCCTGGGCATAAGGTTCGTAAACTTGCAGCCCGGCGGGCGAGGCCGGGCCATGCTCCCTGACATCGGCAGTGACCCCGACGATCTCGCTCCAGGCATTCGAGCCGGCGATCTGGATCAGTTTCCCGAGCGGGTCGACGCCCGAGAAATACCTCCGGGCAAACCCTTCGCTGACGACGGCGACACTGGCGGAGTCGGCCGTATCCCGGGCGCCAAACCCGCGGCCGCTCACCAGCGGGATTCGCATGGTTTGGAAATACCCGGGCGTAACGACATAGTGGCTGGCGATGGCCATCTCCATGGGCCTGAAGCTGGAGCGTCCCGCGACCGTCACGGCGCGCCAGTTCATATAGGAGAAGGGAAGGCTGGTGGAAAACGCCACGGACTCGACCCCCGGTACGGCGGACAGGCGTCCGGTGACTTGATCGACAAACGCGAGCACCTGCTGGGGCGTCGGATAATGTTGGTCGGACAGGATCGGTTTCGCGACGAGCGTGGCGCCCACCCCGGGATCGAAGCCCACGGGAACGTGACGGAGGCGGTTGTAACTGCGCACAAACAAACCGGTGTCGACCAGAAGGACCAGGGCCAGGGCCACCTCAAAGACCACCAAGGCCCGGAGCAAGCGCGTGCGCCGGCTAGCCTCGGTGGTCCCGCGCCCGCCATCATTCATCACCTCCGATAAACTGATGCGCGTGGCCTGCAGGGCGGGGATCAGGCCAAAGCCAATGCCCGCCATGATGGCCAGGGCGCCGGCGAACAGCAGCGCCGAGCCGTCGAGCGTAATTTCCTGGGCGCGCGGGAGCGGAAGGGCTCCGAAGCTGAGCAACAGCTTCATGTTTCCGTAGGCGAGCAGGACACCCAGGGTGCTGCTCAGGAATGAAATCAGCAGACTCTCGCACAGGAGTTGGCGCACTAGGCGGGTGCGGCTGGCGCCCAGGGCCGAGCGCATGGCGATTTCCTTCTGCCGCGAACTGGCCCGGGCCAGGAGCAGGTTGGTGACGTTGGCACAGGCGATGAGGAGCAGGATCCCGACCGCGCCAAAGAGAGCCAGGAGCAGCGGCCGCACATTGCCGACCACCGTGTCGAGGAGCGGAACCAGGCTGATGCCCGCACTTTTGTTGGCATCGGGATATTGGGCGGACAGGTGCCCGGCGATGAGGTTCAGTTCGCTGGAAGCCTGGGCCCGGGTGACGCCCGGTTTCAACCGGGCGACGGCATCGAGAAAACGCGCCCGGATGTTCGGCCCGCCATCGCCCTGCAGCGTCAGCGGGAGAAACAGCGCCGGGTCGGTGATCTCGTCCGGCAGGAACGTCTTGGGCATCACGCCGATAATTGTGCAGGGGCGCTCATTGATCAGGATCTTCCGGCCAATGATATCACGCTGCCCGTCGAACTGACTGATCCAGTACTTGTGGTTAAGGACGGGTGTCATGACCTTCATCGTCAACCAGTGGGGCAAGGTCTATCAGCGCAATCTGGGTGCCGACAGCGCCGATATCGCCGCGGCGATGACCGAGTTTAATCCCGATCAGGATTGGACGCCCGTGGCGTCGCCTTGAGCGCAGGGCAAACCTTCAGCGCGCTTGGTTTTGGAGATGCGGCGCCCTCGCCGCGTTCAGCATCCAACGATCCGCGGCGGGGCGCCGCGGCTCCATCTCTCGCGGCCCAACGCGTTGGGGCAACGCGTTCCACCCTCAACTGCACGATCCCGGCTAAGCCCGGGCGTTCAGGATCAGATTCACTTCGACACGCAGCGTGCCCTGGCGACCGCGCTGTCTGAAAGTAAGGCGGGGCTGCGTCTCGGCGGGATACAGGCCGAATTGCGCGATGTCGCGGCGGGTCGCCTCGGCGGCGGTGCGGCGGGGATCCTGCAGCGGCAGCTGTTCGAGCGTGGCTTCGGTGCCGGCGGGAATGCGGATCCTGGCGTGGGCCCGGCGGCCCTCGACGATGACGCAGTCACCTTCAATCCTCATCGGCAGGGTCGTGGTCCAGTGGAAGATGACACCCTCACCTTTGTTGACCGCCCACTTGTCGGTGATGACGAGGACATCCGGCGTGGGTGAATCCCAAGTGCGCTGCCAGGTTTCGTACCAGCTGTTCCAGCCGGCGGTGAGGTCCATGGTGGCGTGAAATTTTATGGCATCGCCGTGGCCGTGCGCCCGGACGTCCACGGGCATGGGATTGAGCGGCTTCGGGCGCTCAGTAGTACTCCACGGGGTGAGCATATTATGCCGCTGCGCCTGTTTCAGCAGATCCGTGACGGGGTTCGCATAGTCCACTACTCCGAAGTCGAACGTGAAACTGTCGCCCGCGCATTCGAGGATGAAACTGCCCTTGTCCTCGTGCTGGTGGTCGCCGCCGGCCCGGTTGCCCATGAGGAAAAGTTTCACGTGCTCGCCGTGGAGCTGGCGGACGGAACACATCAGGCCGTTGTCCGGCATGTCGAGGAAAGGCGAGAGCGCCGGCCCGTGCGCGGGCACTTCGCTGGCGTAGCGCAGGGCGAGCAGCAGCGGGGCGGAGCCCGCGCGGGCGAGCTGCTTCCGGTAAATAGTGACCCAGTGCGATTCGGGCATGAGCCACGCGAGGAAGGCGAGACCCTCGCCGCTCACATAGCTCGCATCGCAGATGCTGATCATGTCGCGGTGCTCATCGGTCGAGAGGAGCATCTCGGCGAAACGGTGCGTCTGGAGCAGGGCGGGCGAGACAAGCTCGCGCACCGCCCGGCGCCGGCCGCGGGCGTAGAGGTGCGTGCAGAGTGCGGCCTGCCGGGCGACCCAGCTGAAATACATCGGACCCTCCAGGTAGCCGCCGTCGGGCAGCAGGGCATGGCTGAGGTTTTCCCGCAGTTCGCCCCAGGCGAGATCCGTGTAGGGGGCGACGCGGGAGGGTGGACGCGGGTGCGGCTCCGGGCGCACGGGCATGGTCTGCTCGAGCACGAGCAGCCCGTAGAGGCGGGCGGGCGAGATCCACGCGAGCTGGTTGGTGTAATACATGTATTCCCACCGCCACGCCGCCTGGCACATCGCACCGTGGGCCTCGCCGGCCATGCGCCGCAGGATGAGCTCCCGGCCGGCCGGCGTGAACCACTCGCCGCACAGGTCGAGCACCACCGCGCAGTCCCAGGTGGCGATCGCCGCGATGAACCCGCGCTGATCCCAGGCGCTGCCCGGCATGTGGGCGAAAAAGATATCCTCCCAGTGTTCGCAGCAGGCGATGCTGAGGGCGAAGCGCGCGGCGAGGCGGCAAAGCTCCTTGTCCCGCCACAGCAGCCCGGCCTGCGCGGCGTTCGAGCCGTGCGTCGAGATCATCTTCCCGATGTCGCGCTCGCGGCGGAGCATGTTGGTGTCCCAGAAATTCATGTTCTCGCCAATCAGGCTCTCGGGCCGCAGGCGGCGGGCGAGGTCAGCGACGGTGCGGAGTTCACGGGTGACGCCCTCATCGCGGGCGAACTGCGTTCGCACCGCCTCCAGTTCGGCGTGGCTGATCATCAGCTCATAGGTCGATTTGAACGCCGGCTCGAATTCCGGCGGCTGCAGATATTTCTCCCACCGCTCGTCGTAGCCGGCCCATTGCGCGAGGTGGTCGGCGAGACGCCCGGTGTGCTGCAGCCCGAGCCAGAGCAGCCAGCCGGAGCCGGTGGTCGGAGCGGGATGGCGGACTTCAATCGTCAGGGCTTGAATGCGGATGGCGCCCTCCAAGGGAAGCCATTCCTCGCGCCGCGTGGCGCCGATGGGCTCGCCGGTGCGCTGGCGTGGCCCGGCATCGGTTTCGGCGCGGAGGGTGATCACGCTATCCTCGGGCAGGTTGAGGCAGGCGAGCAGACGGTCATAGCGGGAGCAGTCGAAATGCTCGAAACGCCGGTGCAGCCGGAGGACCAGGCCGTCGGGAGCGGGGTAACTCCAGTTGACCATGACGAAGGCCCACGACTGACGATGATTGATGCCGGTCGCGCCCGGGGCGTCGATCGTCCATTGGGAGAGATCGTTGATGTCACCATCAAAGAACGGTTCAAAAATGGCTTCGGCCGGGTTGATCGGGATCAGGCGCATGGGGCGATGGGCGGAGGAAAAATCGGGCGCCGTCATTTAGGGGAAGGTGCCGGCGAAAGGCAACGGTGGCATCCTGCTACACGTAGTATTCTCCGGGGTCTGGGAACGATCTGATTCGGAGTGGTGAATTTTTCCGAAGGTTCGCGACGATGCCGCGCTTGCAAAATTTTCCGGCTTCGACCATCTGCATTTCATGAACGAACGGGTCACGCTGCGCGACCTCGCGCGGGTCACAGGGGTGCATTTCACCACGGTGGGCCTCGCACTGCGCAATGATTCGCGGATCAGCGCGGCGACCGCGGCCAAGGTGCAGGCGGCGGCCCGGCAGTTTGGCTACACGGAGGACGCGATGCTCTCGGCGCTCTCTACCTACCGCCACCGTCATTCGCAGCGGTTCGCCGGGGTGATCGCCTACATCACCACCTATCGGCCCGAGGAAATGTTGAAGAGCAACATCACCGAGCGGCTGCTGGTGGAATCCGCCACGGCTTACGCGTACTCGCGCAACTTCAATTTCGAATCGTTCCAGATCAACGCCGCGGACATGACCGCGGAGCGCATGAGCAAGCTGCTCTGGGCGCGCAAAATCCAGGGCGTGATCCTCTCGCCCCGGCTGCCCGAGCCCGGGCCGATGGAGGATCTCGACTGGGGTATGTTCTCCACGGTCGCGATCGGCTATTCCATCACGAATCTCAAGGTCCACCGCGTCTGCGCCAACCAGGCCCACAACACGCGTCTGTGCGTGGCCAAGCTGCGCGAGCGCGGTTACCGTCGCGTCGGGCTCATCATGACCCAGGAAATCTACGAGCGCAGCCGGGGCCACGTGCTCGGCGCCTACCTGGCCGAGCAATACCTGCAGCCGGCCGCCGACCGGGTGGAGCCGCTCTTCGTGCCGGCAGCCGAGCTCACCAAGGCGCGCGTGCACCAGTGGCTGCGCGAACAGGAAGTTGATTGCGTGGCGCTGACCAGCATGCCGCTGGAGATCTGCGCGTTCATCCGGGAGCTGGGATATTCCGTGCCGCGGGATCTGGGCCTGGGGATCGTCAGCCGCTTTGGCAAAACGGACCACATTGCCGGCGTCGACGAACGCATGCAGGCCCTCGGCGAGGCGGCCGTGGACGCCGTCATCGCCCTGATCAGCCACAACGAGCGCGGGCTGCCGGAGTATCCGCGCTATTCGCTCGTCGAGGGCCGCTGGGTCGAGCGGTCCACGGTGCGTTCGCTGGCGATCGCCGGTTGATGTAGGGCGGGGTCGCTGACCCCGCCGGTTTGGAAGGTAGGGCGAATCCTCCGGATGAGCCGTCACGCCTGACCGGACCACGGCTCATCCGGA
>CAIONS010000013.1 GCA_903859715.1 uncultured Opitutia bacterium
ACGATGCTCTTCCCTCCGTCCACCTCCCGCAGGAGGCGGACTTTGTCTTCGGTATTGTAGCGTTTTCCTTTCATGGTCTGGGTCCTTTTTAGGGGCCCAGACCGACTCTTCAAGCGGCCCGAATAAGCGGGATCACGTCAAAGTTATTCCCCGGATTCAAATTTGCCGCAATAGGAATGTGCCGGCCAGCTCAGGCGATGCATTGCACCGCCCCGTCGGACCAACGTATTTGAATTTTGCCCGCGTCGTAGCAGCCGAGGTAACGAGGCTGGGTTTGCCGGCTCAAACTGAACCAGCCTCCTCACGTCAGCTGCTACTATCCCTCGGTCCGCTCCCGGTTCAAATCACCTGGTCCAGCAGCGGGCCGCCGCGTTCGAACTCCGCAAGGTTGCCCAGGAAATGTTTCACAATCGCCTCATCCTGGTCGAACCGCCCGCCGGCGGTATGCGGCGTCACATAACAGCGCGGCGCCGTCCACAACGGATGCTCCGGCGGCAGCGGCTCGGGATCAAAGACATCGAGGTAGGCCGCACCCAGCCGCCCCGAGTTCAGGGCCTCGAGCAACGCCGTCTGATCCACCGTCGTGCCCCGGCCAACGTTATAGAACCGCGCGCCCGGCTTGAAGCACGCGAGCCGGCGGGCATTCACATAGTTCCGCGTGGCAGCGTTGTCGGGCAGGATGTTCACCACATGATCAGCCAGCGGCAGCACCGCGCTGATTTTTTCCTCGGGAATGATATGCACGCCGCTCTCGCTGTGCACCGAGCGGCGCACCGCGTAGATCTTCATGCCGAACGGCGCCAGCAGCTCCGCCAGCCGCCGCCCGATGGCCCCGAAGCCGAGCAGCACCACCGTCTGGCCGGTCAGCAGGCGCGAGTCGTAACGCCGCTTTTCATAGTGCCAGGTGTGATCGGTCAGCTGGTCGCGATGCGACGACAGGAGCTGGCGGCCCAGCGCCAGCATCATCGCGAGCACGTGCTGCGCACACGGGTCGGCAAAAACGCCGGACGCGGTCGTGAGCTTCGAGCCACGCGCGCGGAAGGCCTCCCGGAATTCCGGCGTGTCGTAACGCGTGTAGCCTGCCGTGGTCACCTCGGTCCAGCGGAGCCGGGGACTGCGCAGGCAGTCGGCCGCATCCGGCTGGCCCAACGCAATGTCCGCGGTGGCCAGCGCCGGGTCCGAGCCGCCCGCCGTGAGCACATTGGTCGAGGCCTTCGTCGAGAAAACGAGCCGGTGGGCCTGCGTGCCCTCGGTCAGCTGGCGGGTGACCGCATCATTGAACTTGGCATTGCACCAGATGGTCAGGCTCATGGGATCGGACGCCGATGACGCCGCCCCGTCCTCAAGGTCGCAAGCAAATCTGGCCCCGGGCGTCGCCCATTCATCCGGTCTCCGCCCTCCGCCATTGCGGCGTCCGGCCGCTCACTTGTCCGCCGGCTCGACTTTCACAACGTGCAGGTCGTTGACGTTGCTGAGGGTAACCGGGTGTCCCGCCACGGAATAGAAGCGCAGTTTGCCGCCGATGGAAATCCGGGCCTCCACCCGGATCTGGTGCATCAGCAGCTCGTCGTCCGCCCGGTACTCGATGCGGAAGGGAATCGGGGAACGCCCCGGGCGCGTGACCGTCGTCTCACCCAAGACCATCGGGGCCGCGGGATTCGAAGCGTCGATAACCCGCACCGTGACCACCGCATCGTCCGGCAGCGGCATTTCGATTTCATAGGTCACCAACCCTGTCAGCACACGATCCTCCGTGAACGGCGCCGTGACATCGAGGTGATTGCATCCGGCTGCGAGCAACGCGAAGCCCAGCGCGAGGCCGGAAAAAAATCGGAATTTCATGGGGAAGAAAGAGGGGGCGCCGAACTCCGCAGAGCGTGCACGCGGGCATTGAGGTCGGCAAGCAACTCCGTGTGCTCGCGCGCCGCCGTGTCGTTTTCATGCACCAGCCCGCCGGCAAACGGCGGCTGTTCGCCGGTCCGGTCCCGCCACTGGCTCCACGCATAGCCCGTCACCGCCGGGTGGAGGGCCGCCCGCTCCAGCACGGTGCGGCCGCGGCGCAGCATGCGCTCCACCGAGGTCAGCCCCCGCTGCCGCCGCGCGCCCGGCGCACCCAGGAACCGCGGATCCACCCAAGTGAAGTCGCCCGCGAGCACCGGGCCCGGCGGGACCAGCGCCAGGTCGTCGAGATCGATCCACGGCGCATCGATCGCCGGATAAACCTCCTCCGCCAGCACTGCCGCGCCCGCCGTCCCGCCGAAACGGCAGCCAAAGACCAGGTGATTGTGATCGTGCGCCCGGATCGCCGCGGACGTCAGCGCAAAATACCGCCGCGCAAATTCCCGCGACCAGCGCGCGTCATCGCGCAGGTAGCCGCGGGTGGCAATCCCCTGCTCCGTGCGGGTCAGTTCGCGCACCACTTCCTTGTTCGTGATTGGTTGCGCCCAGGCTTTCGCCAGCGCCTCCAGCCGCCCGCCGTGCAGCGCGAGCACAAATTCCCAGGCCGCATGGTAGGCTGCGAACCCCGGCTCGAGGCTCAGGCAGATTTGCAGCAGGGCCGGCCGGCCCGCCGGTCCCGGCTGCGCCCAGCCGGGTTGATCATCCGTGATCCACCCCATCAGGTCGCGCCGCTCGCACAGCGGCAGGCAGAGCTCGCCCGCCCGCACCGCCGCCGCCTTCGGCCACTCCGGGTCAAACACGTCCGGCAGCCGCGCTCCCGCCGTGTGAATCAACGCCCCGGCCGCGCAGAAATCCACCGTCGCCACAAACGGCAGGCCTTCCTCGCGCAGCGCCGCTTCCGCCCCGACCCCCAGCGCGTTGAACCCCCACGCCCGCAACCGCGCTCCCGGGTCATGCGGCGAGCCCTCGGCTCCGCTCACCTCGTTGACCGCGCGCAGAAAAAACGGCTGTCCGTCCGGGTCGATCAGCCACCATAACCCCGCTGGCGTCTGCCCAAGTCGGAAGTATCCCGCGGTCCCGCGCACCGTTTCGGGTTTGAATATCTGCGGGACCTCGCTGGGTTGCGCCATGGGCCGCGAGGCTGGCGGACAGGCAGGTAAATGCAAGAGCCCGCCCGACTGCGAATACCCGAGAAAAGCCGCAGCCAGTAGCAGCCGACGTGAGGAGGCTGGGCGGAGCGCCATCGAACCCAGCCTCCTTACGTCGGCTGCTACTGGTCTGCGCCTCTCCGGTTTCCGGTCTCCGCCCTCCGGTATTCAACGCATGGTTGCTGCGCACCGCCGAATGGTTTTGATCCAGCGCGCATGACCCCGGCGCGCTTCGATGCCCTGCTCTCCCACTTTGCGCAGCTGCGCGTCGCCATCGTGGGCGATTTCTCCCTCGACCGCTACTTCGACATCGATCCTGCGCGCGCCGAGACGTCCCTCGAAACCGGCCTGCCCGTGCACAACGTCACGCGCGTCCGCTGCTCCCCCGGCGCCGCGGGCAATATCGTTCAGAACCTCGGCGCACTCGGCGCCGGCGCCCTGTGGCCCGTGGGTTTCTGCGGCGACGACGGCGAGGGTTTTGAACTGCTCAAGGCCCTGCGCGCCGTACCCGGCGTGTCACTCGATAATTTCCTGCGGACCCCCGACCGCCGCACGTTCACCTACACGAAACCCCTGCTGCAGGCTCCGCCCAAGGCGCCGGTCGAACTCTCCCGGCTCGACATCAAGAACTGGGCGCCCACGCCCGGCGACGTCGAGGACGAGCTCTGCCTCGCCCTGCGCAACCTCGGGCCGGAACTCGACGCCCTCATCGTGATGGACCAGGCCGGCGTGCCCGGCGCCGGTGTCATCACCCCCGCAATCCTGCGCACCGTCCGCGACCTCACCCTCGCCCATCCGAAACTGACCGTGCTCGCCGACAGCCGCCACGGCCTCGGCCAGTTCCCCCCGCTGATCTTCAAGATGAATGCCGCCGAATTCACCGCCCTCACCGGAAACGTCGAATCCGTTTGTCACCCAATAGGTGACAAACGGATTGATGCACCCGGGGTGCCGCTGGCGGAAATCATGGCGGGGGCGGAACGGATTGCGGGCGGGAGCAAGCGGGCGGTTTTTGTCACGCTCGCCGAACGCGGCATTGTCGGCGCGGCCCCGGGTGGACCCGCGGCCCACGCGCCCGCCCTGCCGGTGCGCGGCGAGATTGATATTGTGGGCGCCGGTGATTCCGTGACCGCCGCCCTCACCCTGGCCCTCGCTGCCGGCGCGCAGATTGACGAGGCGATGACGCTCGCGCAGGCCGCGGCCTCGGTCGTCATTCATCAGCTGGGCACCACCGGCGCAGCCCGCGGATCGGAACTGCGGGCCTTGCTCTTCCCATGAGCGCCGTCTCGCACCCTGTTGCATTCAGCCCGCCGGCCCATCGGGTGCGCGCCAGCACCAAGCCCGCCCTGCTGGTCGCGGAGTTTCGCGGCACCGGCGACATCGCCATTCTCATTCCGTTTCTCCGCGCGGCACTCACCCATTACGACGTCACGCTGCTCGCCGCTCCGAACGCCGCCGGCCTGCTCCAGCGCTTCGCTCCGGAAGTCGAGCTGATCCCCTGTGTCGCGCCGTGGGCGCTGTTCTCTGGCGGGCGGAATTTGTCCCGCTGGCCTTGGCGTACGCTGGGGCGCATCCTGCGGGAACTGCGCTCCCGGCGATTCGCCGCCGCCGTGTCCATCTGGCCACTGGCCTCGGATCATCTTTTCCTGCGGCTCGCGCGACCCGGAAAATTGCTGGGCTACGGCCGGCCCGGCGCCGGCTGGCTGCTCGATGAAAATCTCGCGGACCAAGGCCATATCCACCGCCCGGAAGCCTGGCGGCGACTGGCGGAAAGCCTGCGTCTTCCGGCCACGGTCATCGCCCAGCCCCGCCTCCATCCGCCCGTTTCCAGTCGGCGTGTGATCCTGCACTCCGGCGCTTCCCAGCCGCTGCGCGTCTGGCCGCTCGCACGTTACGCCGAACTCCTTCGCCGCCTGCGCGCCCAAGGCTGGGATCCTGTCGTGCTCTGTGATCGCGGCCAGCTGGCCACCTGGCGCGAACTTGGCGAACCGCTCGCCCGCGCGGCCGGCGGAATGGATGAACTCGTCGATGTGATCGCCGGCGGCGCGGCCTTTTTCGGCAACGACTCCGGCCCCGGCCACATCGCGGCGCTGTGTGGCGTGGCGACCTTCACGATTTTCGGCCCGCAGGTCCCGGAACTGTTTGCCCCCGGCCATCCGCAGGCAGCGTGGATCGAAGGCCGGCCCTGCCGCTACAAACCGTGCTATGACCGCTGCCATTATGCCGAGCCGTTCTGCCTGACCGGCATCGATGTCGAGATGGTCTGGCCAAAACTGGAGCAATGGCTCACGCAGGTGAAATCCTGATCAATATCAGTGGCCCGCTAATCTTCGCGAATAAACCCGAATACCATCCCTCCGAATTAGCGTTCATTCGCGCAAATTCGCGGGCCACGGTTTTAAAATCCCCATGCTGAAAAACAAATCCGCCCTCGTCACCGGCTCCACCAGCGGCATCGGGTTCGGCATCGCCCATGCCCTGGCCCGGGCCGGCTCCTCCGTAATGCTCAACGGCTTTGGCGACGCCGCGGTGATCGAGAAATTGCGCAGCGATCTCGCCGCCGAGACCGGTACCCGCGTGCTTTACCACGCCGCCGATGTCAGCCGGGCCGGCGATGTTGCCGCGCTGGTCGCTGCGACCGAGCAAGCCTTCGGTTCCGTGGACATCCTCGTTAACAACGCGGGCATCCAGTTCGTCTCGCCCGTCGAGGATTTTCCAGAGGAGCGCTGGCACGCCGTGCAGGACATCGTGCTCAACTCCAGTTTTTATGCGATCAAGGCCGCACTGCCCGGCATGAAGCAGCGCAATTGGGGCCGCATCATCAACCTCGTCTCCGCCCACGGACTCGTCGCCTCGCCCTTCAAATCCGCCTACGTCGCCGCCAAGCACGGCCAGATCGGCCTGACCAAAACCGTCGCCTTGGAAGTCGCGGAAACCGGCATCACCTGCAACGCGATCTGTCCCGGCTATGTACTGACCCCCTTGGTTGAGAATCAAATCGAAGGCCAGGCTCTGGCACACCAGCTGCCCCGCGACCGGGTGATCCGCGAGGTCATCCTCGCCTCCCAACCGTCGAAGCGGTTCGTCGAGATCGAGGACATCGCCGCGCTCGTCCTTTTCCTTTGCGGCGAATCGGCCAAGTCGATCACCGGCTCCGCCATCCCCATCGACGGCGGCTGGACCGCGCGGTGAGCGAGACGAATACAGAACTTCGAACATTGAACGCCGAACTTCCAACGTCGAACGACGGAGACCAGTAGCAGCCGACGTGAGGAGGCTGGCTTCGACGTTCGATATTCAGCGTTGAATGTTGGACGTTCGCCCGGCTCTCCCGCCTTACCACAGCCCGAGGTTGATCCGTGTGACCTCGACCGGATTATCCGTGTCGTTGCGCAATTCGAGCGTGTTGGCTCCCGGTTTCAGCAGCGCGGCCTCAAGGCGGTAGAACAGCGACTGGTCGCGCGGCGGCCGGTGACTCCCGATGTTGGAGGAATTATTGGCCGGCGGGATGTACTCCATGAACAGTTCCGTCGGATGCACGGTGGGGATGAATTCGATCGCGCGACCGCCCAGCGTCGCGGCGAGTGGGCCGTCGGCCGCGAGCAGAATCCGCGCGCGCCACGCCGGCAACGCCAGCGCAGGCACGGGGAGCGGGAAGGTCACGGCACTGTGGGCCGGGATCTGCCTCGGCAGCAGACCCGGCAGATCCATTTCCTTCCGGTATTTGGCGACCGGGACCGAAAACAGCAGCGGTTTGCGCGCCGCCGTGGCCGGCGACTCGATTCCCGCCAGCCAGTCATAGGGCACCGTGCCAAACGCCGCGCGCATGACGAAATTGAACAGGCTG
The DNA here is from genome assembly GCA_903859715.1 of uncultured Opitutia bacterium. Lineage (GTDB taxonomy): Bacteria > Verrucomicrobiota > Verrucomicrobiia > Opitutales > Opitutaceae > Opi-474. The sequence goes on from CAIONS010000013.1 coordinate 6,895, forward strand.
ATCCCGTCCGCACCGCTCGCATAGAGTCCCGTGGCGGCGCCGCGCAACGACTCCGGGCAATGGGTCTGCCAGCCATGCTCGGCCTCCACCGAGGCATAGATCGGGATCGCCGGCCCGAACATCGCGCGAAATTCGCCGATGGGCATCTCGTAATCCGTGTCGAGAAACCCCGAGACCGTCACAAAATCCACGAGTCCCCGTTTCACCCAGTCCGCCACATCGAGCCCGAGCACGCGACAGCCGCGCGGGGTGCTCGGCACGCGCACGCAAAGCTTGAGCCCGTGCGCCTTGGTCAGCTCGCGGGCCAGCTCGACGATCCGCGTGAGATGCTCCCGTTTCGCCCACACTTCATCACCTGTGCCCGAGAGATGTCGCGGGAACCGCATCCAGTCCAGCTGCAGCCCGTCCATCACCGGCGCATAGCGCCCGACCACCTCGCGCAGCATGTCCGCGACATAGGCCGCGGTTTCCGGGCGCGAGAAATCCAGGCTCCAGTTCATCCACTCCGGATCGCCGCGTGCCGCCGCCTCAGGCCGGGCGATGGCGTCGGGATGCTGCACGCGCACCAGCGGCGTGTTCCAGTCATTCGCCGAGACGGGATTGTGCACATCATTCATGCGAAAGGTGATGAACGTCTCACGGCCCGACGCCTTGAGCTGGCCTAGAAAATAGCCGAACGGATCGTTGCCCTTGGCGTGCTCCGCGATGAGTTGCTTCAGGTTGGGATCCACCAGTCCGACCTTCGTCGGATAATAAAACCGGCCCGCGCCGCAGCAGAGCAGGAAGGTGGTGACGTTGGCCGGGATCTCCCGCACTTCCTCATCGATGTCCGCGCGGTAATTCGTAGTGAGCGTGGAAAACAACAGATGCCCGTCGTGGTCGATGAGCAACCGCCGCGGCCGGACCGGGGCATCCACAGCACTCAGCGGCCCAGCGAGGATCAGGGTTAGAAACAAAGCTACGCCACGCCACCATGCCGGGGTAAGAAGGTGCATCGACCGGACGCTGGCGCGACCTGCGCGCGATGTCTAGCCCGCCGCCGGTCGGGCGATGATCGGATTTTAACCGCAAAGGCCGCCAAGATCGCGAAGGTCCGGATGTTTGAAAGGTAGGGCGAATTCTCCGAATGAGCCGTAACGTTGAATCGACCGACGGCTCATCCGGAGGACTCGCCCTACCCACTGTCCCACTACCCCATTCGTGTGAATTTGTGTCCATTCGTGGTTAAAAATCCACCTTGCTTAGCATGCCTGCAGGCTTCGCGCTCTTGGCGTTCTTCGCGGCTCAATTCTTCGCCTGAGCCTTCGCCAACTCCGCGATCACCTCGAAGGCGGCCGGGTTGTCGATACTCGTGATGTCGCCAGCGGGCTGGCCCAGGAAGACGCGCATGATGGCGGCGCGGACGATCTTGCCGCTGCGCGTCTTCGGCAGTGCGGGCAGCACGAACACCTGTTTCGGCGCGAGCGGCTTGCCGAGCTGCCGGGCCACCTGCGCGGCAAGGTCGGCTTCGGTCGGGACTGCCATGCCGGGCTTCAAAACCACAAAGCACACCAGCGCCGTGCCCTTCAGATCGTCCGGCACGCCGATGACGGCGGCTTCGCTCACGGCGGGATGCGCCGTCAGTGCGCTTTCCACTTCGCCCGGGCCGACGCGCTTGCCCGCGACTTTCATCGTGTCGTCCGTCCGGCCAAACAGAAACCACCGGCCGTCCTCGTCCACCTTCGCCCAGTCGCCGTGGTACCACACTCCGGGGAATTTCTGGAAATACGTCTCGAGGTAGCGCGCGTCGTCGTGGAGAAAACTCTTCGTCATCGAGGGCGCGGGCTGACGACATACGAGGTGCCCCATCGTGCCACGCGGCGCGGGCTGACCCTCGTCGGTGTACACGGCGACATCCATACCCAGGCTCGGACCGCCAACCGTGCAGGCCTTGAGCGGCGTGAGCGGCGTCGGGCAAACATGACTGCCGACGATCTCGGTGCCGCCGGAAATATTGATGATCGGGCAGCGTCGCTGGCCGATGTTTTCAAAGTACCAGAGATAACTCGCCTCGTCCCAGACCTCGCCGGTCGAGCCGAGCACGCGCAGGCGCGAGAGATCGTAGCCTTGCGGACCCTGGCTGTCGGTCGCGCGCATCAGCAGTCGGATGAGCGTTGGCGAACAGGCGAACGTGACCACGCCGAGCCGGGAGACGGTTTCCCACAGCCGGTCGCTGTTCGGGAAATCCGGCGCGCCATCGAAGAGGACGATAGGCGTGCGGTACAGCAGGCAGCCGATGATCTCCCACGGGCCCATCATCCAGCCGATGTCCGTGAACCAGAAGAACGGTTCGCCCGGCTGCACGTTGAAGGCGTAGCGCAGCTCCTTGCCCATCTGCGCGAGACAACCGGCGTGCGTGTGCACGGTGCCTTTCGGCCGTCCGGTCGTGCCGCTCGTGTAGATCAGCAGCGCCGGCTCCTCCGCCGCGGTGCATACGCACTCCAGCGGCGTGCCATAGCCGCCGCTGTAAACAAACTCCGGCCATTGCGGCGTATCGAACAGGATTACGGCCCGGATGCTGGGCACCTTCGCGGCCGCGGCGCGGACGATTCCACCGGTCGCGATGGCCTTGCCGCGGCGGTGCAAGTGCTCGACGCCAAACAGCACCTTCGCCTCGCACGAGGCGAGCCGCTCCACCAGCGCCGTCTCACCGTAGCCGCAGAAAATCGGCACGAACCGCGCGCCCAGCTTGCAGGCCGCAAACAGGATCTCGACCGTCTGCACACACATCGGCGCGTACAGTGCGACGCTGTCACCCGGACCCACGCCCAGGTCGCGGAGCTTCCGCGCACACGCATCGATCGTCCGGCTGAGCTGCGCATACGTGAAGGCGTTCCGGCTATCGGGCCGGCCCGAGTCCGCCTCGCAGTACAGTGCGACCTCGTCGCCATGGCCGTTGCGCACATGGCGGTCGATGCAGTTGTGCGTGATGTTCACCTCGCCGCCGAGAAACCACTTCGTCCAAGGAAACCCGCGGGATTCATCTTTCACCTGGGTGTAGGGCTTGAACCACTCGACCCCCATGTCCTGCATCGCCGCGTCCCAGAACCACGTCGTGTCGCGGACTGAGGCCGCATGCAGCTCGTCGAAAGTAGTGAAGCCATGTTTCGCCATGAACCGCGCGACATGGGAGTCGCGCGTCCAGGCATGATCCTCGGGGCGCCAGATGAAAGGGGACATCTTTAGTTCACCACGAAGGTCACGAAGCCCACGAAGGACGAGCCGAAATCCGACTTCGTGATCTTCGTGGTCAAATCAGCTCCACGCACACCGCCAGACCCTCGCCCCCGCCGATGCAGATGGCGGCGACCCCGCGACGCAGGCCGCGCTCCTTGAGTGCCGCGAGCAGCGTGACCACGATGCGCGCGCCGCTCGCGCCGATCGGATGGCCCAGTGAAATCGCACCACCGCGGACGTTGAGCTTCTCGTGAGGGATCCCAAGTTCCTGCATGAACGCCATCGGCACGACGGCGAAAGCTTCGTTGACTTCCCACAGGTCGACATCGCCCACTTTCCAGCCGGCGCGGGCCAGGGCATTCTGCGCGGCTTGAATCGGCGCAGTAGTAAACCAAAGCGGATCCTGCGCGTGGCTGCCGAAGGCGACGATCCGGGCGACAGATTTGAGGCTCTTTGCCTTCGCGGTTTCCGCGGTTGCGAGCAGAAGCGCCGCTGCACCGTCGTTCAGTGTCGAGGCATTCGCGGCGGTGATGGTGCCGGTCTTTTCAAAAACGGGGCGCAGCGTCGGGAGCTTGTCGTACTTCACCTTCGCCGGGCCCTCGTCGAGGCTGACCTTCGTCACGTTGCCTCTGGAATCGGCGATCTCGACCGGCGTGATCTCTGCCGCGAACCGCCCGTCCTGCTGCGCCGCGTTGGCCCGCTGGAAACTCGCGATGGCGTAGGCGTCCTGCTGCTCGCGCGTGAAGGCGTATTTCGTGGCGCACTGCTCCGCGCAGCTGCCCATGTGGAGGTTGTTATACGGGTCCCACAGTCCGTCGTTGATGATCGAGTCGATGACCGGCTGGTGGCCGAGCCGGTAGCCGTCGCGCGCTTTCGGCAGCAGGTACGGCGCAAGCGACATGTTCTCCATGCCGCCGGCGACCGCGACCGTGCCCATTCCGCCGGCAAGAAAATGCGCCGCGCCCATGATTGTCTGCATCCCGGAGCCGCAGACCTTGTGCACCGTAATGCAGCGCACCGACGTCGGCAGGCCGGCGTAAATCGCCGCCTGGCGCGCGGGTGCCTGGCCCTGGCCCGCCTGGAGGACATTGCCCATCAGGCAATCGGTGATGTCCGCGGGACTGACGCCCGCCTGGGCCACCGCGCCCTTGATAGCTGCAGCGCCAAGCCGGGCTGCCGGGACGGAAGCGAGCGCACCTTGAAATGAGCCGAGCGGCGTGCGCGTGGCGGAAAGGATGACGATTTCAGGGGAGGACATAGGGGCGGAAAGCTCGAAGGTTGAAATTCTAAATCCGAAAGAAGCACCATCAGCGGGATCTTTGAAACATTGGAAGGTGGGTTGCTCGAATTTCCTTCGGATTTCGGGTTTGAATCTTCGAGCTTCCCGTTGCCCGCTAGTCCGGCCGGATGAGGGAGAAGACGTCGCGCGTGGTCGTGTAATCCTCGCCGCCCAGGCGGCCGACGAGGTCCAGCTTGCGGGAGTCGGGCTTGCCGTCGGCCCCGAGCACATCGTCGCGGATATGCGCGGCGAGGATGCGGCCGAAGATCACGTTGGCCGCGAGCGGGCCTTCGCCAAAGTGGACAATCCGGTCGAGACGACACTCGAACGCCACCGGCGCGGCGGCCACTCGCGACGGACGGACATGATCTGATCGCGCGGACATCACGCCGAATTTTTCAAATTCACTCTCGCCGTAGGGCAGCAAGGCCGAGGTGGCATTCATTTCCTCCGCCAGCGTGTGCGAGACGAGGTTCACGACAAACTCCGGCACCGCCTCGATGTTGCGCACCGTGTCCTTCTTTCCGCCCTGGCGGTTGTTGACCGGCACGAACATCAGCGTCGGCGGATTGGCGCAGACACCCTGGAAGAAGCTGAAGGGCGCGAGGTTGGTTTTGCCATCAACTGAAATCGTCGAGACCCACGCGATCGGGCGCGGCAGGATCGTGGTCACCATCCATTGGTAGGCCTCGCGCGGAGCGAGGGAGGTGAAGTCGAGAAACATGGTTTCTTTAAATTCGAAGGTTAAAATCCGAAATCCGAAGGAATCCCGAAGCCTGAAGGATTAATCCTGATTCTCCTTCTACTCCGATTCAAAGTGTCGCCGGAGTCGATCATTGGAATTTTGGATTTTAGATATTCCTTCGGATTTCGGATTTTTTCCTTCGTGCTTACTCTTCAGCCCATCCAGCTCAGCGGATAATTCGGGTCGTCGAGGGCGAGCGCCTCCTCTGTCAGCTGGAGCGGGTACTGCGTGTCGAACATCAACGCGAGCTCCTCCGTGCGCTGGGCATCGAAGCTCTTGAGCGTCGTGCCCGGGTGCGGGCCGTGCGGGATGCCCTGCGGATGCAGCGTGAATGAGCCGGGCTCGACGCCTTTGCGTGAGCCGAACTGCCCGCGCACGTAGAATAGCACTTCGTCCGCCTCCGTGTTGTCGTGCGCCCACGGGACCTTCACCGCCTCCGGATGGTGGTCGAGCCAGCGCGGCGCAAACGTGCACACGACGTAGCCGCGGATCTCGAAGGTCTGGTGGATCGGCGGCGGCAGGTGGACGGTGCCAGTGATCGGCTCAAAATCATTCGCGTTGAACGTGAACGGATAAAGGTAGCCGTCCCAGCCCACGACATCGAAGGGATGGCTCGCCATCACGACCTTCGTCAATCGTGCACGGTCCTTCAGCAGGACCGCAAAGTCACCCTCCTGCTCGTTGGGCACAAGTTCACTCGGGCCGACTACGTCCCGCCGGCCGCCAGCGACGCACCCAAGCCGGCCAGCTGATCCGGCGGGGCCGCGCGTTGTCCTCAACTCGCTTGGCCTTGAATGGGAGACGCGACGCCCTCGCCGCGTTGGTCTTGAGGCAGAAAGCCGATTCAACTCATTGAGGCCCGCGATCCAGCCGGGCCGAAGCTTTGATCCGTTTGGCGTATGGCGGCGCACAAGCGCGAGTGCTACATTGCGTCAGCCCAAACTGACCGGGCCCGCTGCCACCCAAAGGTGCGGGCGCCCGGCCGAACTCCGCCCCATGATCCAGGAGCCCCCATGTCTTCGACCCCCATCGCGACCCGCCCGGAAACCACGCCGCCGGATGGCAGTGATCCTCGCTGCATCCCGCACAAGCTGACCGTCCCGCTGCCGGTCGGCGATGCGTGCAGCTATCCCGCCTATTCCGCAGAGGAGCACGCGGTCTGGCACACGCTGTACGCGCGCATGGCGGAACTGCTGCCCGGCCGGGCCGCAGATGAGTTCCTGACCGGTCTCGCCGCCCTCCAGCTCGATCACGAAAAAATCCCGGCCCTGTCCGCCGTCTCGCGCCAGCTCCATCGCACCACGGGCTGGCAGATCGCCCGCACGCCCGGCCTGCTCGATGCGCATGATTTTTTCAGCCATCTCGCCCGGCGGATTTTCCCGTGCACCGACTACATCCGCGGCCGGCATGAACTCGACTACACGCCTGCACCGGATTGCTTTCACGACATCTTCGGCCACACGCCGATGATCATGCATCCGCGCTTCGCGGACTTCTACCAGAAGATCGGCCAAGCGGCGCTCGCCTGCCGGGATCCGCAGCTGGAGGAAGGCCTGACCCGGATCTACTGGTTCACCGTGGAGTTCGGCCTGGTGAAAAATCCCGGCGGCCTGCGCCTCTTCGGCAATGGCATCCTCTCCAGCTCCGGCGAAACCCTGCACTCGCTCACGGCGCAGGTGGAAAAGCGTCCCTTCGTGCCGGAGAAAGCCGCCGCCCAGCCCTACGATATCTGGCATCTTCAGGACGTGCTCTGGGTGGTGGACTCGTTTGACCAGCTCGAACGCGAGTTCGTCCGCTGGGCCCGGTCGCACCGGTTGCTCTGAGTGCGGAACCTCTGGCTTTACAGACCCACGTCATCCTGAGCGAAGCCGAAGGATCTCTGTTATTATTTCCCTCAAGCTGCCGTTAAGTCACAGACGCTCTCTCGGCGACGCTCAAGTGTCCGAATAAAACGCGGAATCATCGTTAGGTGTAACAGAGATCCTTCGACTTCGCTCAGGATGACGAACGGGAAGGGAACCCCAATTGTAACCAAGCCGAGGCGGCCCAAACTTGCCTCGGAAGCAGGATGTCGTTGGCTTGAGGTCATCCATGAAAACCCCGCTCCCCTTCCTTGCACTCGTGCTGGGCGCCTGCGTGATGACCGCGATTTCCATCCACGCGGCTCCTGGTGAGAAAATTCCGCTCCCTGGCAACAGCGGCTGGGATTACCTCAGCGTGGATTCCGCAGCCCGCCGGCTCTACGTCACCCACGGCGATCGCGTCCATGTGGTGAACCTCGACACCGACACCGCGGTCGGGGAAATCGCACCCATCGACGGCGCGCATGGCGTCGCCCTCGCCCCGGATCTGGGCCGCGGCTTCGTCAGCAACGGCAAAACCGGTTTCATCACGGTCTTCGATCTCAAAACCCTGGGCATCCTCGCCCTGTGGCAGACGGCCGGCAAGAAACCCGATGCCGTCCTCTATGATCCGGCCACCCGGCAGCTCTTCTCCTTCAACGGCGAATCGGAAAACGCCACGGTCTTCGACGCCGTCACCGGCGGGCTGGCCGGCACCGTCAAGCTGGGAGGCGGGCCGGAGTTCGCCGCAACCGATGCCGCGGGACATGTCTTTGTGAACATCGAGGATAACGACGAAACCCTGCGGTTGGATGCCCGCTCGCTGGCGGTCACCGCGCGCTGGCCGCTGGCTCCCGCCCACGCGCCCAGCGCGCTCGCCATCGACCGAGCCCATCACCGCCTGTTTGTCGGCTGCCGCAGCCAGACGCTGGTCGTGCTGAATTCGGACACTGGAGCCATCGTCGCCACGCTGCCGATCGGCAAGGGTGTGGATGCGGCCACGTATGATGCGGTCCGCGGCCTCGTCCTGGTTTCAAACAGCGACGGCACCCTGAATGTTTTTCACCAGACCGACGCCGATCATTACACAGCAACCGAAACGCTGGCCACTGCACCGGGCGCACGGACCCATGCCGTTGATCCCAAGACCGGCCGGGTTTTTCTGGCCTCCGCCCAGTTTGAAGCCGCGCCACCGTCCGCTCCCGGCCAACCCAAGGTCCGTCCGGCCATCAAGCCCGGCTCATTTGGCGTGCTGGTTTTAAAACCGTAGGCCCGTCCGTTCAGGGATGCCTCGGCCAACGGGCTTGCGCGCGTGCGGCGGCTCTGGCTTCGTCAGCCGCTGACGATGTCCGCTCGACGCGATTCAAGATTCCGGATTCAAGAACCAAGAGTGTCCGGCGGCAAATCCCCCGGTCCGATTGCGTCCGGTTAATCCTCTTCCGTCTTGAATCTTGATCCTTCAATTCGCCGCCGGCTCCGCCTCACGCTCGCCGCCGCCCTGCTTGGATGGATGTTTGACGGGCTCGAAATGGGGCTGTTCCCGCTCGTGGCCCGGCCGGCCTTGCAGCAAATGCAGCAGGGCGTGCAGGTCAGCGATGCCTTCATCGGTCACTGGATGGGCATCATCACCGCGGCCTTTTTGCTCGGCGCCGCGGCCGGCGGCCTGATCTTCGGCTGGCTCGGCGACCGCGTGGGCCGCGTGCGGGCCCTGAGCCTGAGCGTGCTCACGTACTCGCTCTTCACCGGGCTCACCTACTTCGCCCAAATCCCTTGGCATCTTGCGCTCACGCGCTTCTGCGCGGCGCTCGGCATGGGTGGCGAATGGTCGCTGGGTGTGGCGCTTGTGATGGAAGTCTGGCCCGAGCGGTTCCGCCCGATGCTCGCCGGCATCATCGGCGCCGCGGCCAACGTCGGGTTCGCCCTCATCGCGATCATCGGGCTGTTCTTCTCCGTGACGGTGCATTCCTGGCGCTGGGTGGTGCTCGTGGGCGCGCTGCCGGCGCTGCTCACGCTGTTCATCCGGCAGTTCGTGCCCGAGTCGGAACGCTGGCAGCACGCCGCCGCCACCGCGCCGGCTAGGCCGCTGCGCGAAATCTTCGCCCCCGGATTGCGCCGCCTGACCCTGCTCGCGACCGGCCTCACCGCCATCGTGCTCATCGGCACGTGGGGCACGGTGCAGTGGATTCCGCTCTGGGCCGACCAGCTCACCGGCGGCACGCAGCCGCAGGCCAAGGCGTGGACCGGCCTCCTCGCCGGGCTCGGCGCCATCGTGGGTTGCCTCGCCGGCGCCTGGGCGGGCGGGCGGTTCGGCCGGCGCATCACTTATTTCAGCATGTGCCTGGGCTCGCTCCTCAGCTGCGCCGTCCTGTTTCGCGGCGGGCTTGGCTATGGCCCGGGATTCCTGGCGCTGACCTTTCTCGTCGGTGCGATGACCGCCTCCTTCTTCGGCTGGCTCCCGCTTTATCTGCCCGAGCTTTTCCCCACGCGCGTCCGCGCAACCGCACAGGGCCTCGCCTACAACGCCGGCCGCATCCTCGCGGCGATCGGCGCCCTGCAGATGGGCGTATTGATGCGACAATTCGCCGGCAGCTACGCCCGGGCCGGGGCCGTCATCACGCTGATCTACGCCGTCGGTCTCGCTCTCATCTGGCTCTCCCCCGAGACCAAGGGCCGCCCCCTCCCGGAGTAACGCAGGCTAAAAGACACTGGCACCCTCGCGCCCCGGCGGCACGCTGGTCCGCCAATGCCCGAGATTTCATCCCTTTCTTCTCCCCCGCTTGAGGCTCCGTGGCGCGCGGGCTGGCGGGCTGGCCGGGCTAATCTTGTGCCCGGTCTTGTGCTGTGGCTGGTGGGGTTGGTCCTCGTCGTCGCCTACTATTACCATGCTCCAACCCATGCGGCCCTGGAACGGCTGACCCAGCTGCGCGCCCGGACCGGGTTTTGGTTTCCCATCATCGGCACCCTGATTTGCGGCGGCCTGCTGCCCATTCTTTACCTGCGCCGCGATCCCGCGGTTCGGCGCGACTATCAACTTAAGAACTGCATTTTTATCCTGACGTTCTGGGCCTACAAGGGCGTCGAGGTCGAACTGTGGTACCGCTTGCTCGCGCATGTCGTCGGTCCGGGCAATGATGTGCGGACAATCGCGCTCAAGGGCGTGCTGGACCAGTTTCTTTACTCTCCCCTGTTTGCCGTGCCCATCACCGTGCTGGTCTTTGCCTTCAACCACGCCGGCCTGCGCTTCGCGCCCGTGCTGGCCGACATCCGGGCCGGCGGCTGGTACCGTCGCCATATCCTGCCGACGGTGATCGCCAACGCGGGCCTGTGGATCCCGGTGGTGTGCTTGGTTTATGCACTGCCGCTGGCGCTGCAGACCCTGCTGTTCGACCTGGTGCTCTGCTTCTGCATCCTGCTGGTCGCGCACATCACGCGCCGGAAAACCTGAACCGGATTTTACAAGAGATAACAGAGCGAACAGAGAAAAGGAGCAAACCTCGGAAGTTTTTTAACCACGGATTTCACGGATCTACGCGGATAGGAAATCAAACCCAAAGCGCTGATCTGTGTCGGAGATCTTATCCGGATCGAATCCGTGAAATCCTTGGTTAAATATTCCCAATCCGAGCTTACCTCTCCGTTCTCTCCATTACCTCCTGTAAAATGGATTCGAAGTTCGGAGTCTGAACCGCGGGCCGCTTTCGCTCTTTCGGCCCATATCCAACCGGTCCGGTTTCGCATAACATCTTTCATTCCTGTTACCTTCGCCCGCTTGCGTGATTTGAACGGGAATCTTTGCGTTCTCTTCCGCCTCTCACACACTCCTCCTCCATGATGTCGCCCCGTTTTACCCTGAGCCCGCTGAAAGGTTTTCCCGGCCTCTGCGCTCTGGCGCTCGCCCTCTTTCTGCCCGCCCAGGCCCGGGCGGTTTCCCACGTCCAGGCCTCGCTTGTCGCCGCCACGGCGTCGATCCAGCCGGGCAAGCCTTTCACGGTCGCGCTCCGCTTCGTGCATGATCCGCATTGGCACACGTATTGGACCAACCCTGGCACGGGCCTGGCCACGTCGCTCACCTGGACCCTCCCGTCCGGTTTCACCGCCAGCGACATCCTGTGGCCGGCGCCGCATGTACTCACCGATCACACCGGCACCGTCATCGGCAACGGTTACGAAGGTGAACTTTTTCTTCCCGTGACCATCACGCCACCCGCCGACCTCAAGCCCGGCACGAGCGTCACGCTTAACGCCGCCGCTGATTGGCTGATGTGCGAGGAGGTCTGCATGCCCGGTGCCACCAAGGTTGCGCTGACGCTGCCCGTTTCCACCGACGCGCCCGCGCCTGATGCCCAATGGGGCGCCAAGGTCTCTGCCACAGTAGCTGCACTGCCCCGCACGGATGCCGGCTGGAACGTCGCAGCCACGCGCGACGCCAAGACGATCACGCTTACAGTCACACCAACCACCGCCGGCGGCCATGTCCCCGCCGATCTCCACTTCTTCGCCGATGATAATCTCGTGGCCTACGAACTGCCCCAAATCATCAAGGCCAATGGTCAGGGCGGATTCGTGCTCACGCTCCCGATCTCGCCCGACGGTCCGGCCGACTCCAAGAAACTCCTCGGCGTACTCACCGCAGAAAATGGCTGGCTCGCAGACGGCTCACTGCGCGGCCTGCGCGTGGACGTCCCCTTCGGCGCAACCGCTTCCCTTACCCCCCTCGCCTCCAGCCCCTCGCCCCAAGCCTCCTCACCCGCCCCCACCAGCCTGATCGGGACGCTCCTGCTCGCCTTCATCGGCGGGCTCATCCTCAACCTGATGCCATGCGTCTTCCCCGTGCTCGGCATCAAGATCCTCGGCTTCGTGAACCAGTCCGGGCAGGACAAAAAGAAAGTCGTCACGCACGGGCTGGTCTTCGCCCTCGGCGTGCTGCTCTCATTTTGGACGCTCGCCGGCGTGCTCGCGGTCCTGCGCGCGGGCGGCGACAAGATCGGCTGGGGTTTCCAGCTGCAGTCGCCCGCCTTCGTGTTTGCCCTTGCGGCGCTCATGCTCGTCTTCGCGCTCAACATGAGCGGACTGTTTGAGTTCGGCCTTTCCGCCACCGGCGTCGGTTCGAACCTGCAGTCAAAGTCCGGCCTGGCCGGCTCGTTCTTCACCGGTGTGCTCGCGACGGTCGTCGCCACGCCGTGCTCCGCGCCGTTCCTCGCCCCCGCGCTCGGCGCTGCGCTCGCACTGTCCGTCGGCGAGTCGTTCCTCATCTTCACGACCATCGCCCTCGGCCTCGCCCTGCCGTACCTGCTCCTCTCGATTTTCCCGCAGGCCGTGAAAGTACTGCCGCGCCCCGGCGCATGGATGGAGACCTTCAAGCAGTTCATGGCCTTTCCGCTGTACGCGACCGTCGGCTACCTGGTGTGGGTCCTCGCCGGCCAGACCTCCGAGAGCGGCCTGCTCATGGCGCTCTTCGGCCTCGTGCTCGTCGCGATGGGCGTGTGGTTCTATGGACGCTGGAACGCCCCCGGCGCCTCCGCCGGCCGCGCGCGCTTCGGTCTCATCGCCGGGGTTGTTGTGTTCGCACTCGGCGCGTGGACCGGCTGGCCACAGGCGCCCGCCGCCAACGAGATCACTTGGGAGAAATGGAGCCCCGAGACGGTCGCGAAGCTCCGTGCCGACGGCCGCACCGTGTACGTGGACTTCACCGCGCGCTGGTGCGCGACCTGCCAGGCGAACAAGAAACTCGTGTTCCACAACGAGGACGTTCTGAAATATTTCCGCGACCAGAAGATCGCGACCTTGCGCGGCGACTGGACAAATCAGGACCCGCAGATCACCGCCGAGCTGGCGAAGTACCAGCGCAGCGCCGTCCCTTTCAACGTGATCTGGCTGCCCGGTAAACCCGACCCTGTGATCCTCCCCGAACTGCTCACGCCGAGCACCGTGCTCGATGCGTTGAAGAAGCCGTGAGCAGGACAGGCGGGGTCAGCGACCCCGCCCTACATTGCGCCCGACATTTTATTCGTGCGCCCAAGGCGCGCGACGGGCATCCGGTTGAGCCGTGAAAAACCCTGATCACACGCGGGCCGTCGGCCAGTTGCTTGGCGCCGCGCTGCTCTGGAGCCTTGCCGGCGTGCTGATCAAGGGGATCGCCTGGCCGCCCCTCGCCGTCGCCGGCGGACGCGGGATCATCGCCGCGCTTTTCCTCCTCGCGACCAGCCGCGGGCTGAAGTTCACGTGGTCACGCGTGCAGGTTGGCGCCGCCCTCGCCTACGTGGGCTGCACGGTCACGTTCGTCATCGCCAACCGCATGACGACGGCGGCCAATGCGATCCTGCTCCAGTACACTGCGCCCGTCTGGGTCGCACTGGCCGGCGCCTGGTTTCTGGGTGAACGCACCACCCGCGCCGATTGGTGGGCGATTGCCGCCACGTTTGCCGGCATGGGTTTGTTTTTCGCGGACGAGCTCCGGCTCACCAGCATCGTCGGCAACCTCGTCGGCGCCCTGAGCGGCGTGTGCTTTGCCGCGATGGCGATCCTGATGCGGAAGCAAAAGGACTCGTCGGTCGTCGAGTCCATCATCCTGGGCAACCTCTTCGCCTTCGTGATCGGCCTGCCGTTCATTGCCACAGCTCCCGCCCTGCCGGGTCGCGGCTGGATCATGCTGCTCGTGCTCGGCGTGGTGCAGCTCGGCGTTTCGTACCGGCTCTACAGCCGCGCCATCCGCCACGTCACTGCCCTCGAGGCCGTACTCATCCCGGTGGTCGAGCCCATCCTCAATCCCGTCTGGGTGCTGCTCTTTGTCGGCGAACGTCCCGGTCCGCTCGCGTTGGTGGGCGGCGTGATTGTGCTCGGCGCGGTCACGCTACGGGCCGTCGCCTCCGTCCGCTCGGCGCGTCCCGCATGAAACCTCTCGCACTTTCCCTCACGCTGTTCCTCGCGGCCACGCTGCGGGCGAATGATGCATCCCACCCTGCCGCCGGTGAAACCGTCGTCCTGCTGCATGGTCTCGGGCTGCGCAGCTGGGCCATGGCCCGGCTCGCCCGCGCCCTGCGGGCCGATGGCTACCGGGTGATCAACCTCACCTATCCCTCGCGCACGATGCCACTCGAGGAACTCGCCGACACCTGGCTGCCTGCGCAACTGCGGGTCGCCGGCCTGGGCGCCGATGCGCGGGTGGATTTCGTCACGCATTCGATGGGTGGAATCCTCGTGCGGTTTTATCGGCGGGACCATCCGGCGGATCACCCGGGGCGGGTGGTGATGTTGGCCCCGCCCAACCAGGGTAGCGAGGTCGTCGATCACCTGAACGGTTTCGCGCCGTTCCGCTGGTTCACCGGCCTTAACGGCCGGCGCCTCGGCACCGACGCCGCCTCCGCGCCGCATCTGCTGGGTCCGTGGCCCCGGGGCGCGGGCGAACTCGGGATCATCGCCGGCAACCGCTCGCTGAATCCGCTGTTCTCCGCGTGGCTCGGCGGACCCAATGACGGCAAGGTCTCCGTCGCCCGCACCCGGCTCGAGGGCATGACCGACTTCATTGTACTGCCGCACTCGCACACCTGGCTGCAGTGGTGCGACGACACGGCCGCCCAAGTGCAGTCATTCCTGCTCAGCGGAAAATTTACGCACGTCACTCCGCCGGTGACGATTTCCATTGGACCAATGCATTCGCCCCGAGGATGAGTCCGCCGCCGATCACGAGGGCGGACGTCAGGGGCTGGTTCGGATAGTCGATGCCCACCCAGCGGGCCAGCGGTCTCGGCAGAACGACTTCCGCGAGCGCAGCGATGACCGGACTGAAACAGTAGATCAGGCCGGCTTCCGCGGTCGGGACGAAGCGCTGCCACCGGTTCATCAGGATGAAAGGTCCGGCGGTGCCGAGTACCGCCGCCGCGAGCATGACCCCCAGCCAGCCCAGCGAAGAATAGGGCGCCAGCAGGTGCGCCGGATCCCGGCAGGTGAGCAGGCTGACCGCCGCAAAGAGCCCGCCCTCGACCAGGAACATCGCCGCTGACGTCCGCTCGGCCCGATTATTGTGGAACGCCGGCCAGTTGAGCGAACAGAGCAGCGCCGAGAAGAACAGCGTCGCGATGAGCACTTCCGTTTCCCCCCGCCCGATGCGAAACGTCCGCCAGTCCACGCGGGCCAGGACCGCCACGCCGGCCAGCACCAGCAGGCTCGCCAGCAGCACGGGCCACGACGGACGTTTCCGCTGGATCAGCGCCCACCACAGGGGAATCAGGATCACATAAAATTGCGTGAGAAACGCCGTGGTTGCGGCGGTCGTGCGCTGCAGCCCGTCGTTCTGCAGCAGGCAGCCGGCAAACGACGTCACCGCCATGAAGACCGCCTGCGCCCATTCGCGGCGGGTCAGCTGCAACACCCGGCCCCCATGGAGCGCGACCAGCAGCAGAACCCCGACCGCAAACCGCGGCACGAGGTTGTGCGCCGAGATGAACCACGTGCTCTCGCCGGCGGCGAAGGGCAGCTGGGTGAGCACGGACGCCTTGAACAGCACAAAGCCCACTCCCGTGGCCAGCGTGCTGGCGGCGAGAATCGTCAGGGCGGTCCAGTGCCGGGTCCCGGGGTTCATGCCGGTACTCCGGGGGTCCTGACCGGTTTCAGCTGCACGAGGACATTGGCCGCGGTGATCAGGCCGCCGCCGATCAGTAGATTCGTCCCCATCGTCTCGTTGGCATAGCCGACTGCACTCCACGCGGCGAACCACGCCGGCAGAAACATCGCCATCACCGCGGTGAACACCGGCTCGGAACAATAGAGCAGCCCCGCCTCCGTCGCCGACATCCGCGGCTGCCACACGTTCATGATCGTGAAGGACCCGAGCGTGCACAGGGTCGTGAGCACCAGGGTGTACCCGAGCCAGGATCCGTTACCCAGCAGCGGACGCAGGTTCACGCCGGCCGGCGCGACAAGGAAGCCCAGCCCCGCCGCCGCGACGGCCATGACGGCAAACATGATGATCGTGACCGGCAGCGCCCGGTTGCCGGAAAATTCCCCGCGCTCCAGCCACAGGATCTGGCCCATGAAGAAGACGGAGCCGACCAGCGTTTCCAGTTCGCCGCGCCCCAGCTTCAGGTCGTGCCAGTCCAGCCGCGCCAGCACCGCCACGCCGGCCAGTACGAGTCCGCAGCTGACCCACACCGTCCAAGGCGGCAGCAGCCGGGCACGCAGGGCGAGCCAGACCGGGATCATGATCGCGTAAAACTGGGTAAGGAACGCCGAGGTGGAGGCCGAGGTGAGCTGCAGCCCGTCATTCTGGAATGTCATGCCCGCCATGGCGAACAACCCCAGGCCGAGGCCCTGCCGCCATTCGCTCCGCATCAGCGTGCGCAGCATCCGCCGGCACAGGACCGCCAGCACCAGCGCGCCGAGCGCAAACCGCGGCAGCAGCGTGCACGCAGTGATGAACCACGTGCCGCTGCCCGGCACCAGCCGCACCTGGAGCAGCGCCATGGTCTTGATCAGCGGGAAGCTCACGCCCCAGAGCAGGTTCGCCAGCAGCAACATCCAGATGGCCTGTCGGTGCTGCGCCGGAGTGGTGGGGTTCATCAAGAACCGTGCAGCGTGGTGGCCGCCCCAACTGCCGCCAAGCGAATTGGCGCGCCGCGGGATTGCACCGCTCCGGGGGCTCGCCAGACTGCCGCCACCCCACGATGAAAAAGCCGCTGGTCTTTCTCACCCTCTCCCTCGCGGCCAATGCCGCCCTGATCGTCACTTTCGCCGTCCGTCACTTGGGCCCCACT
Organism: uncultured Opitutia bacterium; assembly: GCA_903859715.1. GTDB lineage: Bacteria > Verrucomicrobiota > Verrucomicrobiia > Opitutales > Opitutaceae > Opi-474. The sequence continues at coordinate 23,725 of CAIONS010000013.1, forward strand.
TCCATCGCACTTGACGCCGTGCCGGCAGGCGCGGCAGCCGCTTCGGTCCCGGTGCGCGATGCCTCGGGCACCGGCCTTTCGCCCGCTGACGCCGGCGCCCTCAAGCGCAGCGGCGAGCTCATCGCAGGCGGAGGAGATCTGCATACGCTCGTCGCACGGCTGCGCGCCGCGGGCTTTCCCCCGGCGATTGTCCGTGGCATCATCATGGCGCAGGTGTCCGAGCAGTTCGGCCTCCGCCGCAAGGCCGCGGTCGCCCATCAGGAAGCGGTGCCCTACTGGAAATATTCCCCTAGCGGCTCGTTCCCCTACGATCCGAAGGCCGGCAATGAAATCGCCGCCCTGGGCCGGGAGCAGACGGCGCTCGTCAAGGAACTGCTCGGCCCCGACGCGGCCGCGCCTGATGCCTGGTCGCAGCTGATCCGGCAGCGCAAGTACGGCGATCTGACCCAGGATAAAATCGACCGCTTGGAAAACATCACCAGCGACTACACCGATCTGCGCAATCAGGTCGCAGGCGACGCCCGCGGCATTTTCCTCCCGGAGGACCAGCAGAAAATGGCACTGCTCGAGCGGGAGCAACGTGCGGACATCGTCAAGCTCTTCACCCCGGAGGAACTGGAGGACTACGATCTGCGGAACAGCAACACGGCCGGAGGCCTCCGCCACCAACTCGCCGCCTTCAATCCGACCGAGGAGGAATTCCGCACCATTTTTGAACTCACCCAGGCCGCCCAGTCGGCGAACGGAGCTGCTTCCGGACTCGTTATCAACGGGCCGGGCAACGCCAACCAGCAGGCAGCGCAGAGCCAGCTCCAGGCCGCCATCGCCGCGGCCCTTGGGCCGGCCCGGGCTGCCGAATACCAGCAGGCGATCAATCCCGCCTATCAGCAGGTCAACCAGCTGCTGACCCGGCTCGAACTGCCGGCCTCCATCGCGCCGCAGATTGTGTCCGTTCAACAGGACATCCAGCAACGGGCCAATGCCATTCAACAAGACCAGAGCCTGTCCGCAGACGATCGCACCACTCAGCTGGCCGCCCTCGCGCAGGAAGCCCAGACCACGCTGACCTCTGCCATGGGCGCACGCGGTTACGAGGCCTACAAGAGTTACGGCGGCTGGTGGGTGAACAACCTGACGCGCCGCCCGGCGCCCAAGATGCCGCCACGAAATTAGCTGCCTCCGCGAACGCGGCGCGCGATGGCGAACCGCTCCAGCGCCACGCGCAGTTCCGGCATCGACACGGGCTTCACGAGATAATCGTTCGCCCCCATCTCAAGCGTGCGATCCTTCTGGTCGTTGCGCGCATCCGCCGTGAGGGCAGCGATCCAGACGTTCTTGGTGGCCTCGCCCGCCCGGCCCGCCCGGATCTGCTTGATAGCCGTCACGCCATCGACCTCCGGCATGTACAGGTCCATGAGCACGAGATCGAAAGGCTTGCGGGCAAGTTCCTGCAGCGCAACGCGGCCGTTTTCCGCCTTGGTCCAGCGGCAGCCGAGGGCCATGAGCTGCTTCTGCATCAGCAGGCGGTTCACGGGATCGTCCTCGACCAGCAGGACATTCAGGTCAGTGGAACTCCGCTTCGGCTGGACCACCACCGGGGTTTCCGCCACGGCGGCCAGCACCGAGTAAAGCGCGTCCTGGTGCAGGGGCTTGTTGAGCAGCAGCCGGAAATGAGTGCGCAACGCCGAACGCGCCGCGCTCGGCATCGCCAGCGGCACGAGTCCAAACACCCGCTCCGGGGGCAGCTCGGGCGACGGCTGCGTCTCGGCCGCCAGCTCGGCAATCCGCGCCGGATCCAGGTCCATCAGCGCCACATCCCAGTCGGGCGTGGCGGCGAGGAGGCCGGGCGTCGTTTCCACAAGCTTCACCCCGAAGCGCCGGCCGAGGCGCACAAGTTCGGCCCGCAGTGGGCCCTCGGGCGCCGCGACCGCCAGCCGCAGGCTCTCGAGCTGCGCGAGCGGCTTGCGGTCCATGACCACGGGATTCGGGTCCACGGCGATGGTGAATGAAAAGGTCGACCCCTGGCCCACCTCGCTCTTGAGGAAAACCTGTCCGCCCATCAGCTCGACGATGTTCTTGCAGATCGCAAGGCCAAGGCCGGTGCCGCCATGGCGGCGCGTCAGCGCATGATCGAGCTGGGTAAAGGGCTTGAAGAGCTGCGCGTGCTGGTTCGGCGGGATGCCGATGCCGGTGTCGCGCACGGAAAAGATCAGCTTGGTGTTGCCGCGCGCGTCGATCATGGGGCCGCGTTCGGCGCGGACGCGGACCTCGACCTCGCCCTGGGCGGTGAACGTGACGGCGTTTTTCACGAGGTTGATCAGCACCTGCCGCAGCCGGTTGCCGTCCGCAAAAATCACCGCCGGCACCGAGTCATCAATCCAGTGGAGCAGCTCGATGCCCTTGGCGCCGGCTTTCGTGGCGACCAGGTCGAGCGCATCCTCCACACACTCGCGCGGGGAGCACGGCAGCGGGTCGAGCTGGAGCTTGCCGGACTCGATGCGGGCAAAATCCAGGATGTCACCGGTGAGCTGGATCAGGGCCTCGCTGCTCAGCTGGATAGTCTGGACGAATTCGCGCTGCTCGGGCGTGAGCGGCGTGTCGAGCAGCAGGCTGGTGAAGCCGATGATGCCGTTGAGCGGCGTGCGCACCTCATGGCTCATGGTGGCGAGGAACTGGCTCTTCGCGGTTTCGCCCGCCTCGGCGCGGTCCTTCGACTCGCGCAGCACTGTCTCCGTCTGCTTGATCTCCGTCATGTCATCAAACGTCGCGATGAAACAGGCCAGCTTGCCGTTGCGCCGCTTCACCGGGGTGAACGCCCCGCGCACCGGATAGATCTTGCCGTCCCGGCGGCGGTTGTACCATTCGCCCGCCCAGGGGCGCCCGGTTTTGACCGCCATCACCAGGTCGGTCAGGTCCTGCGACGTCGCGTCCGCCACCTGAAAATTGCGCCAGCCATGCCCGATGAGGTCGCGGCGCTTGCAGCCGATCTGCTCGCAGAGCCCGCGGTTGGCGTACTCGATGTTGCCGTTCAAATCGATGATCATGACGGCGGCGCGGCTCTGCTCCACCGCCTCGGACAAATTGCGGATCGCCTCGCCCTGCTCGATCTCGCGGCGGACGATGAAGAAGCCCGCCAGCGGCAGACCGAGCAGCACCCACACGAACAGCGCCGGGCCGACCGTGGCCATGGCCAGGTCGCGGCGCCAGTGGGGCATGATGAAATTCACCGCGAGATAATCCCGGGGGGCCGCCGCCAGCGGCTTCGACCCGATGGGGGCAAATCCGGTCAGCAGGGTGCCTTTGTCCGTCCGACCCGGTCCGTCCATCGCCGCCTCACCCGTGCGCAGCCGGGTCTGCAAGTCCGGCCGCACATCCGGGAACGTGTAGGCGTCGCCCGGCAGCGCCGGGTCGGCCGCATCCCCGGGCGTGGAATCCGCCAGCATGATCGCCTTGTTCCGCGCCGGCAGGTAGCGGAAAATCCAAGCCGACGACACCTTGCCATCCGTCTCCTGAAAGCGCCGCAGCCGGGCCTTGAGCGAGGCATAGGCCGCGCCCTTCACATCGTCGCGCGTACCGGTCAGCCCGGACAGGTCCGCCGCCTGAAACGCCACCGCGCTGTGCCGTGCGTTATCCAGCATCGCGTCCAGCATCCCGTCCCGCGCCTGCAGGTAACCCAGATAGCCCGCCGTCAGACCCGCGAGCACGATGATGCCCATCAGCAGGCGGTCTTTAATTTTTCTCAGGCGGCGCGAATGCATGCGGGGTTCAACGGGACAATGGGCGCCACTAAACGATTCCCCGCCGGAGCGCGCAACCCTGAAGGGGCCGCCGGCGGCGGCCGGCGGACATAAAAAAACCGCCGCGATTGCTCGCGGCGGTTTTGAAAAGCAAACGACGTTTAGGAAACGTGGCCCGAGACGAGCTTGGTCATCTCGAACATGCTGACCTTGGTCTTGCCATTGAAGACGGCCTTGAGGGCGTCATCGGCATTGATCTGCGTGCGGACCTTCTTGTCCTGCAGGCCATTCTTCTTGATGTAGGCCCAGAGCTTCTTGGTGAGCTCCGTGCGGGGCAGCGGCGACGAGCCGACGACAGCAGCAAGTTTGGCGTCAGGTGTGACGGGTTTCATGAACGCGGCGTTCGGTTTGCGAGCGGTTTTTTTAGCCATAATGATTGTGGGTTTAGGGTGCTGTACAGTTGATAGCAACGTCTTTCTAGAGGGAAAAACGGGGGTTTGCCTAGGAGAATTTTGAGAAATCTCGGGCGCGCCACCGCGCACGCCGATCGGGAAAGTTGAAGGCGAAGGGTTGAAAGTTGAAAGAACGGGCGGGAAATTTCCCGGCGGCCTCGGTCACTTTCAACGTTCAACTTTCACCTTTCAACCGCCCCGCTCCGGCTCACGCATTTTCGTCGACCTGCACGAATTGCTCGTACAACGCCGCATACCGCCCGCGTTGCGCGAGCAATTCCTGATGCGTGCCGCGCTCGATGATCCGCCCCTGGTCGAGCACGAGCACGAGATCCGCGTGGCGGATCGTACTGAGGCGGTGCGCAACGACAAAGCTCGTGCGGCCGCGCAGCAATTCGACGAGGGCCTTCTGCAGGCGCGACTCCGTCAACGCGTCGATCGCACTGGTCGCTTCGTCAAGAATGACGAGCCGCGGGTCCGCCAGCAGCGCGCGGGTGAAACAAACGAGCTGGCGTTGTCCGACCGACAGGCCCGCGCCGCGTTCGCCGATTTCCGTCGCGAAGCCCTGCGGCAGCGCCTCGAGGATATCGAGGCAGTCGAGCCGCCGCGCCGCGTCGCGCACCTCGGCGTCGGTGGCGCCGGGTTTGGACAGCTTGATGTTTTCCAGCACGGTGCCGGTGAAGAGGAAATTTTGCTGCTGCACCATGCCCATCTGCCGGTGCAACGAGTGACTCGTGATCGTGCGGATCTCCCGGCCGTCAAGGAGGAGCTCGCCGCCGGTCGGCAGGTAAAATTTGGAAACGAGATTGATGATCGAGCTCTTGCCGCTGCCCGTGTGGCCCACGAGCGCGATGGTCTGGCCCGGCAGGGCCGTGAAATTCACGTCGTGCAGCACCGGCCGCGCGGAATCATAGCCGAAGGTAAGATGGCGGAACTCCACGCGCAGGCCCGCGCCGGGCGTCGCGGGCAGCCCGGTCGCGGCGGGATCATCCTCCCAATCGGGCTTGGCATCGATCAGCCAGAAAACCCGCTCGGCTCCGGCCATGGCGGTCAGCGCCTGATTGTACTGGTTGCCGATGGTCGCGATCGGCGAGAAGAAAACATTGGCCTGGAAAAAGAACTGGATGAGCGCGTTGACGGTCATGTAACCGTGGAACACCCGCCAGCCGCCCAGCAGCAGCAGCACCGCGATAAAAAACTGGCTATTCAATTCCAGCAGCGGCGTGAGGATCGCCGAGGTGCGGGCCTGCTCGATGTTGTAGCGCGAGTGGTCCGCCAGCAGCGTGCGGAAAAGCCCGAGGTTGGTCTCCTGCCGCACAAAGCCCTGCGTCACGCGCATGCCGTTGACCGACTCCGCCAGCGTGGAGGTCACGCGGCTGAAACTCTCCTGCGCGGCGCGATTGAGCTGGCTCAGCCGCATCCGGAAATGGTTGTTCACGAACCAGAGGACCGGCGCCATCGCGGCCACGACGAGAAACAGCACCCAGTCGTAATAGGCCATCACGGCGCCGGCAAACACCATGGTGCCACCCTGGATGATGCAGACGAAGAGCACGTCCTGGATGCCGGTGCGCACGGTTTCCACGTCCGTGGTCACGCGACTGATGATCCGGCCGATTTTTGTCCGGTGAAAAAAACTCATCGGCATCGATTGCATCCGGTCGAAAATCGCCAGGCGCAGCGCCGTCACGACCTCTTCGCCCAGCTCGAGGGCGAACCGCTGCCGGAAATGGAACATGCCGTCGGTGACGATCGCCAGCACGCCATAGGCCACCACCGCCCACGGCAGGAGGCCGATTTCGTTTTTCGCGATGATGTTGCCGATGATGTAAGCCATCGCGGACGTGATCGCGGGAACCTGCATCGCGCGGATCAGCGTCAGGACCACGAGCACGTTGCGCTTCATCGCGAACGGCTGCGTGTAAGTGAAAAGCCGGCGGATCAGGCCCCACTCGAGCGGCTTGACCAGTTCCTCGCCTTCGTCGTCGTCCGAGTCGCGGCGGGTCAGCCCGATCGCGCTGACCTTCGGGGGCTTCGGGAGTTTTTTCATGGCGCGCCCCCCCTTGGCTTCAGCCGTTCGAGTTCGCTGCCATCCACCAGCTGCAGGCTGGCGACGTGGCGGTACGGGCCCGGCACGCGCATGAGTTCCTCGTGCACGCCCTGCTGCACGATGCGGCCGTTCTCCATCACGATGATGAAGTCCGCGCGGCGCAGCGTGCTGAGCCGGTGCGCGACAATGAACGTCGTGCGGCCCGCAATGGCGCGGTCGAGCGCCTCGAAAATTTCATGCTCGGTTTCGCTGTCGATTGCCGCCGTCGGGTCGTCGAGCAGCAGGATCGCCGGCTCAAGCAAGACCGCGCGCGCAATGGCGAGTCGCTGGCGCTGTCCGCCCGAGAGCGTATTGCCGCTTTCGCCGAGCACGGTGTCGTAGCCCTTCGGCAGCTGCATGATGAAATCGTGCGCCGCGGCGATGCGCGCGGCCTTCTCAATCTGGGCCGGCGTTGCGTCGGGATGACCAAACGCGATGTTGGCCGCGACGGTGTTCGAGAACAAAAAGCTTTCCTGGAACACGAGGCCGATATTGCGGCGCAGGTCATCCAGCCGCAGGTGCCGCACGTCAATGCCATCCACGAGCAGCCGGCCCGCCGTCACGTCGTAAAAACGCGGGATCAAACTCATCAGCACGCTTTTGCCCGAGCCCGTCGCACCCAGGATCGCCACACATTGCCCGGGCTCGACGTTGAGGTTGATGCCGCGCAGCACCGGATCGATGCCGCTGTAGGAAAATTCCACCTTCTCGAAGCGCACCGCACCTTTCAGTTTCGGACACGGCATGGCGTCAGGCGCGCTCTGCACCTCGACCGGCGCATCCATCACCTCGAACACGCGCCGCGCCCCAATCAGCGACTGCTGCACGGAGTTCACGACGCCCGCGATGTTGTTCACCTGGCCGGAAAACTGCTCGAGCAGGCCGGCGAACACGACGAGGCCCGTGCCGAGCGGCAGCCGGCCGTGGATCACGAGCCAGCCGCCGTAGCTGAGCAGCACAATCATGTTCACGCGCTGCAAAATGCCGACTGCCGGCGTGAACAGGCTCAACCGCCAGAAGATGCCGAGCTGCTGGGTGTACACGGCGCGGTTGGAGGTGGCGAACTTCGCGCGGTTCTCCGCCTCCCGGCCGAAACCCTTGGTCACCGCGATGCCCTGGATGCTCTCGGCCAGATACTGCACCAGGCGTTCGACGAGCGTCCGGCTCTCCACGTAGGCCGGCTGGATTTTCTTGGAGAACCACAGCGACATGAACGCGAGCAACGGGGTGGTCGCGAGGCAGACGACGGTCAGACCGGGGCTCAGGCTCGCCATGTAAATCAGGTAGACCGTCAGCGACACGGCCATGATCACGCTTTGAAACAGCACCTGGTCGAGAAACATGCGGACCGATTGCACGTCGCCGGTGACCCGCGTGATGATCGAGCCGGTGGAATTGGCGTCGAAGAAGCGAAAGCTCAGCTGCTGGAGCTTGTCGTAAATCACGGCGCGCAAATCAACGACGAGCTCCTGCTGCAGAAGAATGTTGATCGAGATCAGGTACGCGTAATTGAGCAGCGCGCGGCAGACGGCCAGGAACAGGATGATGCCCGCCAGGACCGCGATGACCTGCAGCGGCGGCCAGTCATGCGGCAACGTCACGCCGAACTTGGCCTGCGGAAACACGCCGCCCTCCATGTGGTAGCGGATATAGTCGATGCCGAGACCCATCAAGGTGATGCCGAGCAAGCCCATGGTCAGCAGCACGAGCTGGATGCTCAGGACCTTGATGCACCCGAGCCGGTAACGCCAGGTCAGTCCCAACAACCGCCGGATCAACACTCCATTGGAGTGGGTGGTGGCAGGAGTCGACGATGAGGCTGCAGACATACGGCCCTCACGCTAGAGCCGGTCCGCGCAAATACACGAAATTTTTTAACCGCCGGGCCGCCCTCACTTCCGCGTGGGGGGCGTCGTGTTGCCGGCCTGCTCGCGCAGCGCGCGGCGGCGGGCGATTTCTTCCTTCACCCGGTTGAAGCGCGCCACCTCGTCGCCCGGCGTGGGATTCAGCACCGCTTGGCCGGTCGCTCCCGGTCCGCCGGCCATCGGCGCAGCGGGCTGCGCGACCGCCCCGACCTTGGCCGTGCGCAGCGGCACGGTCAGGATGCGGCCCTGATAATCGAGCGTGACCAGGTCGCGCGCCGTGTCGTAGGCCTTGATGACGAAATCATGTCCCGTTTCGTTGAGCCGCGCCCATGTGCCTGTGTGCCGCACCGGATCAAACACGCTGAACCGGTAGCCACCTTCGTCGACGAGGATGCCACGAAGCTCCAGCGGGGTATTTTCGGCCACCGTCGTTCCGGCGGCGGAGGGCGGCAGAAACGGCGAGCTGGGCGCCAGGGCATCGGCTGCGCGCGCATGCCACCCCAAGGCGAGGCAAACCAAGGCCGGCAGACAGGCGTGGCGAACGGATCGGAACATGACAGAGCGGGATTTGATGAGACGCCGAAACCGGCGTCAAGTGACGCTGAACCGGAGCCGTACCCAAATTTAGAGCATCGTCCCGCGCATGATCATGAAGGCCACGGTGAAATAGATGATGAGCCCCGTCACGTCCACCAGCGTGGCGATGAACGGCGCGCTCGAGGTCGCGGGATCGAAACCCGCCCGCTTGATGATCAGCGGCAGCATCGAGCCCATGAGCGAACCCCACAGCACAATGCCCACCAGGGCGGTGCTGACCGTGGCGGCGACCAGGATCCAATGGTCGCCGTAGGTGCCCGGGAAAACAAACGACCAGATGCTGATGCGGAGAAACCCAATCACGCCGAGGATGACGCCGAGCGAAAAACCCGCGACGAGTTCGCGCCGCATGACGCGCCACCAGTCCCGCAGCCGGAACTCGCCCAGCGCGAGCGCGCGGATGACCAGCGTCGCGGCCTGGGAGCCGGCGTTGCCGCCCGAGCTCACGACGAGCGGGAGGAACAGCGAGAGGACAATGGCCTTCTCCAGTTCGCTTTCATAATACTTCAGCGCCGTAGCCGTGAGCATTTCCCCGAGAAACAGGATCACCAGCCAGCTCGCGCGCTTCTTGATCATGCGGGCCAGCGAGATCGTGGTGTAGGGCTCGTCGAGGGCCTCGGTGCCGCCGAGCTTCTGGATGTCCTCCGTCGCCTCCTCTTCCGCCACGTCGAGCATGTCGTCCACCGTCACGATGCCGATGAGCTTCCGGTTGTCGTCGACGACCGGCAGCGCCACGCGGTCGAATTTCTTGAACAGCTCCAGCGCCTTCTCGCGGTCATCCGCCGGCGACAGCATGGTGTAGTTGCCGTCGAGCAACTCGCGCACCGGCCGGTCGAGCGGCGAGATCAGGAAACGCCGCACCCGGATGTCGTCCACGAGGTGGCCAAGGTCATCCACCACGAAAATGACATTGATCGTCTCGCGGTCGTAGCCGTGCTCGCGGATGTAATCGAGCGCCTGCCGCACGCTCCATTCCGGGTGCACCGCCACGTAGTCGAGCGTCATCATCCGCCCGACGCTGTGCTCCGGATAGGCCAGCAGGGATTGCGCGACCTGCCGTTCGTCCGGCGTGAGCATGGACAGCAGCTGCATCGCCACGTCGAGCGGCTGCTCGTTCAGGAACGCGGTGCGGTCGTCGGGCGGCAGAGCGTTGAGCAGCGCCGCAGCCTGGTCCTGCGTGAGCAGCTTGAGCACTTTCTTCTGCCCCTCGGGCGGCATATAGGTGAACGTCATGACCACGAGGTCGCGCGGGCACACCCGGAAGAGCACCGCCAGTTCGCCGATCGGCAGGTCGGCAATGATGGGCGCCAGGTCGGAGGGCGCCCAGGGCTCGAGGTACTTCTTCAGGGCGGCGAGATCCTTCCGGTCGATGAGGGCGATGATCTCGGATTTGACGTTGGCCTGGTCGGGCATGGGACGAGCCAGACATGTCGGCGCACCCGTTTCAACCCCCGGCCCGTTAAATATGCGCAACGCCATTTCGCCTCCCGGGGTTTTATCCGGCCGGCCCGACTGGACCGTCCGTTTACTGCTTGCCGTAGGAAACTTTAAATACCCTTATGGTTTCCTGAGATTATAACATGCCCGCCGCACTCTCATCCGCCCCGCCGGCCCCGCCTCCCCTGAAGGAGGAATCAGCGACCGCGCGCATCCTCGGGACCGCGCGACGCCATCTGTTCACCTACGGCTACAACGCCCTGACGATGGATGACCTCGCCCATGAGCTCGGCATGAGCAAGAAGACGCTGTACCTCCACTTCCCGGGCAAGGACGCGATCATCGGCACCATCATCGACGGGATTGGCCGGGCGATGCGCTCGGAAATGGAGGCCGTGCTGAACGACCCCAAGCTGACCTTTGTGCAGAAGCTGCATGCGGTCATCGACGTGGTCGCACCGCGGCTGGCCCAGACCAGCCCCGCCATGCTGCGCGAGCTCCAGCGCTATGCGCCCGGGATCCATCAGAAAATCGACGAGCTGCGGCAGAAGAACATCCCGTACGTTTTCGGCCGGCTGTTCCGGGCGGGCATCGCCGAGGGCGCCGTGCGCGCCGATCTCGACCCGGATTTCGCCGCGCAATTCTGGCTGCAGGCGATCCGGGGGCTCACCCATCCCGACACCCTGGCTTCCACCCACCTCACTCCCAAGCAGACCTTCGAAAAGGCCCTCGAGCTGTTCACCGGCGGCCTGCTGACCTCCGCCGGCCGCAAAGACTATGAAAAATTATTCACCCGCTAAACTCTCCGTCGTGATCGTCAGCCTGCTCGTGCTCGCCGGCTGCAGCCGCCAGGCCCCGGCCGGCTGGCAGGGCTATCTCGAGGGAGATTTTGTGTACGTCGCGTCGCCCCTCGCCGGCCAGCTGGCCACTCTCGCCGTGGAGAAAGGCACCCGGGTTGAAACCGGGGCCATGCTCTTCACACTGGAACGCAGCTCCGAGCTGGCCGCGCAGCGCCAAGCCGCCGAGCAGCTCAAGTCCACGCAGGCCCGGCTCGAGGATTTGAAAAAGGGCTCGCGCCCCAGCGAGCTCGCCGCACTCGAGGCCCGGCGGGACCAGGCCCGTTCCGCCGCCGAGCTTTCCCGCCTCGAATTCAACCGGCAGGAAAACCTGTTCAAGACCCAGGTCATCTCCGCCAGTGACTTCGACCGCGCCCGGCTCGCCAACGATGAGAATGTCCGCGCCGTCGAAGACCTCACCGCGCAGCTGGCCACCGCCCAACTCGGCGGCCGCACCGATGCCCTTGCCGCGGCCACCGCCGATGTCAGTGCCGCCCTCGCCGCCAAGGAACGCGCGGATTGGAACGTGGATCAGAAAACCCAGGGCGCGCCGAAAGCCGGACTCGTTTACGACACGCTCTACCGGGCCGGGGAATTTGTCGCCGCCGGCAACCCCGTCGTCGTCCTGCTGCCGCCGGAAAACGTGAAGGTCCGCTTCTTCGTGCCCGAACCGGATTTCGCGGCGCTCAAGGCCGGCGAGGTGATCCGGGTCCGCTTGGACGGCCGCGCCGAGCCGCTCGCCGCGCATATCAGCTATCTTTCGCCGCAGCCCGAATATACGCCGCCCGTGCTCTACAATCGCGAGAACCGCTCCAAGCTCGTGTTTCTCGTCGAGGCGGTGTTCGACGCTGCCGAGGCGCGCGACCTCCATCCCGGCCAGCCGGTCAACGTGACCGTCGCCCACTAGGAAGTGCTTCAGACCCAGATTGTCATTCTGAACGCAGTGAAGAATCCAGTTCATCAGCATCGAAGGCCGCGGCGATATCTTACTGGATTCTTCGCTGCGCTCAGAATGACAAACGCGGGATTCCCGGGGTTGAAAGCCCTCCTTAATTCCGCATGAGCACGTCCGACCTCGTCATCAATGTCACCGGCGTCACCAAACGCTTCGGGGACAAGACCGTGGTCAACGCCATCGACCTCTCGGTGCGGCGCGGGGAGATTTATGGTTTCCTCGGGCCGAACGGTTCCGGGAAGACCACCTTCATCCGCATGCTTTGCGGCCTGCTCACACCGGATGCCGGCACCGGCACCTGCCTCGGCTACGACGTCCTCACCCAGCAGGCCGAGATCAAGTGCCAGGTCGGCTACATGACGCAGCGGTTCAGTTACTACGAGGACCTGAGCATCCGGGAGAATCTCGATTTCATCGCACGCATTTATGCCGTTCCCGACCGCGCCGCCGCCGTGGAGCGCAGCCTCGTGCGGCTCGGCCTGCAAAACCGCAGCCGCCAGCTCGCGGGCCAGCTTTCCGGTGGTTGGAAACAACGCCTCGCGCTCGCCGCCTGCCTCATCCACTCGCCGAAACTCCTGCTGCTCGACGAACCCACGGCGGGCGTCGACCCGAAGGCCCGCCGGGAATTCTGGGATGAGATCCATCAGCTCGCCGCCGATGGACTCACCGTGCTGATCACCACGCACTACATGGACGAGGCCGAGCGTTGTCACCGGCTTGCCTACCTCGCCTACGGAAATCTGCTCACGCGCGGCACGCTCGCCGAGGTGCTCGCCGCGGCCAAGCTCAGCACGTGGACCGTGACCGGCCCCGACCTGCGCGAGCTGGCTGCGGCCCTGCGCGGCCGCGAGGGCGTCGAGCAGGTTGTGGCCTTCGGCAACACCCTGCATGTGAGCGGACGCGATGCCGCCAAGCTCGAGGCCGCGATCGCCGCCTGCCGGGATCCGCGGCACACGTGGGCCCCCGCGCGCTCCGGCCTCGAGGACGTTTTCATCAGCCTCATGGACAGCGCCAAGGACAACTTCGCATGACCTCCCCGCGTTCACGCCCAAGTCCCGTTTGTCACCCAATAGGTGACAAACTGGCCGGCTGCCCGGGCGGCGGGAAGAGGAGGGGCGCATGAGGCGGTTCACGTTTCACCGGCTCTGGGCCATGGTGCTGAAGGAGTTCATCCAGATGAAGCGCGACCGCGTGACCTTCGCGATGATGGTCGGCATTCCGCTGCTGCAGCTGATGATGTTCGGCTTTGCCATCAATTCCGACCCGCGCCACCTGCCGACGGCGCTGCGCACCGCCGACCAGGGACCGTTCGCCCGCACGTTCATCCAGGCAATGCGCACCAGCGATTATTTCGTCATCGTGCGCGAGACCACCAGCGAGGCGGAGACGCAGCGCCTGCTTCAGCAGGGCGACGTGCAGTTCGTCATCAATATCCCCGTGGATTTCTCCCGCCAGCTGCTGCGCGGCGAACGCCCGTCGGTGCTGATCGAGGCCGATGCCACCGATCCCGCGGCCACCGGTCCCGCGCTCGCCGCCGTGAACGCGCTCGCCGGGAGCATATTCAACCATGACCTGCCCGGGCCGCTCACCCGGTTGCACGGCAAGGACGGGCCGGTGGATTTCCGGATTCATGCGCAGTACAACCCCGAGAACATCACGCAGTACAACGTCGTGCCCGGCCTCATGGGCGTCGTGCTCACCATGACGATGGTGATCATCACGGCTCTCGCCATCACCCGCGAGCGCGAGCGCGGCACGATGGAAAATCTCCTGGCCACGCCGGTGCGGCCGTTCGAGGTGATGGTCGGGAAAATCCTGCCCTACATCGCCGTCGGCTACATCCAGGTCAGCCTGATCCTCGTCGCCGCGCGCTTCATTTTCAACGTACCGATGGTCGGCAGCCTCTCGCTGCTTTACGCGGTCGCGTTGCTCTTCATCGGGGCCAACCTGGCGGTGGGCATCACCTTCTCAACGCTCGCGAAGAACCAGCTGCAGGCCGTGCAGATGGCGTTCTTCTTCTTCCTGCCGTCGATCCTGCTCTCGGGCTTCATGTTTCCGTTCCGCGGCATGCCGGAGTGGGCGCAGGCCGTCGGCTCATGCCTGCCCAACACCCATTTCCTCCGGATCATCCGCGGCATTCTGCTGAAGGGAAACGGCCTCGCGGAAATCGCGCCCGAGCTGTGGCCGTTGCTGCTCTTCCTCGCCGTGGCCATGACCATCGGCGTGAAGCGCTACCGGCAGACACTGGATTGATCCGCGCGCGGTGGTTGACTCCCTCATCCACGCCTCAGGCCGCGTGCGGAGCACACGGCCCACCTCGAACCCGATCAGGCTGAAGCGGCGGATTCAGGTGCTTTTCCTCCCGCCCGGACGAGCTGCACCGTCTGCGTCGGGAACGCGAACGCGAGGCCCCGCGCACTCACCGCCCGCATGAACGCCAAGTTCAGCCGCTCCTTGAGCTTCAGCGAGGCCGGTGCGTCCGGGCTGACCGTGGTGTACACGATCAGGATATCCAGGGAAGAGACCGAAAGGTTGGTGAATGTCACGATGATCGACGCCGGATCGACCTCCGGCTCGTTGCCGATCAATTCGCGGAAATCGCGAAGGATCGCCTCCATCTGCTCCGGCGAGGTGTCGTAGGTGAGCCCGAGAGTTTGCTCAACGCGCCGCTGCGTGAACCGCGACAGGTTGACGATCGCCTCGGCGGCCACGGTTTTGTTGGGGATGATCACCAGCGACCGGTCGATCAGCCGGATCTTCGTGGAGCGCAGGCCGATGTCCTCCACCGTGCCCGTCTGCGCCCCGATTTTCACCGTCTCGCCCAGTTTGAAGGGCTGGTCGATGGCCACGACGATCGAGCCGAAGACGTTCGCAATCGTGTCCTGCGCCGCGAGGGCGAAGGCCAGTCCGCCGATGCCGAGGCCGGCGAGGAAGGCCTTCACGTCGGCGCCCATGCTCTGCGCGGTGAGGAGCACGCCGAAGACCACGAAGATCACGACCAGCGATTTCTTGATCCACGGCATGAAGGCCGCGATCCCGAGCTGCTTCTGCACCGCGACCTCATGCGCATGGTCGAGCACGGCGTTGAAGGCCCGCAGCAGGCCCCAGAACAGCACGAGGGAAAACGCGACGGTGGAGCCGTAGCCGATGGCCTGGTCCGCGGTGGCGGAAAGCTTGAGCACCTTGAAGGCGGCAAAAATACCCACGAGCATGACAAACGTCGCCACCGGCGCCTCGAGCGCCGGAAAGAGTTTGTCGTCCAGCGTCGTCTCCGTCTTCGCGGCGTATTTCTTGAGCCGGCTGAAAATGATTCCCGTCACTACGCGCCGCAGCAGCAGCGCACTGGCGAGCAGCAAAATGCTGATGACGTAGTGCGTCGCCGTGTTACCGCTGCTCCGGACGTTGAAGAGCCCGAGGATCTCATCCACGAGGCGCTCCAGAAAATCGGGTGACCGGACCGGCACCGCCGCAGCCGTGGCGGTCACCGCCGCGGCATCCGTCTTCAGCACGGCCGTCTGGGCATCATCCGCGTCCTGGCGTGCCGACTCCTGCTTGGCCGCTTCCGACGAAGCCGGAGTTGCTGCCGGGGACTGGGCCCGGCCCGCCGGATTCCCGAGCGTGAAGGCAAGCAGGCAGGAAAAAATGGAAAGCAATCGCTTCATGGACGGCTGCAACCCACACGCCGCGGCAAACGTTGTCAAAGCCTCCCGCCCAACCCGCCGGGAGGAAATCCCCACGATGCTTCCACCGCGCCACTCCCCGCTTGCCCGCAGCGCGGCGGCCCCGCCATCCTGCCCGGAGATGATGCCGCCCCTCGCCTTGCTCGCCTCCATGCCGCTCTGGGCGTGGGTCGCGTTTTTTGCCTTCATCATCGCCATGCTCGCCCTGGACCTCGGCGTCCTGCAGCGCGATTCGCATGTTGTGTCGATGAAGGAGGCGCTCACGTGGTGCGCGGTCTGGTTCGCCCTCGCCCTCGGGTTCAACGGCCTCCTGCTCGCCTGGCGCGGCCCGGAGGCGGCGCAGGAATTTCTCGCCGCCTACCTCGTCGAGCTCTGCCTGAGCGTGGACAACGTCTTTGTCTTCATCCTGGTGTTCGCGTTTTTCAAGGTCGACGCCCGGTACCAGCACCGCGTGCTGTTCTGGGGCATCATCGGCGCGGTCCTGATGCGCGCTGTCTTCATCCTGGTCGGCGTGGGCGTGATCCAGCGCTATCACTGGGTGCTCTATCTCTTCGGCGTGTTTCTCATCTACACCGGCGTGAAGATGGCGCTCCCCAAAAAGGACGAGGAGGAACTCAATCCGAACCGGAATTTCGCGGTGCGCCTCTTCCGCCGTTTCTTCCCCGTCTCGGCGCAAACCGATACCGGCACTTTTTTTGTGCATGAGGGCGGCCGCCGCGGGGCCACGCCGCTGTTCATCGTGCTGCTCATCATCGAGACCACCGACCTGGTCTTCGCGCTCGATTCATTGCCCGCCGTGCTCGCCATCACCAAGGACGGCTTCATCGCGCTCACCTCGAATATTTTCGCGATCCTCGGGCTGCGCTCACTCTATTTCGCGCTCAACGGCGTGATGCTGCTCTTCCGCTACCTCAAGGTCGGCCTCGCGCTGATCCTCGTCTTCATCGGCGTGAAGATGCTCATCGTGCCCTGGGTGGTCATTTCCACCGCCATCTCGCTGGCTGTCATCGGGAGCGTGCTCACGATGTCCGTCCTGCTTTCCCTGTTGATCAAGGAGCCGGGAGCCGACGCGATCAAGTGACCGCAAGACCGGGAAACGTGAGCCCGTCAGGTTTCTGATTTTCCTATCACGTCAGGAATCGTTCCGCCCATTCCGGCCGGGGCAGCGGCCGAGGCCGCCATTGGCCGAAGATCCGGTAGCGCCACCGGGCCACGAGGCGATAACCCGCATCGCGCCATGGCGTCGGCACGACTTCCAGCACGGCCGCCAGTTCCATCGCCACGCCGCCGCACACGCGCAGCGCGGCGATCACGCCCTCCGTCCGCAGTAGAAACTCCGGTCGCTCGCGCCGGGTCCAGTCCGGCACAAACACCAAACTGTCGAAATCCGCCGCCGGCAGGCCTTGCGCACGCAAGTACGCCTGTCCGGCGTCACTCTGCAGTTGTGCGAACCGCAATCGCTCGCCACGGTCCAGCCGCAGCAGCAGCCGCACGACGCGATTGCACAGCCCGCATTCGCCATCGTAGAGCAGCACCGGGCAAGTCTTTGGAGGAATCACGTTCATGCTGGGTTCGCCGGGGTTTGCTCCGAGAACACCTCGGCCAGATCGGCGAGATCGCACACGATTTCCACCACCCGCACACAGCGCTTGCAGCGGCCTGAGTCTGAAAACGTACCCATCTCCGCATAACGCACGCCGTTCTGGTCGAGCTTGAACTCCATCCCCCGCGCCTGCGTGCCGGACTCGCGCACCAGCACATTGATCTTCTCCCGCAGCTCCGGCAGCAGCGCCGTGCGGAAATAGTCCGGCTGGTTGGTCTGGATGAACCAAGTCCGGTCAAACTCCGCCTCACCCACCTGGATTTCCTTCGTGCCAAACAACTCCATGAGCTTCGTGCCGAACCCCTGGCGCCGCAGGTGAAATGTCAGGCGGCTGGCGACGGAGGGTGCGGCGGAGACCGCGCACCATTGCACGCGGGATTTTCCCGCCCCGGTCGAGAAGGGGAAAAGCTCCACGTGTTTGCCACGCAGTGGTCCGGCCATCTTCGGTCCGGCATAAAACAGTCCCATCACCGGTGGCTTGTCTTCAAACGGCAGGCCAAGGGTCGCGGCCATCTGGCGGAAATTTTCCGCCGTGCGTTTGCTCTGCCGGGCCGCCGCCGCCACGATCAACACAACGAAGACGGCAAAAATGCCGATCATCAGAAAGGGAGTGATCACCAGACTCATGCCGCACGCTCGCACGTCCCGCGGGCCACCGCAAAAGCAAAAGGGCCGGACGCCTTGCGGCGTCCGGCCCTTGTTCAGGCTTGTGATTTTTCCAAGGCGGCGATCACCACGGACAGTTACGCCACCGCGATCTTGCGGGGCTTCACGGCTTCATGTTTCGGCAGCGTGACTTGCAGGACGCCGTCACGCAGCTCGGCGCCGGTCTGGTCGATGTTGATGGCGTTGTCGTAGGTGAGCACGAGCTCATAGGCCGCGACAGGCGTCTCGCGATGCAGTGCGGTCCAGCCGGTCGGCTGAGTCCAGGAACGCCGGCCCGTGATCCGGAGCTCGTCGTTCTCGGCCGTCAGTTCGAGCCCATCCTTGGCGACACCGGGCAGTTGCACCGTGAGGCGGTAGGCCTCGGCGGTTTCCTGCACGTCGTAGACGGGGCGGATCGTGGCGGTGGACTCGGCCGTGGAGCACGCAGCTCCATCGGCGCAGGATGCGGCCGGAGTGCGGTCGAGGGAGGAAATCAGATTATTGAGTAATGACATGGTAGTGAGGAGATGAGTTGAGGATTGAGTGACGCGGCAGGAGTTACTTCACCGCGACGGTAATTTTCTTCGGCTTGGCCTCTTCGCGCTTCGGCAGCGTGACGGTGAGGACGCCGTTCTCATAAGTGGCGCTGACCTGATCGGCCGAGACCTCGGCAGGAATGGACAGCGAGCGACTGAACGAGGCGGACTGCTCGGGCTGGTCTTCGGTCACGGGTGTCTTGCGCGCGGCGGTGAGCGTGAGTGTGCCGTCCGTCAGCTCGACTTGGATATCATCACGATTCACTCCCGGAAGCTCGGCGCGAACGTAGGCGTTGGCCTGGTCTTCGTAGAGATCGACGGGGAATTGAGTAACGGCCAAAGGAGCGATGGCGGAAACGAACCGGCGGTTGATCTCGGTCTCGAGACCCGACCACGGTGAACGGAAAAAGCTGACCGGCGCAGTGACCGGGCTGCGATAGGAAGGATAACTGTAGCGAACGATTCTCATGGTGATTCTTTTGATGGTTTCAGTTGTTGGGCATGACGCCCTTGATGATTCCCGAGGTTCTTGCAGGCGGAGTGCCGTTTTCTTGGCAGTTACAAGATGTTGCTGAGTGCCCACTTAATAGATTTCAGGCCGGCTGGACCGGGACGGGTTGTCCAACCTGCGCCGTCACACTCGGGTAAAATTTACCCTGATCTGGCGCTTGGGCTTCAGACTGCGTTTCCACTGAGGGAAAAACATGATAAATACTGTGGTATAAATACCCAAGAGGCCTAAGGCTTTGACCCTAGTTGGAGATGCCCTTCCCCCGCTTCAGCCTGATCCGCCACCTTGGCCTTTTCGCAGCCAGCATCGCCGCGGCCGCGGCCGCGCGATCACAGGTGATCACGCAGTCGTTTCAAAATTCTTCGGCACCCGGATGGACGTTCAGTGGCTCCGGCTACACGCCGACCCTCACTTCGGGTGTTTCGGATCCCACGGGAGCGGGCTGGCTGAACCTGACCAACAACGGCGGCAACGAGGCGACCAGTGCAGTCTACAACAGCAGTTTCAGTTCTGCGGGAGCCACGGTTTACGCAACGTTCAGCTACCAGATGTATGGGGGCATCAACGGAACCACCCTCGGCGGTGACGGCCTTACCTTTTTTCTCTACGACGCCACAAAAACATTAAGCGTCGGCGCGTACGGCGGTTCCCTGGGCTATGCGCAGAAAACCGTGGCGGGTGGCGGTGGCGCCGACATCAACGGCCTGAATGGCGGCTACCTCGCAGTCGGGCTGGATGCCTACGGAAATTTTTCCTCCGGTTCTGAAGGCCGGGTTGGCGGCTACAACGGCGCCACCTCGGCCGTGACCGAGTCCGTCGGTGTACGCGGCCCGGGCAGCGGGTTGACCGGCTACTCTTATCTTGGCGGCTCCGGCACCTTGGCGACTCCGCTCGACTCCGCCACGCGACCGACGGTGACCAACACCGTGCAGATTCTGCTCAGCGCCACCAACCAGCTCACCGTGACGCTTTCCCAAGGAGGCTCGACGCCGCAGACCGTCATCCAGATGGACCTGTCCGGTTACACCCGCCCGGACCTCTTGGGCCTCGGCTTCACTGCCGGTACCGGCACGGCGACCGACACGATCAACGTCAACAATCTCAACATCACGACCCTGGCCTCGAACCTCTGGTCGAACTCCCTCGGCGACAGCCTCTGGGCCAGCAACAACGACTGGAATCCGACGGTCGTGCCGACGATCGGCGCGGACATTCTTTTCGACAACACCTACGTCAGCTCGAACCAGACGATCGACACCGGCATCAACCGTGTCGTCCGTTCCATTTCGTTCGATGCCCCGTTCAATTACACGCTGAACAACAACACGATCACGTTCAACAATGAGGGCGTGGCGGGCTTCTCGGGTATCGCGGTCTCCCAAACCCACGGCACTGGCATCGATACCGTCAATTCGAACCTCGCGATGAGCAACGCGATCAACATTCGCAACAATGCCACGGGCACGCTGAACGTGACCGGCACCATTGCGACGGGCGGCAACACGCTCACCCTCGACGGCACCGGCACCAACACCAACCTCTCCGGCGTCATCTCCGGCACGGGTGCGATTGTGAAGAATGACGCGGGCGCCGACACGCTCTCCGGCGCCAATACCTATTCCGGCGGCACGACGATCAACAGCGGCACGCTCAACGCCAACAATTCCACCGCCCTCGGCTCAGCCGGCATCACCCTCGCCGGCGGCACGTTGGGCTCGACCAACACTTCCTCGATTGGCAATGCGATCACGCTGACGGGCAACGCCGGCCTGTCCGGCATCACGACGTCCGGCACGTTCACCCAAAACGGCGGAAACTACACCCTCAACCTCGCCAACGCGACGCAGTCGGGGGCGGTCAATCTCTCCAATAACGGCACCGCGCGGACGCTGACCGTCGAGGTCGACAGCGGCACCAGCACCATCAGCGGTGCGATCGCCAATGGCAGCACCAGCACGGGCGACAATCTCACCAAGACCGGCAACGGCACGCTCACGCTCTCCGGCACTAACACTTATACCGGCACCACGGCCATCAACGCCGGCACCGTGCAGCTCGGCGCCAGCAACACGCTCGCCAACACCAGCAGCGTCAACATCGGCGCCTCGGGCACGCTTAATCTCGGCGGGTTCTCGCAGAAGATCGCGACGCTCACCGCTACGGGCGGTGCCACGTTGAATTTTGGCGCCTCCGGGGGATCAAACACTTTTGTGTTCGGCACGTATGTCGCCCCGACCAGCGGCGTGCTCGTCGTGAACAATTGGTCCGCCACCAATACCTTCGCCACGACTCTCGCGGGTCAGACCGTCAGCACCATCTACATCTCCGGCTATGGCGTCGCCTCGGAGGCGGGCAGCAAGACCAACAATATTTACGGCACCGGGGCGAGCGGCGCCTACCTGCTCACTCCGGTGGCCGTCAGCACCGTCGAGTGGGATGGCTCCAGCAACGCCAACTGGAACACGGGCTCCAACTGGAGCGGCAATGCCAAGCCCACCACCACTCAAGTCGCCGTATTCAACACCCTCGGTACTGGCCAGCCGAACGTCACATTAAACGGCGCCAATACCGTCGCCGGCATCCAGTTTGGCACCGGCGCCTCCGTCAGCTATAACATCACCGGCGCCAACACCCTGACCCTTTCCGGCACGGTGCCTTACATCCAGCAGCAGAGTGCCAACAACCAGACGCTCAGCCCCACCACGCTGGCCCTTTCGAACAACACCGTCGCCGACATCACGGGCGCCGGCAATCTCACCATCGGCGCCGCCATCACCGGGGCGGGAAAAAATCTCATCAAGGACGGCACCGGTGCGGGCAAACTGATTCTTACCGGCAACAACTCCGGTCTCACGGGCGGCGTCTTCATCAACAACGGCATCGTCCAGGCTGGCAATACCAACGCCCTCGGCACCGGCACCACCACGGTCTCGAGCGGCGCCACCTTGGAATTATCCGGCGGCATCAGCCCGACGAATGCGATCTCCGTCTCCGGCCTGGGCAGTGGTGGCGCCGGGGCCATTCACAATGTCAGCGGCACCAACACCGACTCGGGCACCGTCACACTCAGCGGTGACACCCGGATCGCGGCTGATACCGGCACCACCCTGAACCTCACGGGCAACGTGACCGGCTCCGGCTCCAATCTGAATCTCACGGGCACCGGCACCCTCAACCTGAACCAGATCACCACGGGCACCGGCGGCGTGACCATCGACTCGACCGGGACCGTCAACTTCAACGGCACCACGACCGCCAACACCTACACCGGCCTCACCACGGTCAACTCGGGCACGCTCGTGCTCAACAAGACCGCCGGGACCAACGCCATTGGCACCGGCGGACTCGACATCGCCGGCGGCACCGTGCAGCTCGGCGCCAGCAACCAGATCGCCGACACCGCCACGGTGACGATCGCCAATTCCGGCACCTTCAATCTCAACGGCAAGACTGAGACCATCGCCCAGCTCAACAGCACGAGCGCCACCGCCGTCACCGCGCTCGGCACCGGCGGCAGCCTGACGATCACGGGGGCGGGCAACGTCAATTCCAGCTATGCCGGCACCCTGACCGGCTCTTCCGGCAGCAGCCTGAATGTCAACTCCACCGGCAAGGTCTATCTCTCCGGCAACAACAGCGGCTACGCGGGTACCACCAACATCACCAACGGCACGCTCAACGCCAGCGGTTCCAACTCGGTCCTCGGCACCGGCGCGGTGAATGTCAGCAGCACCGGCAACCTGCAGCTGCAGGGCGGCATCAGCCTCGGCAACGCCCTCAGCATCAGCGGCACCGGCCCCTCCAGCAACGGCGCCATCGAGAATTTTGCCGGCAACAACACGCTCTCCGGCGCGATGACCGTGGCGGGCGCCAGCCGCATCCAGTCCGACGCCGGCACCCTGACCGTGGCGGGCAACGTCGCACTCGGCAGCAACACCCTGAACGTCGGCGGCGCGAGCAACACCGTGATCAACGGCGCCATCAGCGGCACCGGCGGCCTGACCAAGGACGGTGCCGGCACCCTGACTCTGGGCACGGCCAACAGCTTCACCGGGGCCACCGCCATCAACGCCGGCACCATCGTCGCGAACGCCGCCAACGTCTTCAACAATTCGGCCGCCCTGACCATCGCCTCCGGCGCCGCCCTCAACCTCAACAACCTGAGCCAGACCATCGGTTCGCTGGCGGGCGCGGGCGCGGTGAATTTCGGTTCCGGCGGCACCCTCAATCTCACGAGTGGCAGCACCACCTTCTCCGGCACGCTCGCCGGCGCCGGCACGATTTATATCGGCGCGGGCGCCTCCCTGAGCCTCGGCGCAAACTTCAACAACTCGGGCATCAACATCGTCCTGGCCGGCGGCACGCTCAACCTCAACGGCACGACCGACACGTTCGGCAACATCAGCGTCACCGGCAACTCGGTCCTCGATTTCGGCGCCTCCACGGCCTCGGTGCTGAACAGCACTTCGCTGGGGTTCAGCACTTCCAGCGTCACGCTCACGGTCAACAACTGGGTGAATGCTTCCGATTATTTCTACACGCAGAGCTTCACCGGGGCGACCACCGACACCCGCGGCACCACGCCCGAGAACCAGATTACGTTCACCGGCAACTCGAACAACGCCACAGCGTGGCTGGGTTATGATCACGAGGTCACGCCCGCGCCCGAACCCGCGACCTACGGCGCCCTCTTCACGGCCCTCGCCCTCGGCCTCGTTGGCTTCCGCCTTTATCGTCGTCGCCGGGCCGCCTGAACCGGCGGGGTCCGGGAATGGATTTTCCGGCATATGCCGGAAAAAGTCCGTGCCCAGCGGGGACATCCGTGGTTCACTGCCTTTCCTCCTCCGCATGACCTTTGACTTTGATCAACCGCCCGAGCGCCGTGGCACCGACTCGCAGAAATGGCAGAAATACGCCGGCCGCGACGTGCTGCCCCTGTGGGTCGCCGACATGGATTTCAAGTCGCCGCCCGCCATCATCGAGGCCCTGCAAACGCGGGTCGCCCATGGCATTTACGGCTACGCTCGCCCGATCCAGTCCACGACCGACACAATCGTCGCCGCCCTCGCCTCCCGTTATGGCTGGAAGATTGATCCCGCCTGGATCGTCTGGCTGCCCGGCCTCGTCGTCGGCCTGAACGTCACCGCGCAGGCTTTTGCCGAGCCGGGCGACGAGGTGCTGACGCTCGCCCCCGTCTATCCGCCGTTCATGAGCGCGCCGAAAAACAGTGCGCGGATTTCCACCACGGTGCCGTTCGAGCTGCAGAACGGCGCCTGGGCCATCAACTGGGAGGCGCTCGAGCGTGCCGTCACTCCGCGCACCCGGTTGTTTTATCTCTGCAACCCGCACAATCCCCTCGCCCGCGTCTGGCGGCGGGAGGAACTCGCGCAACTCGCCGAGTTCTGCCTGCGGCACAAGCTGGTCCTCTGCTCCGACGAGATCCACTGCGACCTCATCCTCGATCCCGCCCTGCCGCACATCCCGACCGCGCTGCTCTCCCCGGAGATCGCCACCCGCACCGTCACGCTCATGGCCCCGAGCAAGACCTACAACATCCCCGGCCTGGGCACGTCGTTCGCGATCATCCCCGACGCCATGCGCCGCACACGGTTCATCCGCGCCACTGCGGGCATTGTGGCGGAGGTCAACACCCTGGGCTTCACCGCCTGCGAAGCCGCCTATCGCGACAGCGAGCCGTGGCGCCAGGCGTTGCTCGCCTATTTGCGGGGCAACCGCGACTACCTGCTCGACTTCGTTGCGCGCGAATTGCCCGGCATAAAAATCGAGGCGCCCATCGAGGCGACCTACCTGGCCTGGCTCAACGTCGCCACCCTCGGCCTGTCCGATCCCATCGGTCATTTTGAAAAATACGGTGTCGGCCTGAGCGACGGCGCATTTTTTGGCGCGCCCAAAGGACGCTATGTCCGGATCAATTTCGGTTGCACCCGTGCCACGCTCGTCGAGGCCCTGCGCCGGATGAAGTCGGCCCTGATCGCGCTCTGATCCGCCGTGAAGCGTGTTCTTCAGGCTGCCTTTCTGATCCTGGCTCTCGCCGCCATCGCGCAGGGGCTGTGGCAGTATTCCCGGCTGCCGGAGCGCGTCGCGGCGCATTTCGATTTCTCCGGCCACGCCAACGGCTGGATGACGCGCGGCACGTTTCTTGGCTGGCAGGTGGGCACGCTGCTTTTTCTCACCGTCCTGTTTGAAGGCATTGCCCTGCTGCAATCGCGCTTGCCGGCCGATTTGATCAATATTCCCCACCGCGATTACTGGCTCGCGCCCGAGCGCCGCGCCGCCACCGATGCCTGGATTTCCAGCCTGGTGCTTTTGCCCGGCTGTTTGCTGATGATTTTTTTCATGGCGCTTTTTCATCTGGTTTACCGGACCAATGTCGACGGCACCCGGATGCTGACGCCCAACCCCGGCTGGCTGGCGGCCGCCCTGATCCTCGCGGTGATCGCGATGGTCGCGGTCACCTTCGCCCGTTTTGCCCGGAATCCCGCCGCCTGAGTCATGCGCATCGGACCGCACGAACTCGCGTCGAATCTGTGCCTCTCGCCGCTGGCGGGTTACACGAACCTGCCCATGCGCGAGACCGTGCGCGAACTTGGCGGACTCGGCTGGGCCACGACCGATCTCGTTAACGCCCGCTCACTCCTCGAGCGCAACCCCACGGCCCTCAAGCTCGCCGCCACCTCACCCGCCGACCGGCCGCTGGCTATCCAGCTGTTCGGCAGCGTGCCGGAGGAAATGCGTGACGCCGCCCTCATGTGCCAGGAACTCGGCGTGGAATCCGTCGACATCAACATGGGCTGCCCGGTGCGCAAGGTGGTCAACATCGGCGGCGGTTCCGCCATGATGACCGAGCTCGACAAGACCGCAGCTCTGGTCCGCGGGATGATCGAGGCCGTGAAAATCCCCGTCACCGCCAAGATGCGGCTCGGCTGGGATGACGACAATCTCACCGCGCCCGACCTCGCGCGCGTGCTCGAGGACGTCGGCGTTGCCGCGATCTTCGTGCACGGCCGCACCCGCGCCCAGGGTTTCAGCGGTACTGTCAATCTCGCCGGCATCCGCAGCGTGGTCCGCGCCGTCCGGCAAATCCCGGTCATCGGCAATGGCGACGTCACTACGCCCGAAGCCGCCCGGCACATGATTGACGAAACCGGTTGCGCCGGCGTGAGCATCGGCCGCGGCGCGTTTTATGACCCGTGGATTTTCCGCCGGACCGAGCACTACCTGCGCACCGGCGAACTCACCCCCGAGCCCGGGTTCACGGAACGGATGCGCGTGCTGCGGCTGCACTTCGAGCGGTATGTGGCGTTTTATGGCGAGGCGCACGGGGCGAGACTCTTCCGCAAGGTCGCGCCGTGGTATGCCAAGCGTTTCGGTCCCGCCAAGAGTTTCAACCGCCGCATCATCACGATCACTTCCTGCGCGGATTTCGATGCCGCAGTCGCGGAGTATCTCGCATGGCGCGCGCCGTTTTGCGACGAGCAGGGCGAACTGCTGCCGAAGTATCAGCCCGCCCCGATGATCGCCTCCTTCATGGCCGAGGATGGCGAAGGCGCGATCGGACGCTCCGCCATTCCCGTGCCCAAGGGGCCGGTGGAAGTCTGGTAGTCCGGACCGGCCCGTCTTGCGCCCTAGCCCCGACTGCCTGAGTCTCGCGGCATGTCCAACGTCAGTCATTTCTGGGAACTCATCCTTGGCACGGTCGTCGCCCTGCTGCCGCTGATCAACCCGCTCACGGCCGCCCCCACATTTCTCGCCATCACCGAGGGCGACAGCCGCGAACGCCGCCTGCAGCAGCTCCGCATGGCCTGCATCTACATGGTCGTCATCCTGGTGAGCTTCCTGATCGGCGGGACGTTCATCATGGGATTCTTCGGGCTGTCCATTCCCGGCCTGCGCATTGCGGGCGGACTTCTCGTGGCGGGCATCGGTTCGGGCATGCTGGTGGGGCCGGCGCGCGATACTGGCGACAGCCGCGCACACCAGGAAGCGCGCGCAAAACGCGATGTGTCGTTCTCCCCGCTCGCGATGCCGATGCTAAGTGGTCCCGGCTCGATCGCTGTGACGATCGGCTTCACGTCACTCGCCACGCAATGGATCGACTACATCGCCATCATCCTCGGCATCGCGACCGTCGCGATCATCACCTACGTCACACTGCGGTTGTCTGAGCGCGTGGTGCGCGTGATCGGGGTCAACGGCATGAATGCGCTGTCGAAGGTCATGGGCTTCCTGATCCTCTGCATCGGCATCCAGTTTGTCGTGAATGGCATCCTCAATATCGCGACCGACCCCGTGCTGATCCGCGGCATCCGCGACGCGGTGATGTCCCATTAGGCCGGGCCGGATTTTTTCACCTCGGGGCTGGACCCCGCCGGGCGCAGCGTGCTCTAGTCCGTTCCGTCCGCCCATGCCCCGCCCCACCTCTGCCGTCAGCCGCGAAGCCCGGATCTTTGGCCGTTCCCAATGGATCTGGCCCTACGACCACCGCTGGGATCTGCAGAATGCCTACGCGCTGTTCCGCCGTGATTTCAATTTGGAACGCGTGCCCAAGAAGGCGCCGCTCTGCATCACGGCCGACCAATCCTATCATCTGTATGTGAACGGGGCGTTTGTCGGTCGCGGACCGGCGCGCGGCTTTCAATCCCACTGGCCCTATGACGAGATCGATATCGCCCGCTGGCTGGTGCCCGGCCGCAATGTGATCGCGGTGCGCGCGTACAATCCCGGCGAAAGCAATTTCCAATATCTCAGCCAGGGCTACGCCGGCCTGCTCGTCGCGGCGCAGTGGGGCGCCGTCCGGCTGCAGTCCGACCTGAGCTGGAAATGTCTCCCGCAACCCGGAGTCCGGCGCGACACCATCCGCGCCAGCACGCAGTTGTTCCCGCAGGAACATTTCGACGCGAGGCCGGGCCCGCTCGATTGGATGAATTCGGATTTTGACGATCAGGCTTGGGCCGCCCCCCGCGGCCAAGCCATTGGCATCGGTCCCTGGCTGGCGCTCGAGCCACGGGGCATTCCACAAATGTTCGAGGAAGCCTGGCGGCCCGGCCGCGTCATCGGCACAGCGGAGGGTGTCTGCGGCGCCGGCTGGGAGGATGCGCGCAATCTCTACACGCTGCGCCAAGGCGAGGATCACACCCATGCGCCGGCGGCCTTTGACGCGACTTCCTTCGACGTCCCCGCGACTGGACCGGGCCGCTTTCGCAGCTACCTCATTGATCTCGGCAAACCGGTCGTCGGCAATTTTTCCCTACAGGTGGGCGGGGCGCGGGGCGGCGAAGTCATCGACTTGGTTTACACCGAGGTCATTGCCGCGGGTAAATTGAAACCGGAACTGCGGTTCCCCGATGGCAGCAGTGTCTCGTTCAGCAGCCGCCTGACCTGCCGCGCCGGACGCACGGAGCACATGTTCTATCACCCTTACGGGTTTCGGTACGTGATGTTCGTCGTGCGCCACTCCGCCACGCCGCTCACTCTCTCGCCCTGCCTGCGCCGGACCGGTTACCCGGTGGAGCCCCACGGACGTTTTCAAAGTTCCGATCAGGTGCTCGAGCAGATTTGGGAAACCTGCGCGTGGTCACAGCAGAACTGCATGATGGATGCCTACGTTGACACGCCGTGGCGCGAGCAGGCCCAGTGGTGGGGTGATGCCCGGGTGCAGGCCTGGAACACCTTTCACTTGAGCGGGGATGCCCGGCTGTTCCGGCGCGGCATTTATCAGATCGGCGGGCAGACCACACCGGACGGCCTGACCTTTGGTCACGCCCCGACCATGGCTTACAACTGCGTGATCCCGGATTTCACGCTCATCTGGATGGTGACCCAGTGGGACTATTACTGGCAGACGGGCGACCTCCAGCCGTTCCGGGACCAGCGCGCCGTGGTGGAAGGGGCGCTCGCGTATTTCGAAGCTCACACCGGCAAGGATGGCTTGGTTCACTACGATTCCCGCTACTGGCTGTTTCTCGACTGGACCGACCTGCCGCGCGACGGCGCGTCGAGCATTTATAATCTCTGGCTGGTGATCGCACTGGAAAAACTCGCCGCGCTGCACCGCCTCACGCGCGACACCGCGGCGGCCATCCGTTGCGAGCGCTGGGCCCGGCGCCTGCGCACCAAGCTGCGCCCCTTGATCAACGCCAAGGGACTCATGCGCGACGGCTACAACGCCAAGGGGAAATTGCTTTCCAGTACTTCACCGCACGCGCAAACCCTCGCGCTCATGACCGGACTCGCCCCGGACTCGGCGCCGGTGATGGAGCGTTTTCTCCTCGATTATCTGCGCGACGAATCCTGTCACACGGCCAAGCCCAGCGCTTATTGGATCACTTACGTTTACTCGGCGCTCGCCACCCGCGGCCATGGGGCCGAAGTCGTGGCCCACATCCGGCCGCGCTGGGAACCGATGATTGCCCAGGGCTCCACGTTCGAGCTGTTTCAGGATCACCTGGAGTTTCCCATCAGCCATTCCCACGCCTGGTCGGCCCACCCGTTGTTTCACTTCATGGAAATCATCGGTGGCATCCGACAAGCGTCACCAGCCTGGAGAAAAATTGCTTTCGCTCCGAAATTCATCGGTGAGACCGGCGGCGCCACTGTGCCCACGCCGCAAGGTCCGGTCACCAGTGCATGGAAACGCGAGGGTTCACGCGTGCACGTCAGCCTTATCCTGCCACGGGGTGTCACTGCCACCGTGCAGCTGCCGGACCGGCCGGCGTTCAAGGCGAACGGTCGCCACCAGTGGACCGTGGAAACCGGCTCCCGCAGCTAGCCGCCGGCCTGCTTAATAGCGCCGCGCGACCGTCGCGCCCGTCGAGTCCTTGAACACAATGTTCTTCGTTTTCGGATCGATGCTATCGAACCGGACGCCGAGCAAGGAATCGACCACCTCGCCCAGGCGGACCAAGCGGCCGTTGATAAACGCGCGGGGCGGCGTGCCTTGAAAGACGCCGCTGATTTTGGCGTCGGCCACAAATGAGCGGAACGCCGGACTGGCCTCGGTCTCCGCCTCGACCGATTCGGTGGTGATCGTGACCCCGGGCGCAAGATCGGTTGTCGCCGTTGTCATGGTCGGCTTGGAATGGGGATGGACCGGGTGCGCCGGAGCTCGCTCAACCTGGTCGGCGGCGGGTACGGCTGCTTTGGTCGTGTCAGCGTCGGTCACCGGCGGCGTGACCGGAATTTCGGGACGTACTTCCACCGGCTTCGGTTTGGGAAGGGGCGGCGGCGGTTCGATAAATTTGACGTAAGCCAGGCCGATGATCCCCGCCGCCATGACGAGTCCGCCGACTGCCACCAGCAAAAGCTTCCAAATCCTTTTCTTGCGCGCGGACGCTGCCAGCACGGAAGGCGGCAGCCGTCTCACTGGCGCACCCGGACGCGGGGCCCCGGGGCGGGGTGCGCCCGACCGCAACGGCGGCTTGCCCGGAGCCGCACCGCCAACCATCGCCGACCCAGGCACCACCATCGGGAAAGGCGGGGGTGCACCAGTCCCAGGAGCCGCCGCCTCAGCTTCCGGAACCGCCGCCGCGGCTTCAACCGCGGCGCCGGGCACCTTGATCTTGAGTTTTATCTTTCCATCCTCGGACGGAGGCGCCGGAGGTTCTGGAATTTCGGCGGCCGGAGCAGGCGCGGGTTCAGCCGGCACTTGCGCCGCCGCAGCCTGGGCCGGTTCCTGATTCAGCTTCGGCTTCAGCCGGATGCGATCTCCCGCGGGCGGACTGGGAGGCGGAGCCGATTCGACGGGCACTTCAACCGGAGTCACTGCTGCTGCCGGAGTTTCTCCCGCCAGCTTGGGTTTGAGACGAAGCTTTCCCCCATCCGGGTCGGGTGCCGCGGCTGGCACCGGCGCCGGTGCTGCAGCCGGGGCAGCCGGCGGCGTCCCGGCATCGGGACGCTGGCGCGGCTTCAGGCGCAGCGAGGGTGGCGGTGTTTCGTCACTCATGAATGGATGTTAAAAACGAAATTTATGTGCGGCGCGAAACCAAAAAATTCCCTCGCGGTCAATTCCCCCCGGCCTAACTTGTCACCAATCCGTCTCCCTATGAAACGCTCGTTCCTCTCCTGCCTGCTTCTCTCCTGCCTGCTCTCCGCTGGCTGCTGGCATCGCAGCAAACAGCCCAAGGAAAATACCGCCGTGGCCACCGAAGTCGAGGAAGCCTTCAAGCAGCGCTGGATTGAGAAGCGCAGCGCCGAGCTGGTCACGCAGGGGCTCCGCGCCGATCTCGCCCGCCAGCAGGCCATCGACGAATTCCGGGCCCGTTACAGCTTTACCCGCGCCGCGGATAAATGAACGGCCCAGACTCCCGGGCTGCCGGCCGCGGCGCCTTGGCTGCAGCCGCCTGCTACTTCGCCTGGGGGCTGTTCCCGATCTATTGGAAGCAGCTCACTGACGTCGATGCCACGGAGCTGATCGCGCACCGGCACATTTGGTCGCTGGGATTTGTGCTGATCGTGATGGCCGCGGGCGGCGGGTTCGGCGAGTTGCGGGCCGCCCTGCACTCCCGCACCGCCCTGCAATGGCATGCGGCGAGCGGAATTCTGCTCACCATCAACTGGCTGGTGTACGTCTGGGGCGTAAACCACGGGCACGTGCTCGAGACGAGTCTCGGCTATTTCCTGGTCCCACTGGTCAATGTCGCGCTGGGCCGGCTCGTGCTCCATGAGCGGCTGCGGCCGGCCCAATGGATCGCCATCGGTTGTGCGGCCGGCGGCGTGGCCCTGCTCTTGCTGCGCGTCGGCCGGCTGCCCTGGATCTCACTCACCGTGGCCGCCACCTTCGGCGTCTATGGGTTGTTGCGAAAAAAATCCCCGCTCGGCCCGTTGACCGGCCTCGGCCTGGAAACCCTGCTGCTGTTCCCGTTCGCCCTCGGGTTTCTGGCCTGGCAGCAGTCCACCGGCGCCGGGGCGCTTGGCCGCGTGAGTTTCCTTGAGCACGGGCTGCTCGTAAGCGCCGGCGTGGTCACGGCGATTCCGCTGCTGCTGTTCGCCTATGGGGCGCGACGCATCCGGCTTTCCACGCTCGGGCTGCTGCAATACATCGCGCCCACCGTGCAATTCATGATTGGGCTCTGGGTTTACCACGAGCCCTTGTCCCGCGGGCAGGCAGCCGCGTTCGCCTTCATCTGGTGCGGCCTCGCACTTTATACGGCCGACAACCTGTGGGCCCAGCGGCAGCTTACTCGCGCTTGATCTCCACCAGCTCCATCACGAACACCAGGGTGGCGTCACGCGGAATGCGCGGCGGCGAGCCGCGTGTGCCATAGCCCAGCTCCGGGGGAATGATGACCAGCCGGCGCTCGCCCTTTCTCATGCGCTGAAGGATGTCATCCCAACCTTGGATCACCACGTCCCGGCCCAGCCGGAAAACGAACGGGCGCGAGGGATCGGCGATCCGGTCGAAGATCCGGCCGTCGAGGAGGGTGCCTTGGTACACCACGGACACCATGTCGCCGGATTGGGCAAACTCTCCCTGCCCTTCGCGCTGGACGATGTAGCGGATGCCGGTGTTGGTTTTCTTGGCGTCAGGCCATTTTTTCTCGACGATCTCGAGGTCGTCCGGCGGCAGTTTCTCCCGCTGCGCGCGCAGGACGGGCACGGTCAATAGAACGGCAAGCAGCAGGCTGATGCGGGAAAGGACGGAGAACATGGCGGGAATTTTCTTTAACGAAGATCAGGCGGATGACACGGACTTTTTTATCGCCGCATGGGCCGCTACCCGGGCCAGGGCTTCGCGGAGGAGCGTCCTGCCCGGCTCCATCCGGTGCCAGGGCGACGCCCCGGAAGGATGTGGCAGGGGAATGCAGTCGGCCGCGTGCCCGCGGTAGTCGATGCGGAACGAGCGCCCGATCGTCTCCACCAGCGGGCGCTCCCCGAGAAATTGCGAGATTGCCAGCTTGCCAACCGGAAGCACCAGCAGGGGTTGGAGCAGCGCAAACTCCCGCTCCAGCCAGACCGAACAGTTCGCAATTTCATCCGGAGCCGGCACGCGATCGCCGCCCTCGGGCCGCTTGCCGGGAAAACAGCGGCAGACCGCGGCAAAGTAGATGCGGTCGCGCACTTCGTCCTCCGTCCAGCCGGGCGCCTCGGCGAACCACTTGAAAAGCGTCTTGCCCGCCGTCCAGGCGAACGGCCGGCAGAGCTTGGGCTCCTTGTCGCCCGGGGCCTGTCCGACCAGCAGCACGCGGCTGGCCTTGGGCCGGCCCACAACCACGGGCCGGTGCATGCGCGGGCAGCGCTCGCAGGCGCGAAGCGCTGCGAGATGCTTTTCAACCGCGGCCACCGGGAGGGTCATTCGCACCGATGCTGGAGGTCACCCGCATCGGCGCGCAAGCCCGGGAAGCGATCAGTAGCGGGCGCGCCGCCGGCCACCGCCGCCGCCACACCGGTTCCAACCGCCCTGCCGGCTCGGCTTGGAGTGAGTTCCGCCCGGCGCCGTCTCATGGGCGGGCCGCGCGGTGAAGGCCTTGTAATCAAAACCCTCGAGTTTCAGCTCGGGAATCTTCTGGCCGATGAAGCGCTGGATGTCGCGGATGTCGCCGGCATTTTCCGGGGTGACGAGGGTGAACGCGTCGCCCACCGCCTGCGCCCGGCCGGTGCGGCCGATGCGATGCACGTAGTCCTCGGGCTTTTCCGGCACGTCGTAATTGATGACGTGTGAGACGCCGGCGACATCGATGCCGCGGGCCGCGATGTCGGTTGCGACCATCACCTCGTACTTGCCGGACTTGAAGCCGGCCAGCGCCTCGATGCGCTGGTTCTGCGAGCGGTTCGCGTGCAGCACGGCCACGGAGTGGTTGGCGGCCTTGAGCCGGCGCGCGATCTTGTCTGCACCGTGTTTGGTGCGGGAAAACACGAGCACGCTGTCAAAGTCGGTCTTCGCCAGCAGCGCCTCGAGCAATTCGAACTTCTGCTCGGCCGCGACGGGATAAAGGGCGTGGTTCACCGACGCATTGACCGAGCGGGCGACGCCGATCTCGACTTTCGTCGGGTTGCGCAGCGCAAAGGACGCGACGGCCGCGATCTCGGGCGGAACGGTGGCGGAGAAAAACAGGGTCTGCCGGTCGCGCGGGCAGCGGGCGATGATGTCCTTCACCGCGGGCAGAAAACCCATGTCGAGCATCCGGTCGACTTCGTCGAGGATGAGGATGTTGATGTCCTGGAGGCTGATCGTGCGCTCCTTGAGGTAGTCCATCAGGCGTCCGGGCGTGGCGACAATGATGTCGACGCCGCGCTTGAGTTCGGCGCGCTGGTTGCCGTAACCGACGCCGCCGAAGATGGCGACGGTGCGGAGATCGGTGAAACGGGCGAAATCAC
This sequence comes from uncultured Opitutia bacterium, assembly GCA_903859715.1. Classification (GTDB taxonomy): domain Bacteria; phylum Verrucomicrobiota; class Verrucomicrobiia; order Opitutales; family Opitutaceae; genus Opi-474. Next base: position 58,001 of record CAIONS010000013.1, read on the forward strand.
GGAAGGCGGTCTCGACCTGCGCGGCGAGTTCGCGCGTGGGTTCGAGCACCAGCACGCGGGTGCGGCCGTGGGCACCGAGGCGCGTCAGCACGGGCAGCGCAAAGGCCGCGGTTTTGCCGGTGCCGGTCTGGGCGGAGGCAATGAGGTCGCCGCCCGACAGCACGGCCGGGATGGCGCGCAGCTGGATGGGCGTGGGATCGGTGTACCCGGCAGCTTGCACGCCGCGGAGTACGTTTTCGGAAAGATTGAGAGCTTTAAAAGACATGGGACGGGGCCGCATCAGCGGCGGATGAAAACTGCAAAAAAGAAAAGGGACGGAGCCCCAAAGGAGCTCCGTCCCTCGAAAATCAGTTCGTTAGAACAGATCGATTAGTAGCGGCGCTCGCCACGGTCGCGATCGCCACCACGGCCACCGCCGCCGCCGCCGAAGCCGCCGCGACCACCGCCGCCGCCGCCACCGCCGAAGCCACGGCCGCCACCGCCGAAGCCGCCACCCGGGCGCTCTTCCTTGGGACGGGCCTCATTGACGGTCAGCTGACGGCCACCGAGATCGGTACCGTTCATCTTTTCCGTCGCGGCCTTGGCCTCTTCAGCCGTGCCCATGGTGACGAACGCGAAGCCACGGGGGCGACCGGTCATCTTGTCCATGGCGACGTAGAGGTCGGTCACGGAGCCGAACTGGCCGAAAGCGGCGCGGAGTTCGTCTTCGGTGGTCTTGAACGACAGGTTGCCGACGTATAGTTTGGAATTACTCATGTGATGTCTCGAAGATCCTACCGTCTGCTGCCAGTTCCGTTCCCACCGTGGGTTTCGAAATCATCACTTAAGCCAAACGCTCAGCCAACGACTCACCAGATGCTGTCATCTAACGTTTTCTCTATCGATAAGCCGCTTAAGACACCGATGCTGCCGGGGAACGCAAGGCTAATCGCGGTGACTCGCACTCCATCAACCGGTTAGACGGAATACTTCGCACGAACATCCTCCGGCAACGCTGTGGCCCGGCCCGTTTGCAGCGTGACCAGCGTATAATCGCAATGCCCGTCGCAAACGCGTTTGCCGGTGGGGAGCTTTTCGATTTCGAACCTCACCCGGCAGCCCGTTTCAGTGAAATGCTCGATCCAGGTCCGCACCACCATCCGGTCGCCCCAGCCCAGCGGACGCTTAAACTGAATCGTCGCCGAGGCCATGAACCAGCCAAGCCCCCGCGCCGCAAACGCCTGCATGGGCATCTTATAGCAGCGCTCCATCTGGTCAAAGCGCGCCGCGAGCACGTAATCAAGATAGCGCGTGGAATGGACGTGCTGATAGAGGTCGATATCGTCCGGGCGGACCGCGAGTTCAGTCTCGAACTTGGAGAAGACGCTCATCGGGGAGGCTGCTCGATCGTCATTCAAACAGCCGGTCAACTTCCCGCCGGTCCCGCTTGGTCGGACGGCCGCTGCCCTTCTCCCGCGCCAGGACCTGCTGCATCCGCTGCTCGCGCAGTTTTTCAAACTCGGACGCCGGCGTGAGGTCGGTGCAGTATTCCGGCACAAGTTTCGCGCCAACCCGGGAAGGAGGCGCCGCCACCACGCGCAGCGTACGCAGGATCAGGCCTTGGCGCACGGTCACGATTTCGCCCGCATGCACCTCGCGCGCCGGCTTCGCCGGCCGCTCGTTGACCTCGACGCTGCCGGCATTGATTGCCGCCGTCGCCAAGGCCCGGGTCTTGAAGAGCCGCACGGCCCAGAGCCACTTGTCGAGCCGTGCAGCGCCGCGTGCCGGCTCAGTGTCCAAGCGGATTGAAGCCACCGCCGAAGCTCGGAATTTTGAACTCGGTGTACCCGTCCGTGGAGAAGAGCGAGTCCGGCAGCGTGGTTTTGTCGATCTTGGTGACTTCCATGCGCGACTTTTCGGTGCCACTGGCGTCCCGCGTCACGACCCGCAGCGGGAAAAGGCCGCCTTCGCTGGCCATTTGCGCCCATTCCGGCGAAGGGGCGCCCCGCCCGCCCATCGGACCCTGCGCCGCCGGGAACATGAAAGTGCCGAGGCCCTTCGCGAGCCAGAGTTCGTGGGTATCACCCTTTTGTCCCGTCAGCTTGTATTCGGTGGCGAGATAGCCGGCGATCATCTCCGTGCGGCCCGTGGCGACGGGCGCCGCCGTGGAGGGATGCTCGGCGTGCGCTTGGGCGGAGGCCGCCGCGATCGTCTGGCCAAACGGGCGGCGCAGGAAGTTTTTCTGTCCGCCGTGTTCCATGAGGATGATCATCTCCTGATTCTGGAAATCGAAGATCATACCACCCATGCCCCCGCCTCCGCGGGAGGAATTCGCCGGGATGTCACAGCGCATCTTGCCATCTTTGATGGCGTAATCGATGGCCTGTGCATCCTTCTTTCCCGAGGTAATTTCCATATGGACGCGACCTTCAAAGGTATCGGCGGCGGAAACCGCGGTCAGGGTGCCAAGGGAAAACGCGATCGCAAGGAGACCGCGGCGGAAAGAGAAGGCGGACAATTTCATAGGGGTGAGAACCAAGGTTGGGAATGGATTCCAGGATCAGGCTGACGACCTCCCGGTTTAAGGCTCCCGCCCGCAACCGCAAGACAGACATCGGGCGCAAAAAAGCCGCGCCTCCGTGAGAGACGCGGCCTGAACCGACGAACGCAGCGGTCTAGCTCGATTTGGCGCGGGGAAAATCGGCGCGCAGCCAGTCGTCGAGCAGGGCCTTCTCAAAGCGCAGGTTGTCGTTGGGCGCGGTATTGGACTTCATCATGAAGGCGAGGTCGCGGAGCTGTCGCTTGCCTTCCTTGACGATTCTACCATCCGCACCGGTCAGCTTGAACTCCAGATCCACCTTGGGCGGATAAATGTCCTTCACGATGCGGACGTCGGTCATCTGCGGCCCACGCCACGGTTCAAAGTCACCGGCCATATCGACATCGGTCACCGTGATGGTAAGCTTCTGGCCTTCGGGGATGTAAAACTTCGACCGCTGGACAATGTAGTCCTTCAGCTGCCCGAGGATGGCGTCGCGGTCCTTGTCGTTTTCCGTGTAGGAATTCCGGACATCGGCAAACTTTTCCGGATGCGAGAAGATCACTTCGGTTCTGTCAGGGCCGGCAGCCGGCTCGGCCGCAAAGCCCGCGCTCACCGCGGCCAACCCGGCGACGGCGGTGAGAAACAAGCGGATGGTTTTCATGGTATCGGTGTGACGCAGCATAGCACATAATAGTTCCACGGCGAGTCCGCGAATGGTCCCCGGCCTCCGCCGCCACCGGTCATCCGTGGAAGCCAATGCTTCGGAAAGCATTATAAAATAGAACCGCCCGCAGGCCGGTCGGCCGCGGGCGGTTGATTCCATTTTGAGTCAGTTCCGGTTCAGGCCGTGATCACTCCTTGACCGTCATGTCGTTCGCGACGTTCTTCACACCGCGCACGCCTTGGGCCAGCTGGGTGACGAGATCCCTTTCGGCCGCCGAGCCGGCCTCGCCGCTGATCGCCACGGCGCCGTCTTTCGTGGCGACCTTGGTCTTGAGCGCACTGGTGGCGCGGTGCGTGAGCAACTCATACTTCACCCCCGCGGTAATCGAGGCGTCGTCGATGACCTCGCCCATCGTACGGGAAGGTTCGGCAGGCGGCGCACTGACCACGAGGTCGTTGTTCACCGCCTTAACCCCGTCAATATCCTTCACGTAGGCCTCGGTGAGTTCCTTTTGCGCGAGATTATCCGCCTTGCCGGTGAGCGTGACCACGCCGTCCTTCACCGTGATGCTCGTGGCCGTGGCGCTGACATTGGCCTTGGTGAGCAGCCGGCCGCGGGCCTTGATGGCGATCCAGCCGTCAGAATGCTCGGGTGCCAGCGGCACGACCGTGATCTGATTGTCGACGCGCAGCACGCCCGGGAGATCGCGCACGGTATTTTCGGCCAGCGTCTTCAGGTCTTCGTCGTCCACCTTGCCGCTGAGGGTGACCACCCCGTCTTCCACCGAGATCTTCACCTGGTTCTGGAGGACGGTGCGGTAATTATAGGACGCCTTCGCCGCGTCTTCGATTTTGCTGTCGGTCGCAGAGGCGGCGAACATCACCACAGGGACGGCGGCTAGGAGGAGGGCGAACAGTTTGGGAGTTTTCATGGGAATCGCTTCTTTTTGAGGTTGTTGATGAACTTACCTCCCCCCGTTTTAGCGAAGTTGATGCCAATGCGCGTCCCGCAGGCTTAACTGATTTTTTCCCAATCAGTTATATTATTGGTCCCGAGTCCGCCTCGTCGCAACGCACGGCGAACTGCACGACCCGACAGCGCTGCTCCTGCAAAAAGCACGAGGAGCTCCGCGCCCAAAATCCCTCAAGCCAGCGACTCGGCCCGCCGGGCGGCCAGCGCCACGCCGGCATCCGGCGAAGGCGCGATCGTGACGATGACAAACTTGCTCGTCGGCGTGTTGCTCTTCGCCGCCACGCTGTCGACCGGCACGAGCACATTGGCCTCGGGGAAATAAGTCGCCACGCAGCCGCGCGGGATGCGGTAAGGCGCGACCATGAAATGTTTCGCCAACCGCTCCACTCCGCCATGGCGGTTCGTCAGGTCGACCATCTGACCCTGCTGCAGCCCCGCCGCCCGGAGATCGTCCTCGTTCATGAACACCACGCGGCGGCCGCCAAATACGCCGCGATAGCGATCATCGAGTCCGTACACCGTCGTGTTGAACTGGTCGTGCGTGCGGATCGTCATCATCACGAATTCGCCCGCGGCAAAGATCCGGCGCGGAATGGGTGCGACCACAAAACCAGCCCGGCCCGAGGCCGTCTTCCACTCGCGATGGTCGCGCGGCCCATTGGGCAGGTAGAAAATACCTTCGGCGATGCGGCGGTTGTAGTCTTCAAATCCGGGGATCACGCGCGCGATATGGTCGCGAATGAGGGCGTAGTTTCCCTCCACGCTTTCCCAAGCCACATTCGACGACCCTCCCAGCACCGCCCGCGCCAGCCGCGCTACGACGGCCGGTTCGCTCAACAGGTGCGGTGACGCCGGTTCCAGCCGGCCGCGCGACGGGTTGATGATCCCCATCGAATCTTCCACCGTGACAAACTGTTCTCCGTTTTTCTGCACGTCGCGCTCGCTGCGGCCCAGGCAGGGCAGGATCAGCGCGGTGCGGCCCGTGACCAGGTGCGAGCGGTTGAGCTTGGTGGAAACGTGCGCCGTCAATACACAGCGCCGCAGCGCCGCTGCGGTGAATTCCGTGTCCGGTGTCGCCGAGAGAAAATTTCCCCCCATCGCAAAGAACACCTGCACTTCACCCGCATGCATCGCCTTGATCGTTTCGACGGTGTCGTGGCCGTGTTTGCGCGGGGACTTGAAGCCAAACTCCGCATCGAGCCGGTCGAGCCACTCATCGGGCATTTTTTCAAAAATGCCCATCGTGCGGTCGCCTTGTACGTTGGAATGGCCGCGCACCGGGCAGACGCCCGCGCCCGGCCGGCCGATGCTGCCGCGCAGCAGCAGGAAATTCACGACGGTCTGGATCGTCTCGACGGAATTCGGCTGCTGCGTGAGCCCCATCGCCCAGCAGCAGATCGTCCCGCGCGAGCGGATCGCGATCTCCGCCGCCGCGGCGATCTGCTCCCGCGGCACCCCACTGCCCTCCACAATCGCTTCCCAGTCGGTGGCGCGAAGATCGGCAACCAGCGCCTCGAAACCGTGCGTGTGTTCACGGATGAAGGCCTGGTCAAAAACCGTGCCGGGCGCCGCGTCCTCCGCGGCGAGCATTTCCTTCATGAGGCCCTTGAAGAGCGCGAGGTCGCCGTTGATGCGCGGCTGGAGCCAGAGATCGGCCAGGCGCGCGCCGTGGCCGAGCAGCGTGGGCAGCGCCTTCAGCGGGTTCATGAAGTGCTGCGGATTCTTGAAATGCTCGGTGCCGACCTCCGGCAGCGGATTGACGGAGACGATCACCGCCCCCTTCGCCTTCGCCTCCTCGAGCGTGGAAAGCATCCGCGGGTGGTTCGTGCCGGGATTCTGGCCGATGATGAAAACCGCGCCGGCCTTTTCAAAATCATCCATCCGCACGGTGCCCTTGCCGATGCCGATGCTCTCGCCGAGGGCCGCGCCACTCGATTCGTGGCACATGTTGGAGCAGTCCGGCAGGTTGTTGGTGCCAAATTGCCGCGCGAACAACTGATAGAGAAAAGCCGCCTCGTTGCTCGTGCGGCCCGAGGTATAAAACGCCGCCGCATCCGGCGTCGGCAAAGCCTTCAATTCCGCCGCCAGCAGCGCAAACGCCTCGTCCCATGCAATCGGCGCATAATGCGTGGCGCCGGCCCGCAGCACCATCGGCTCGGTCAGCCGGCCCTGCCGGTTGAGCCAGTAATCGCTCTGCGCCAGCAGCTCCGCGACGGAATGCTTGGCGAAAAACTCCCGGCCGATGCGCTTTGGCGTCGCCTCGTCCGCGACCGCCTTCGCGCCGTTCTCGCAAAACTCAAAGGTGTGCCGCTTGCCATCCGGACTCGGCCACGCGCAGGACTGGCAGTCAAAGCCGTCCTTCTGGTTCACCTCCAAGAGTAGTTTCGCGCCCCGCAGCGGCCCCGCACCCATCAGGCCGTAGCTCGCCGTCTTTCCCACCGCAGCCAATCCCGCGGCTGCCGAACTCGGCTTGCCGAAATGGGGTGGCACCGCTTCGGGCGGCGGCTGCGCAGACGGCGGGATGGACGGGGCGGAAGTGGACACGGCCCTTTCATTTCGCCCGGTTTGCGCTAGGTTTCAAGCCCAGCGCCGCCATGTTCGCCAATCTCCTCCAGCTCATCACGCGCCGCCCGCCGCCCGATTTCGAGCGTGGCTTTGTGCAGGAGGTCCACGTCACCCAGCGAAGCCAGCGCAACCGGAAGACCGAGCGGATCATCTTGGCCGGCTGGCTGCTCATCCTCGGCAAGAGTTTCCTGATGATCTGGCTGGTCGACAAATACCACCTGTCGTTCAACGCCAACTGGGTCATCGTCCCGACCGTGATCTCCGCGCTGCTCTGCACCGCGGTGTATTTCATGCGGGACTGATGGCGGAATTTTGGAGAGACGATTTCCCGACATTCGCTTGTGCCGGGCCGGGGCACCGTTCGTCGCCGGAAAATCGTGCCTCACCTCTCATAAATCGTCCCTCGCCTTCAAGTTTGGCATTTTCTCCCCGGGATTTTTCGGTTTCCTGCGGAGATGCCCAATGTCCCCGGACTCCGCAGCCCCTACGTCAAGGTCGGACGGCTCGTCTATTTCGGCCGCATGCTCGACAAGATCCGCCTGCACGCCGCCGGCACCCTGCCCGCCAGCGACTACGCCGCAAACCTCGGCAAGGGCTTTGACGGCCGCTGCTGCAATTTTCTCCGCATCAAGTACGAAGACCTGAAGACCCAAACCCTCGCCGGCGGACTGACCGACGAACAATTGCTCGCCTGGGCCCACGGGCACGGCGGCATCCGCACCGACGAGGAATGCGAGGTCTGGAGCGGCTTCATGATGAAGCGCGGCTGGCGCGACGCGGGCGCCGAGATCCTCGCCCAGCGCATCCGGGAGAGCCAGCTCGAGGCCAAGCCCGTCCTCACGATGTTTGACTACATCGACTACGATGAGGGCCGGGATCCGGCCGCCACCAAGCCCTGGCAGGGTTGAGCGCCGTCCGCTCATGGTTATCCTTCTCATGGGCGTCGCTGGCAGTGGTAAGACCACCCTGGGCCGCACCCTCGCCGATGAACTCGGGTGGAGTTTCGCCGACGCCGACGCATTTCATCCCCCGGCCAACGTGGCGAAAATGAGCGCCGGCCAACCGCTCGACGACCTCGATCGCGCCCCTTGGCTCACGGCGATCCGTCTCTACATCGACGCCCGGCTCGCAGCGGCCCAAAACGCCGTCGTCACTTGTTCCGCGCTCAAGCAACGCTATCGCACCGCCCTGATCGGCGATCCCACCCAGGTAAAACTCGTTTATCTCAAGGGAACCCGGGAACTGCTCTGGTCCCGCATCAGCAGCCGGGAAGGCCATTTCATGAAGCCGGCCATGCTCGACAGCCAGCTCGCGACGCTTGAAGAGCCGGCCGACGCGCTCACGGTCGATATCGTCGGGTCTCCCGGACAAATCATCTCCGCGATCCGCCGCGGACTTTCCCTATGACCACTCCCGCGGGCAAACGCTTCCGTCTTCTCGCCAGCCTGGTCAGTGTGCTGCTGCTGCTGGTCGCGATTGCCGCCGGTTGGTTTTACTGGGAGATGCGCGCCAGCCTGCCCCGCCTCGATGGCAATGCACTGCTCCCCGGTCTCAGTGCGCCTGTAACCGTGGCCCGCGATGCCCTCGGCATCCCGTGGGTGCGCGGAGACTCCCGCGAGGACGTCGCCCAAGCACTGGGTTACCTTCATGCCCAGGATCGGTTTTTCCAGATGGACCTGCTGCGCCGTCGTGGGGCCGGCGAACTCGCCGAACTGTTCGGCAAGGTCGCACTGCCGCTGGATGAGAGCACGCGGGTGCATGGGTTCCGCCAGCTCGCGCAACAAGTCCTCGTGCGTCTCGCCCCCGCCGAGCGGGCGTTGCTCGAACGCTATGCGGCCGGCGTCAATGCCGGGCTGGCCGCGCTCGGCCAAAAGCCGTTCGAGTACCTCGCGCTCCGCACCACCCCGCAGCCGTGGCGGCCGGAAGACAGCATTCTCGTCATCTATGCGATGACGCTCGACCTGCAGGACTCGACCGGGGCCTACGAACTCTCCCTCGCCACCCTGCGCGATCAGCTCGGATTTGCCGGCGTCGCTTTCTTCGCCCCGGTCAGCACACCCGATGATGCCGCCCTCGACGGCACCACCGCGCCACTGGCCGCCATCCCGTCGGAAAAAATTCTCGACCTGCGAACCCCGGCCGCCGCGACAACTGCCGCGCTCCGTCACTCCTCGCATTCGACCTACGCGCTGACCCTCCCGCGCGATCCGGAATGCTTTCCCGGCAGCTGCAGCGTCGCCCTCTCCGGCGGACACACCGCCAATGGCGCCGCCCTCCTTGCCAACGACCCGCACCTCGACCTCAGCGTGCCGAATATCTGGTACCGGGCTTCACTCGAATGGAAGACGCCCGCGCCCTGCCGCATCTCCGGGGTCACGCTGCCCGGCCTGCCGATCATCGTGATTGGCAGCAACGGTCATATTGCCTGGGGATTTACCGATGCCTACGCCGATACCGGCGATCTCGTCGCCGTGGAGGTCAACTCCGTCGACCATTCGCTCTACAAGCGCCCGGGTCACGACGAGCTCATTCCCATCGAAAAACGCCGCGAGACCATCGCGGTGAAGGGCTCCGACCCGGTCACCATCGAAATTCCGTGGACCTATTGGGGGCCTGTCGTCGGCACCGATTCGAAGGCGCGCCCGCTCGTCTATCATTGGCTCGCCGAGGATCCGGCCGCGACGGATCTCTCCTTCATGCAGCTCATGGACGCACGCAATGTCCCCGAGGCCGTCGCCATCGCCCATCGCGCCGGGATGCCCGCGCAGAATTTCATCGTGGCTGATTCCACGGGACAGATTGCCTGGACCATCATCGGCCGCCTCCCGAAGCGCGTCGGGTTTGACGGACGCCTGCCCACCTCTTGGAGCTATGGCGACCGCCGCTGGGAGGGTCTCCTTTCGCCCGATGAGGTGCCCGCTCTCATCGCGCCGGCAGGCGGGCGTCTCTGGACCGCCAACAATCGCATTGTCGGTGGACCCGCCCTTGCGATCATCGGCGACGGCGGCTATGCCTCGCCCGCGCGCGCCGCCCAGATCCGCGATGATCTCGCCCAGCTGGAGCATGCCTCGCCCGGCGACCTGCGCGCCATCCAGCTTGACGACCGCGCCGTGTTTCTCGACCGCTGGCAGAAACTGCTGCTGCGCGTGCTCACGCCGGAGGTGGTCGCCGGGAAAAAATCCCGCGCCGAACTCCGCTCCCTCGCCGAGCACTGGGAAGGTCGCGCCAGCACCGACTCGGTGAGCTACCGTCTCGTGCGCGCCTTCCGCACCCACACGGCCGATCTCGCCCTGTCGCCCATCTTCGCCAACTGCGTGGATGAAACCCCCGGATTCGACTGGCACCGGTTTCATTATGAAGGTCCGCTGCAGGTCCTGCTCCGGGACAAGCCCGTCCACCTGCTCGATCCGAAGTACGCGAGCTGGGACGACCTGCTGCTCGCCGCCGCCGACGCCGTCACGGCCGATTTTGAAAAGCAAGGCGTGCCGCTCGACGAGGCCACTTGGGGCCGGCGCAACACCGCAAAAATTTATCATCCCTTCGGCCGGATGCTGCCCGCGTGGCTCGCCGGCTGGTTAAACATGCCCGCTGATCCGCTCCCCGGCGACGGCGACATGCCGCGCGTGCAATCGCCGAACTTCGGCGCCAGCATGCGGCTCGTCGTTTCACCGGGCCATGAAGAGGAGGGCTTGCTTCACATGCCGGGTGGGCAGAGCGGTCATCCACTCTCGCCCTTTTATCGCGCCGGCCATGAAGCCTGGGTGAAAGGCGAACCGACCCCGCTGTTGCCCGGGCCGACAGTGCATACCCTCACACTGACGCCGTAGCCGATTTTCGATTTTGGATTCCTGATTTTCGATTTCCTTATCCGCCGCTACTTCACCTAATCGAAAATTCCGCCCATGCTCCACGTCCTTGACCATCCGCTCGCCGCGCACGTCATCACCCACCTGCGGGACAAGACGACCAAGCCCGCCACTTTCCGGACGCTCTGCTACCAGATCAGCCTGCTGCTGGCCGTCGAGGCGACCCGCTCCCTGGCCACCGAGGCGAAGGCCATCGAGACTCCGCTGGAGCCGGTCACCGGCCGGGTGCTGACCCACCAGCCGCTCGTCGTCGTGCCCATTCTCCGCGCGGGACTCGGCATGGTGCAGCCGTTTCTCGACATTTTTCCCGACGTGAGCGTCGGCTACATCGGACTCGAGCGCGACCACACCACCGCCATTGCCCGGAGCTATTACTGCAAGCTTCCCGTCGTCACCGGTCGCCGCGTGCTGCTGGTCGATCCCATGCTCGCCACCGGCGGCTCCGCCGTGAAGGCCATCGATGTCGTGAGCGAGCAAGGCGGCGCCGACATCACGCTGGTCAGCATCGTGAGTTCGCCCGAAGGCGTGGCCGAGGTGGAAAAACACCACCCCAAGGTCGCCATCTTTACCGCCGCGCTGGATCGCGGGCTGAATGCGAAAAAATACATCCTGCCCGGCCTCGGCGATTTTGGCGACCGGCTTTACGGCACCTGAAGCCTGATGAATCTCCCTGAGCAACTCGGCCTGACTTATCTGGCCTCCGAAGTCGTGCTGCGGTTTTCCCGCCGTTCCGGCAACGACGCCAAGCGGTCCGACAGTGGCTCCCTCGCGCTCCTGTGGGTCACCATCAGCGCAGGCATCGGCCTTGGGATCTGCCTGGCCTATATGGCCCCGGTCGCCGGATTTTCTCTCAGTTCCGCTGCAGCTCGGCTCGTCGTGGCGGTGTTCGTGTGCAGTCTGACGCTGCGCTGGTGGGCGATTCTTTCGCTCGGGAAATTTTTCACGGTCGATGTCGCCATCGCCTCCGACCACCAGCTCGTGGTGCGCGGACCTTACCGCTGGATGCGGCATCCTTCCTATACCGGCATGATGCTGGCTTTCGCGGCGTTTGCCGTGACGCTCCAAAACTGGCTGTCGCTCGTGGCCGTGCTCGTTCCCATCTCCCTTGCGCTTGCCTACCGCATCCGGATCGAGGAGGCCGCGCTGATTTCAGCCTTCGGCGATGATTATCGCCGCTATGCGCAAACGACGAAACGCCTGATTCCAGGCATCGTGTAACAGCCGATGTGAGGAGTCTGTCGTGCCAACCCAGCCCCCTTACGTCGGCTGCTACTAGCTGCTCTGAGCCTGGGCCAGCGCGTCGTGGAGAATCTCCGCCGGATGCAGCGCCCGGCGACCCGTCGCATCCTTGATCTGGTGGCGGCAGCTGGTGCCCGGTGCAGCCAGCAGCGTGTCGGCGGGCGCCGCGCGTACTGCCGGGAAAAGCACCAGCTCGCCGATCTGCTGCGAGAGCGCGAAGTGCTCCGCCTCATAGCCGAAGGATCCCGCCATCCCACAGCAACCGCTCGGAATCAGCTGGACCGAGTAGTGGGCCGGCAGCTCGAGCGCCTTCACTGTCGGCGTCAGCGAGGAGAGTGCCTTCTGGTGACAGTGGCCATGTAGCTTGATCCTGCGGGGCGCCGTGGTGAACGACTCGCGCCGGATCCGGCCGCCGTCCCGCTCTCGCGCAATAAACTCATCGAACAGCAGCGCGTTTTTTCCAAGGGCCTGGGCCGCTGGGATCAGATGCTCCGTCACCAGGTCCGGCACTTCGTCGCGGAAACCGAGGATCGCCGACGGCTCGAGCCCGATCAACGGCGTGGCCGCGGTGATCACATCCTTGAGCAGCTCGACATTCCGGATCGCCAGCCGTTGGGCATCGCGCAGCAGCCCCTTGGAAATCTGGGCGCGGCCGCTGTCCACGTGGGCCGGAATGACAACTTCGTAGCCCAGCCGGTTGAGCAGTTGCACCGCTTTGATGCCGACATCCGTGTCGTGGTAATTCGTGAACTCGTCGCAGAACAGAAATACCCGGCCGTTCGCGAACGCACCGGCTCGATTGGCGTGCCGGGCATGCCAGGACCGCAGGGTCGTAGCGTGGAGTTTCGGAATGCTGCGCGCCTCCGCAAAACCGGAAAGGCGCTTCACCCAGCGTGACGTCACCGGGTTGGTCACGATCCAGTTATGCACCGCCGGCGCCAGCGAGGCCGCAGCCATGGAACGGGAGAAGCCGGCGATGAGCCGTGAGCGGAACGGCACCCCGTGTGCATCGTGGTAGTGCTGCTGCCATTCGGCCTTGAGCCGCGCGATGTCTACGTTGGAGGGACATTCCGACTTGCAGCCCTTGCAGGAAAGACAGAGGTCCATCACCTCCGCGACTTCCTCGCTGTCGAATGGCCGTGCGGCATCCCGCGGATGCGTGAGCATGTGGCGGAGCATGTTGGCCCGGGCCCGGGTCGTGTCCTGCTCGTTGCGCGTCGCCATATAGCTCGGGCACATCGTGCCGCCAGTCAGCTGAGTTTTGCGGCAGTCGCCGGAGCCGTTGCATTTCTCGGCGGCGCGCAGCACGCCCTGGGTGGCGCTGAAATTGAAGATCGTCTTGTACTCCGGCGTCGCTTCGCCGGGCGCGTGGCGCAGCGAGGTGTCCATCGGCGGCGTGTCGATGATCTTGCCGGGATTCAGCAGGCCGTCGGGATCGAAGGTCGCCTTCACGCGGCGCATCATCGCGTAGCAGGCATCACCGACCATGAACCGGATGAATTCGCCGCGCAGGCGGCCGTCGCCGTGCTCGCCGCTGAGGGAGCCGCGGTATTTTTTGACGAGCGCCGCGACATCCGTCGCGATGCCCCGGAACATCTTCAGGCCCTCTGCCGTTTTCAGGTTGAAGAGCGGCCGCGTGTGCAACTCGCCGGAACCGGCATGCGCGTAGTAGACGCAGTTGATGCCATATTTTTCCCGCATCAGCGCATCGAACTCGCCGATGTAGGCGGGCAAATCCCCCACCGCGACCGCAGTGTCCTCCACGACCTCGCGCGGCTTGGCGTCGCCGACCACATTGGACAGGAGTCCCTGGCCGGCGCGGCGCAGGTCCCAGACCTTGTTGCCATCCTCACCCCACAGCACGGGAAACGCGTGCCCGAGCCCGGCCGCCCGCAGCTTCGCCTCCAGCGCGCCCAGCTCCCGCTCGATTTCCTCCCGGTGCTCGCGACGGATCTCGATGACGAGAATCGCGCCGGGGTCGCCTTGGATAAAGAAACGGTTCTTCGCCTGCTCCAGGTTCTGCTTCGTGCATTCGAGAATGTAGTGGTCGATGAGTTCGACCGCACTCGGCCGGTGACGCAGCGCGAGCAGCGTGGCCTGCAATGCTTCCTGCACCGAGTTGAAGTGGGCGCAGAGCAGCGCCCCCGGCGGCGGCAGCGGTTCGCAGTTGAACTCGAACTCCACGCCGAGAAACAGCGTGCCCTCTGAGCCCGCGAGAAGCCGGCAGAGGTTGAAGGGCTTCTCTGAAGCCGGATCGAACGCCGCACAATCCATCAGCTGGTCGAGCGCATAGCCGGTGTTGCGGCGTGTGACCGTGGGTTTCGGGTAGTTATCCCGGATCAGCCGGCGATTTTCCGGATCCGAAAGCAGATCGCGGACCGTGCGATAAATGCGCGCCTCGAGCGTATCCGGCCCCGCGCACTTCCCGACGAACTCATCCCGAGTCAGCGGGCCGAAAGTCACCTCGGAGCCATCGCTCAGGAATCCCCGTGCCGACACGAGGTGGTCGCGCGTGGCGCCGTAGACCACGGAGTTCGAGCCGCAGGAATTATTGCCGACCATGCCGCCCAGCATGGCGCGGTTGGCGGTCGAGGTCTCGGGGCCGAAAAGCAGACCGTGGGGCTGGAGGGCGAGATTGAGTTCATTGCGCACCACCCCCGGCTGCACGCGCACGCGGCGTCGGGCGGCATCGATGGACACGATGCGGTTGAGGTGCCGGCCCAGATCCACCACGAGACCGGAACCCACTACCTGTCCGGCCAGCGAGGTGCCGGCCGTGCGCGGAATGATTCCGAGCCGATGCTCGCGGGCGAAAGCCAGCAGCGACCGCACATCCGCCTCGGTGCGCGGCAGGGCGACCGCGGCCGGCACCTCTTGATATTCCGAGGCATCAGTCGCATAGAGCAGCCGGGCCGTGCGGCCGGTCTGCAGTTCGCCCTCAAGAGCGGCCGCGAGGCGGCTGAAATCGGCTGGGGTCGGCACGGACATCGGGCCGCAAACTAAAAGTCCGCCGCGTGGCGTGGCGAGCTTCGTGCAGACACCCTGTTCAAGGTAGCGAATCCTCCGGATGAGCCATCATAGCGCAGGCATCCTGCCTGCTCTGAGTCTGATGCAGGCAGAATGCCCGCGCTACTCCAGCCAGCCGCCCGTCGCCTGCAGTGGAACCTGTTCTCCTCGGCGCGTGACCCAGACTGCCAGTGCCTGCCGGGGAACGCCGTCGATCCTGGGCCGCTTCAGCGCAATTTCTGCCCCCGGTGTGCCGCGCGTCACGACAAGCGCCACGAATTCCTGGCGCAGCGTTTCCCCGGAATTTTCGCCGGCGATCACGTGTGACACAATTCCTCCGCCCAAAATTGCCGCGTGAATTTCATAGCCGGGGCTGGCTGCCGGACTCACCGGGAAAAATTCCGTATGCAGCACCGCACCGTCGTAAGTGACCGTCAGCCGGCCGGCCGGCACATCCGAAAGGGACAGGTCGTGCGCACCCTTCGATTCGGCACCGTTGCGCACCAAGCATGGCGTATAGACGCTGTCGCTGTGCCACGCCGCGGCGTAAGCGTATTCGCGGGCGGTGAATTCCCGGGTGGAAAAACGGTCGGGCCAGCCGAGGCGGTTCCAGTAATCGACATGGAAGGCGACCGGCACGAAATCATGCCACAACCCCGGCTCATCCCGCAGGGATCCCAACCAGCGTTCCGCCGGCGGGCAGCTGCTGCAGCCCTCGCTGGTGAACAGCTCGATCAGCGCGGTCTGCGCCGGACCGCTGGTAAAATGCACGTGGTCGGCACGCAGCACCGTGATCCCCGCCAGCCAGATGCCAAAAAATAAAAACGGCCTCATGCAGGAGATGAGGCCGTCGGGCTGAAAGTTATTCCGCGCGGGGCGCGGGTTTATTTCCAGTTCAGCAAGAGCCGGGTGAAGTAACCCGTATCGAGCCGTTCAATTCCAGGGCCGGGCTTGCTGTTGTAGTCGTTGCTGACGCCCATGCGCAGCTTCCAGGCCGGGTTGGCCAGCGGAATCTCGTAGAACGACTCATGGGTGAAGTGGAAATTGCTGAAATCGTTGAACGAGGGCACATAGGTGAGACGGTTCACCAGCTTCGACGTGGTGAAAGTCCACTCGTGGTTGACGCCGAAATCGAGACCCATGGTCTTCAGCGCCGGCTGCGTTACATCGCCGTAGCCTTCGTAGCGGAACGAGAGACCGGCGCGGAACGTCAGGAGGTGCAGCGGCTCCTTGATGACATCGTAGCCCAAGCCCGCGGCCGCGGTGTTGTAGAGGTCGATGTCCTTGGGCCGGTCAAACCCGGCTTCGTCGCGGGCTTACCAGGAGAGGTTGCCCGCAAAGTTGTCGGCATAATCGACGCCGGCCTTGAACTGGTCGGCGGAGGTAACGCCATCGGAAACCTGCCGGTTGTAAGCCGTGTAGAACTGCAGGGTATCCTCGGGGGTCTTGAGCGTGGCACGGAAGCTGGCGGCCGTGCCGAGCTGCTCCTGGTTGCCGGTCTTGCCCGAGACATCCACACCGGCCTCATAAGCCCAGTGACGCTCCCTGGCGGCCAGGGCCTTTTTCATCGCAGTGACCTGCGGGTCCTCGCCCGTGGGCGTCCAAGTGGCGGCGACTTTCTCCACCTTGGTGGAAAGCTCACCGTCCGCCCCGGTGATCTTGAGCGCACCGCCTTCGCTGGTGACGATACCTTGGAGCGTGGTGCCGGTGGCGAGACGCACGACCACGGGGGTATCCGTGATGATGCCGGTGACCTCGGACTGCTTGATGGTCAGGTCGCCCGCGTAATCCGTGGTGACGTAGACCTTGCCATCATCGATCTTGATGACCTTGCCCACGATGCGGGCGCCGTTCTTGGTCTCGACGACATCAGCCAAAGCCTGCGTCGCGACAAAAGCGGCGCTGGCGAGAACAAGGACTGTACGGAAGTGCTTAAGGAGGTGCATGGCGTGGGTGGAAAAGAGTCCAAAAAACCGTATCCGAAACAGGTTTGTCAACCAAACTGCCTGTTTGAGCCGATTTTTAACGATTCACGCACCGACCGGCTCGACAACCTCCTGCGGCCCGCCTTGTTTCGACCGCCCGCCGCCCATGTCTGCGCCCGCTCAACGCCCTGCCCTCATCGTCGCCGACCGCTGGCGCGACTATCAGCTGCTCGACTGTGGCGATGGCCTGAAGCAGGAGCGCTGGGGACCCTACACCCTCGTCCGGCCCGACCCACAGGTCATCTGGCCGCGCCACGGCTCGAACGGGAAAACACCCGCCGGCGCGTGGGAGAACTGGGATGGCTTCTACCACCGCAGCGAGCAGGGCGGCGGCAAATGGGAATTCCGCCGGGACCTGCCCGACCACTGGAAAATCAGCTACGGGGCCCTGACCTTTAAGATCCATCCCACGTCGTTCAAGCACACCGGCCTCTTTCCCGAGCAGGCGGTGAACTGGGATTGGTTCGGCGCGAAGATCAAGGCCGCCCGCGCCGCCGGCCGCGAGGTCTCGGTGCTCAATCTCTTCGGCTACACCGGCGCCGCCACCGTCGCCGCGGCTGCGGCCGGTGCCAGCGTCTGTCACGTCGACGCCGCCGAGGGCATGGTGAAATGGTGCCGGGAAAACGCCGCGCTCAGCGGCCTCGCCGAGGCGCCCATCCGCTACATCACCGACGACTGCCTCAAGTTTGCCCGCCGCGAGCTGAAGCGCGGCCGCCGCTACGACGCCATCATCATGGATCCGCCGACCTACGGTCGCGGCAGCACGGGTGAAATGTGGCGGCTCGAGGACCACCTGTGGGAATTGCTGACCGAATGCCGCGCACTGCTGAGCGAGCAACCGCTGTTCTTCCTGATCAACGCCTACACCGCGCGCCTCTCGCCCACTGTCGTCGCCAACCTGCTCGCCGAGCTCCTTTACGGCCGTGGTGGTTCCATCACCGCCGGCGAAGTCGGCCTGCCGATCCAGCACGACGGCAAGGTGCTCCCCTGCGGCATTTACGGCCGCTGGGAGACGTAAACCGGAGCCGCGTCCTGCTTAATGGGTGCCGGCTGTCGCGATGGCCGGGCTTGTATCCGCCGGCATATTCGTCGCCAGGAACTGCTCGATGCGTCCGAACAGCAGGACGACATCCTTGTAGCCGCGGAAACCGTGCAGCTCGTTCTGCTTGGCCAGCACCTCGTAGGGTTTGTGCGCCCGATCCAGAGCCGCCATGAGCGTCGTCGCCTGCTCATACGGCACGGTGGGATCGTCCTTGCCATGCACAATCAGGAGCGGCGCCCGGATCTTGTCGACCAGTTCCACAGGTGAGACGGCGTGGAGCTCGGCCGCATCCTTGTCCGGATCGCCGATATTGGTCCGGATGAAATGAGACCCGAGCGGAATGTTTGCCTGATCGTATTTGATAAGGCTGACCCAGTCGGTCACCCCCGCTATATCAATACCGCAACAGTATAATTCCGGTGTCTGCATCAGGCCCATCAGCGTCGAGTAGCCACCGTAGCTTCCCCCCATGATGGCGATGCGGGCCGGGTCGGCGATGCCCTGGTCGATCGCCCAGCGCGTGCCATCGGCAATGTCATCCTGGATCTTGCGCCCGACCTGGCGCTTTCCTTTCTGGAAGAAATCATCCCCATAGCCGTTCGAACCCCGGTAATTCATCTGCAGCACGGCATACCCGCGATTCGCCAAGAACTGCGTCATCATGTCGAACTCAAGGGAATCCCTCACCCACGGGCTGCCATGCGGGTACACGATCAGCGGCAGGTGCTTGGGCTCGTGCCCGGCCGGCACCGTCAGGTAGCCCTCGATGACGAGGCCATCCCGCGCCTTATAGCTGATCGGGTAGACTTCCGCCATCTGCGCGGGCTTGAACCACGGGGCGCGCGTAAACAACTCCTTGAGGGTTTTCTTGGTGGAATCAAAGATGTAATAGGTGCCGGGATCCCGCGCTGTCCAGGACAGGACGACCATCTTGCCGAGGTCGTCACTGAAGCTGGTGATGGTATTGACGCGCTTCGGCAGCGCCTGATCCACCGCCGCCTGCACCGCGCGCAGGGTCGGATCGAGCCAGAAGGTCCGGGGCTGGTTGGTGATATAACGGATGCCGAGCAGGTCGCGCCGCACCCGGGACAAAACCAGTGACTGCATGCTGATCCCATCATGGGAAACATGGTAATCCGGTGGGATGATGTCGTAGTGGTTGTGGGCCAGAATGAGGTCACCCAACCGCTGGTTCGCCAGATCGTAGGCGTAGACCCCCCATTTTCTTTCCGGAGTGATGCGGCCGATATAGAGGGTTTTGGCATCCCCCGACATCCCCAGCACCAGGGTGCGCAGGCCGTTGTAGTCCAGCCCCCGCGGCACTTGCCAGCCGGCCGACTCGCTCTCGCGGTAAATCACGCGATTCAGGCCTTTCTCCGTCTGCACCCCGACACGCAAAACTCCCGCGCTGTCCGCAATCCAGTTGGTAACATTGCCCGGATTTTCCAGCTCCCGGCCATAGCCGCCGATCCGGGTGTTGACGCGGAATACATTCGGGTAGGGCAGCCAGACGAACTGTCCGGAGTAGGCGTTGACCGGAAAGTCATATTGATTGAGCAGGACATCATCCTCCATGGCCGAATTAATGACCGTGGGCGCATAGAAGGTGTGGCGGTCGGTGTTCAGGTTTTGTTCCCGCGCCTGACCCGACAGGCCCACGTAGTTGGCCCCATCATAATCGATGGCGGCCAGCGAGCCGCTGTAGGGACTGAAAGCCGCGCGCTTCGGCCCCAGCCAGAGGAAATAATTTCCCAGCCCCACCTGTAACGGTGAATTCGAATAGGGAATCTCCACCGCGTTGGTCTTGCGCGCCTCGAGGTCCATGAACACCACCGTCGCGTCCTTTTCGAACATCGCCTCATAGGCGACCGCCTTCCCGTCGGGTGACATGATCGCATGCGCGACCGCCAGCCCGTGGCAGAAATCCTCCAAGGGGATTCTTGGGGCCCTGGCCGGTTCGGCGAAGGCAGATGTGACGCACCCGGCTCCCAGCGCCAGACTCAACAGCCATTTGGATTTCATCGGGGTATGAACGAGCCTTGAATCCAAGGAATCATTCCGTCGTGAGCAAAGGTATTCGGCTGCAGCGGGAGGCTGGCCCGCGACTTTCAGCTTTGCCCGCCGCGGCCGGTGGCTAACACTCCCCGCCATGCCTTCGCTCCCCGCCGCCTACTACGCCCGCGCCAATGACCTCCTCGCCCAGGCGTGGGAGAAAAACACCCCGGTCATCGCGCAGCTCGCACCGATTCTCGGCGCCAGCGTGGCGCGCGGCGGCGTCATTCACACTTTTGGCAGCGGCCACAGCGACGTCATCGCTCGGGAAATCATCGGCCGCGCCGGCGGACTCGTCTGCGTGACCGGCGTCATCGACCCCACCGGCGGTTTCATCGAAAATCTCGTCGGCTACGGCACCAAGCTCATCGAGCGCTACGACCGCCAGTACCAGCTGCTCGCTGGCGAAGTCATCATCGTGGTGTCCAATTCCGGCAAAAATTCCTCGCCCATCGAGGTCGCGCTGCACGCGAAGAAAAAAGGCCTGACCGTCGTCGGGCTCACCGCCCTGTCCATGTCCACGACGACCGCGACCGTGCATCCCGGCGGCCAGCGCCTCCACGAAGTCTCCGACTACGTCCTCGATAACGGCGGCGTGCCCGGCGACGCCATCGTGGAATTGGCCCCGGGCCTCTCAGCCGGCCCGACCTCCACGTTCATCGGCAGCTCCATCCTCAACTGGCTCATGCTCGCGACCATGGAGTGGTTGCAGCAAAACAACCATCCGCTGCCCGTGCTCCGCAGTCAGAATCTGCCCAACGCCATCGAGCACAACCGCGAGGTCGGCCTGAAATACAAGCACCGCCTCAGCCGCCAGCTGGCCTGAGTTTTCCTCCCCGCCATGAGCTACAAAATCGGCGTCGATGGCGGCGGAACCAAGACGGAATGCATGCTCGTCGCTGCCGACGGCCAGATGATCGCCGGCCATGTCGGCGCCGGCTGCAATCCCAGCGTCATTGGTCCAGACCAGGCCACTTCCGTCGTTTCCGCCGCGCTCAATTCCCTGCGCGCGCAGGCCGCGACGCATTTTGCCGAAACTCACGGCCGGGCCGCCGATCCCTCCACCCTGATCACCGCCACGCTGCTCTGCATGGCCGGCCACCGCAGCTTCTGGCAGGAAGTAGCAAACAAGCTTTCGGGTTTCGGCCGGGTCACGACCACCGACGACTCCCGGCCCGTGCTCGAACTCGCCACGGGCGGGCGGCCTGGGCTCGTCCTGCACTCGGGCACCGGATCCTTCGTCGCGGCGCAAGCGCCGGATGGCTCGGTCCACTACGCGGGCGGCCTGGGCTGGCGGTTCGGTGATGCCGGTAGCGGCTATGATCTGGGCCGGCGCGCGATTTCCCAGGCTCTCCTCGAATTGCAGGGCTGGGCACCGCCTTCGCGGCTCGGCCCGCTCGTGCGCGAACACGCCAATCTCCCCGAATCCACCGATGCCGGCATGGTCACGCGCTTCTATTACCAGCAAACCGAACCCAACCGCGTCATCGCCGCCCTCGCCCCTGCCGTGCTCCGTCTCGCCGCCGAGCGCGACCAAGCTGCGCGACAAATCGTCTTTGCCTCCACCGGCGAGCTGCTGGATTTTTCCGTCGGGGTCGCGACCAAGCTATTCTCCTCCTCGCTGCTGCCCACGGTGACCGCCGGCCTGAGCGGTCCGATCCTGACTCACCCCCTGGTTCACGAAATCCTCGCCGCCCGGGCGCCGTTCACGCTCACCCCCGTTGCGGAAACTCCGATCGAGGGCGTCCGCCGCCTGCTTGTCCGCCTGTAATTTCAGGACTGCGCGGCCCCGTCGGGACGCTCGGCCATCAGCCGCTCGTCGGCACCTACATTTGTGCCAACACCGCCGCGACCCGCGCCTCGACCGTCAGGTCGCCCTCGAGCCGAAACACCCGCGCCGTCCGTTTGCCGAGCCACTGGTCGAGGCGCCGGCGGCTGCGGATCGTGACATCGCCTTCATCGAACGCCGCCGCCCAAGCCATGAACTCCTCGTTTACTGCACCGTGGCGCGCCAGCTCGCGGCGGCGCAGGCGTTCCAGGCGGATATCCGTGGGCAGCCCGAGATAAATGATCAGGTCGAAGGCATCTTCCGCGTCCGGACCCCAGCCGATGATCGAGCCGGAAGCGACGGTCTCCGCAGTCGCGCGCACCGCCGCCGCGTAGGCTTGGTTCCGCTCGGTCCAATTCCGCTTCTGTTGAAAGCGCGGGGTCGTCGGGAGCCAGTAGTAGTCATCCGCATCGACCCAGCCCCAGCCGAGCTGGCGCGCCAACGCTTCGCCCAAGGTCGAGGTGCCCGAGCCGGATGCTCCGGTGATGTGGATCCGGCGGACTTTCACGCCCCGGAGTTGAAGCGATCCCCGGGCCCGGTAAATTCAATTTCGCGCGGACTTTGACGCCGGCCGTAGTTTGGTTTTCAAGGACGCATGCTCGCACCGTCGCCGCCCATGCTCGACGAAGCGGCCTGGCGGGACCGCCAGGCCGCGCACGAGCGTCGCGTCCGTCGCTGGACCGATCCGCATCAGGCCCGCGCTTCCCTGGGCGAAAAGCACCCGGTCTACGACTTCCTGTTCACCTACTATGGGTTCCGCCCGGCGTGGCTGCGCCGCTGGCATCCCGGGCCGGATCTCGTGCTCACGGGTGAATCCACCCGGGATTTTCTGCGCTGGCGGGAATATCGCGAGGTCCCGGGCGGCGTCATCGTCGATCCTTCCACCCTGCCCGCCCACCGCCGGACGTTTGTCGCGTGGCTCGCCGAGCTGCTGCGCGTCACCCAAACCCGCCCGGCCTTTTTCGGCTGCTACGGACTGCACGAGTGGGCGATGGTTTACCGGCAGACGCCGGACGAGGTCCGCCACAACTCGTGGCCGCTGCGGTTTGCACCGGCCGAGCTGGCACAGTTCGTGGAGTCCCAGCCGGTCTGCTGCACGCATTTCGACGCCTTCCGGTTTTTCACCCCGCCCGCCCGCCCGCTCAACCGCGTGCAGCCAGAGCGCGGCACCATGCTGCAGCACGAGCAGCGCGGCTGTCTGCACGCCAACATGGATCTCTACAAATGGGCGTTCAAGCTGGCGCCCTTCACGCCCGGCGAACTGCTCGCCGATTGTTTTGAGCTCGCCCGCGACATCCGGCAAGCCGACATGCGCGCCAGTCCGTATGATTTGCGGGCCTTGGGATTCGAACCCATCCGGATCGAAACACCCGCGGGCCGCGCCGAGTACGAACATCACCAGCACGACTTCGCCGTCCGCGGCGAACCGTTGCGCGAACGTCTCATGGCACTCTGTGCCCGGCTGCTGACTGCAGAATAAAAATGGAGCCGCGGCGCCCTCGCCGC
>CAIONS010000014.1 GCA_903859715.1 uncultured Opitutia bacterium
CGCCCATTCCTTCGTCTGCATCCAGAACGCGATCCGGCGGACAATCCCCGGGTCGTGTCCGCCGACATAAAGAAAGACCGAGCCGCCGTTGCTCAGGACCATGACTTGCCCCGGCTGCAGGCCGCCGAGCGGCACGCGGGTCGCGTTGAACCCCGCCTTGGAGAGTTCCGTGGCGACATCGGTCACCGCCTGAATGGTGGAGAATCCGTGGTCGGAAACAATCAGCACATCGGTGCCCGCGCGCAGTCCCCGCCGCTCGAGCTCCGCCAGCACCCGCCCAAGATTGCCGTCGCTGCTCCGGATTGCGGCCAGCGACGGTGGTGAGCCGGGAGCCGTGTTGTGCTGGGAAAAATCGGGCTCTGCGAGCCAGAGCAGCGAAAATGGCGGCACTCCGTCCCGCCACAGCACGTCGACCAGCGCTCCGGTCGTCCACGCGTCCCGGGCGGTTTTCTCCATGTCCTTGCCGGTTGCGGCATTCGTGCCGATCGCGGGGAAGTCGCCCAGCCGCGCCGCAAGCGTCGGTTTCAGCCCTGCCGGCATCGCGTCGCCTTCGAACACCACGGGCGAGGAGGCCGCGCCATCCGGGCGCAGCTGGCGGTCGTGCAGGAGCGCAATCTGCTTCGAGCCGGCGACCGCCGTGCGCAGGCCTTGGCTGTGCAGGAATTCCGCGACCGTCGGCACGGCGACATAATGATCCTGGCTGATCGCGTCGCCGCGCCGGATAGATTCGGGCTTTTCCATCCCGATCGCCTTCTGCGGATCGATTGCCGGGCGGAATTCCTTGTTGCCGATCACGGTGCTGTGCCCCGGATAGGCGCCCGTGGCCAAGGCCGTCCCGTTGATCTCGGTGGCACTGGGGTAGACCGGATGGTGGCGGGCGAAGAACACCCCGCGCTGTGCGAGCGCCCAGAGGTTCGGCGTGGTCTCCGCCGAGACGAAATCCGGGCGCATGCCGTCGAAGACGACGACCACCACCCGACGCTCGGCGCGATCCTCCGCCATCGCCGCGGAAACCGCAGCGAGAATTACCGAGCACAAAAGGGTCAGGCGGATGGTCATGGCAACAGCAGGAAACCCAAGGCCGATCCCATGTAAAACCAGCAGCGGTATCCGGCCGACACAAATATTGGAGTTATGTCCCGAATACATCCCGCGGGAGCCTGCGGGCCGGCTCCAAGTTCCCGTACCCACCGGCTGCGCGACGCCTTTATCGAGGATGACCCAAAAGGGTGACGCCGGAACAAAGGAGTCCAAGGTCTGGACCCCGCCATCCAAACCGGCGGGGCAGCTCGGCGACCTGCCCGATTTCGAGGCCACCGCGGCCGCCGCTCTTGGCCATGCTCAATGTTGCACCGCGGCCAGTTCGGCCTTGGCCGCCGCGAGATCGCGCTGGAAGGCCGGGCTGGAGAGGAATTCCCGCGCCAAGGCCTGCCCCAGCACGCGGCCCGCATAGATATCGGCCGGATAATGCACCCCACCCTGTACCCGCAGCCACCCGGTGTCGCGGCCCTTGGCGAGCAGCGCCTCGCGCTTGTCGGGGAAGATTTCCGCCAGCAGCAGGGCGTAGGTCGTGCCGCGGGTCGAGTGACCGCTCGGATAGCTGTAATCGGTGGCGGCCTCGTGCTCGATGGCATCGGGGAAGCGCTTGGGATCGACATGGTAGGGCCGGATCCGCTTCCAGTGATTCTTGGCGTCGTTCTTCACCACGTTGGCCTCGGCCTCGACTTCCTTGAAGAGCGCCTCGGTCTTCGGGAATTTGCCCGTGACAAACCACGGGCCGATCGCGGGGGCGAAGTGAAAGATCGTGAGCTTGATTTCGTCGGTGCCGCGGGCGCGATCGGCGGGGGTGGCGGCGCTGTAGACGCGGAAAGCCGACTCCATGTCGACGGCGTCCTCGGCCGAGCCCGGTACCGGCGGCGGGGCAAGCAGGGCAATGGGGTCGAGCTGCCCGGCGGACAGGTACTTCGTCGCCTCGGCGGCGCGCAACAACGGCACCGCGCAAAAGGCGAGCAGGGCGAGCGGGAGGAGAAGCAGGCGGGATTTGATCATGGGAGGAAAGTCGGAAACTGGCGTAAGCTTGGAGGGATTCGGAATGACGGATTTTAACGGGGACACGTTGCTGGCAACGATAGGGAGATGCCGGGACCATGCGTCCGGAATTGGCTCCCACCCTGCGGGGAAAAAGAAAACACCGCCACTTGGAACACGGCGGTGTTGAACGGGTGACGCATCGGCGAGCCGAGCTGCGAACTCAGTATTCGGCCGAGATCGTCAAGAAGACGGAGCGGGGCGCGAGCACCGTATAGGTGGAGAGCAAGGGATTCGCATTGGGTTTCTTCAACAGGTTGACCTCACGGTTGAAGATATCGGCAATCTGCAGGCGGACCTTCACGCTCTTGATGAAGCTCTCCTTGGGGAGCTTCCGGCCATAGCTCAG
This sequence comes from uncultured Opitutia bacterium, assembly GCA_903859715.1. Taxonomy (GTDB): domain Bacteria; phylum Verrucomicrobiota; class Verrucomicrobiia; order Opitutales; family Opitutaceae; genus Opi-474. The sequence continues at coordinate 2,438 of CAIONS010000014.1, forward strand.
CGCGAGATCCGTCATCGCATACCCGCCTTGTACGAAAGTCAGGGCCGTCGGCGCAAGCGGCACATCCGGATTCGTCGCCGGCGAGTAAACCGTGTACGGCCCGATATATTTTTCCATGATCGATGCCGAGAATCCAGAGTAGTCATAGATCAATCCGGAGCCCGCCGTATATTGGGCCACATTCTCGACACGGCGCTTGGTGCCCTTGTAGGTTGCGTAATTGCGCGAGCCGTTGGCGAAGATGCTCAAGCCTTTGCCAACATAGAACGTGCCCTCGCCCTCGACGCCATAGTAATAGGCGCCCTTGGCATCGTAATAGATCAGGTCGTTGGGATCGACGTTATCCGCGGGATTCTGGTACTGGATCGGAAGGTTGCTATAGTTGATCCAGTAGCCGTCAAAATCGGCGTTGAACCGGTTGGTCTTGTAGACCGTGCCGAGTTGGTAGTTGGTCGTCGTCTGGGGCTTTATGTTGTTTAGCTGCGGATTGAGCTCCGACGAAAAAGCCAAGGCCGGAGTCAGGAACCCATCCGCGACCTGGCCGTAAACTGACCACTCGGGCTTGAGCCGGTAGTTGATCGAGACCAGCGGCAGCAGCTTGGAGAAGGTCTGATCATAGGAGAACGACTGCACTTCCTTGTCCTGATTGACCGGGCCCCACACGCTGCGGTTGACACTGATGTACTTGAGGCCCGGTTCGACCGTAAGCGCCGGGGTGACATGCCAGGCATAGTCAATGTAGGGCTGCCAGGTGCGCGTCTGAAAATGCATGTTCCATGCGAAACCGCCAAGGGTCGCAGCCCCGTCGGTCGCCGCGCCACCCGACCCCGAATGATAGAGATCGAGGAAACCACCGGGGAATGCAGGCAGACCGATCGCCTGGGCATTGGCCGTGTTGTAATCCATGTAATAATTGTAGCGCGGCCCTTTCTGGTAGTCGAACCACACGCCGGTCTTAAGGGTGCCCATGGCGTCGTCGTGAATCGCCGCGAAGTAGGTACCATAGGCACGCACGACATTCACCTTGTATTGGCCGCCGAGGTCCGTGCCCTTTGTGACCGTGCCCGTCGCCGGATTGTAGGTGGATCCCGAGTTGATATTCGGCGACTCGTGGCTTTCGTTGTTGTAGTCGAAGGTGTAGAGCTTGTCCTCGATCCTCCACCCGCCGCCGAGATCGGTGTTCAAACCAATATACTCCATGTCTGCGTGCTTCCTCTGCCAGTTTGTGCCAAGATAGTCGCTTCCCACCGGGTCCCCAGGGACCGGGATGGTGGGATCATTGGTTTGGGCGAAATTGCGGCCCAAGGTCAGGATCTGTTGCAACGTGGGGGCCGAATTGTTGGGGTTGTTGAACTTAATGTTGTTGTAGCTGCCGAAAAACGAGAGGGTTGTATTCCTGCCGATCGGCTGGAGGTACTTGAACCAGTAGGTGTTGCGCGACAGGGTTCCATAGGTGTGGTAGCCGTCGGATGACATGTACTGGTAGCTCCCAATGAAGGAGGCATTGTTGGCCTTGGGCAAAAGGCCGGTGTTGAACTCAAAGTTGTCCAAGTTGGTGTTCCAGCTGCCATGGCTGATCGTGGGAATAAAGGACGCATGCTCGAGGGGATCCTTGGATTGCATGGCAATGGTACCGCCGAAGGTCGCCATTCCGATCGTATCAGCCGTGCCAGGGCCACGGTCGATGGTCATTCTTCCGATCATCTTGGCTGGGAAGTAACTCGTTGAGTGGTGGGTGAAATCGTTACCGTCACCAAACGGGATCCCGTCAAAAGTAATATTGTACTGACCATCGGCCAAGCCGCGCAAGGCCACCTTGGACTCGTTCAGGCCAGGGCCGTTGGTCGACGCGTTCGTAACGCTCGGCGCCAGATTGGCGATCATCGCATAGTCGGCCGTAGGGACGATGCTGTTCTGAATCGTCTGCAGGCTGATTATCGATTGGGGCTGGAGGGCATCCAGCGAGCTTTCGACCGGCGCAACCGTCAGCGCCGAAATTGGGGTGTCACGGACTTCGATATCCTCGATCCGAACGATCTGGTCTTTCTTGGACGCTGGGTCAGCGGCCGTATTTTGCGCGTTAAGGGGCGCAAAGGTGAAAGTCGCGGAAATCGCGACGAGTTGAACAAGGCGGAAAGGGCGTAGGGTGGTCAGGTTCACGCCCGGAAACTATCTAACCAAAGTGTCAGTTAGGTGGCAGCAATGTTACAAAAGCGTCAACAAAACATTACAGCCGCGTCATAGGTCTTAGTTTTGGGGCCGGTAAGCCGGATTCTGTTCCTCCCGCTCGCGCGGGATTCGGTCGTCATTTCTCTCAACTCCGCCTCGCGGCGGACTTGTCCTGCGTAGCCCCGCTTGGCCCGGCTTGCGCCGGGCTTCGCAGGGCGAAGC
>CAIONS010000015.1 GCA_903859715.1 uncultured Opitutia bacterium
AGGCACCCTGATGGCGCACATCCACGTGGACGACACGCGGCTCACCTTCACGAACAGGCGCATGCGCGCATGGTTCATGGAGAAATGGTCAGCCGAATTCGATGAGAAGCCTATGAAGTCGGAACTCGACGAAGACTTCGTGGGAGTGACACGCAGCGTGCCCAGGAGCGGCACGATCGAGTACACGTGCGGTGGTGTTATTAAGTCAATGCATGAACTTATTAAACCATATCCCCTTGGACAGGGCGTCACGGACGCTTACCCAATGTCTGCGACAGCACCCAGGGAACTCCGCGAGGCGCCGAGCGTAAAGAACCCGCTCGTACCCGAGCTCACGCCGATAGCGCGGAAGATTTGCGGCACGATCGGCTTCATCGTCATGCACGTGCGACCCGACGCCTACTTCGCTTTCTGCGTGCTCTGCAGGTACATGCACGAGGCCAGGCTCACCAAGCGTGCATTCTCGCACCTGCTGCGTTTAGCCTGGTACATCGTGGGCACCGCCGACATGCCACTTGTCATTCACTCCGAGGACTCCCGGGAAGCCGAGGCGGGAACGTCGTGGGACAAGACCGGTCTATTCACGGCATGGGTGGACACGTCACACGGCAACGCGGAGGACGGAGCCAGCTACGGGGGCTTCATCATCATGAACAAGGGGGGTGGCGCACTGGCATGGAAGTGCAAAGCTCAGGAAATCGCGACGGACAGCACAGGCGCGCAGGAACTCGTCATGGCGACCACTTGCTACAAATACGTGGCAGCCCTGCGGATGCTTCTCCTAGATATGCGGGTGGGCGCGGAGCAGATGGACCCCACGCCGATGTACACGGATTCGCAGATCCTCCTGGACGGAACCGACTGCGAACGGCTCGTCAAGTCCAGCAGGTGGCTCGCGTCCCGGTACGCGATGATTCGGTACGGGAAGGCGTGCGGTGTGATCAACCCGATTAAGGTGCCAGGGGAGGACAATGTAGCGGACATCGTCACCAAGGCCCTCACAGGTCAAGTCTTTAGGAAGCACCGCGCGACCCTGCTGGGGCACGCGTGGTGGCGTCAGGGCGCGGCGGCGACAGCGCAGACAGAAGCGGAGTCAGCGCAGACGGAATAGGAACAGGTACAGGTACAGGCCGCAGGTTCATCGAGCGGGTGGGACTCGGCCGGCACGGCCATACAATAATATAATCATATTGTCATGCGCCGTTAAGCGGGGTTGGGCGTCTCTGGGGTCGCGCGCGAGCGGAGAAGCGCCGACCGTAAGTTAGTCGATCGATATTCGGCACGCCCGGCGAGATTCGGCAACGAAAAGAGCAAGGGAAATGAAAGGAGCAAATAAGCCGATAAGCTAGCCAATCAGATTTGAGCGCGCGTTTGCCGTTGTCTTTCTTTCCTGATCATTTTGTGCTGGCTATCGCCAAACAACAACAATTATACGAATAAATACGAAGCCCCAAAGAGCCCTTTTATGCCCCAACTCATGCTAGGCAATGCCAGTGAGTGTGTAAGAGAATATTGAGCAAGCCACAGTCTTGCGTTCTCCGTTGTGTGTGGCACGCGCGCCGCCAGAAGTAGTAAGTAGAAGACTCTTAAAGTCCCCCCGACAGGCTATATTTTACATGTCCACGTTTGCATTACTACGGACCGCGACCTTCAAGTAAATCGCTTCCTCGTGCACCGTCCTCCTGCATTCAAGCGCAAACCTCGAATTAATAAGAACAAGAACAGTAAAACCAGGAAAATGAGTGTTCCAGTGACAATGAGTCGCACGAACAAGAAAGGGTCCGGCGGAGGCCCAGCTCAGCCAAGTGGCGCAGCCGTGCGCCCCACCGCTCCCGCACAGTTCAGTGCTTTAGCGATGCCATTTCAATCAACGGCGGCCAATCAACAGGCCGTCATGTTCTCGATACATTCGGAGAAGAAAGTCGTACTTTTGGAAAACGTGCACAACGCATTCAATGCAGCACACCTCCCGAGCATTACATTCACCATCTCCGGACAAATCAGCCCGATCACCGACTTCAACACGCTCGCCACGAACTCACTGCCGCAGAGGCTCGGGGGAGGGGCTGCGAACGAGGGATCGTACGGCGACGCCACCGAGAGGGCGATCGAGGCAATCAATTTATACCTGGCGGAGAGCGCCAGGGGCGACCCAGACGGGGCGGACCACGAGTACGAGCCGAGCGACGTGACCACCCCAGGCAAGCACACACCACACCGAGGCACCCCGGGCATTGCGACCACTCTCTCGAGAGGCGAGTCCTTCCCAATGGCGGTCCCAGTGGAGGTCAGCAAGCCAAGGGCAGTGTCCTCGCAAGGAATCCGGGAAGAAGAGGATGCCCAGGATGTTGAGGAAGAGGAGGATGTCGTCATCCAACCTCGAGAGGATCCCCTTGACGCCGTGGTGCGGAAGGCCCACGTCCGGGTCTCCACTCTGCGTCGGATAGCCGCGCGTGCAGACGGCACGTGGGCGGAACGACGG
>CAIONS010000016.1 GCA_903859715.1 uncultured Opitutia bacterium
CGATGCTCTTCCCTCCGTCCACCTCCCGCAGGAGGCGGACTTTGTCTTCGGTATTGTAGCGTTTTCCTTTCATGGTCTGGGTCCTTTTTAGGGGCCCAGACCGACTCTTCAAGCGGCCCGAATAAGCGGGATCACGTCACCATCATTCGCGGTCACGAGCAGCGCCGAATCCATGCTGCCGCTGGCGAGCGGGAAGGCGCCGACGGTTGCGGCCGTTGAGGCCATCAAGGCGCCGTCATTCTGGCCGCTGCTGGTGACCTGCCAGCCGTTGTTGGTCGCACCGGCGGTCCCATTGGCGTTGTACAACGTCAGGGTGGTGTTGGTCAGGAAGTTCGTGATGCCGTAGGGCGCCAGGCCCGGGCCGATGCCGCGGATGAGGAGATTTTTTCCGTCACCAGAGACGACAAACCCCGCGATCAACGTGTTGCTTCCGAGGCCGGACAGGGCGCGCGCCGAGAAGTTCGTGATATGGCTGAAACCGAAGGTCGGGGCGATCACGATGGTGACCGTGGTCGTGGTGGTGCCGGAGGTGTTCGTGGCGGAAATCGTCACCACATAGGTGCCGGCGGTCGTGGGCGTGCCGCTGATCGCGCCGGTCACGGAATTGAGAGTCAGGCCGGGCGGGAGACCGGTGGCGCCATAACTGGTGGGCACGCCGGTGGCCGTGATCGGGTAGGTGATGAAGGGTGCGCCGGCGGTGCCGGATGCGCTGGTGGGACTGGTGATGACCGGACCGGCCGAGGCGACGACAGTGCTGCCGTTCAGGGTCAGGCCGCCGGTCCAGTCGCTGCCGCCGGGGCTGCCCAGCGCATTGATGGCACCCGGGCCGGCGAACGTGATGGCGGCATTAAGCGCCAGGAAACGGGTACCGCCGCCGCCCAAAATGGTGGTGCTCCCGGTGAAGCTGATGCTGGTGTACGCGATGTAATTGCCCAAAACCGTGTTGTTGTCGCCGATGACGATGGCGCCGCTCGCGGCGTTCCAGAAGATGCCGTCGTCGCTGCCGCCGTTGGAGCCGGCATTGATCACCTTGACGGAGGAATTTGCCGCGGTCGTGAGGCCGGTTCCGAACTGGAAGACCCAGTACACGTTGTTATGGCCCTGGGCATCGAGGATGAGTGCGCCGGTCAGGCTGGCCGCCCCGTTCCACTTGTAAACACCCGGGGGCAGCGGCCCCAAGTTCGCCAGGTCGACATTGGAATAGTTCGCGGTCAGCGGCATCGCGGCCAGCCCCGTGGCGGCCACCTGCAGATCCGCCTGCGCCTGTTGGGTCGCGCCACCGGTGCTGATGATCGCGGCCGCCGCGCCCGATGCGGTCGTGCCTGAAACCGTCCCCGGGGGAAAGCCGGTGATGTTGGTGGTTGCGGCGGGAAAGAGACCGATGTTTCCGTTGGTGAGCGTGAAGCCCGCGCCGGCGACGGTGATTCCCTGGCCGGCGAGCGCAGAGTAGTTGCCCGCCGTCTTGAGGATTGACTGGGCGGAGGCGGAAGAGACGGCGCAAGCCAGCGCGGCGAAGGCGGCGATGCTCGAAAAGGTGAGAGGGCGGGAGTTCATTTTTTTGGAGGGTTGTCTCAGGGCCCAAGGCGGGCGATGAGACGGACGGGCGGCTGAAGCAGGGAAGGTTTTGATCCTGTCGCCCGACTGTACTCCTTCAGCGGCCGGTCCAAAATGGGGTGTAGTAGGTAGGCCTCGGTCCGGGCCGCGCCAGGACGGCGGATTGCTCGTACTGAAATTCAGGGGGCCAATCGCCCCGGTTTCCCTTGTGCCGGGCCGCGTCAGGACCAACCTGAACCCGGAGTGTCTTACCTATGAAATTCGCCAAGTTTTTGGTCGTATTGGTTCTTTTGGGCACGATCAGCCTCTCGTTCCAGGGCTGCGTCACGGGCATGCGGGCGGTCAACAGCGGCGTCACAACACTGCCAAACTTTCTCAGCGGAAATCTGGTGCCCATGTCCACCTTTTCCACGAGCGACATCATTCGTTTCTACGTCAGTGTCACATGGGATGATGTCACGAAAGAGGCCGGCTCAAGGGAAGTCGTTTGGAATTGGTACAAGGACGGGAAACTGGTCGGACACCGCGAAAACGATTGGGCCTATTTTCGGAGCGCTCCCAATACCCGCTTTGCCACCCAGCCGGCCTCGGCCTTGGGCCTCGGCCACTTTCGGGCGGAGTGCCTTATTGATGGCCAGCAGGTCGCGGTCGCTGAGTTCGACATTCGGTGAGGTCGGCGGGTCTGGGCCGGACCTTTATCGCGGGCCTCGCGTCGCAGCCGGTTGCAGCGACCCGGCGTGCTGAAACTGGCGCAAGGGCCCGTTTCGCCTAGGCTCGCGCCTGGTAAGAGGGATCGAGTTCGAGCCGGAAGTAATCCCGGGCGTTGGCGAAGCAGATGTTCGCGACCATGTGGCCGACAAGTTCACGATCATTGGGAATCTCGCCGCGCTCCATTTCGGCTCCAAGCAGGTTGCACAGGACCCGCCGAAAATACTCATGCCGTGGATAGCTGAGGAAGCTGCGGGAGTCGGTCAGCATGCCGATGAAACGGCTCAACAGCCCGTTGTTCGACAAGGCATTGATCTGCCATTCGATGGCCTCTTTTTGGTCGAGGAACCACCAGCCGGAGCCGAACTGCAGTTTTCCCGCCACGGACCCGTCCTGAAAATTACCTGCCATCGTAGCGAAGGCATAATTGTCGGCGGGATTGGCGTTATAAATGATGGTGCGCGGCAGTTCTCCCGTTCGATCAAGCGCATCAAGATACTGGCCCAGCGCGCGCGCCTGGGGAAAGTCACCAATGCTGTCGAAGCCGGTGTCGGCGCCCAGTTGCTGCCGGCGCAGCGAGTTGTTGTTTCGCAGTGCCCCGAGGTGCAGCTGTTTTGTCCAGCCGCGCCGGGCGTCCCAGCGGCCGAACTCGAGCATGAGGAAGGAACCGTAGCGGGCCCACGCGTCGGGCGCGGCGGCTTGACCGGACCGCGCCGCCGCAAACACGGCCTTGGCTTCCGCATGGGTGCAGGGATGGGCCAGCGCGGTATCCAGGCCGTGATCGGACAGCCGGCAGCCGAGCCGATGAAAATCGCCGTGGCGCTGCTCGAGCGCCGCCAGCAGATCATCCAGGGTGTTAACCGGCCGGTTTGAAATCTGGGAGAGGCGCTCCAGCCAGGCGTTGAATCCTACGGGCTCGTTAACCCCCAGCGCCTTGTCCGGCCGGAAGGCGGGGTACACGCGCGTCTTGAGTCCCAGTTTTTGAATCCGCTCGTGATCCGCCAGTGAATCGACCGGATCGTCCGTGGTGCAAACGACCGCAACGCGATGGGTGGCCAGGATGTCATGCACCCTCAGGCCGGCCAGGGCCTGATTGGCGGCGTTCCAGATGGCGTCGGCATTTTCCGGGTTGATGGCCAGGTCGATGCCAAAATACCGCGAGAGCTCAAGGTGCGACCAGTGATAGAGCGGGTTGCGCAGCGTGTGGGGGACCGTGGCGCACCAGGCATCAAATTTTTCCCGCGACGAGGCGTCGCCAGTGCAGAGGCGTTCGCTGACGCCATTGGCACGCATGGCCCGCCATTTGTAGTGATCCCCGCCAAGCCAGATCTCCGTCAGGTCGGCAAAGCGGTGGTTTTCCGCAATGAGCCGGGGCGACACATGGCAATGGTAATCAAAGATCGGCTGGGCTTGCGCAAAGTTGTGATACAGGTCCCGCGCCGCGGGAGTCTGCAGCAAAAAATCCTCGTGAATAAAGGCGGGCATGGTCAGCGGGAAATATCGTCAAGCATTGCGTCGTAAGAGACATAGGACTCGAGCAATTGGCGGGAGGCCGCGCAGCGGGCTTGCGGGGCAAGCCCGGTATGCTCGGCGAGGAAGAGCAGGTAGTCGGCCACATTTTTCGCGTAGAGGAGCCGGGCTTCAGGGCTGATTTGGTAGAAGCGGGCGCGTTGCCGGTATCCGGCAGGCGTATGGTCGCCCAAGGCGGCCTTGTCCGGCCGCCCACCCGCCGCCAGAACATACAGGAAATTATATTCGAAAAAGAACATGTGGTCGGGCGAGCGGGGCAGGGCCTCAAGGGCGGCCTGACAGGCTCCGGCGTCGGCAAAGACTTCGGTGGGCCGGCCGGCGGCGGCCAGTGCGGTCACGATGAAGATGCGGGCCATTTTTTGCTCGGTGGCATCGGGGCTGAAGGCGCCGGCGACACCCATATCGAGGGTAAACTGATACCAGTCGTGCCACAGGGCTTGATCCGCAGCATCGGCCGAGCGGTAAAGCGCCCGTCCCATTTCATAGGTATAGCGCCCGCTGGTCTTGATTTCGAGCTGGCCGCCGGTGATTTCGCCGAGCGCGCGATAATTTTCCGCGGACTTTCCCGAGCCGGAATGAAAGCCGATGCTGACTCCAAACTGCCGGCATACGTCCCATTGTCGCCCAACCATGGCCCGCAAGGCGGCGTCATCCGAATAGGGGGTGTTTTTTTGAAAGCCGAACGCCGGGGCGATAAAGTTGACCGGCATGCCCAGCCGCTCGCACAGGGCGAGCATCACCGCGGTGGTTTCCGGTGTCGTCAGGCCAGGGAGCTCATCGATGGAAAGCTCGCGCAGGTACCTTCGGCCAACGTCAGAAGTAAAGGCTGCGCGCCGCGCCGCGCCGTATTTCTCGTCACGCTGCTTCATCTTGACCATGGCGGGCCAAACGAGGCCGAGCAGCCGCTCGAATTCCGCGGCTTGAAGCACCAGTCCAACTTCCGCCACCCGGGCGCTGACCTGCCGGACCAGCTCAGGAGGGATGGTTGACAGCCCAGCCGGCTGGCTCAGCGCCAGTTCGGGCGAGAGATCGAAGGTGATATAGCTGGCCAGCAGGCAACCTCGCACCAAGGCATCCTCCCGGCTGTCGAATTTGCCGCCAATGGGCTGGTGATCGGCGTTGAAACTCCACGCCAGGCGACGGCGATGAAACCCGGTCTTGAGTTTGGACAGCACCGCGCCGTGGCTCATCCCCTCCACGCTTTGCCCTTGGTGGCCCTCGGGAACACTCGTCCCGATGAAGGGGAAGGGAACCGTATCGAGCCGGCCCTGCAGCATGGTGTCCAAATCGAACACGAGCTCCCGGGGGATGCTGTTCTGATTCGCCGTCATCCCCAGATCCAGCACGCTCATCGCCCATTCGACGGCCGGCCAGTGCAGCGTGGTGAAACGCGCGCCGACGCCGATCGTACCGTGAGCCAGATTGCCGCCGGTCGTGGGAAAAATCGTCGAGCCGGGATCATGGGCCAGGATCAGGTTCTTGAGCCGGAGCAGGTTCTCCCACGAGGCAGGAAAGGCGCAGTGGTCGCGATCAACGGCGACACCCTCTTCCATTACCTCGAGGGCCTTGGCGTTGGCCGGCGAGTGCAGGATCCAGGCGCAATCACCCGTCTGGTCGTCCTCAAAGAGCACCCAACTGCCCGCGGCTGTAACGAAGCGGCTCTTGGCCAAGGCCCGTTGCGGCAGGCCCGTGCGCAATTTTGGAATCAAGGCCGCCCAATCGAGGCAAAAATCGGGACTGATGCACGGATTCTGCGCGATGCGCAGGTCATTTTTTAGGAGAAAACGATTGATGGGACGGTCCATGGAAAATCAGCTGATCATCGCTTGGTCGTCGGCGGGCGCAGGCTGCCGCAGGCGCCGAAGTCGATGGGTTTCACTCATTGATTGTTAGCGGTGACAGTTCTTTGGATGCACGCCCAATCACGAGCGCCGTGCTGTTGGGAGAGAAGGATGGAACGCACCCTTCTCTCCCATAGAAGCCGCCCCAGCGACAATCAGTAATGCAGATCGTAGGTCACAAGTAGCTGCAAGGGCAGTCCAGGGACGCCTGACCCCCAGGTGTATTGGCGATTCAGCAGATTCTTGACGTTGACGCGCAGGGTATTGGTGATGCGCCCGGTGTTCCACTCGTACCCGGCGCCAATGTCCACGACTGCGGCCGGGGCGTTGTAGTTGTATTCCCGGCCGTCGTCCACAAACACGCCTTCGGGCTCGCCAGAGTAGACGGCGGAGGCTCCACTGCCTGAAACCAGCGGCAAAGCCACGCCGTTGGCGTCCACCGGATAATTGATGGTCGCATTGGCCGGTTGGGTTGGAATCGGCAGCAAGCCGTTGACCGGAAACGGCGCATTGATCACCGGCGTGGCGGTAATTTTGTCCTCACCGGCGATTTTTGGATCAGTAAGGTAGGTCCGGTTGGTGGAGGGAACGTAGTACATGCTCAGCGTGGCACCGGACGTCGCGCTGGCGGGTCCCGGGATCAGGCTCTTGCCGGATCCAAGATTGACCAGCGACTTGCTGAAGTACTTTACGTCCGCGATCAGGAACAGGCCTTTGAGTTTGCCGCTGGTGAATTGGTAGCGGGCCGCAAACCCGGCGTTGTCCCGGGGAACGCGGCGCGCCGGGAGCCCGTTGAGAAATGTCAGGGTATTGGACTTGAGAATGCTCGTCGGGGTGTAGCCCCAATCGCCCATGATCAGGAAGCGGCGGGTGACCTGATATTGGAACTGGGCCTCGTAGCCCTTGGCCTCCTGTTCGCCGCTCAGGATGGTGTCCTTGATGCCCGTGATCGGGTCTGTCTCGCTCTGCACCACGTTGAATTCGTTGATGACGAACCGGTCGACCGAAAGGCTGAGCCGGTCGTTCAGCAGCGACGCCTTGAGGCCGAATTCGTAACCGTTGCTCTTGTTGTTGGGCAATGGGAGGCCGGTGTACGAATCCAGTTGAGGCTGCGGATTGAACGCCGTGCTCTTGTTGGCGTAGAGGTAGAGGCCGTTGGCCACCTTGAACGATGTCCCCAGTTGGTAGGTCCAAGCCTGGGTCGAGTAGTCGAAGGCCTGAAAACTCGCCGGTTCGGTCGGATTCGCCGCACTGGTCACGGTGCCGGCCGATGAAATATTATAATTTTTCACCTGGTTCTTGACCGAGTCGAAACGACCACCGGCCATGATCGTAAGGCGGTCATTGAACATGTTGGCCCAGTAACTGGCAAACAGCCCTGAGTCACTTGAGGCCGTCCAGTTGTCCGTGCTGGCAAAATTATACAGCGCGGGATTTTGAGCATAGGTGGTCGTATTCCAGCCATAACCCAGCGCCGGCGACCAGGTGCTTTGCATGGTGTAATAGGACGCTCCCGCCGGCGTGTAGGGACTGTAAGTGGCGTAATAGTCGGTCGCGACGCTCCCGGCGACGGTGGGCGCGACGGTCCTTGTGCGCTGGGAAAGCTCGTAGTAGTCCGCGGTTACGAGCAGTTTATTCGAGATGGGACCGGTGGTGAAACGGAAGAGATTGTCGAGCTGGGCCCCGCCGCCGCGCTGCGGTTTCCAATCGGCCTGCGGCTGGTCCTTGACCTCGGGCGTGAAGGCGTTGGTCACGGCGCCATTGACGACGGTGACGTTTCCCGTGCCGTACGGATAGTAGGCGCCGCTGCCGATCAGCTGGTCGTTGTACGGATTGGTGAAGGCGTTCGCGCTGAACTTCATCGACCAGACATCGTTAAACCGGTGTTCCGCCGTCAGGGTCGCGCTCGTGACCCGGTTGTGATTATAACTCTCCGGGCCGGCGTAATCATAATTCAGGAGGGTACTCGTCGCCATGCCGTAATACTGGCTCTCGGTGACATTGTTGCCTGCCCACGGCATGGTTTGTTTTTCGGTGATCGTCAGAACCTGATTGAACGGATGCTCGTATAACTCCGAGTGCTCGAGGTCCAGGCTGACACTCGTATCCGGGTTGGGTTTGTAGAGGAGCTTGGCCGAGATGTAGGATTGGGACCGGCTCGCGAACTCCTCGCCGTATTTGGTGTACTGGTCCGCAAGATCGATCCGGTAGAAGAGCTTCCCGCTGCCGCCCAAGGGACCCGACGAGTACAGGGCCACCCGGTGAAAATCGTTGCCGCCCACTCCGACGGATAGATTTTGGCTGGGCTCCGCGGTTGGCTTGAAGGTGATGAAATTTACCGCGCCGCCCGGCTGGATTGCCCCGTAGATGGAGGCCGCGGATCCTTTGATCACCTCGATCCGGTCGATGTCCACCGTATCAACCAAGCCGACTCGCCTGAAACCGTCCACGAATACAACCGGGGAGGTGAAGCCGCGGAGCTGGAAGTTGCCGAAAACCTCCGATGGCGAGAAGCCCGGCACAAAGGCGAGCTGGTCGTTCAGGCTGAAGGCCATGAAATCGGTGATGAACTCATGGGTCACCACATCGACCGCGAACGGGGTCTCGACGATCTTGGTCGCGATCCGGGTGCCCGTGACGGACTCCGATGCTTGATAGCCATTGAGTGGATCCCTCTTTTCGGTCCATCCCTAGAGTCGGTCTGGGCGATTGGTTGATGTTGATACGACTGACGCTGGTTGTCCATCCCTGGCGGAGGGAAGGCCCGGCTCGGCGGGCCTGACCGGCGCCAGGGATGGAAG
>CAIONS010000017.1 GCA_903859715.1 uncultured Opitutia bacterium
CATCCGTCCGACCACGGGCCGACTCCTGCGGCAAGCTCTTCGGCTCCTGTCCTCGGAGTCGGCCAAGGCATCCAAAGCGCCTTTGTCTCTCATAACTTAATTTACCCGATCCGCTGTCCAACGATCGGGGTCCACTTCACTGTTACTTCAGGGACTGAAGACGCCGACATTTCGGAGAGCGAAACAGCTAGAGCGATAGAGAGGTAAAAGAGGCGGCACATTTTCGAAACCAAACGTTTCAGTGAACCGCGCTCGGTGTCGGTTCCGGAGAGTGGTTCGCCATAGAATTAAGGGAATTTATCGTAACCGCTGGCCAGTATCTTCCTATTATCGATCAGCTCGTGGTAGTGCGCAGGGCCGCCTTCAACTGTTTGTTCGACGAATGATTTGGTACCGGCGACATATACAAGCATAACCAACGCCCCTTGGCTCAGACTGGGTGGACCGAGTATATCGCATGAGTCGGCTACAAGGCCACGTGACCGCAGCCTCTCGAGAACAAACGTTCTCCCTGGGCCTACGAATTCGTTGGCCCAATTGGGGTTCGAATATTTGCCTTCGTCTGTTCGAGCTGCCAGCACCACCGTATAGCCGCCTTGCGAGTCGTATGCATTCCACTGACACTTACCTTGGGTGATGCAGCCCGTGAAGGTTCCTACGGCTAATACCGCCGTAATAACGAGAAATGCTCGGTTCATTGTCTAGTATTCTCCGCCGGATTTTGCCGCAGAAGGTGCCACGGGGTCATGAGTAAACAATGGACAAAATCTTCTGAAACGCACGAATTTTGCTCTGCGCTCACCATCTGAAGCTGACCTGTCGATACCTTATTTCCGATCTGCGCCTTTGCCCTTGTCGCGTTTGGTCTGCGCCGCTACCCGTGGATTGATCCAACGCAGTGGTAGCTCAGCTGGATAGAGCAGCGGTTTTCTAAACCGCCGGTCGGGTGTTCGAGTCACCTCCACTGCGCCAATTTTCAATCTCGGTCGCCCGATGGGTCTTCGAACTCCCATCTCCGAGCTACGATCTCCTACGGCAACGCCGTTTCCTATTCGCGGCGGACCAGCATGGCGCCGCCGTCGATGATTACGCTCGTGCCGGTGATGTAGGCGGCGTCCTCGCTCGCGAGGTGCAGGAAGCTGCCGGCCACTTCCTCCGCGCTGCACATGCGGAGCAGCGGCACGGTCTTGTCCACCAGCTTCGCAAACCGCCGGTCCCGGTCGTAGATCGCCTTCGTCAGGCCGGCGTACACCATGCCGGGCGCCACGATGTTCGCCGTGATGCCGTGCGGGGCGAGTTCCTGCGCGATGATCTTCATCAGCATCAGCTGCCCGCCCTTGCTCGCGCAGTAGCTGCCACCGTGCGGCCAGGGCATCTCCTGCACCCAGCTCCCCGTGAACAGGATCACACCCCGGCGCTCCTTGCCACGCCGCGGGTTCTTCACCATCAGCCGCGCCGCCTGCTGCGCCACGCGGAAACTGCCCGTGAGATTGACCTCCAGCGTGCGGTGCCAGGCCTCCTCCGTGAGTTCGAGGAACGGCTGGTTGGTCACCGTGCCGGCATTGGAAATGGCGACATCGATCCGGCCGAGCCAGACGGCGGCCTGGCGGACCGCGCGCGCCACCGACGCCGCCGACGTCACGTCGCAGCGCACATAATGCGCCGCGTCCGCGCTCAGCTTCTTCGCCACAGCCTGGCCCGCCTTGACCGGCAAAAGGTCGCCGAGCACGACCCGCGCGCCCGCCGCGAGGAACCGGGTGGCAACCGCGCGACCGATGTCGCCGCAGCCGCCGGAAATGAACACGCCTTTGCCAGTAATGCCTTTCATAAAATTGAATTTTGGGACTGCGGACAAAAACTTGGATTGTTTTACATGAGAGAACGGAGGGAATGGAGATACGGATTAAGGCATTTTTAACCACGGATTACACGGATTCGATCTGGATAATACCTGCCGGACCAGAAGGTTGATGGTTCAGATCCCAATCTATTTTCAGGGAGCCTTTATCCGGATCGAATCCGTGTAATCCGTGGTTAAAACCCTCTGTTTTCTCCGTTACCTCCTGTAAAATCCGGATCGATGCGTTCATGGCACCGTCAGTCCGTCCGCCGTGATCGTCATATCGCGGCCGACTTCGGGGATGATGACCTCGGCCGTGCCACCCAGCTTGCGGTAGGTTTCCTCGAAGAGCTTTGGGTCGAGCGTCTCGCAGGCCGGGATTTTCTCCTTCGGACGCGACCAGAGATAATGATGGTGCGGCATGAGCGTTCGCGCGTCGAGCTGCCAGGCCAACAGCGCCGCCTCGTGGGCGTTCATATTGCCGACGGAACCGTTTATGCAGAGCGTCGCGAAGGCGAAGGACGTGCCCTTCAGCGCCCGGTGAATGCGCGCATCGTAGTCCGTGTCGCCCGTGTGAAATAGCCGCAGTCCGTCAAAATCAAAGACCACGCCCAGGGCATCGGGCACTTCCCAACCCAGGATCCCCGCCTCATGCCGAGCCACGATCGCGGTCAGCTTCACGTCGCCCAGCTCAAGCACCTGCCCATGTACGAAAGGTACGACCTGTGACGGCAGAAGTCCCCACGACAGCGCATGGGCCATCGCGGTCGGCGGCATGATGAACTTCGCCTGCGGCCGGCGCCGGGCCAGCTCGGGAATGCAGCCGGGGTCCAGATGATCCTCGTGCCAGTGGGTGCTGATGACGATGTCCGGCTCCGCCTCACCGGCAGTGATCGGCGCGGGAAACGCCCGCGCCACGCCAAACATCGTCTCCACCGCATCGGAAAGATACGGGTCAATCCAGACCTGCCTGCCGGCCGGGGTCTTAAAAATAAAGCCGGAGCCGCCGAGCCACCATGCGCCCAGCGAACCAGGTGCAACGTTCCGACGGGCGATGCGCTGGGCCAAAGCGTGAGCCTGCGCGCTCATGATTTTTTCTCCTCCGAAACCCGCCGCGTCACTCCCGGGCGCGCCAGGAACTCCGGCCTCAGCGACACGCCCAGCCCCGCGCCAAAACCGGTCAGCACCGCCCGGCCTTCCCGCAGTGGCACGGGCTCAGCCACGACGTCGCGGTAGTAGCCTTCGCAGAAACCGCGGACGGTTTCCATGATCATGGCGTTTGGCATCGCCGCGCAGAGATGCAGGCAGGCAAAGAGGTTCACCGGCCCGGTGCAGTCGTGCGGCGCGATCGGCAGATGGTGCGTGTCAGCGAGCGTGGCAATCTTGACGGCCTCGCTCAGGCCGCCGGTCCAGATGACGTCCGGCATCACGATGTGCGCCGCACCCGCATCGAGCACGCGCCGGTAGGCGTGGCGCGTGAACAGCCGCTCGCTCACGCACTGCGGCACGCGGGTCTCTTTCACCAGCCGCGCCAGATCCACCGCGCTCTCCGGCTGGATGATGTCCTCCATCCACATCACGTCGTAAGGCTCGAGCGCCTTGGCGATGCGGAGCGCACAGTTCACGTCCCAGCGCGAGTGGCCCTCAATCGCGATCTGCATCCGGTCGCCCACGGCCTTACGGATCTCCTGCACCGTCCACAGTCCGCGCGCGAGATCAGCCGGGGAAAGATCGTGGCCCACGGGCCCGACCGCCGACCAGCCGGCCGGACCGGTCACCGCGCCGACATTGAGCTGCGGCGCGAACTGGTCCCACGGCCAGACCTTCATCGCGGTGATGCCCTGCGCCAGCAGCGACTGCGCGAGTTCGCCGGGGTTCTTGAGGAAGCCATCCTGGTCCGCATAGCGCGGCGTGTTTACGCAGGTGTTGTAGATGCGGATCGTCTCGCGCGTCTGGCCACCGAGGAGATTGAGTACCGGCTGGCCCGTGTGCTTGCCGAGCAGGTCCCAGAGGGCGAGGTCGATGGCCGATACCGCGCGCATCTCGGCGCCGGCAAAGCCGAAGAAATTCGCATACGAAAACAGCGCCTGCCAGTGCCGCTCGCGGTCAAACGCCGATTGTCCGACCAGCAGCGGCGCGGCAAAATCGTGGATCACCGACTCGACCGCCGCTGGGATATAGAACGTCTCGCCGAGTCCCACGAGCCCGTCGTCCGTGTGAATGTGCAGCCAGAGAATGTTCGGATGCTCGGCCGAGCGGAAGGTCTCGAGACGCTTGATTTTCATGGGTGGCTCAAGTCTGTCATTTTGAGCGCAGCGAAAAATCCAGTGGGAATCCGTCGCGAGCTTCGATGATATCCAACTGGATTCTTCACTTCGTTCAGAATGACAAGGCAGGTTGGCGATGTGGACGGGGTGCCCTCACCCCGTTGATTTCCTGCCCTTCGCGCCCGGCTTCGCTGCCCCGCCCTTCACCGGCTGCTGGCCCAGCCGCTTTTCCCAGCCTTCCTGGTGAACGTTGAGGTAGGCCTTGGGATCGTAGGGATGCGCACGCACAACCTCGAGGTTGAGATCGAGGCCGAGCCCGGGCGCGGTCGGCAGCGAAAGGTGGCCGTTGGCCGGATCCAACGTCGGTGTCCACGTCACCAAGTCGTGGGTCCACGGGTCATTGAACGGATCGAAGTGCTCCTGGATCAGGAAATTCGGCACGCAGGCCGCCAGCTGGAGACAGACCGCCGTGGCGACCGGGCCGCCACTCTGGTGCGGCGCGATGTAGCTGCCGTGCGCCTGCGCGAGCCCCGCCACCGCGAGCGTGGGTCCGATGCCGCCGAGCGACATCGGTTCGGGTTGGAAAATGTTCACGCCCCCGCCCGCCGCCAGGGTGTAGAACTGGCCGACGGTGTCATACATCTCGCCCGTCGCGACACGGATGGGACTCTGCGCGCCGACCGCGTTGGCCGGCTGCTCGCGCTCGCGCGTGGTCGGCTCCTCCCACCAGTACAGGTCGAGCGGCGCCAGCTTGCGCGCGGCACGGAGGGCATCGGCCTCCGTGAAGCGCGCATGAACGTCGATCAGGATCCGGAGTTCGGGAAACTTCGCCCGCAGGGCGGCGATGATGTCGTAGGACAGCTGGAGTTCCCGGTCCTCGATGAAACCCTGCGCCGTGCCGAACGGATCGACCTTGAGCGCGTGAAAGCCCTTCGCGACCACCGCCTTCGCGGCCTGCACGAAATGCTCCGGCGTGCGCTCCGTGCGGTACCAGCCGTTGGCGTAGCCGAGAACGGTGTCACGCACGCGTCCACCGAGCAGCTGGTAAATCGGCACGCCCAACGATTTCCCAAGGATATCCCAGCATGCCACCTCGATCGCCGCGATGGCCGTGCGATGAATGTGGCCACCGTCGAGCGAAACACTCTCAAACAGCCGTTTTGCCAGCCGCGTGATCTGCGTCGGGGCCTGGCCGAGGGCGAGGTGCGCGAGTTCGTGCACGGCCGCCTCGGTGGTTTTGATGAAGCCGTTCAGCGTGCCCTCGCCGATGCCGTACAGGCCGGAATCGGTGTGCACCTTGACGAAGAGCCAGTTTTTCCAGCCGGCGCCGACGGTGAAGGTCTCGATTTTCGTGATACGCATGGGGTAAAAATCAGCGAAGCACCTCGCGCGCCGCAGCCGCGATGTCGGGCGCGCCCATCTGGTAGTGTTTCACGAGGTAGGGAATCGATCCGCTTTCGCAGAAAACATCCGGAATGCCGACCTTGCGCAGGCGGACCTTGAGCCCGGCCTCCACGGCGAGATCGGCGACGGCACTGCCGAGTCCGCCCGTTACGACGTGGTTCTCGGCCGTCACGACGCGGGGGAAGCGCGCGAGCAAGGCCGACACGGTGTCGCGGTCGAACGGCTTGATCGTCGCCACATGGAGCACCGCGGCGCTCACCCCGGTCGCAGCCAGCTCGGTCGCGGCCTCGAGCGCGCGGCCGGTCATGAGGCCGGTGCTGATGATCGCGACATCCGTGCCGTCACGAAGGAGCTTGGCGCGGCCGATTTCGAAGCGGTGCGTCTTCTCATCCAGCACGACCGGCACCACGCCGCGCAGCAGGCGCATGTAAACCGGGCCGTCATGATCCGCGATGACCTGCGTGGCCTGCGCGACCTCGGTGGCGTCGCAGGGGTCGATGACAGTGAGATTCGGAATGGACCGCATGAGCGCGAGGTCCTCGATGCCCTGGTGCGTGCCGCCGTAGCCGGTGGTGAGGCCGGGCAGGCCGGCGATGATCTTGACGTTGGCCCGGCCCAACGCGGCGCCGATGGCGATGAAGTCATAGGCCCGGCGCGTGGCAAAGACCGCGTAGGTCGTGGCAAACGGCACGTAGCCGGTGCGCGCCAGCCCGCAGGCGCAGCCCACGAGGCTCTGCTCGGCCATGCCCATCTGGAAGAAACGCGCGGGAAACTTGTCCGCGAACACGTGGATGTCCGTGTATTTGCCGAGGTCGGCGGTCAAGCCGACGATCCGCGGGTTTTTCTCGGCGGCGCGCACTAGCGCGTGGCCGAAGGGCGCGGTGGCGGTCTGGGCCGCGCCGTCCGTGGACGAAGTGAGGATGCTGCCGGTGACTCCGCGGGGCGTGCTCATGGCGCGGCCTCCCCGAGCTGGCTGCGCGCAATGGCCCATTCCTCGGGCGCCACGCGGATGAAATGGTTTTTCTCACGCTGCTCGAAGAGCGGGACGCCCCGCCCCATCAGCGTGTCGAGTACGATCGCGTGCGGCCGGCCGGGCACGGTCTTCGCGGCGGCGAGCGCGGCGAGGATGGCGGCGGGGTCGTTGCCGTTGATCCGCTGCGTGTGCCAGCCGAAGGCCTCCCATTTCTTATGGAGGGGCTCGAGACCCATCACCTTGGACGGCGGACCGTCGGCCTGCTGGTTGTTGCAGTCGATGAAGGCGAAAAGATTTTCCAGCCCGTGGTGCGCGCCGGCCATCGCGGCTTCCCATGTCGAACCTTCCTGGCACTCGCCGTCGGAGAGCAGGTTGAACACGCGGGCGGATTTTCCGTCGAGGCGCAGGCCCAGCGCCATGCCGACGGACTGCGTGAGCCCGTGGCCGAGCGAGCCGCCGGTGAGTTCGACCCCTGGGGTCGTCTCAGGCGCGGACATTTCCAGCCGCGATCCGTCAGCGCCGTACGTGTCGAGTTCCGCCAGCGGAATAATCCCGGCCTCGGCGAGCGCAGCGTAGAGCCCGATGGCGTAATGGCCGATCGAGAGCACAAACCGGTCGCGGTCGGGCCACGCGGGATTTTTAGGATCGTGGCGCAGTTCACCGAAATAAACCGTCGCGAGCAGGTCGGCGATGCCGAGCCCCTGCCCCACGTAACCTTGGCCGACGATCTCCGCCATGTGGAGCACATGGCGCCGCATCGTGTGGGCGCGTTGCTGGATCTGCCGGAGGTCGGCGGCGGGCGTAAGGGTGGTCATTGGAGTTCCTGCCCACCGGTGAAGTTGAACCTCTCGCCCGTGACATAGGCGGCCTCGTCGCTGGCGAGCCAGATGACGGCCTGCGCCACCTCGGAGGGTTCGACGCGGCGGCCCATCGGCAGGGTCTTCGTGCGCGAGGCGATGAGTTCGTCGAGATTCTGGCCGGTCACCTTTGCGAGGTCGCGGTCGAGGGCGTCGACCATGCCGCCGGTCATGCGGCCGGGCGCGATGGTATTGACGGTGATCCCGTGCGGCGCCCAGGCGAGGGCGGCGGACTTGGAGAGGCTGTCGACGGCCGCCTTGCTCGCGCCATAGGTGGCGAACAGCGGCACGCTCAGCTTCGAGGCCGGGGTCGAGATCGTAATGATGCGGCCGAATTTATTCGGCATCATCGCCTGCGCCGCGGCCTGCATGACGAAGAACGCGCCGCGGGCGTTGATGGAGAAAACCCGGTCGAAGCGCTCGGGCGTGAGCTCGTGCAACGGGTCGACGAGGCAGATGGCGGCGCAGTTCACCAGGATGTCGAGCCGGCCGAATTGCTCCACGACAGCCTGAACGGCGGCCTTGACCGCCGCGGGCTGCGCGATGTCGAGCGCCAGCGCGAGGCCATGGCCCTTGCCAGGAGCAGCCAGGGCGAGCGTTTCCTTCGCCGCGGCGAGATTGAGGTCGGCGACGATGACCGTCGCACCCTGCTGCGCACAGGCCAGGGCGACCGCACGGCCGAGGCCGTTGCCTCCACCCACGATCAAGGTGATGCGTTTGGACAGCTTCATGGCAGGAAAACTTCGGGGTACTTCATATTCAGCGGGGTGGCCGGACGTGACCGCACAGGGGCGGGGGTAAATTCACGGCAGACAGTCATGGCCACGCCCCGGAGCGCGCTCAAGCGCGGCGTGACTTTATTTTTGATTTTTCTTTGGGCGGGTTGGAACGGTGGGCGGGCACGTCCCCGTGCCCGCATAGATGTCGGCCAGTAGATGACGTCGCTCCCATGCAGGCACGGGGACGTGCCTGCCCACCTTCACTCCGGCCCCATGCAGTCCGCCAAAACCGTCCGCCAGAGTTCCGCTTCCCCAGTTACGCCGTGCTCCCGAAGCTGCGCCTCGATCATCGCCAGCGACGGCTCCTCGATCTGATGCCGGGGATCGCCCGGCAGTTCCGGTCGCACTGCCCGCGCCAGCGCCCAGCAGGCCCACGCCCGCCAGCGGCGCTGCTCGCGGCGCGGGGCGTTCATCCGGCCGGCGTAATGCTGAAAATGCACCCGCGGATTGCCGATAAAGACCCCCGGCGGGGTTTGCGCAATGAGCCAGGCCATCGCCGCATACGGCAGCGGCCAGCCCTGCAGGACCGGTTCGTCACCCCGGAGATCGGCGCCCAGCGCCCGGTCGAGGCAGAGCAGCGAGCGCGCGGCGAAGCCCCGCGTCCACAACACCTGACCGTATTCGAGACAGGCGAAATAAAAATCGGCCCCGCGCTCATCCTCCCGGAAGCGGTGCAGGGCACGCCAGTCGAGCCCGACGCGCAGCGCGGGAAGATACGGACAAGGCGGCAGCACGGTGGCCATGGGCCGGTTGGTGGCGGGGAACGCACCGGGCGTCAATCCCGGGCCCAGATTGGGCCCGTAACACTGCCCCACCACTCCCGTCATCCTGAGCGAAGCCGAAGGATCGCTGTGAACCGTACCGGTGATTCCACCTTTGATCCCGACACCCCAGCAACGTCGTGGGAGTGTCTGTGACTGAAAGCGGGCTTGATAGAAATAATAACAGAGATCCTTCGACTTCGCTCAGGATGACGAGGGGGGTTGAGCTACTCTTCGCTTGGCGCGCGCGCCTGTTTCGTGGACAACACCCGCACTGAATCCGCCCGCTCCAGCCTCCCCTCCTTCCCCCGACCCAACGGTGCATGGCATCCCCGGCGGGATCCGGCTGCTGCTGTGGCCGCTGGCGATCCTGGTGCGGTGGTGGGGCATGACGCTGCGGTTTGAGACGCCGCCCCAGGATGTGATCAACTACACCCGGCGCGACGTGCCGGTCGCGATGATCCTGTGGCACAACCGGCTGTTCCTCGCGACGGAGATCTACCGGCGCTACCGCCGGCCGCGTCCGCTCTACGCGCTCATCAGTGCCAGCAAGGATGGGGCGTGGCTCGTGGCGTTTTTCGAGATGGTGGGCGGCATGCGGGCCGCCCGCGGTTCCAGCAGCCGTTTGGGCCGCGAGGCCGTCAGCGCCCTCCTCGATGTGCAGCGTGCCGGCCACGACATCGGCATCACTCCCGACGGCCCGCGCGGGCCCTGCTACGACTTCAAGCCGGGCGCCGTCATCGTGCCGCGCCGCACGGGCGCGCCGCTGCTGCTCGTCGGCGGGGAGTTCACCGCGGCGTGGCGGCTGAACAGCTGGGACCGCTTTTATCTGCCCCTGCCCTTTTCCCGCGTGAAGATGCGCTGTGAAGTAATCGAAAACGACCAGTTGACGGACCGGGATGCGGCGGCCGCCCTGATTCAGACGCGGCTGCGCGCGATCAACCCGGACCGGACGGAGCGTTGAAGCGCCAAGAGGCGAAAGTTCTCAGCTGGAGTCGGACGATTGAGGGTGGAACGCGTTGCCCCAACGCGTTGTTTGGCTCCTCGCACGACTAAACTCTGGCGGAGCCGATCAGCGCGTTGGGGACAACACGCTCCATCTTACAGCCGCAAGGCCACCCTTCGCGCCTTTGCGCTTCACCCAACCCGCTCAGAACACCGGCGTGAACACCACGCTGGTGCCGGAGGGCGTCTTGTAATCCTCGCCCGTGCTCCAGACCTCGTCGTTGATGAGGAACTTGAACACAAACGGGCGCGCCGACTCGCCGAGGACGAGCGTCCAGCGGTCATCGGCGACGCATTCCATGAGGAGGCCTTTTTCCCAGCTGAGGCCGGGACCTTCGCCGCGGACATGGAGCGTGTTGCCGAACCCGACATCGAGGTGGGCGGAGAGGGTGGTGACAGCTGACTTGGGCGCGGTCTTTTTGACCGCGGGAACGACCGGGGCCTTGCGGGCGGCCGGCTTGGCTTTCTTGGCCGGGGCGGGCGTCTTGGAGGTTTTGGATGATTTTTTCATGGCATTTCCGGGTTACCGGGAATTTCCGGCACGTTGTTTCACCCCTTGAAAATAGCAACTACGAGGCCAAATCGCGCGATATGCCAATATTTACCCGGGCGTAACCCGGGGAAACCCACCGGCACCCACGCTTCGGCGGGCAATTTCCGGCCCTAGCCGGGAAATTGGTGGAGCAGATCGGGATCAAACCGACGACCTCGTCGTTGCGAACGACGCGCTCTATCAACTGAGCTACTGCCCCGAAAGGGAGGGGAGGTTTTGCGCAATCGCCCGGCGCGAGTAAACACCAATTTTCCGGCCTCTTCCGGAACGGGGCCCTATTTATGTGGGGCGGGTGCCCTCACCCGCCTTCGTTCCAGCGGGGTGAGGGCACCCCGCCTACATCAGACTCCTCAGCCAGAGCCGAAAACAGGCCCTATCCTACGGGGCCGCGGTCAGCAGCTTGGCAAAGATCATCTTCCCGCCCGCGGTCGGCAGGATGCTGATGATCTCGGCGCTGACCCGGCGGCCCAGGTACGCCCGCGAGGAGTTGACGACGACCATGGAGCCGTCCTCCAAGAATCCCACGGTCTGCCCTTCGTCCTTGCCGGCTTTCACAAGTTCGACCTCGACGGTCTCACCCAGCATGAATTCAGGCCGCAGCGAGCGGGCCAGCTCGTTCAGGTTCAGCCAGGGCACGCCCTGAAACTCGGCCATCTTCGCCAGGTTGTAATCGGTCGTGAGCAGTTTCGCGCGCATGGTCTGCGCGAGGAAGACGAGCTTGGCCTCCACATCCTCCTGTTTCGTGACTTCGCTCTCCGAGATGCGGATATCCAGCCGCTTGATGCGGCGGAGCTCATTGAGGATCTCCAGGCCATGCCGGCCGCGCGCCTGCTTGTGGGGATCGCCCGAGTCGGCCACGGCCTGAAGCTCGTTGAGCACGAAGCGCGGGATGATCAGCGCCGCGTTCAGAAACCCGGCCTCGCACACCCGCGCGATGCGGCCGTCGATCAGCACGCTCGTGTCCACGACGACCAGCGGCACCTCGACGTCATGCGGCACGAACCGCACGTAGGGAATCACGAGGTTGAACTCGTCCTTCCCGCGCAGCACGATGACCGTGCAAAGGTAGGTGGAGATGATGAACAGCCCCAGCTGCGACAAATAGATGATCTGTGGCTCGCCGAACCGGAACAGGGGCGAGGTGCTGATGAAGTACGCGATGAGCGTGCCCATGCCCAGGCCGAAGGTGATGGCGGACAGCCCGCGCAGTGAAAACCCCTTGAGCAGGACATCCACCAGGATGACCAGCGCGCCCAGCAGCAGGCCGATCATCACGGCCAGACGCCGGTGGGAGTCCCATTCCTCGATCGCATAGCACACCAGCCATCCGCACGCGCCGCACAGCACGAAGAAGACCGAGCGGATGGCGATGAGGGTTTTGTTCATGGTCGGTTAGCGGCGGAAAAGATAGAAGAGCGCCAGCGGCATAAACGTGCCCACGGCCATGAGTACGAAAAGAATCCGGATGGTGCGCTCGGCTTTTGCCTTTTCAGGAGTGTCCTCGTCCATTTCAGTCCCAGCGCACCAAACCCCGCTCCGCATGACAACGCAATACTGGCTGGTTAAATCGGAACCCGAGGCCTACGGATGGGCCGATCTCGTCCGCGACGGCCGCACCGCGTGGACCGGCGTCCGCAATTACCAGGCGCGCATCCATCTCAACGCCATGCAGCGCGGCGACCGCGTGATGTTCTACGAGAGCGTCACCACCAAGGCCGTGGTCGGCCTCACCGAGGTGACCAAGACCGCCTTTCCCGACACGACGGCCGACGAACCCGGCTGGGTCGCCGTCGAGCTCAAGGCCCTCACGCCGCTGGCCCGCCCCGTCACGCTCGCGGAAATCAAGGCCGATGCGTCGCTCGCCAAGGTCGCGCTCCTGCGCCAGAGCCGCCTGTCGGTGATGCCGCTGGCGCGCGCCGAATTTGAGCGCATCGTAAAGCTCGGGGGCTAAGGTGCCGGCATTGCTGGTCGGTAGGAGGCGCGGAGTGCGCGCGATTTCGGATTGCGGATACCGGAACCCGGATAGTCAGAAATGAGCGCGGCCGATAAATGACCGGCTCGGGAATTCCGCTCGCTCGAACTATCTGGTTTCCGGCATCCGCAATCCGAAATCCCAAATCGCCGGGCTCGACACTCCCGGCCATTTGCCTTTCCAAGGAGCCGTGTCCGTCTCTCTCACCATCCTCGCACCCGGCCTGCTCGGCGGCTCCGTCGCCAAGGCGGCGCGGACCCGCGGTACTGCATCACGCATCGTGGTCTGGGCCCGCCGGGCGGAATCCCGGCTGAAGCTGCGTGACGAGCCGTGGTGCGACGCCGTCCCGGACACCGCCGAGGAGGCTGTGCGCGGCGCCCAACTCGTAGTGATCGCCGCGCCCGTCGACCGCATTGTACCGATCACCCAGCAGATCGCATCGCATCTCGCCCCCGGCGCGATCGTCACGGATGTCGGCAGCGTGAAAGGCGAGATCGCCCGGCTCGGCCACGCCACGCTGGGGGAACGCGCGCATTTCGTCGGCTCCCATCCCATGGCTGGCTCCGAAAAGACCGGCTGGGAACACGGCAGCTCCGACCTTTTTCTTCATCGCACCTGCTTCGTAACTCCCCTGCCCGGCAGCCATGAGCCGGCGGTGGAAGCCGTGGTGCGCTTCTGGCGCGATCTCGGCGGCGAACCCGTCACCGTCTCGCCCGACCAGCACGATGAGATCGTGGCCCACATCAGCCATCTGCCTCAGGTGCTCGCGTCGGCGCTCTGCGCCTTCCTGGCCAAGAAGGACCCGGCGTGGCGCAACTACGCCGGCGGCGGCCTGCGTGACACCACGCGGATCGCCGCGAGCGATCCCCAGCTCTGGCGCACCATCATCGAGCAGAACCGCGATGAAATCCTGCGCGCCCTGCGCCAGTACCAGGACGAGCTGCAGACCCTGCACGCTGCGATTTCCAACCGGGATTGGCCCGAGGTGACCGCCCGGCTCGAGCGCGGCAAGGCCTACCGCGACCAGTTCCGCCCGCTGGCATGAGGTAAAAGATGAAGCCGGGACGCCATCAAAAGGCCGCCCCCCTATTTTGACCGTCATCCTGAGCGAAGCCGAAGGATCTCTGCTATCTCTATCGGCGATTCTGCGTTGGATTCAGACACTTGAGCGTCGTCACAGGAGTGTCTGTTGCCGCAAGTGGGCTAGAGGAAAATAATAAAAGAGATCCTTCGGCTTCGCTCAGGATGACGAAAGAAAGGAATGGGAAAAAACCAGCCCACCCCAAATGCAGGCTGGAAGCCGGCGCACCTTTTCCCGACGCTGAGCCCCTCCATGCCGCTGCCCGACTTGCTGCCCATCACTCCCTTCACGCGCCCCGTGCGTGGCGCGGTGACGCTGCCCGGTTCGAAGAGCCTCACGAACCGAGCGCTCCTGCTCGCCGCGCTGAGTGACCGGCCCGTGACCCTGACCGGGGCGCTGTTCAGCGAGGATACGCACCTGATGGCTGCGGCATTGCGGAGCATCGGCTTCACCGTGGAGGCCGATCCGTCAGCGCTCACGCTGCGCGTAGCCGGCCAGGACCGGGGCTTCACCGTTGGCAAAGCCGACCTGTCTGTCGGTCTCGCCGGCACCGCCGCGCGTTTTCTTACCGCCCTTTGCGCGGCGGCTCCCCGCGGCGTCTACCGCCTCGATGGCGTGCCGCAGATGCGGAAGCGTCCGATGAAGGGATTGATCGAAGCGCTGCGGCAGCTCGGCGCGGACATCCGCTGCCCGGGCGAGGAGGGATTTTTCCCGCTCGAGATCCACGCGCGGGGTCTGCGTGGCGGCACCGTGAGCCTCGATGCCAGTGAAAGCAGCCAGCTGCTGTCCGCCCTGCTGATGGTGGCGCCGCTGGCCGGCGGCCCCATCGAGGTGAATCTCACCGGCAATGTGCGTCGGACGTATGTCGACATGACGGTGCGCCTCATGGCGGAGTTTGGCCTTAAAATTCCTGTCGAGTCCGACCCGGCGCGCTTCAGCCTGCTGCCGGCCCGTTATGTCGCTCCGGACCACTACCCGATCGAACCCGACGCCTCCGCCGCGAGTTATTTCCTAGCGCTGCCCCTCGTGGCCGGCGGGACCCTCGCGCTGCCGGGATTGCGGCCGCCGGGCGCAGGCCTGCAAGGCGACTCAGCCTTTGCCGAGGTACTCGCCCGCGTGCGTCGGCGGACAGTCGGGAGCCTGCTGAAGGAGGATTTCCACGAAATTTCCGACACATTCCTGACCCTTGCCGCCATCGCGCCGCTGCTCGCCGGGCCAACTCGCATCACCGGCATTGCGCATACGCGCAAGCAGGAGACCGACCGGGTGGCGGGCATGGCGCGCGAGTTGAAGAAACTCGGCCAGCACGTCATCGAGACCGAAGATGCACTCGAAATCCACCCGCGCCCGCTGCTCACCGGCCAGGTCATTGAGACCTACCACGACCACCGGTTCGCCATGAGCTTCGGGATCCTCGGCTGCCATGACCTGCACCGCGACGGCCGGTCCTGGCTCTCGATCCGCGATCCCGGCTGCTGCGCCAAGACCTTTCCGCATTTTTTTGAGTTGCTGGAGGCGCTGCGCCAAAAATCGTTGTCCGCCTGATGGCCTCCACCCCCTTCATCATTGTCGCCATCGACGGCGGCGCGGCCTCGGGCAAGTCCTCCTCGTCGCGCACGCTGAGCGAGCGCTTCGATCTGCTGCACGTCGACACCGGCTCCTACTACCGCGCGCTCACGGCGGAATTGCTGCGGCTCGGCCTGAAGCCGGACAACCTGCCGGCCATCCTCGCCGCCCTGCCCGGCCTGCAGTTCGGTACGCGGCTCAACGGCCGCTCCGCCGAGATGGAGATCGGCGGCCGCGTGGCGGGCGAGGAAATCCGCAGCCGGGAGGTCAACGACCAGGTCTCACATTTTGCCGCCATCCCCGAGCTGCGCGCCGCCCTGCTCGCCTACCAGCGCGGCCTGGCCGGCGTGGCCCGCGAGCATCATTACCGCGGCCTCGTGATGGAAGGCCGGGACATCGGCTCCGTAATTTTTCCGCAAGCCGACCTGCGGTTTTTCCTATTTGCCGATGCCGGCGAACGCGAACGGCGCCGCGCCGGCCAGGGCCTGCAGGACCAGATCCGCGAGCGCGACCGCATCGATTCGTCGCGCAAGACCTCGCCCCTGACGTGTCCGCCGGGCGCGATCGCGATCGACACCACGCACGCCTCGCTCGACCAGGTCGTCGAGCAGATGGCCGCTGCGATTGCCGCCAAACTCGGCGCGTCATGAGCCGGCTTTACACCCAGGCGGAGATGGAGCCGGCCTACGGTTTTTTCCATTACCTCGCGATCGTCACCTACGATATCTTCTTTCGAGGCGAAGTCACCGGGTTGGAAAACCTGCCGACCGAGGGTTCATTCCTGATCGCCGCCAACCACGCGAGTTTTCTTGATCCGCCGCTGATCGGAAGCCAGGTCCAGCGCCAGATCGCCTATTTTGCCCGCAAGACCCTGTGGAAACCCGGCGTCGCCGCCTGGTGGCTCGACAAGGTCGGCACGATCCCGGTGGACCGCGACGGCGGGCAGGATGTGAGTGCGATCAAGCGCGTGCTGCGCGCGCTGAAGGACGATAAAGGCCTGATTCTTTTTCCCGAGGGTACGCGCTCGCCGGACGGCGGACTGCAGGCGCCCAAGGCAGGCGTGGGACTGATTTGCTGCCGCGCCCAAGTGCCGGTCGTGCCGGTGCGGATTTTCGGGTCGTTCGACGCCTTCGGCAAAGGCCGCGGACTGAGACTCGGGACCCCGGTATCGATTGTCTTTGGCCGGCCGATCCCGCCGTCAGACTATGATGAGCCGGGCGCCGGCAAGGAACGCTACCAGATCGCGAGTGATCGGATCATGGAACGGATCGCGGCGCTGCGGAAGCCGGAGCCGGTGGTGATCTGAACTAAGTCGATCACCGGATTTTTTAGAGGAGGTAACGGAGGGAACAGAGAGTTCTGATTCCGGAGCTTTTCTCGGTTTCCTCCGTTATCTCCTGTAAAGAGCCCGGGAAATCGCAGGCCTTGTCCACCCGGCCTTACTCCAGCCCCGAAGCCTTGCGGGCGCGCTGCAGGACCACGCTGGCCACGGCGCGGGCGCGCAGGGCGCCTTCCCGAAGGACATTTTCCACGTAGTCGGGATTTGCCGCCAGCTCGGCGCGGCGCGCGCGGGCGATGGCGAAGTAGGTCCAGTAGTGCTCGAACAGCGCCTTCTTCAGGTCGCCGTAGCCAAGGCCGCCGGCGCGGAGGCGGTTCTCGTAGTCGAGCGCGACGTTGGCCGGGGCGAACAAGCGCAGCAGCTGGATGGCGAGGTTCTTGTCGGCATCGGGCTTGGGCTCCGCCGGCGTGCGGCTGTCCATCTTGATGCCCATGATTTTTTTCCGGAGCACCGCCTCATCTCCAAAGATCTCCACGGTGTTGCCGTAGCTCTTGCTCATCTTCTGGCCATCGAGACCCGGGATCACGGCGACCTCGTCGCGAATCTCCGACTCGGGCACGACAAACGTCTCGCCGTAGGTCTCGTTGAACTTGATCGCGATGTCGCGTGTCATCTCGACGTGCTGCTTCTGGTCGCGACCAACCGGCACACGCTGGGTGTCGTAAAGGAGGATGTCAGCGGCCATGAGCACCGGGTAGGCGAACAGGCCGAAGTTGGCGGCAATGCCCTTGGCCGTCTTGTCCTTGTAGCTGTGGGCGCGCTCAAGCAGGCCCATCGGCGTGAGCGAGCCGATCATCCAGGTGAGTTCACAAACCTCGGGCACATCGCTCTGGCGCCAGAAAACGCTCGACTGCGGGTCGAGGCCGCAGGCGAGCCAGTCGAGCGCGATGCCGCGGGTATGGGCGCGGCGTTCCACCGGGTTCGTGACCGACGTCATCGAGTGGTAGTCGGCGATGAAATAGAAGCAGTCACCGCGCACCTGGGCCTCGATGGCGGGGCGCATCGCGCCAAAATAATTGCCGATATGGAGCGAGCCGGAAGGCGTGATGCCGGTGAGGGTGCGCATGGGAACGGCGAGCTTCGCGGAAAGCGCGGGCGGGCGTCAATCCCGGCGCGGCAGGGTCGTGAGCTGCTGCCGGGTGTGGGCGATCGTCGCGGGCGGCAGGTAGCCGCCAAAGGCGGTGAGCGGCATCACCAGTGCGCGCGGTCCGAGCAGCGTGCCGGGCTGGAGCACAGCGTTGCAGCCGACCTCGGCACGGTCGCCCACGATGGCGCCGAATTTCCGCAGGCCGGTGTCAGCCACGGCGCCGCCCGGCAGGTGGATGATCACGTTTTTCTGGTCGAGCCGGACATTGGAGCAGATCACGCCCGCGCCAAAATGCGCGCCGTTGCCGAGGATCGAGTCGCCCACGTAGTTGAAATGCGGCGTCTGCACGCGGTTCATGAGGAGGCAGTTCTTGAACTCGCAGGCGTTCCCGAGGACGCAGTGCTCGCCGACGATCACATTGCCCCGGATGAAGGCGCCCGGCCGGATCTCGGTGTTCGCCCCGATCCAGGCCGGGCCAATGATCGTGGCCGTCGGCGGCAGCTTGACGGTGGGATGCAGATAAACGTGCCCCTCGACGTGCACCCCGGGCGGCAGCTTCGGCAGCGGCTGGTCCAAGCGGTGGGCCGCCAGTGCCGGGCTGATTCCCTTGATCCATTCCCATGGCGCGGCCTCAGCAGGGAAAAACGCGGCAAACGGCGCCAGCGATGCAGGCAGGGCGAAGAAATCAGAGGCTTTCACCCGGCCAGCGTGCACAAAAAAGCCGGCGAGGAACAGCGGCTTTTTGCGGGGCGCAGTAACTCGTGCGATCGCCCGCCGCCCATGGGGATATCTCGGCGAGTAGCAGCCGACGTGAGGAGGCTGGTTCACATTGGGAGGCCAAGCCCAGCCTCCTTACGTCGGCTGCTACTAGCCAGCGCACTTCATCCGCGCACAAAATCCAAATCGAGTGACGTGATGATGGTGCGGCCGCTGCGCGACGTGAGTTTCACCCCACCCTGGTGCGGCACGATCGACGCCACCTCATCAAAATCACGCGGGATCGCAGCGACAGCGAGAATGTGCGCAACGCGCAGAGGTTTGTCGGGCGACAAAGTCACCGCCGTGGGAGCGCCCGTGCGGTTCAGGGAATTGGCCTTCGCCGACTCGGCGAGGCCGAGATGGAAAAACGCGGTCACGTCCTCGACGCCGAGCACATTCACATGCCGGCCGTTCCACGGCGGATAATGACGG
Organism: uncultured Opitutia bacterium; assembly: GCA_903859715.1. GTDB lineage: Bacteria > Verrucomicrobiota > Verrucomicrobiia > Opitutales > Opitutaceae > Opi-474. The sequence goes on from CAIONS010000017.1 coordinate 18,676, forward strand.
CCGCCGTTGGAAAACCAGAGGACCGTTTCGCGCAGGACGCGCGGATTTTTGATCGCGAAGAACACATAGCCGGCACTGGGCAAGGAGACCGCGCTCCAGGCGAAAGGGAGTTTTTCATCGCTGACGAGCTCCACCAATTCCTCATAGCCGCGGCGCACCGGAAACCGGCTGAGGTCTGCCATGCTGCCATCGCGGGCGGGCACGCGCTTCAGCGAGGAGAACGTGGCCCCGGTCTTGAGATGGGAGTAACCCCTTGCCTCGGGCTGCTCCCACGCCATCGGCACCACGTGGCCGCGCTTGAACGCGCTCGTCGAAATATACCCGGCGCCCGGCTCGTCCGGAAAACTCAGCATCGGGTGCGTGCCAATCGGCATCGGTCCGCGAAAGCCGGACAACACATGCTCACAGTAAACCGCCGTATGGCCGTCACGCAGGATCAGCCGCTTGTCCACCCGGCCGCGACGCGCCCGCACCTGCATCGAGGCGTGAAGGCACAGCGCATCACCCTCACGTTTCAGTGACCGGAAGGTCCAGTCGCGATTGGCCGTCTCGCCATGCGGCGGATGGCGCTCGCCGCGGTACGGCGCGGCATTCCCGCCAAACGGCGCACAAAAGAAATCCCCACGCAGGACTTTCAGCATGGTGGGCGTGTCTTGCAGCGGCTCTTTCAACCACGGAGCAATCGAGAAAGGCTGCACCGATTTGCGCCCGAGCTTGAACACCACCGGCGCCAGCTGCCCGCCCGTCCGGGTGAGAAAGGCCTTCACCCGGTTGCTCGTGAAGCTCCAGCCGGGCTGGCCGGCTTGGGTTTTGAGGGAGGGTTTCATGGAGAAGGATGCGAAGGGGCTGGAGGTATTTTCAAAACCAGGGTCCAACGTTTGTCATTCTGAGCGCAGCGAAGAATCCAGTATGATTTCGCGGCAAGCTTCGATCCTAGCCAACTGGATTCTTCACTGCGTTCAGAATGACAATCCGCAGGGATAATCCGCCCTACCCTTTCGCCGGCGCGTTCACCGCGGCGGCGCGGAAGTCGCCGGGCGCGCACAGGTCGCAGTCCTTCGTGCCCAATCGAGCATCGTCCATGCCGAGTTTCTGGCGGATGGCGATCAGCTCCTTGAGCTTCGCCGGGCCGAACGAATGCAGGCCGCTGCCCAGCTGCGAGGCGATCCAGACGGTTTTGCAGTAGGCGTCGATGTTCTCCATCTTCCAGTGCGCATCCTCGACGTCGCTGCCCCAGGCGATCACGCCGTGGTTCTGCATGAGGACGACCTGGTGATCGACGCCGACATGGCCAACGGCGTTCGCGTTCTCCGGCGTGCCGGGCGTTTGATACTCGGCCAGGCCGATCTTCCCGATGAAAACCTCCGCTTCAGGAATCAGGCACGGCGGCGGCACGACCGAGGCCACGGCAAACGCCGTCGCGTGCGGCGGGTGCGCATGCACGCAGGCGCGGGCCTTCGGCTGGCGCTTCATGATGCCGAGATGGGTCAGCGCCTCGCTCGTCCGCTTCTTCGTGCCCGCGACTTGCCGGCCCTCCAAATCGATCAGGCACATGTCGGAGGGCTTCATGAAGCCCTTGGAGATCAGCGTCGGCGTGCAAAGCACAAGCTCGTCGCTGACGCGCACGGTAATGTTGCCGCCATTGCCGTCGACGTAGTCCTTTTCCCACATCCGCCGGCCGATGTCGCACATCTTGGCCTTGATCGCCTCCAGGGCGGGCGAATTGAAAAACTTCTCGATTGAAGCGGGATCCTTCAGGTCCACCGCATGGGCGCAGCCGCAGTCGGCCTGGGGAGCGGCGGACGCTGGCCGGGCCGGAAGGCGGCGGCTGCGCAGGAGGTCGCGCGCCGACGGCGTGAGAATCGCATCGGCCGGAATGGAGTCGGGACTGGCGCCAGAGCGCAGCAGGTGTTCGACATCCGCGGCAGTGATAACCTTTCGCATGGGAAATTTATTGGGGCGGTTGATGAAAGACTTCGTCGATGATGGCGGCGCAGTAGGCGTCCACTGGCGTCAGACCGGCAAACGGCTTCGAGGCTTCCGAGCCTTCCGTGAAACCCACGATGCTTCCCACCCCGGCGCCGAGCGAATCGTAGACCACGAGGCCGGCATTGGAGGCCAGCGGTGCAGCCGGCTTGGCGTACTTTGCCGCGCTCCACGGCTGCACGAGCAGGAAACGTCCGCCGAGGTAGGCGGGATCCTGCCGGCTAAGGGTGACTTTGCCAATGACGTGGCCGAGGCGCATGGTTCAGGAGGAGTCGTCCAAGATGGCGATGACCGAGTTGCGGAGCGGCGACTTGGGGTCGCCCACCAGGGTGCGAGTCGCGGCGCCGTCGGAGGAGACGAGCACGCGCTGGTGCTGGCCGGCGCCATGCGAGTCGACCGCGAGGACCGGAGCACCGTCCGCCTCGCCGCGCTCATTGAGCGGCTGGCAGATGACCGTGCGACAACCGTGCATGCTGGGATGGCACACGGTGGAAACGATCACTCCGTCAATGCGGGCGAGGAGCATGGTGACTATTTCTTCGCCGGCTTGGCTTCGGGATAGATCGTCCGGTTGAGCACATCGACGGCGTCGACGATGCCCACGACCACGGCGTCCACCGGCAGCGTTTGCATGCCGGCGGCCTGGCGCGCGGAGCTGCCCTGGCAGAACAGGACGGTCTCGCCCTGCCCCGCGCCGAGCGAGTCCACGGCCACAATGGTGTTGGCGCCCGGGCGGAACTGGGTGGGATTGGCTTCGTCCACGAGCAGCGGACGCAGCAGCAGGAGCTTCCGCCCCTGCATCGCCTCGTCCTTCTTGGTCGAGACGACATGGCCGATGACACGTGCGAGGAGCATGGCGGGGTTATTTGGCTGACTTGGACAGGGCGGCGGCGACGTCGTCGTGCGGGCGGGCGATGACCTGCACGCTGACCACTTCACCGGCGAGGCGGGCGGCCTGGGCGCCGGCATCGGTGGCGGCCTTCACGGCGGCGACGTCACCGGTGACGACCGCGCTGACCAGCGCGTGGCCGACCTGGCGGATGGGACCGGCGAGGGTGACGTTGGCTGACTTCAGCATGGCGTCGGTGCCGGCGATAAGGGCTGCAAGGCCCCGGGTTTCGAGGAGACCAATGGCTTTCTGGGACATGGGAAGAATGATTTGGAGTTGGTAGATCGGAGATGGGAGATGGAATCAGGCCGTGGTGGCGCCGATCCATTTGCCGAGCTGGCCGAGGTCCTCATGCGGGCGAGGGATAACCTGCACGCTGATGACCTCGCCGACCTTGGCGGCGGCCTCGGCGCCGGCGTCGAGGGCGGCCTTCACGGCGGCGACATCGCCGCGGAAAAAGGCGGTGACGTAGCCGGAGCCGATCTGCTCCCAGCCCGTCATGGTGACGCTGGCGGCCTTGAGAGCCGCGTCGGACGCTTCGAGAAGGGCGCAAAAGCCCTTCGTTTCAATCATGCCTAGTGCTGCTTGGCTCATGGTAGTGGGTGTTTCGGAAGTGGTGGGTTTGAGTGGGGTGCTTTTCGAATTCCTCACAGGCCGACCTGCTTGAGCAGTTCGGCGTGAGGACGGGCGATGACGTGCGAGCAGACAAGCTCGCCGACACGCTTGGCGGCGTCGGCGCCGGCATCGACGGCGGCCTTGACGCTGCCGACATCGCCCTTGACGACGACGGTGATGAAGCCGCCGCCGATCTGGATCTGGCGGCCGAGGGTGACGTTGGCCGCCTTGACCATGGCGTCGCTGGCTTCGACGCTGCCGACATAGCCGCGGGTTTCTACCATTCCGATGGAATCATTCATATTTTTGGGTGTTAAAGTGACGGGTGATGAGGAGTGAGAAGTGGGCAGGCCGGTCAGATCCGGCTGAGGATTTTGCCGACGCCCTCGCTGGGACGGGCGATGACATGGGCGGAGACAAGCTTGCCGACGGACTCGGCGGCGGCGCGACCGGCCGCGACCGCGGCGGTGACGGCGGCGACATCGCCCTCGAAAATCACGGTGATGTAGCCACCGCCGAGTTTCTCCTTGGCGATGACGCGCACGCCGGCGGCCTTGCAGGCGGCATCGGTGGCGGCGGTGACGGCGGTGAAGCCCTGCGTCTCGATCAAGCCGAGCGCCTCGGGAGTTTTGGTTTTATCAGTCATGGGATGAGCCCGGGGTCCGGGGATGAAGACGACTTCCTGTTCGAGCAAAGGCTGGTACTCCGGCGGACTCTCGATCACGCCCCACGCGCCCGCATCGGGCGAGTCGAGGACTTCCCCCGTGAAGGAGACCTTCATTTCCTCCGCCTGCTGCCGTGCCGACGCGACCGCAATGGCCACCGAGGCGGAGTCGCCCGTCAGCTTGAGGAAGAGTCCGTAGTAATCGTTGAGTTCCGCCTGCAACACCTGGACAAGCGCGGCCTTCTCCACGCGGTCGAGCACCACCAAGGCGGCGCCCAGCGAGTGAATCTCGAGCAGGGCGACGGCGGGTTGCCTGAGCGTGGTGGCGGACATGGGGCATGGTCAGAGCTTCGCGGCGGTCGCGCGGAGAAAATCGCGGAGCCCGAGCGTCTCGGAGACGTTGTCGCTTTCGTTGCAGTGCTCCCAGTCGATCCAGATGTACTCGACGCCGATCCAGCCGCGGTAGCCGGCCTTTGCCATGGCCGCCAGCATCCGGGGATAATCGATCGTGTTCTGCTGGAAGTTGCACTGCAGGCGGCCGCGGCAGGCGCCGCGCATGTGGAAGTGGCTCGCGTGTTTGACCAGCGGCTCGACGCTGCGGTCGGAAATGCCCGCGCGGGTGAAATGCGTGTAGTCGAGCGTGAGCGTCAGGCCTGGCACGCGGCGCACAAGGTCGGCGGTCTCCTCGGGCGTGGTGACGATGGAGCCGACATGCGCCTCGGTGCCAAAGACCAGCCCGGCGGCCCGGCTCTGCTCGACGCGCCAGGCAAGCTCGGTAGCGGAACGCGCGAGCGAGGCGTCGCGGCCCTCCTCGGCGAATACAACACCGGGGAGCGTCGTGACATGGCGGGAACCGACGGCCTCGGCATACTCGAGTGTGCGCAGGAACCAATCGCGCGCCTTACGGCGACGGCGGGCATCGGGCTGGTTGATGGCAAAGGGCGTGAAGTCGGGCGCCATCTGCAGGAACACATCGGCGGCCACGAGGCCGCGGTCAGCTAGGGCGCGCTTCAGCTTGCGGGCGCTGACGGCCGGACGCTTGTACTCGTTGGAGGGCCAGAGATGGGAACGCTGCTCAAACAGGCCGAGGTCGACGCCAGTGAAGCCGAGGATGGCGATGAGGTCCAGCGCGTGGGCGTGGCTCAGCCGCGGAAAGGTAAAATCGGCGCAGGCAAATTTCGCTTTCATGGGGTTGGGGAATTTTTCTGAAACGCGGTCGGCCCGGTGCACTGCCATTCCGCTGCCGTGAGGTAACCGCAGTCGATGGTGAGCGAGGTGCCGGTCACGCCGGCGGAGTCCTCGCAGCTGAAGTAGAGGATCGATTTCGCCACATCGAGCGGCGAGAGCGAGACCCCCATCGGCACGCGCTGCAGGCGGGCGTCGAGCGCCGCCTGCGGGTCGGGGCGGACGTTGAGGTGCTCCCACAGCATCGGGGTCTCCGTGATGCCGGGGCAGACGCAATTGCAGCGGATGCCATGGGCCGCGTAGTCGAGCGCGATCGAGCGCGTGAGGCCCAGGATGGCGTGCTTCGTCGTCGTGTAGACGGGAGTGCGCGCCTGGCCAACGAAACTGCTGATCGAGCCGACGTTGACGACGTAGCCGCGCCGGGCCGCACGCAGGAGTGGAAAGCCGTGTTTGAAGGCAAAGAACATGGACTTCAGGTTGACGCCCATGACGCGGTCCCACTGCGCCTCGGAATAGGTGTGCAGGTCGCCGATCTCCACCATGCCCGCGTTGTTGACCAGGATATCGAGGCGGCCGAACGCCTTCACAGTGGAGGCGATGGACTGAGCCACCTCCGCCTCGGAGCTGACGTCGCACGCCAGCGCGAGTGCAGCGCCGGGGGTCCGGCGGTTGATGCGGGCGGCGATCTTGCGGCCAAGCTCGAGCCGGCGGCCCACGACCGCAACCTGGGCGCCTTCCTGCGCGAAGAGTTCCGCCGCCGCCTCGCCGATGCCCGAAGTGGCTCCGCTGATCCAGGCCACGCGGCCGGCCAGCCGGCCGGGAGCTTTGGAAGATTTGGTTTTCATTTGGGCTGGGGTTTAAAGCCGGCAGACACGCCGCCATTTTTCCTGGAAGGATGGTTTCTCAAACACGGCCGGGTTCACCACGCCGCGCGGCTTCTTCCCAAGTGATAGATCGATCATGCCCTGACAGGCCGCACGGCCGATGTCGCGGAACAGCTCGTTCGTCCACGCGATGCAGTGCGGGGCGAATAGCACGTTGTCCAACTCCGCCAGCCGGGGCGGCGTGTGCACCGGCTCCTGCGCAAAACAGTCCAGCGCGGCTCCCGCCAACTGGCCGGCCTTCAGCGCGGCGTACAACGCATCCTCGTCCACGATCCCGCCGCGGGCCGTGTTCAGCAGGTAGGCCGTGGGGCGCATGCGCGCCAGTTGGGCTGCGCCGATGAGGCCGCGAGTCTGCTCGGTCAAGGGACAGTGGATCGACACGAAGTCCGATCCGCTCATCAGCTCATCGAGCGTGACCTTCCGCACGCCGGCCTGGGCCGCGGCCGCCTCGTCCACGAAGGGATCGAACACCAGCGGCTGTTTCATGCCCCAGTTGGCCAGCAGCTGCAGCACGGTGCGCGCAATGCCGCCAAGCCCGATCAGGCCCAGCGTCCGGTCGCGCAATTCACTGCCCATGTAACGTGAGCGGGTGTCCCACCCTCCTGTGCGAATGAGTTTGTCCTTCACGCGCACATTATGGCTCAGCGCGATAATCCAGCCGACCGTCGCCTCCGCCACCGGACGATCGACGGCGCCCGAGGTGATATAAACCGCCACGTCCGCCGCGGTGCAGGCCGGCACGTCCACCGAATCGTAGCCCACGCCAAAACGCCCGACCGCGACGAGATCCCGGGCCTGCGAAACCGATTGCGCCGTGACCTTGGGCGTCAGCACGATCACGCCGTTCGCGCCTGTGAGTTGATCCGAGGCAATCTCCGGACGATGGTCGGCAAAGGCCGCCTGCCGGATATGCGGCGCCGTCCCGAACACCGACAGCCCGATGTCGTCATATTTCGCGCGCCCGGTGGCATCGAAGAAATCGGCCGTGAGCCTGACGTTGAAAGGAGCGGGCATGGGTACGGGAATTTTCAGGCGCTCCACGCCATGGCGGGCTCAACCGCGCAGGCTTCCTCGACGACGATGCGCTCGGGTTTCGGGCCAGCATAGACCCAGATCATGCCCATGGGGGCGCCGCTCTCGTTGATGAAATAATGCACGCGCCCGCGCGGCTGCAGCGCCGTGGCCTGCTGATCCATCGTGTAGCGCCGGCCCTCGACGATGCAGGTGGCCTGACCCTCGACGATGCAGATGGATTCGTCGAAATCGTGCAGATGCGCCGGGAGCCGGCCCCCGTGCTGGAACAGCCCGTAGCCGCCGCTCATTTCCAAGCCAGGCACGAGGTCGGCATTGAAATAGTCGACGAACGCCGCGTTGTTGCCCGGCGAGTAGCGCTCGACCTTCTTCACATAGGTCACGCGCTCGGCGCCGGGCTGCGTCTGCGTGACCTCGGGCATCGTGCGGCGAGGGAAAAACTCCTTCACCAGCTCGCGCGCCGGAGCCGATGAGGCCAGGGCGATGTGAAACACGGCCAGCTTCGATCGGGAAAGATTGGTGACGCGGTGCGCAATGCCGCGCGGGATCGTGACATTGTCGAGCGGCCCGAGCTCGTACATCCGGCCCTCGACATCGACCAGCGCGCGACCCTGCAGGAGCGTGATCGACTCGGCGAAAGTGTGCCGGTGACAGGGCAGCACGCCGCCGGGCTGGAAGGTGACGAGACCGGTGGTAAGGTTGCGCGCCTGGTTGTGCGCACCGACCATGCAGTCGAAGGTGATGCCGGGAGCGATTTCGAGCTGCGGGCCGCTGCCGCGTGCGTTCATCACCTCGTTGCGATCCGGCCGGAATTCAGGCGGAGCACACTTGACGGCTTTTTCCACTGCGAGGGAGGCCGGGCTGTTTTCCAAAGTGAAGCTCGCGCGGATCTGGCGATCGCGGCCCTGGGAGCCGAGCATCTTGTGCAGGCTGCGCAGCATGAGGCTGGCATCGAGGCCAAGGCCCAGCATGGAAAAACCCTGTTCGCGCCGGTGGGCGAGATTGGCCTCGTCCGTGGCGATAATGCCACAGTGCTTGCCCGCTTGGCAGAGGGCGTCCTTCGCCTGCACGATCAGCTCGGCCACGCCTGGACCTTCCCATTTTCCGGGAAAGCCGGCGGTGGAGGAAAGATCGGCGGGACCGAAGAAGAAAAGATCCGAGCCCTTCACCTTCGCGAGCTGGTCGATTGCCTGCACCGCGCGCACGGTCTCGATGATCGGCACCACGAGCACATGGGCATCGGCCTCGCCCGCGTGCTCGACAAAGCACTGGCCCCAGCAGGTCGCGCGCTCGGCGCCGATGCCACGGATGCCGGCCGGCGGGTACGTGGCGGCGGCGATGGCGGCTTCCAGCTGCAGCGGCGTCTCGATCCAGGGGATGACCACGCCATCGGCGCCAATGTCGAGGGCGCGCTTGATCAAGGCCGGGGAATTTTCGGCCAGGCGCACGAGGACGACAGTGTCGCTGCGCACGGCGGCGCGGATGTGCTCGACGATCTCCTTCCAGTCGAGGTGCCCGTGCTCCGCGTCGATGGTCACCCAGTCGAGCCCGAGTGACACCGCCATCTCGCAAATGCTCGCCGACTCCAGCGTGATCCACAGCCCGTAGACGGGCTGACGGGACTGCAGTTTCGCGCGCAGACGCTGGATGGCGGTGACTTTCATGAAAGCAAAACGATACGACGAGGGGACGCCGTGGGGTTGGGGTGACGCTGACACTAGCGCATTGCCTCGCTGGCGGACATGGGCACTCTGAGCGTTTTACTGAGTTTTTTGAGCAACCCCACTCAATGAGCGAAGACCTCAAAAGCTTTCACCGTTACCTGCTGGCCGACTCGAAAGACCGCGACTGGGGCATCTACGCGACCTCCGCCGGCTATGTGGCCATCGAGCCCGGGAAGCCCTACCCTCCGCCGGGACATCCGAAGAGCCACACGTTCAACTGGGAGGAGGGCCGGAAACTCGATGAGCTGCAGATCCATTTTATCACCCGCGGCAGCGGGGTCTTCGAGTCGTCCGCCGAAGTCGGGCGCAGCCGGCGGATCACACCGGGCAGCGCTTTCATCCTGTTTCCCGGCGTCTGGCACCGCTATGCGCCGCTGCCGCAGACCGGCTGGTTCGAGTACTGGATCGCCTTGAAAGGCGACTATGTGGACCAGCTCCTGAGGAAGAAACTATTCGGGCCGGGCCATCCGGTGTTCGCTCCGTCCGACAGCAGCTCCCTGCTCCGGTTGTTCACGGAAGTCGTGGCCTGCCTGCGCCATCATCCGGTGGGCACGTCGCGTGTGCTGGGCTCGCTCGGCGGGCTGATCCTGGCCGAGGTGCAAACCGGCACGGTCGCCGTGCCTCCGGCGGAAAACCGCACGGAGCATCTCGTGCATGAGGCCAAGCTGATGCTGGCCCAGCACCTCGAGCAGGAAGTCGACCTCGAGGTCATGGCGAAAAAACTGAGCGTGGGCTACCACTGGCTGCGCCGGGCCTTCAAGCAGGAGACCGGGCAGTCGCTGCACCAGTACCGGCTGCAGCTCCGGCTGAGCTGCGCGAAGGTGCTGCTCAAGAACTCCGACGCGACCGTGGAGCGGATCGCCCAGCAGACCGGGTTCACCGATCCGTATTATTTCTCGCAGATCTTCAAGCGGAAGACCGGCTGCTCGCCCACGAGTTGGCGGAAGGCGGAGACCTCCGCCATTCCGATCTGATTCCGCCGCGGGGAAAACTACAGCAACTTCGCCAGCATCTCGGGAGTGGCGAGTTCGTAACTGATCTTACCCTCCATGATCTCGCGCAGCGCGGTGTCCTCGGCCGAGAGTTTCTCGAGCGATTCCACGAGCGGACGATGGCCGCGGCGCAGCTGCTTCACGCGGCGCGAGACCACGTTCACCAGGATGTTCGGGTCATCGATCAGCTTGAGTGCGGCCTTCAGGTATTCGTCTCTCATGGTTGGGAATTCGCCCCGACGGCGGCACGGTTCAGGAAGTGGATAATGTTCATGGCTGAGTTCGTCATTTTACAAACCAGCCCGCCCGAACACGACTTATAACCCCGGCCCGCCGCAGCCGCCCGGTGAAATCATTCGGGGGCCATCCGCTTAGGACGATTATAGACCCTCGGAGCGAAGCACGCGTCGTCCCGAAATTCCGGCGATGACCGCAACGAAGCAGCCGCTCAGCGGCGCCGGCGACGCACCACGGCACCAAGGGTCAGCAGGCCGGTCGCCATCAAGGCCCACGTCGAGGGCTCGGGCACCGGCGTGAAGTTCAGCATCAGGTCATTACCGCTCTGGGAAACAGAGAACTGTCCGGCGCCGGTCGAATTGGTGAAATTTGACTGGTCGATGATGAAGGCGCTGGAGCTGAAGTTGCTGACGCCCGATCCGGTCGAGACCAGCAGCCAGGAATAACCCTGGCCTCCGTTGAAGTTCGCGGCATTGCCCGCCTGATTGGTGCCGGGATCGAACGAGTAGAGGTGGATGTAGAATTCGCTGCCCGCCGTCGCCGTGATGGTGAGACTGCCGCTGATATTGAGCAGGCTGAACCCGCTGCCGGACGTTCCATTGGCATCCGCGATGGAAAAATTCAGGCCGCCGGTGTTGAGGGTATGCGCAAAGGTGAGCGAAGTGCCGCCGCCAAAGGTCAGCGTGCCGACCGCCGGCACGTTGGTTCCGCCCGCGTCGACCGCCACGGTCGCGATGCCCGGGGCCAGCAACGAACCGCCCTGAATGGTGAGATTGCCGCCCGGGGAAAACGTGCCGTAGCCGGCGAGCGTGCCACCGGTGAGAGTAATGGGATTGGTGAGCGTGACGCCGGTGTTGAGGGCCAGACCGCCACTGACGGTCACGCCCGCAATGCCCAGGGCGGAACTGTTGCTCGCGGTGATCGAGCCTGTGGAGGTGATCGTGGTTCCACCAGAATAGGTGTTCACGCCCCGGAGATTCAGATTGTCGCCGTCGACCACCAAGGCGCCATTGCCGGCAATCGTGCCGTTATAATCGGGGTCGACGCCGAGTTCAAAGGTGAGCACCGCGCCCGTGCCGATGTTGATGATGTTGCCCGAATTGGGCTCGTCGCTGTTGAAACCGTTGATCGTCGGGGTCGAATTGTTGGCAAACGTGAGCGTCGAGCCGGCCGAGAGGAGCACATCGGACAGGGACGGACTGCCTCCGGCATACGAGAAGTCCGCGCTTGCCCCGGTGAGTGAGAGCTGCGTGACCACGGGACTCACGGCGGTGAAATGAATCGTGCTCCCGGCGGTGGCGACCAACGCGCTTTGGCCCAAGCCGTTGGCACTTCCGACCGTCAGGGTCGTGTCGTTGACGGTGGTCGTCCCGGAGTAAGTGCTGTTGCCCGAAAGAGTCACGGGACCGTTGATGTACAACTGGCCGGCGCCATATGCGTCACTGATCGCTCCCGCCAAGGTAAGAGTATACGGAGAGCCCGTGTAGTTGAGTTGGAGACCTGTATAGGGCACGGCAACATTGTTGGGCAGCGTCACGCTGCCGCCAAAAGGCATTAGTCCAACCGCGGCATTGGTCGTCGACACCAAGAGTGTGCCGCTGCCGAGCGAATCGTTATTCCCGACGTAGAGGTAGCCGCTATTCAGGGTCGTACCGCTGGAATAGGTGTTAGCATTGGGCAGGATGACCGAGGAGATGCTGCCATAACTTTCAAGCGGGCTGGAGAGACCGATGACGACGGAATTGACTCCGGTGAGTGACGCTGACGTCACCGTCACCTGGCCGCCTTTCACTCCGGAAAACTGAAAGGTGTTGGCGAAGGGCGTAATTGTTCCCGAGTAGGTAGCGGCGGTCGCGGTGCCGAGGAAAACGTCCGCGCCATTCGTCGAAAGATCGATCGCTCCGCTGATGTTTCGCGCCGAATTCGGTGAGAAATAATCGAAGCCAAGCACGATGGAGGAGGTCGGCGATCCCGCGACGGTCATCAGATTGATGAAATTCTGCGGACCGGAGCCTGTGTCCGTGATCGTTGAATTCACCGTGTTGCCGACATAGCCGCCGCCAGAGTCCTGCCCGATGTAGAAGCTCGAGGAAGGCAACGGGGTGTCAAAGATCAGCGCCGCGCCGTCCAAATGAGTACCACTCGTGTAGCTGAGGCTACCGCTCAAGATCAGGGTCAGCGGTGCATTGCCGGGAAGAACCAGCAGCTGGTTGGCCTGCGGGAGGGAAGCATAGGTGTCGTTCACGAGCGCACTCGTTACGGTCAGCGTGCCGCCGCCGCCGCCGAAGAAATATGCCGTGCCGTACTGCTTGTTCAGACCGCCCGGGGGAATGATCTGACCCGAAAGGATCGCCTTCGTCGCGGAGCCCAGCCCGACAAAAGTACCATAGGTCGTCTGGAAATTAGTGAGATCGATGGTATCGGTAAAAGTAATCACAGAACCTGACGTGGTATCGAAACCCAGCGTGCCGTTGAAGCTGCCCGGCGAAATCAGGCCCGACGAAGTAATGAACGCGGCCACGTGGGTATCGTAGCTGCCGCCCAGGCCCAGATAGTTGCTGTAGCCCGTGCCGATGTCCGACACTCCGGAAAGCTGCGTCGGACCTGCGCCGTCGAAAATCACCGACACATTGTCCTCCAGGTCGATCCGGGAGACGTTCGTGATCGAACCTTGGATGATCACCAGCGAATTGCCGCCGTTCGGGCTGCCCAGATCGAGGCAAACTCCCGGCGCGCTGCCCGCCAGATTGCCCGCAAAGGTGACGGTCGTGTTGGGATTGAGATCGATGTCCAGATCCGACGTCCCGCTGTTCGCGACCAAAGTCGCGTTCCCGCCGAACTTCAGGCTGGCTTGGGGCGAGTAGCCGTAATTGGGGATGGTTGCACCAACGGTCACCGGATACCCGGAGGTGTTATCACCGAAGACCAAGGCGTTCCCGAGCACGATCGAACTACCTGTCGGGATCAAAAGTGTGGTCCAATCGCCCAAGGTCAGCGTCCCGGTTCCCACCGGCGTGCCGGTGGCACCGAGCATCAAGGTAGCGTCACCCGAAACCGTCACCCCGCCGCTGAAGGTGCTCGCTCCGTTGTTCAGGGTGTAAGCGTAGCCGTAGCCATTCGCCAAGAGGAGTGTGCTCGTGTTTCCGCCGGAAATTGCCCCGTTCACCGTGATGGGGCCACCCGCCCAGGTTTGGGTCGCGGACAAGGTCACCGGCGCGGTGATGACCAGCGAACTGACTCCATCGCCGTTCCCTGCGAGCATGATGCCATTGGCGCCCAGTGTCAGTGTCTGGGTCCCGTAAATGACCGGCGAAACGCTGCTGGTCGCGGACGACGCCTGCAGCCCGAGGAAATTCGCCGTCACATCCAGATGGAGATTCGTCTCGCTGGTGTCGTTGAAGACCAGTGTGCGGGTCCCATCCACCACCGGTACCGTGCCACTGGCCCAGTTCGTGGCGCTGCTGAAATTATCGTCCGGGAATCCCCCCTCCCAAATCGCCGTCTGGGCGCGGGCGGCTGCGGCAAAAAACAGGAGCGCTATCAAAGAGATCGCACAAGAAACTAACTTGGGGCGGAACATCCCAAACTTCTTATGCAAGCCACTTGCGAGATCAAGATTGGATTTTCTGCCCTATACGCCGGCGAGCAGCCCTTTGGCTTTGCCAGCATGACGCCTTTAGGAAAATCCGATGCGCGCGGGATCGTCCGAGTACGCCGCAGACCTCTGCAAAGGCGGACGGCGCCGGCTGATATCGGTTCAATTCCGCAGCTCAATTGTACGATGTGCATCACATGATTTTTCGGAAAATTACTCCGCTACAAGGAACCGCTTGCGATGGAACCCAGACGTAGTGAACGTTTGCCACTCCCACTCCCTACCCTTGCCCATCAGATCCCTTTGCCTGTGAACTCCTCCCCCGCCCGTTCCATCCTTAAGCTTGCCTCGGTTCTCGCATGGGCGCTCGCCGCGACCGCCAGCCAGGCCCAAACCCATACAGCGTCCGTGACGCTCGATTGTCAGTCAATCGACCTATATCCCTCCGCTGCGGCGCCGGCGGCCGGCAGCACGAATGTTGTCACCTATTTCTCCACCTTTAACGGCACTTACGGGGGTTTCCTCACCGATCCCAACACCGGATTTGTCAGCGGTGAATTGCGCCCCCGCAGCGGCTCCCCGGGAGTCTATGAGGGCGCCTATTCATTCGTGGGCTCGAGCGGCACGCTGATCGACTACGGCTCTTACACGGTCACGCTCCCGACAACGGATGCCGACGGCAATGGCGTACCTGATGTGCTTCAGTATAATCGCACCGGGACAGTGTCGGGCACCGGCACCGGCCAGAGCGCCGTACCCAACGGACCGGCTTTCACGGACACGCTCCAACTGACCCGCGCCACCAATTCGGAAACCGGCACCTATACGTTCACCACGCAAAACAGCGCGGGCGTGACCAATGTCGCCACCGGCACCTTCAGCCTTGTGACCTATCAGGGCACAGTCACCTACACCCGCGGCACCACGAATTCGATGACCGTTTCGGTGACCGGCGTCATCACCGGGGGCAACACCCTGACTGGAACCACCACTTACACCACCTCCGGCACTGACCAATTGTCCTATGCTGCTTTCACTCTAACTAGTTCATCCGGTGACATCTTCTCGGCCCAGGCTGGAACCATGGTCCGCAACGGATCCACGTATGTCGGAGCCCTGAACCTCGCTGACGGGTGGGATGAAACCTACTGGCCGGACTACGCCACCTACTCCTTTCAAATCACTGATCCCAACGATTCAAACGGCAATGGCATCCCTGATCTGACTGACTCGCTGGCGCCCACGACGGCACCGGTCATCACCGTCCAGCCTCAGGGTCACACCATGTCGGCCGGGGACAGTGTGGTCTTCGGCGTCACAGCGTCGGGCGGAACCCTCTCCTATCAATGGGCGGTGGGCGGCGTGCCCATCGCCGGGGCCACATCGTCGCAGCTGCTGATTTCCAATGTGCAGGCGAGCAATGCCGGAACGTATACCGTGGCCGTCACCAATGCGATCGGGACAACCACGAGCCAGACGGCGACCCTCGCGGTGATACCAGCGACGAATCCCGGGCGCCTGATCAACGTCTCGGTCCGCATCGTCTCGGGCACGGGTGCCAACGTGCTGTTCGTGGGCTTTGTGACGGGTGGCACCGGCACCGCGGGCAGCAAGCAGTTGCTAATTCGCGGGGTCGGCCCGACCCTGGCCAATTACGGCGTTCCCGGAGTGATGGCGGATCCGATCCTCAACATCATCCCCGCAGGCACGACGGTGCCGCTCCTGACCAACGACAACTGGAGCGGCGACCCCACCGTCACGAGCGTGGGGGCAGCCGTGGGCGCCTTTCCGCTGCCCAGCGCCACCAGCAAGGACGCGGCCCTCGTCGCGACGCTGCCCGCCGGCGTGTATTCGGCGAGTGTGAGCGGAGTAAACAGCACGACCGGGACGGTGCTGGCGGAAATCTACGATGCCAATCCCTCGGTGTTCAGCCCGATAACCCCGCGGCTCATTAATCTCTCGGCTCGGGCCACCATGACCAACGACAACCCGCTGATCGCGGGGTTTGTCATCGGCGGCTCCACCGCCAAAACGCTGCTGATCCGCGCGGTGGGCCCGACCCTCGCCACCACCTACGGCGTCACCGGCGCGATGTCCGATCCGCAGATCCAGCTCAATCTCCCGCAGGGAACCACGCTGACCAACGACAATTGGGGCGGATCAACCCTGATCAGTACGACAGCGGCCAGTCTGGGGGCTTTTTCACTGGATCCGGCCAGCAAGGACGCCGTGCTCCTCGTGACGCTCGACCCGGGGGTTTATTCCGCGGAAGCCCTCGGCGTGGGCGGGTCCTCGGGTGTCGTGCTCGTGGAGATCTATGCCGTCCCTTAACGGATTGATGCAAGGCGAGCCGTGCTCGACGGACCGCGCTATTGATCAATACCTCCCGGGGAACTCCCCAACGGATGCAAGCCGCTTAAAAGTCGCAGTTAGACGCAAAAAGACCCCCGGAGTCGCCTCCGGGGGTCTTTCGAAATGGAGCGGGCGAAGAGACTCGAACTCTCGACGTCCACCTTGGCAAGGTGGTGCTCTACCAACTGAGCTACGCCCGCAAAAACAGGGTGTCAGAACTAGGCCGCACGCCGGCTTCGTCAACAGCTATTTTGGCGGTGGATCAACCTGATGCGGGCGAAGTCTCCTCACCTCGCTGGCCAAAGTCAAAAGGCGGGTGCGGGTAGCTCGCCCGCAACCTCCAAGCTACTTCAACTCCAGTCGGTCGCCGCTATCAGCTGACTTTCCCGCGCCCTTGGCCGAGGCACTCCGCCGGCGCTTGCCGCCGCCTTCACTGTAGTAGGAGTAGTTGTTCGTGTAGTAGCCGTAATCCTCGCCGGAATTCAACGGCACCTGGTTGAGGACCACCCCGAGCAGCGGGGTCTTCAGGCCTTCCACGATCTGCTGCGCGCGGATCACCATGCTCTGCGGATTGCGGCGGTGCTGGATCAGCAGCACGGCGCCATCCACTGCGCTCGCCAGCACGCTGGCATCGCTCACGCCGATGATCGGCGGGGAATCGAACACGATCTTGTCATAGCGGCCGCGCAGCGTGGCGATGAGGTCCTTCAGTCGGTTGAGATGCAGCAGGCCGAGCGTGAAGCCGGGAGCGCCACCGCTGGAGATAAAATCGAGGTTGGGTGCGATGGATTTCTGGATGACGGCATCCAGCGGCTGCCGGTTCAGCAGGTACTCCGAAAGTCCCGGCTCCCGGGGACGGCCCGCCAGATGATGCTGCGTCGGGCGGCGCACGTCGGAATCGATCAGGATGACGCGCTCGCCGGCGGCGGCCATGAGGCGGACGAGATGGTGGAGCGTGGTGGACTTGCCCTCGCCCGGTCCGGCGGAAAACAGCACAAGACTCGCCGGCTGGCCGGGCTTGAGCGCGAGGTTCAGGTTGGTGTGCAGCACGCGGTAAGGCTCGGCCTCGGAAGGATCCGAGTCATCATCCATCGGATCGCGGTGAAACGGGATGACCCCGAGCACGCCCAGTTTCAGACGCGTCTCGACATCGGCCACGTTGCGGAAGCTCGTGTCGAAATACTCGAGCAGCACAGCCACGCCGATGCCGAGGAGCGCCCCAAAGAGAAACGCGAAGGAGATGTTCAGCGGCCAGCTCGGCCGGCTCGGCCGGCGGGCCGCCTCCGCGGTGTTGAGAATCTCGATGGTGTGCTTCGGCACCTGGAAATCGATCTCCCGCTGGCGGAGCGTGAGCTTGAGCGTGGTCATGAGGCGCGTCTCATCGTCGAGTTTTTGCGCGGCCTCCTCGAACGGCCGCATGCGGTCGCGGGCCGAAAGGATCTGGTCGATCTTGGCCTGCCCGAGCTGCTGCTTGAGCTCGGTGACGCGGGACTCCGCCTCCTTGTAGGCGATCTCCAGCGCGCTTTCGTAGCCGCGCAGCTGGCCGTCGAGCTGCTCCTTGATCTTGGCGCGGTTCTCGACCGCCGAGACGAGGTCCGGGTGCGCCTCGCCGAGGCGGGCCTTGAGCTTCGTGACGTTTTGGTCGGCGAGCAGGTAGGCCTGCAGCAGGTTCTGGATGTTCGGGTCCTGGATCAGCTCGGAGTTGACCAGACTCAGGCGGTCCTCAAACGGGATGCTCCGGAAGCGCTCCCAGCGCGTCTTGCGGCCAATGGCGTCGACGCTGAGCGCGATCAGCGAATTCTGCATCTGGCGCAGGGTCTCGATCTCCATGTCGGAGTAGCGGGCATTGAGATCGACGCCGGAAATGTTCAGGTCCTTGCGGAGTTTTTCCACGCTGTCGCGCTGCGCGGAGACGATGCGC
Source organism: uncultured Opitutia bacterium (assembly GCA_903859715.1). Lineage (GTDB taxonomy): Bacteria > Verrucomicrobiota > Verrucomicrobiia > Opitutales > Opitutaceae > Opi-474. The sequence continues at coordinate 36,752 of CAIONS010000017.1, forward strand.
TCCTGCGAGGCAAGTTCGTCGCTCAGCTTCGCGAGCCCCTCGCGCTGCTCGGACGTGGCGAGGTAGATGCGGTCATCCGAGTAGACGCGGGCAATTTCATTGGCGATGGCGGCGCCCAGATCCGCGTCCTGAGCGTAGACATTGATCTCGATCAACGACGAGCTGCGCTGCGACTCAACCCGGAGCATCTTGTCGGTGAGGTAGCGATACGTGACCGCGGACGGGAGCGCCCCGGTGACTCCCAGCGTGGCAGCCAGACGGTTGTTGAGCCCGAGGTTCGTGATCACCGGGTAGAGGATCTTCTCGGACTGCAGGATCTTGAACTGGTCCTGCAGGAAATACGGATCGTAGCTGCCGCTGCTCTGCGCCTGAAAGAGCCGCACCTCGCCCTCGGGTTTCTCGACCCGGATCTTCGTCGTCGCGAGGTACCAGCGCGGCAGAAAGGCGGTGACTACAACCGTGGTGATGACCACCAGGGTCAGGATCAGAAAAATGAGCGCCTGGCGCAACCGGAGCAGGCGCAGGAAATCGGCGAGCGTCGCGCTGTCCTTGCTGACGGGGGAATGGGCCATGAAGTGGTGGAGAACGAACGCCCCGGCAGGAAATCCGGCAAGCTCATTGTACCCGGGCGCCGCGCAGCCGCGGCGCCGGGTCAAAAGGCATAGCTGGCACCCAGGCCGACCCGATCCCGGTTCTGCCCGCGGGACGGGTCATCCGAATCAACGTGGTCGTAGTCGAAGTGGGCGGTGACCGTCCAGTTCTTGGTCGGGATATAGGACAGCGCCAGACCCAGGCGGGTCGTGGTTTCATTGCGGTCGGGCGAGCCGATGACGCCCTGCAACTGCGAGGGTTCGTAGTCGATGGAGCCGGAGGCGACAAAGAGGGCGCTCAGCGCGTGCTGCACGTTGACGAAGAAACGGTTCACCTTCGTGTCGGTGTAGAGGACGACATTCGAGGTTTCCTCGAGCGTGTGGACGTAGCCGGCGCTGATGAACGAGCCCTCGTTGTAATCGTACTTGAGGGACATCTCGGCATAGGGCGCCGTGGTGTTGTCCTGGTCGTCGCGCTGGCGCCACTCGGCACCCACGCGGACCGTGGCGGTGATTTTCTTCGCCACCGCGTAATCGAAGCCGCCCAGCAGGAAGTCGGAATGCTTGTCCTTGTCATCGCCGGACACGCGGTAGAGCACGTCCTCGTGGCGGTATTCGGCCGAGAGCTTCAGCTCGGGCACCAGATCGTAGTTGCCGGCGAGCCCGTAGAGATTCTCCGTGCGGTCGATGCTGGCGCCGAGCGTGGCGTTGTCGTAGCTGTAATTCATGCTGCGGAACTTCACGGTCATGCCCGTCTGGGGCGCGAAGCTCGTGGTGAAGCGGCCATTGAACTCGTTGCTCTTGTAAGACTGGTCGGTGTTGATCGTGACGCCGGAAAGGAGCGACTGGGGATTCCGCACAATCGAGTAATCGTCACTCAGATCGACCGTGGTATCAGGTGAAAAGGCATGGGCCAGCCGGGCGTTGAGATCATGGCTGTCGAGGTTCTTGGAATGAGATTGCCTCGATTTAGTGGACACCCGACCAGCGCATGAAACGTGCGCTGTTTGGTCGCTTCCGAGGACAGGAGCCCCAAGGCTTGCCGCAGGAAGCGACCAAACAGCGCGCGGACG
>CAIONS010000018.1 GCA_903859715.1 uncultured Opitutia bacterium
CACACCGCCACGGGCAGTGAGAATGCCCTCGGCGGCGATCATGCCGCGGAGATCCTCAGGAGAAGTCTCAACGCGGACGAGGAGAACTTTCTCGCCCTTGTCGGCGGCGGTGACGGCGCGGTCGGCGTTGAAGTAGATCTTGCCGGTGGCGGCGCCGGGGCCGGCGGGAAGGCCGGTGGCGATGACCCTGGCCTTCTTCACCTCGCCGAGGTCGAACACGGGCGCGAGGAGCTGCTCGAGCTGGTCGGCGGGATTGCGGAGGATGGCGGTCTGCCAGTCGATGAGCTTGGACTTCACCATATCGATGGAGAACTTCAGCGCGGCCATGGCGGTGCGCTTGCCGTTGCGCGTCTGCAGCATGAACAGCTTGCCGTCCTGGATCGTGAACTCGATGTCCTGAACGTCCTTGAAGTGCTTCTCGAGCGTCGCGCGGACCTTGAGGAGCTCGGCGTAGGACTTGGGCATCTGGTCCTTGAGCTTGAGGACGGGCTCCGGGGTGCGGACGCCGGCGACGACATCCTCGCCCTGGGCGTTGATGAGGAACTCGCCGTAGAATTCGTTGGTGCCGTTGGCGGGGTTGCGGGTGAACGCGACGCCGGAGCCGGAGGTGTCACCGGTGTTGCCGAACACCATGGCCTGGACATTGACGGCGGTGCCCCACTCGGAAGGGATGTTGTACTTGCGGCGGTAGACGATGGCGCGGTCGTTCATCCACGAGCCGAACACGGCGCCGGCGGCGCCGCGGAGCTGGTCCCAGGGATCATTGGGGAACACGTGGCCGGTGCGGTCCTTCACGAGCGCCTTGAAGCGCTTGACGAGTTCCTGCTGGTCGGCGGCGGTGAGTTCGCTGTCGACGATGTCCTTGTGATAGGTCTCGTGCTTGTAGCCCTCGATGACGGTCTCGAACGGCTCGTGGTCCTCGCCCTCCTTTTTCTGCACGCCGAGGACGACGTCGCCGTACATCTGGATGAAGCGGCGGTAGCAGTCCCAGGCGAAGCGCTCGTTCTTGGTGGCGGTGGCGAGGGCGACGACGGTCTGGTCGTTGAGGCCGAGGTTGAGGATGGTGTCCATCATGCCCGGCATGGAATCGCGGGCGCCGGAGCGGACGGCGACGAGGAGGGGCGTGCCGGTGGTGGCGCCGAACTTCGTGCCCATGATTTTCTCCATGTTGGCGACGCCGGCGGCCATCTGGGCCTGGAGGGAGGCGGGGTAGGTGCGCTTGTTGGCGTAGAAATAGGTGCAGACCTCGGTGGTGACGGTGAAGCCGGGGGGCACGGGGAGGCCGATGCGGGTCATCTCGGCGAGATTGGCACCCTTGCCGCCGAGGAGGGGCTTCATGCCACCATGGCCGTCGGCCTTGCCGGCGCCCCACGAGTAAACGTATTTGTGCGCCTTGGCGGCGGGTTTCTTGGCGGAGGACTTCGCCTTCGCAGCGGACTTTTTCACTTTGGATTTAACGGCCATGGATGGGTGGTTTTCTGAGTTAAAAGCGGAACAGGGGCGCGGGCGCGCAGAGGGAAACGGCATAGCTTGGCCGGCGGGTCTGTCAATCGCGCAGCCCGGCATGGGAGGCTGGCGGCTGTAGGGCGGGGTCGCTGACCCCGCCTGAAGGCTGGGTACTCGCGCGCAATCATGCGTGACCGGCGGGTCATTTACGCGGAAAAGGCGGGGTCAGCGACCCCGCCCTACACGGACCAGCCGGCTTATTTCTTCGACGCTGCGCGCTGCGCGCGGAACACCACGCGGAACATCTGCAGCGCGAGCCAGAAGACGCCGGTCATGCAGGCGGCGCCGAGGGCGGCCCAGAGCGTAATCATGCTCGGATTGGTCGAGGGGACGTGCGACTTGAGCACGCTGAACATGTAGGCAAAAAAGAGAACCAACAGCACGAGGTCGACGACCAGGCTGAGGGGAGTGACAAGCTTTTCTTCGGACTGGGCCATGCCGAAAGGGAGAGCAGGAACCGGGCGCTTGTCCATGGAAAATTATCTGGCTCTTCTCCGGTCAGTTTTACAGGAGGACACGGAGGGAACGGAGAACAAATGGCCGGAGCTTCTAACCATGGATTTCACGGATAACACGGATGCAGAACGGGGAACCAAAATTCCGGTCCGGTGCTTTTATCCGGATTGGATCCGTGAAATCCGTGGTTAAATGCCTTTTGCCCTTCGTGACCTCCGGTAAAAATCAGAGGTTCTTTGGGATCGCAGCGGTCAGGTTCTCGGGTGCGCCGGCGGTCACGGCGATGTTGTCCTCGATCCGCACGCCGCCGAGGTGGAGATGTTGCTCGGCGAGCGGCCAGTTGACGCAGTCGCGGAAGCGTTCGCGGCGGGCCGGGTCGTTGAGCAGCGCGGGGATGAAGTACAGGCCGGGCTCGACCGTGACAACGTAGCCGGCCTGCAGAGGGAGATCCAGGCGCAGGGTGGCGAGGCCGGGGCGGGTTGACTTGGCACGGCCCGGGAGCTGGCCACTGCCATCGCGGACACCCAAGCCGACCAGATGGCCGAGTCCATGCGGGAAAAACAAGGTGTGCGCATCCTGCTCGACCAGCGATTCCGGCTTCCCGCGCATGACGCCCATGTGCACCAGGCCAGCGGTCATCTCCATCGCGGCGGCGAGGTGGACGTCGCGCCACTCTGCGCCCGGCACGCAGCGGGCGATGGCGTGCTCCTCGGCGGCGAGGACGATTTGATAGAGGTCGCGTTGGAACGCCGACGGCTGACCCACGACGTAGGTGCGGGTGACATCGGTCATATAGCGGTCGATCTCCGCGCCAGCATCGACGAGGACAAAGTCGCCATCGCGGACGACGCGGTCACAAGGGGAAAAGTGGAGGATGGCGGAGTTGGGCCCGGTGCCGATAATGCTGCCGTAACCGGGTCGGGTCGCCCCATGGCGGAAAAATTCCGCCTCAAGTTCGATTTGCAGGGCACGCTCGGTGATGCCCGGGCGCAGGGCAGAGCGCAGTTTCACATAACCGGCGGCTGTGGCGACGGCGGTGCGACGGAGCAGGGCGAGTTCGGTGGCGTCCTTGGGCCGGCGGGCATGGTGGAGCAGCTCGCGGGCTTGGGCCGTCAGACCGGCGTCGGACTCCACGTCCCGCGCCGGCGTGCCGAGCGCGACGATGGGCCGTCCGCGTCGGGCAGAAAGCCAGGGTTCAAGTGCGGCGATGGACACGCCGGGCGGTTGCTCGCGTCCCTCCCAGATCCGTTCGCCTTCGGTCACATCCGGCACGAAGGACACCCAGCCCACGTGATCGCCGTCGCGCGGATCGAAGGCGATGACGCCGCCCGGGCATTCCTGGGCGGCGAGGTAGTAGTACTCGGCGTCGGCGCGAAAAGGATAGGTCTGGTCGGTGCGTTCGGGGAGGAGAATGGGTTCGCCGGCGCCGACGAGGAGAAGGGCATCGCCGAGGTGGAGGGCGGCGGCGACCCGGGCGCGGCGGTCGGAGAGGAAAGTGGACATATAAAAGTGGCGGAACGGTGGAGGGCGGGGTGAAAGCAGGCAAATAGGATGTAGGGCGGGGTCGCTGACCCCGCCAAATCTCCGAAACTCTCTTCGCGGAGACGGCGAACCTTGGCTATCAACCGCGGCTAGGCGGGGTCAGCGACCCCGCCCTACATTTCCATCCGGTTTAGGACGCAAAATCACAAAACAGTTCTTGGCGGCGCGGCCCGATTCTGCCCATTGTGCGGCCTTCTTGCTTTTTACCCCGGGAGGGTGCGCGTGCCAGTCCTGCGACGCCGGCGCGCGTGACTTTCCCACTTATGCGCCACCTCCACCCCTGTTGTTTACCGAAGCGCTGCTTCAAGGTCCGCCGTGGGCGGAACGCGGGGTGTCGGCGTCCGGCCGCGGGCCGGCGGGGAAGTGACGCCGGCTTTCTCACATGAAAAAAATCAGACTTGGTTTCGTCGGCACCGGCAACATGGGTCAGATGGCGCACCTGCGCAATTACGCGACCCTCCCCAACTGCGAGGTCGTCGCGATGGCGGAATTGCGACCGCAGCTCGCAGCGCAGGTCGCCAAGCACTGGAACATCCCCGAGGTGTACGCCACCGACGCGGAACTGATCGCCAAGGCGAAGGTGGACGCGTTCGTTGCGATCCAGTGTTTCTGGTTTCATGGCGGCCTGCTGCCGGCTGTGATCGCGGCGGGCAAGCCGGTCATGATCGAGAAGCCCCTCGCGCACAGCGTGGAGATCGCGGAAAACCTCACGGCGCTCTCGCAGCAGCACAAGGCGCCGATCTACGTCGCCTATCACAAGCGCAGCGACCTGGCCTCCGTCGCCGCGGCCGAAAAAATCCGCGAGTGGAAGGCGTCCGGAAAATTCGGCAAGCTGCGCTACATCCGCGTCACGATGCCGCCCGGCAAGTGGGACGCCGAGGGCTTCTCGACCCGCATCGTCACGGACGAGAAATACCCCGACATGAAGGCCGATGCGCCGCCGGCGGGCTTTGACGAGGAGGGTGCGAAGCGGAACTTCGAGCTGACGAATTTCTACATCCACCAGATCAACCTCCTGCGCTACCTGCTCGGCGAGGACTTCAAGGTCACGGTGGCCGACGAGAACGGCCAGTACATGGGCATCCGCTCGACGAGCGGCGTGTCGGGCATCCTCGAGATGGCGCCGTATCACACGACCCAGGACTGGCAGGAGTCGGCCCTGGTCGGCTTTGACAAGGGCTACCTCAAGCTCGACCTGCCGGCGCCGATGGTGATCGACCGGCCCGGCAAGCTGCAGATCTTCGAGGATCTCGGCGGGACCGAGACGCCGAAGTCGACCGAGCCCGTCTTCGCGCCGTGGCACGCCATGCGCTCGCAGGCCGCGAACTTCATCCGCGCCGTCCAGGGCGAAAGCACGCCGCTCTGCACCGCGGCCGACGCCACCAAGGACCTTGAGATCGCCCGCGACTTCCTCCGCCTCCAACAAAAAGGCGCGGGGATCAAGCTGAGCTTTTAAAATCTGGAACTCAGGAACTCGGGAACAGGCCACCGACTTTCTGCCGCGGCCTCCCAGCTCCGAACGCTCCTTTCCTGAGTCCCAGAGTTCCAGATTTATCCTGTTTCTGAAAATTATCCCATGAATATCAACCGTCTCGGTCTCAACACCGTCTCCATCAAGTTTTCCAACCTCGAGGAAATGGCCGCCGCCGCCGCGGGCGCGGGCTTTCGCACGATTGAGTGCCCGCTCGACCAGATCCGCCGCGAACTGGCGAAGGGCATGACGCCCGCGCAGGCCCGCGCGATCATCAACGGCCACAAGATTAACGTCTCGGGCGGCTTCAACCAGAACCTCGTCGGCCTCGGCACCGCGGCCGAGATCAAGAAGAGCCAGGACGAGCACGTCGCCAACGCCGAGCTCATCGCGCAGCTGGGCGGCACGATGATGGTGGTCGGCACTGACTACCGCGAGTGGCCGAGGAAGGAGGAAATCCCCAACGTCATCGAGCGCATGGCCGAGGCCGCGAAGGGCGTCGCCGACCGCATCAAGCCGTTCAACGTCACCATGGCCATCGAGTTCAATTGGGGCATGGTGAAGACCTTCCTCTCCGTCGTGGAGATCGCAAAACTATCCGGTGCTTCCAACGTCGGCGTGCTCTTCGACCCCGCGCATTTCCACTGCACGCCGTCGAAGACCGAGCACATCACCGCGGAGACCGCGAAGTGGATCAAGCACGTGCACGTCGACAACATGCCCGCGACGCCGGCGGAGATCACCGACTGCAACGGCGCGCGCCTGCTGCCGGGTGATCCCAAGAGCGCCTACGATCTCGTGGAGCTGTTCGGCCGCTTCGAGCAGTTCGGCTACAAGGGCAACTACGCGATCGAGATGTTCAACGACGAGCTGTGGGCCATGCCGCCCGCGGCCGCGTGCAGGAAGATGTTCGATGCGATGCAAACCGTCTTTTCGAAACTCCCATGAGCACTCCCGCCAAAACCAAGACCGGTGGCTTCTCCATCGGCATCCGCATGACGGGTGAGTTTGACAAGCTGCCGGCGGCCGACGTCGCGGCCTGGGCCACGACGAATGGCTTCGGCTGCATCGACGTGGGCGCCGCGCGGCTGCCGCACGTGCCCGCCTTCCAAAAAGGCGGGCTCCCCATCGGCACGATCGACCTCTTCGGGCCCGAGTGGTTCGGCATGATGTCGGCGGACGCCGGTAAACGAAAGGCCACGGTCGCGCTCGCGCAGAAAATGATCCGCGACAGCGCGGCGGCGGGCGTGAAGCTGTTCTTCATCGTCATGCTGGCCGAGGACGTGAACCTCCCGCGCAAGGAAACGTTCGGCTACATGGTCGAGACGTACGGCGCGCTCCGCGACGTCCTGAAGGAAACGAAGACGAAGCTCTCCGTGGAAGGCTGGCCGGGCTGCAACGCCCAGTGCTGCACGCCTGAGTCGTACCGCGCGTTTTTGAAGGAGATGAATTCGCCGCAGTATGGCATCAACTACGACCCGTCCCACCTGCTCCGCATGGGCATCGACCCAGTGCGCTTCGTCCAGGAATTCGCACCGCAGGTCGTGCACGTGCACGGCAAGGACACCTTCACCGACCCAGAGCGCCTCTACAATCTCGGCACCGAGCAACAACCCGTGTTTGCGGAGGGCTTGCCATGGGGCGGCCCGTTCTGGCGCTACACGATCCCGGGTGCGGGTGCGGCGCCGTGGACGAAGATCTTCACGGTGCTGAAGTCCGCGGGCTTCGGCGGGTTCGTGTCCATCGAGCTCGAGGACGTGAACTACAACGGCACAGTGGAAGGCGAGCGCCGCGGGTTCCTCGCATCGCGGGATTTCCTTCAATCGGTGTAACGTTCGCCGGCTCCTGCGAGCCGTTCGATGCTCAGTGAATGAGATCAACCTGGCCCAGCAATGGCCGGGTTGGGCGGACCGTTGGCAAACTTTCTGCAACGCATCGTCATGCCACTGAATGTACTTTGAGCTACCGGATTCCCGGTAGTTTGCAAAATCGTTAATAATATGCGAATTAACCCAAGCTGTCGTTGTTTAACCCCTTTCGAGGCTCAGCCCGAAATTTTGGGCGGGGTTCTCATCACTATCGATGGCCATGAAAGTCCTACATGTAGAGGACAACCCCTACGACGCGGAGCTGGTACACCAGATCGTGGTTGCGGAGTGGCCTGATTGCGTGGTCACGCTGGTGACGACGGCGGACGCCTTCACCGCCGAATTGCGGCGCGGCGGGGTCGACGTCATTTTGTCCGACTTTTCGCTGCCATCATTCAGTGGCATGGGGGCCTTGGATCTGGCCAAGCAGCACGCGCCCGGCACGCCCTTCATCTTCATCTCGGGAACGATTGGTGAGGACCGCGCGATTGAAGCCGTGAAATCCGGGGCGCGGGACTATGTGCTGAAAGACCGCATGAAGCGGCTCGTGCTGTCGATGCGGGACGCGCTGCGCGAGACCAAGGAACACCGCGAGCGCGTGCAAGCGGAGAGCCGGGTGCACGAACAGTCCGACATCCTGAACCGCGCGCACGAAGCCATCATCATCACGGACCTGGAGGGCCGCATCCTGTATTGGAACGTGGGGGCGGAGCGAATCTTCGGCTGGCCGGCGGCCGAAGTGATGGGTTGCACCGCGGCGCAGATCTTCAAGGACCCGGAGGAAACGGCCCGGATTCGCGCGGCCCGGGAAATCACCGCGGTGAAGGGCGAATGGCACGGGGAACTCCGGTTGCACAACCGCAAGGGCGGCGTGATTTTCATCGAGATGCGGCGTTCGCTCGTGAGCGAGAGCGACGGCCGCGCCAAGGCGCACCTCACCCTGGCCAGTGATATCAGCGAGCAGAAAAGCCTCGAAGAGCAGGTGCAGCGCGCCCAGCGCTTGGAGAACATCGGCCTGCTGGCCGCCGGCATTGCGCACGATCTCAACAACATGCTCGCGCCCGTGTTGCTGGCCGTGCCGATGCTGCGCGCGTCCGCCGTGGACGACAACAGCCGCCGGCTGCTCACGACCCTGGAGTATAGTGCGGAGCGCGGCGCGGCGCTGGTGCGGCAGATCCTCGGGTTTGCGCGCGGCGTAGGGGGCGAGCCCCAACTCGTGCAGATCCGGCACCTGCTGCGCGATGTCGACAAGTTCGTGGCCGGCACGTTCCCGGACAATATTTCACTGGAAAGCGACCTGCCCCTGGATCTTTGGACCATCATGGCCAACCCGACGCAGATCAACCAGGTGCTGCTCAATCTCTGCGTGAACGCCCGCGATGCCATGCCGCAGGGCGGCACGCTGCGCCTGCGCGCGGAGAATTGCCGGCTGGCGGAGGCGGCCGCGATGGCGATCGAGGGGGGCAAGCCCGGCGCCTTCCTGATGATCGAAGTCGCGGACACCGGCACGGGCATCGCGCCCGAGGTCATGGAGCGCATGTGGGAACCGTTCGTCACAACCAAGGTGACGGGCAAGGGCACCGGCCTTGGTCTCTCCACGGTGCGCGGCATCATCAAGAATCATCACGGGTTCATCGAGCTGCGCACGGAGGTGGGCAAGGGCACGTCCTTCCGGGTTTACCTTCCGGCCGTCGAGGGCACGGCCGAGGACCCGATCCGCCCCATCGCGTTGCCGGTGCCGCGGGGGCACGGCGAGCATATCCTGGTGGTGGACGATGAGGAACCGATCCGGGATGTCATCGCGACGATCCTGGGGCAGCACGGCTATCGCGTGTCGGTGGCGGCCGATGGCGCCGAGGCCACGGCCTGCTTTGCCCGCCACGCGGATGAAATCCAGCTCGTGATCTCGGATTTCTACATGCCGAACCTCAGCGGTGCGGTCCTTGCGAAGGTCTTGAAACACATCAATCCCGATGTGCGGATCCTCATGGTCAGCGGGCGGGCCGCCGCGTCCGGAAGCCGTTCTCCGCTCAAGGTGGGGGAGTATAACGGTGTTTTCCTGCAGAAGCCCTTCAAGCCCGAGGCCCTGCTGCGCAAAGTGCAGGAATTGCTGGCGACGCGGCCGGCCGTTGGATCCGGCCAGTGAGAGCAAGGGTGCCTGGTTGTGTCGCTGGCGGGAGAGCGGCCGGTTGACTGCAGGCGGACAACCCGATTAGCCCATGGTGAAATCCAGCATGCGCAGTCTTTTGCAGCGAATTTTACGGGACGACAGTTTCGTCGCATCCATGCCCGCGGTTGGCGCGGAATCCCCGTGAGTATGCCTTCCGCCAAGCCCGGGGTTCCGGCCACGCTGCAATTTTCCGGCTGTGAAGAAGCCAGCCTTTTCACCAAGGAAATCCAGGCGTCCTATGCGGGTGTAATGGCCAAAAACCGGATCACGGATCCGGCCAGTATTTCCGCCGGCGCCTTCACGGCGTCGGTCGACGGCCGGCCGTGCCACGACACGATCTGGTTTCGCGACAATGCGGCGATGTTGCGGGAGCTGATTCACTGGGGCCGCTTCGATGCGGCGAAGGCACTTTTCACGGCGCTGCGCACCTTGGTGGTGCCAAATGAGGAGGGCTTCTGGACTTTCCCGATGTACACCCTGCGGGGCGAGCGCGGGAGCGGGCACGAATGGGACGGCACGGCCCTGATCGTCGTGAGCACGGTGCTGCTGTGGGAACGTCTGCCGCCCGCGGATCCCTTCCGGCGCGAGCTGGAGGATTTTCTTCTCGCGCCGGCGTCGCCAGTCCGCGCGGTGGTGGCCACGATTGCGCGGCAACAACTTGTTGCGGGCAGCGGCGAGTTTGGCGGCGGGCTGGGACTGGAAGGCCTCTTTTTCAACGTGGTGCAGAATGCAATGATCGGTTGGATGCTGGATCTCACGGCGGCGCGATTCCGGCCGGACGATCCGCGGGCGACAAATCTGGTCGCGCAGAGTGCAGCCGCGGCGCGGACCCTGAAGGCCGCGCTGGCCGCTCATTTCATCGCGGGCGACGGCACGTGGATCTGGGCGTTGAATCCGGCCACGCTGCAACCCAGCCGTGAAGCGCAGGAGTCACCGGGGAACCAGGGATTTGGCGGCATCAACGCCGCGTTCTCGCATACGGCGGATGTGCACGGGTTCCGGTTGATGGAGTCAGGCGAACCGTGGCTCGCTCCGTCGCTGCAGACATTCTGGTCCCTGCTGGCGCGGCCGCAGCGGCTGGCGCAGTTTTCCCGTCACGGAATGTGGACGCAGTTCGACCGGGTGCACGACGGATTGATCACCGGTCCGTCATACGGTCAGGGCTACGCGCTGCAGGCGATGCTGCTGATGGACCGGCCCGAGCTTTACACGCCGGCGGCGAACTGGCTCGCGCGGGCCACGTTTGCGCCGGAGTACCCGATCACGCGCGACAGTCCGTATTGGTTCTACGAACGGTATTACTCGCCGGATGATCCGATTCGTAAAACCCGCGATGAAGGCTGCGGGGCGCTGAATCTGGTCTGTGTCGCCGAGCCGCTGAAAGTGGCGCGGCTCATGGCGGGAGTGGACGACCATGCCGACGCCGAAGTCTGCATCGTGCCACGCCTGCCGGTGGGCTGGACAGGATTGAAGGCCCGGTCGGTGCCGGTGCGCACGAAGACGGGCCACGTGCAGCTGAGTCTGGAAGTGACGGCGAACGAGGCCGGTTTTGTGACGCGCGTGCGAGGGCAGGCGTCAGGGCCACTCCCGTTGCTCAAAGTCCGTCTCGGCACTGCGGTGCAGCCGCACTGGCGTACGGCGGCGAGCGCACACGAATTTGATCTGGTTTGTGATCAGGCGAAATGAAGAGCCGCGGCGTGATCGGAAGATTTACCACGAAGAGCACGAAGCACACGAAGGTCGACCCAAGGAGAAGACCTGATGCTAAGTCATCAATCCGGGTTCGGAAGCTTCGTGTGCTTCGTGACCTACGTGGTGAAATATTCCTTCGCGAGGGTCAGGACTCGGCCGGGCCGGAGCGCGTTTTGGCCAGGGCGCCAAGGCCGCGGACGGCGTTGAAAAGGAGCGGACCCCAGCGCAGGAGCGGGCCAAGAATCTTCAGCCGCGAAAAAAACGTGCGCGAGACGAAGAGGCCCAGCGGCACGGCTGCCACTGCGGCAAGCGGCGAGAGCTTTCGCCAGAAGGCTACCAACCGGTCCAGCCATTCGAGGGGTCGGGAGACCCGGACCGCGGCCTCGGCGCATTGGCTGCGACGCCGGGCGATGTCCCGCCGGAGGACGGCCTTGTGGGCGGCCAGGCGGATCAGCTCGCGTTGCGGATACATGCGCGATCTTCCTGGATTTCCTCCCGTGTGGCCGAAAACGGGCTCGGCTGGTGCGCGAGGAAACGGCGGAACGCGAAGATGAGCGCGATGAGGGCCCCGGTGTAAAAGACCGTCAGCCCGCCGAGCACCGCGAGCCGGGCGCTTTCCCAAAAGAGGTACACCAGCGTGAGACTGGCGAACGTGATTGCCATCATGCCGGTGAAGACGGCCGCGCTGATCCAGATGAAAGTCTGGACCAGGCGGAATTTTTCCTCCTGCAGCTCGACCGAGAAGAGCTCGATCCGGTCCTGCACCGTGAGGAGCAGGCCATCGCCGAGCGTCCGGAGCGAGCTGAGGAAACCCTACCACGTGCTGGGCGCACGCGCTTAAACGACGAACAGCGCCACGCCGGCGCCGAACATGGCGATGATGGTCAGCAGCACGACTGCCCGGTTCAGGCCGGAACTGGGCTGCCGGTGCATCAGCTTCGCGTCGGTGGCGACCAGGTAGATGCCCACCAGAAGAAACGGCGCGAGGAGGCCGTTGATGATCGCCGTCCAGTAGAGGATCCTGATCGGAGAGAAATTCAAAAAATCCAGCACGATGCCGCACAGGATCGAGACGAGGAACACGGCGTAAAATTTGCGGGCATCCGGGTATTCCCGGTCGAGCCCCTGGCGCCAGTTAAACGTTTCCGCAAAGGCATACGCTGACGAGCCCGCGAGCGTGGGGATCGCCAGGCAGCCGACGCCGATCAGGCCCAGTGTGTAGAGCAGGGTCGCGAAGGGCCCGGCCAGCGGGCGCAAGGCCTCGGCTGCCTGCTTCGTCGTCGTGATCTCCGTGATCCCGTGCCGGTGCAGGGTCGCGGCACAACTGAGGATCACGAAGAACATCACCACGTTGGAAAAGAAGGTGCCGAATCCGACGTCGAGCTTGCGGTTCAGCAGCTCGGCCGCGGTGGCGCCGGTCCGTTTGACTAGCATCCGGCGCCCGTGGGATTTTTCCTCCTCCACTTCCTGCGACGCCTGCCAGAAGAACAAATAGGGACTGATGGTCGTGCCAAGGATGGCGACGATCATGCTCCAGGTCGCACGATCCGCCGGCCAGTGCGGCACGAGCGTATCGTGGAGAACGCCGGACCAGTCGGGTTGCGCAATGAAGGCGGTGAGGACATAGGCCCCGAGGCTGAGGGCGAGCCACTTCAGGACCCGCGCGATTTGCTGATAATGGAATTTGACCGTGACGAAGGCGATGATGGCGCCGAACCCGATCACGAAGAAACGGGAATTCCAGCCGGTCAGAAGTTCCGCCGCGTCGGCCATGCCGGCGAGGTCGGCCCCAACGTTGATCGTGTTCACGACGAGAAGGGCCGCGACGAAAACGAGACAGACCCAGCGCGGGAGTTTTTTACGCAACCCGCTCGCGAGGCCTTCACCGGTCACCAGGCCGATCCGCGCGCACATCATCTGGACGGCGCCCATGAGGGGCCACGTGACGATCGAGGTCCACAGCAGGCTCGTGCCGAGCTGCGCTCCGGCGATGGAATAGGTCGCGATGCCGGACGGATCGTCGTCGGCTGCGCCGGTGATTACCCCGGGGCCGGCGATCCGCAGGAGGCGCTTGAAGATGTTTTTCCGCGTTGATTTCGCGTCAGCGGCTTCATGCAGGGGCGGCACGATGCCATGCTCTGCATCGGCCGCGCACTGCCGAGACTAAACGTCCGCCTGCGTCCATCGGCTGGCCGATGGCGAGTTCCTCAATGCACCGTGGCGTTGAAACGGATTTCCGCCGCGGGATGGGCCCATTCCAAGGTTTCACCATCCGCGAGAATGTGCGCGGCCGGATCATCCACGGCGGTTATCTTTTGTCCGTTCGGCAGGCGCACGTGGACCTGCAGCGCGGCCGGCTGGCGGCCGGCGGTCAGCGTGACCTGGCCGTGCACCTGATGCTGGGCCGGGTCATCGGACAATTGATAGGTCACGGGTCCAAAGTGACTGCGGAAGCCGGTGCCGCCGACGGGTCCGCGGGCGAGCCACGAACGGTCGGTGCCGCGGGCGAGGTGGAGCGTCGAGCCGTCCTCGAATACGAAACTGTCGCGCAGCAGGCGGACGACGGCGACGGGGGTCCAGAGATGCTGGCGGTCGCCGGAGGTCTGGGCGGAGCCGGGCTCGGGCCCGCGTTCCTCGCACCACGAGTAGAGCGGGGTGCCGTGGTTCAGCGTTGCGTAGAGATATTTGGCGGACGCATCGCCGTCGCCGCGGAGAAGATGGGCCTCGGCGAGGTTGTCGAGGGCGATGGCGACCCACATGCCGTTCTCCATCCAGCCGGTGTGAATCGGCAGGCCGCCGGGGCTGATTTTCGATTCCATTTTGCGGATGCTCCCGGTGATCAGCTCGTCATCGGGAGGCAGCAGGCGGAAAGGAAACGCGAAATTCAGGGCGCCCCAGCGGCTGCCACTGGTCTTGCCGGCGACGCCGGGGATCCAGCGGTAGCCGTTCTCGGTGATGGCGCCACGGCGCACCGTGTCGATCAGGTCGGTGCGCGCGGCATCATAGTCGCGGCGCAGCTCGGCGGTTTCCGCCGTGAGGCCGAGTTCCTCGGCAGCGGCCAGGGTCTGCTGGTCGGCGTAAACGGCCCAGCCATTATGCGGGATGAACACGCCGTAGAGACTGTCGTCGTTCTTTAACCCGGCATCGCCCATGCCGGGAGGCAGCAGGCCGTAGTTGAGCGGCTTCTGGCCGTTGACCAGCACGCGAGTCTGTTCGCGCTGACGTTCCTGCCAGCGGCTGCTGGCGATCATCCGGGGGAAGGTGTCGGTGAGAAACCCTCGGTCCCGCGTCATGCGATAGTGCTCCATGACGAACCAGGATTTGAAACCGGCGGCCATCCAGCCGGTCCGGTCCCAGCTCGTGGAGCCCGCCCAGCAACCGTCGAAGTTCTGCATGTCGAGCGAGAGCCGATAACCGTCGAGGGCCTCGACCGGCAGGCCGGCCTGGTCGAGACAGATGCAGGCGATCGCGGCCTCAATGGGATTGGCGGCGCGATAAACCTCGGTGCCGGGCAGCGTACCGAGGTAGTCGCCGGGGACGGGTTCGCGCATGATGAAGATGTCGGCGAGTCCGGCGTAGTAGGCGTTGCGCACGCCGTCGTCAGCCAATTCCAGGCGCGTGGTGCGCCCGATCAATTTGCGCCAGGTTTCCTTGCTGTCGGCGAACTCCTGCGCCCAGTCGCGCTGGCGCAGTTCGGGCATCATGGATTCATAGACGCGGTACGGACGGATGAGCCAGAGGGTCTTGGTCTCGCCAGGCGCGAGCTGCAGAGTGGGGTGAAGTGTGTTGGGTGAGAGCTTGTAGTCCTCACCGCCGACCGCGGCGAGGATCACGCGATCGGCGCGGGCCTTCCAGCCGGCGACGAGAGCGTCGCGGGCATTGGCGGGCTGGCTGGGATCGACGCCGGCGGGATTCACGCCGCGCCAGTTGCCGGGTACGGAGCAATTGATGCCGACGGTGTGGGCGTGCGCCGGATCGGTGTTGGTGAATTCGGCGCGGACGATCGCGGCGTGGAGGCCGCCGGCGACTTCCAGGACGGTGTGCACGGGCGAGCCGGTGAACTCCGAGGTCAGGGCGGGCAGCCAGCCTTCCGTGCGGTGCCAGGTGGACTTGGTGATCCGCTGGCCGTCGACCTCAGGTTGCAGCACGACTTTCCATTGGGTGGTCGGGCCGAAGAAATTGGCCACGGGAAAACTGAGCAGGTTGTCGTAGCTCCAGGAGAGGGTGACCTGTCCGGGGTCACAGTCGACGAGGGTCTTGTCGCCGCTGTCCGGCGGCGCGACCGTGATGCGGTGCGGGTAGCCAAACGCATAGCCGAAATCGACGTGTGGGGTGGCGGTGGGCGCCGTCTCCGCGGAGGCGGCGAAGGGAAGCAGGAGGGCGATGAAACCGGGCAGCAGAGGCAGGCGTGGCATGGGAGGAAGTGTTCTGGGTTCACCTTCGTGCAACGTTAAGCGTGGTACATTCCGGTGGCCATCGGGCCGCCCACCGTGGCGGGCAACCGGGGGACGCGGCAACGAGATTCTTGGCGAGATTCGCCCGTGGGGAAGATGGGCCGGGCGGGCGGCTCCGACGACTCCCTGAGCCAAACCCGATCCGGCTGGCAAAATCCGGGTAACTGCACCGTTACGTTTTGTGACTCGCCTTGGACCTAGGCCTAGGCAGTCTAGGGTGAGTAGTTGGATCAAGTAACTGTCCCGTAACTTACGAAACAAAGATTACGTCATCACCGGATGCAATCCACCCGACATCTTCGAAGCTTGGCCGCGTCGGCCTTGGTGGCGGCGACATCCAAGGCTGCACTGATCTTCAGCGAGCTGATGGCGCCGAACTTCACGGCTATTACACCGATCTCACAAAGCTCCTTGTTGCCAAGTTCAACCCGTCCGATTCGGGCGGCTATGTGACGCTCGGGGAGATTATACGGGAAAATCATGCCAATCCTTAAGCGCGCTATACCCGAGAAATCGACGATCAAGGCCATTTTGGCGGCGTCATTCATGGTTTTTCTAGCACTGTGGCTTGCGTGGATGTTTGGACGCTTTTTTTAAATACGCCGTCCATAACGTTGACATGTTATGGGCCTCGCTTGGTCCGCGTCTTGCTAGGTCTGGCGAATGGAAGAACCCTCCGGATCAAGTGGACGCACCCACTCGCTGGTGTACGGCGTCGACGACCGGATGCCCGTGGGCACGGCGCTGTTGGTGAGTTTGCAGCAGGTGGCCGCGATGGTCGTGGGTGTGATCACTCCGGCACTGATCCTCTCGAATATCCTCGGGTTTGCGCCGGCCGACACCGCCTATCTGGTCAGCATGGCACTGTTGGCGGCGGCCTTGGGTACCGCGATCCAGTCGACGCGTTTTGGGCCAATCGGCTCGGGTCTGCTCAGTGTGACGGGCACCAGTTTCGCCTTTCTGCAGCCCCTGATCGTCAGCGGCAAGGCGGGCGGTTTGCCGCTGATGTTCGGCATGTCCCTCGCGACCGTCCCCATCCAGTTTCTCTTCGCTCCGTTCCTGCCCAAATTCCGGCGGATCTTCACGCCGCTCGTCTCGGGTATCGTTGTCGTGTTGATCGGGCTCTCGATCATTCCGGAAGCGATGCGCGGCATCGTCGAACCGGTCGGCCCGGGCGCGCCGGTCTGGGCCGGCGGTTGTGTGGCCGCGGCCGTCATGGCGGCGGTCCTCGCCGCCCAGGCGCTCGGCCGGCCGAAGACCCGCATGGTCAGCATCCTGGTCGGCGTCGTCACCGGCTATGTGGTCTGCGCGGTGTTTGGCTGGCTGCACGCGCCGCCGCCCAGCGACTCGTGGATCATGCTGCCGCGGTTGCTGCCGCATCACCTGGCGTTCCGGGCGGAATTTTTCATCCCGTTCGCTTTCATTTACGTGGTCTCGATCATCGAGGCGATGGGCGACATCACCGCGACCTCGCAGCTGTCGGGCCTGGATACCAAGGGACCGGCGCACTGGCTCCGGATCCGCGGCGGAGTGCTGGGCGATGCGGTCACGAGTGCCGTGGCGGCGCTGATCGGCTCTTTTCCCAGCACCACCTACGCCCAGAATAACGGCGTGATCCAGATCACCGGCGTGGCCAGCCGGCACATCGGCAAGATCATGGCGGCGATCCTGGCGATCCTCGGGCTCTTTCCCGTCGTGGCCCGCTGGGTGACGGCGATGCCGCCGGCGGTGCTGGGCGGCATGGCGCTGCGAAAGTGCCAAGGGCGATTAGGCCCAGGCCAGGCTGGATTGGTCTGGAGGGAGCGGCGCCGAGATGCCGGCATGGTCATTTCTCCTATCACAGTGGAAAACGGGCATTGACAACCCCGGTGATGGGTCTGTTTTTCGTGCCCTCTTTCGCCCGGCGCAGGTCGGGTAAGACGATACGTTGCCCGGTAGCTCAGTGGCAGAGCAGGTGACTGTTAATCACTTGGTCGCTGGTTCGATCCCAGCCCGGGCAGCCATTCGATGCGGTCTTCGACCTTGCTCATGGCTTTCGTCGGGTAATATCCGGGACGGATCCCGCGAGGGTGAGCCGGTTGGTTCAGCCGGATTGTAAAATCGGCGGCCCGCCAAAGTTTTGGTTGCTTTCAGCCGGGCCAAACCTATCACCTGACCCTCTTTTCCACTACGCCTGCCCTCAATTCCGGGGTGACAGGGGGAACGAAATCCATGAAACAACAGTTCAAACTTAACGTCGCATCGCGCGCCCAGACTGGCCGTAGCGCCTCCCGCCGCCTGCGCAAAGCCAACCGCGTTCCCGCCATTCTTTACGGGAAGCACACCAGCCCGGAGTCTCTCTCCATCGAAGGCCCGGAGTTTGTCCGCCTCCTGAAGTCCGTGGCCGGCCGCGCCGTCCTCGTCGAGCTTGAGCAGGCCGGCAAGGCCGACAAGGCGCTCTCCTTCCTCCAAGAGGTCCAGCGCGATCCCATCACCGACAAGTACCTCCACGTTGACTTCCAAGAGGTCAAACCGGACGAAAAGTTCGAGATCCGCATTCCCGTCCAGATCGCCGGCGAGTCCTTTGGCGTCAAGAACCAGAGCGGCGTGTTGGAAATGAACGCCCATTTGCTCCGCGTCCGCTGCTTCCCGAAGGACCTGCCGGAGTTCATCGTGGTCGACGTCACCGAGCTTAAGGTCGGCGAGACCATCAAGGTGGGCGAAATGAAGCCCGTCGCCGGAGTCGAGTTCCTCGACATCAAGGGCCAGCCCGTCGTCTCGTGCGTCGAGCCCGTCGCCGAAATCGTCCAGGAAGTCGTCGCCACCGCCACGCCCGCCGAGGGTGCTGCTGCCGGTGCCACCGCTCCTGCCGACGGTGCCGCTGCCGGCGCCGCCCCTGCGGGCGACGCGAAGGCCGCCGCTCCTGCCGCCGGCGCCAAGCCGGGTGCCGCTCCCGCGGCGGGCGCCAAGCCTGCCGCCGGTGCCGCCGCCGCCAAGCCGGCTGCTCCCGCCAAAAAGTAAGTTTCCCCGTCCCGCCCGCCGCTTGACCGCGGTGGGCGGTGACGATTGTGCTTTGAGTCATGTCCATCACGCTCGTTGCCGGGCTCGGCAACCCGGGCCGCGATTACGCCGATACCCGCCACAACCTGGGCTGGGTCGTAGTCGAAGCCTTTGCCAAAAAACACGGCCTGACGTGGAAAACGTCGCCGCAGTTTCAGGCGGAGGTCGCCCGCTGGGATGCCGGACCGGGCCGCACCTGCTACTTCGCCAAGCCGCTGACGTTCATGAACGACAGCGGAACCGCCGTCGGCGGGCTGGCGCGGTTCTACAAGGTGCCGCTGGCCTCGGTCATCGCGATCTATGACGATCTCACGATCGACCTGGGCCTCGTCAAAGTCTCCGTCTCCGGCAGCGCCGGCGGGCACAATGGCGTCGCGAGCCTCCTCGAGCAACTGGGCGACGGCTTCACCCGCTACCGCCTCGGCATCGGCCCGAAAGACCCGCCGCAAATGGACCTCAAGGACTTCGTCCTCGGAAAATTCACTCCTTCTCAACACAGTCTCCTCACTCAACACCTCGACCACTACCTTGCCGGCCTCGACCTGCTGCTCTCCCGCGGCGCCGAAACGGCCATGATCCACCTTAATCGCAGAGATCCAAAATGAAACCCTCCAAACGTAACTACCGCGCGACCTTCATCCTCGATAACCGCGGCAACTCCGACTCCATCGAGACCATCATCGAAGGCGTCAAGAAGGACATCGTCGCCGTGCAGGGTGACGTCACCGCCGTCGAGAACATCGGCAAGAAGGACTTCGTCCGCGTGACCGACAAGAAGCTCACCGGCGCGACCTACGTGCACGTCAATTTCTCCGCCCCGAGCGATGGCCCGAGCCAGCTCAAGGAGCGCCTCCGCCTCAACCACAGCGTCTACCGCACCTTCGTCCAGTCCGTCTGAACCGGCTCGACGGTTGCGCCTCACCCATGGCCTACCTCAACAAAGTCTTCCTCATCGGCAACCTCACGCGCGACCCCGAACTGCGGGTCACGCCGAAGGGCACGGCCATCTGCCAGTTCGGCATCGCCGTGAACCGCCAGTTCAAGGACGAGTCCGGCGCGACGCGCGACGAGACGACGTTCGTGGACATCGAGGCCTGGGGCAAGCAGGGTGAGCTCGTCTCGAAGTATCTCACGAAGGGCAGCCTCGCGATGGTCGAGGGCCGCCTGAAGCTCGACCAGTGGGAAGACAAGACCAGCGGTCAGAAGCGCAGCAAGATCAAGGTCGTCCTCGACAACGTGCAATTTCTCTCCACCCGCGGCGCCGGTGCCGGCGGTGGCGCCCCGTCCGCGCCCGGCGATGGCATCGACCAGACCACGCCGGAGCGTCACTCGCCCCCGCCGCGCAGCGCCGGCAAGCCGGCTCCGACGGAAAGCCTCGACGAAGATGTGCCGTTTTGAAGCACGAAGGATCAAGCTCTAAGCTCGAAATCCGAGGGCTGAGGTCCACCTGAAATTTACACTTAAAACTCAAATCCGATACTCCCATGGCCAACAGTGAAATCCTCCTAGTCAAACCCGTCGACGGTCTCGGCGGCGAAGGCGATCAAGTCAAAGTCCGCGCCGGCTACGCGCGCAATTACCTGCTGCCCCGCGGCATCGCGGTGCCGCTCACCACGGCCAATCGCAAGCAGGTCGAGGCGCTGAAGAAGCGCCGCGCCACGCGCGAGGCCGAGGAGCTCACGGGCGCCCAGGAACTCGCCAAGAAGCTTGAGAAGGTCGCGCTCGCGTTCGCCGTGAAGACGGGCGAGGGCGGCCGGATGTTCGGCGCCGTTACGGCGACCGATGTCCACGACAAGCTCACCGCCGCCGGCATCACGCTGGAAAAGCGCCGCGTGCTCCTGCACACGCCGGTGAAGACGCTCGGCCAGCACACCGTCAAGGTGAAGCTGCACCCGGATGT
Source organism: uncultured Opitutia bacterium (assembly GCA_903859715.1). Classification (GTDB taxonomy): domain Bacteria; phylum Verrucomicrobiota; class Verrucomicrobiia; order Opitutales; family Opitutaceae; genus Opi-474. The sequence goes on from CAIONS010000018.1 coordinate 20,099, forward strand.
CACCGTCGAGCTCAACTTCGACGTGGTCTCCGAGAACCCGATCGTTCCCTCCGCCGAGGAACAGCAATAATCCCGGCTTCCCTTGAACTGAAGGCCGCGTCAGAGTGACGCGGCCTTCGTGTTTATGGGAGCAAATTGTGGAAAACCCTTTGTTGCCGCCTCCTCGCCACCGCGCCTGACTCGTCCGCACGCCATGGCTGAAGACAACGTTCCCGCTCCCCGCCGTCCGGATGCCCCCGCGGGCATGGTGGGTCGCACGCCGCCGCACAGCGTCGAGGCCGAGGAATACCTGCTGTCGTGCTGTTTGCTGGACGGTTCCGATTCGATCGCCCGCTGCCTGGAGGCCAAGCTGCCGGGCGCGGCGTTTTACTCGCCGGCGAACCGGCTGATTTACGAGAAGCTCTGCGAGCTTTACCAAAAGAACCCGCCGGTCGACATCGCGGTCCTGGCGGAGGAACTCAAGACGTCGCGCCAGCTCGATAGCGTGGGCGGATTCGCCTACCTGACCCAGATCAGCGGCCGGATCCCGACGACGGCGCAGGCCCAGTACTTCATCGACAAGGTCCGCGAGCTCTACCTGCTGCGCGAGCTCATCAAGGTCGCGACGGGCGCCGTGGAGAGCTGCTACAGCTACCAAGGCGGACTCGAGGAGTTCATCGACAAGGTGGAGCAGGACATCTTCCACGTGACGCAGGACCGCGTGTCCGACGCGGCCAAGCCGATGAAGGATCCCACCCGCGAGGCGATGAATGTCATCACGAAGATGATGATGAAGAAGGGGGAGTTGACGGGCGTTTCGTCCGGCTTCCGCGACCTCGACGAACTGACCTTCGGGTTTCAGCGCGCGGAAATGATCGTGCTGGCGGCCCGTCCCTCGATGGGCAAAACCTCGCTGGCGCTGAACATGGCGGAGGCCGCCTCGATGCCCAAGAAGGGCGAGGGCATCGCAACGCTGATCTTTTCGCTCGAAATGAGCGCCGCCCAGCTCGCGTTGCGCATGCTCTGCGCCCGGGCGCGGATCAACATGAAGCTGCTGCGCGAGGGGCTGCTCTCGAAGAACGGCAACGAGCAGTCGGAATTGATCAAGGCGGCCGATGATTTTTCCAAGTCGCTGCTGTTCATCGACGACTCGAGCCACCTGTCGATCATGGAACTGCGGGCCAAGGCCCGGCGGGTGCATGCGCGGCACAAGCTGGGCTTCATCATCGTGGATTACCTCCAATTGCTCAGCCCGACCGACTCACGCGTGCCGCGCGAACAGCAGGTGGCGGAGGCCTCGCGCGGATTAAAAGCACTTGCGAAGGAACTCGACCTTCCGGTCCTTGTATTAAGCCAGCTTAACCGCTCGTCTGAAAAGGAGAACCGCACGCCCAAACTGGCGGATTTGCGCGAATCCGGATCAATCGAGCAAGACGCCGACGTTGTACTCATGCTTGCCCGCCCCAAAGATGCCGACGAAAAATTCCAAGTTGCCACTGACTCGGCCGAGTTAATCGTTGCCAAGCAACGAAACGGCCCGGTAGGAGAACTGAAGCTTACTTTCCTTCGAGATATCACCCGCTTTGAAAACTTTACTCAGTAACCCGTTAGATCGGGTCACCGGCCGATTTTTTGCCTTCTTATTGCTGCTCACAGCGGGTGGGATAGCGACCCGGGCCCAGGAGGCGACCCCCGACGCTCCGCCGGCAGCCAACCAGCCCAACCAACCGGCGGCACCGGCTAACAAAGTCGGCACCATCACGGTCAAGTTTATCGGTACGGCTGTTGTCAATGAACAGGTTGTGCGGGCAAACATGCAGCTTCGCGAGGGTGGCGACTACGATGGTACCATTGTCGATCGCGACATCCGGGCCCTCTACAAAACCGGCCTGTTCGAGTTTATCGAGATCAAGCAGGAGGCGGTGGGCTATCAGCTTTATAATCTGGTCGTGGAGGTCACGCCCAAGTTCCGAGTCCTCGCCATCCGCTACGAGGGCAACAAGCAGGTCAAATCCAAGCGGCTCGAAAAAGAAATCAAAACCAAACCCAACACGGCGCTCGATGACCGCCAGGTGAAGGAAGACGCCGAAAAGATCCGGGACTACTACCAGAAGTCGGGCTACAATCAGGTTTCGGTCAATTACGTCATCGAGCGGGACCGGGCGACGAGTTTCGGCACGGTGATTTTCAAGATCAAGGAAGGCGCCAAGGTGCGCATTGCCGCGGTGCGTTTCACTGGCAACGCCCACATCAAGGCCAAGCGGCTGATCGGCGAGATGGAGACGCGGAAGTGGACGATGGGGTCGTGGCTGACCGACACGGGTCGCTTCAAGGACGACGAATTTGACGACGATCTCGAGAAGCTCCGCGACTATTACCGGGAGGACGGCTACCTCGACGTCGATATCCCGCAGAACAAGGTCAATTTTGATTACCCGAACCCGACGCACCTGGTCATCACCATCGCGGTGAATGAAGGCCGGCGTTACCGGATCGGCGACATCTCGATCACGGGCAGCAAGCTGCACCCCGAGGCGCTGCTCAAGCGCATCCTGCGGCAAAAGAGCGGGATGGTTTTCACCCCGTCGAAAATCGAGAAGGACAAGGACCGGCTCGAGGAGTTTTACGGCCGCGACGGCTACCTCGACACGCAGGTCAAACTGATCCGCAAGTCGAACATCACCACGGGCAACATCGACCTGGTCTACGAGGTCGACGAGAGCGGCAAGTTCAACGTCGAGTCGATCGTCATCCAGGGCAACACGAAGACCAAGAGCACGGTCATCCTGCGCGAACTGACCCTCGGCCCCGGCGATGTCTTCAGCAGCATCAGCATGAAGATCTCCAAGCTGCGGCTGGAGAATACGCGCTTCTTCGACGACGTGAGCATCACGCCGCAGGACACGAACATTCCCGGCCGGCGGAACATGCGCATCGCGGTCAAGGAAGGACGCACGGGCAACCTCACGTTCGGCGCGGGCTTCAGCACACTGGAGCGCGCGACGGTCTTCGCCGAGATTTCCCAGTCGAACTTCGATCTGTTCAACAGCCGGTCACTCTTCCAGGGCGATGGCGAGAAGTTCAAGTTTCGCGTGCAGGTGGGCTCGGTTTCGAGCGACATCATCCTGTCCTTCGAGGAACCCTGGGTGTTTCAACGCCGGCTGGCGATGGGCTTCCAGCTTTTCCGCCAGAGTTCCGACTACACCAGCCAGTACTATAACGAGGTGATCACGGGTGCCACGGTTTACAGCCGCAAGCAGCTCTTCGAACTCGTCACTGGCCAACTTTCCTACACCTATGAGGTGATCTCGATCGATAACGTCGTCTCCAACGCCTCATCGATCATCGCAGCGCAAGCGGGCAACAATGCTGTCTCGAAGGTTGGATTCACGCTCGAGCGCGATACCCGCGACAAGATCATCAACACGACCGCCGGCAATTACCTGAACATTCTCACAGAAGTGGCCGGCGGACCGCTCGGGGGCACCGACAGTTACTACCATCTGGAAGTGAAGGGCTCGCAATTTTTCCCGGTGTTCGAGACCCAGGCTCAGGTGCTTAGCCTGATTGGTCGTGGCGGTATCATCCAGAGTTATGGCCATAGCCCCGACGTGCCTTACTATCTCCAGTACTACCTGGGTGGCCCGACCGACCTGCGTGGGTTTGAGTACCATACCGTCAGTCCGCAGGATGCATTAGGCGAGCCCGTCGGCGGAAAAAGCTACGGCTTCTTCAGCGCTGAGTACTCGCTCGATATCGTGAGCCCGATTCGTTTCGCCGCGTTTTACGATGCCGGCTTCGTGAATGAGGGCGCCTACAATTTCAGCCCGGTTCATTTCAGCGATAACGTCGGCATCGGCCTGCGCCTATTTGTCGCGGGTTCGCCGCTGAGTCTCGATTTTGGCATCCCCCTGACCGCTGGTTATCCCAACACCAAGAAGGGCGGCCAGTTCAATTTTTCCTTTGGCACACGCTACTGATTCGGCTTTGCTCAGCATTCCGTCCCTCTCATCCATCATGAAAAAAACCATCCAAACTCTGTTTACCCTGTCGGCCTTTGGCGCTGCGGCCTTGTTTGCCCACGCCCAGCCGGTACCCAAAATCCTTGTTGTCGACATGGCCAAGCTGTACGACGGCCACTACAAGACCGAGGAGCAAAACGCCAAGCTGCGCAATGACGAGCTCAAGGCCCAGGAGGAGCTCGACCGCCTGAATAAGGAAGGCAATGCCCTCGTCGAAAAGTACAAGGAGCTCGTGGACCAGTCGAACAGCCCCGCCCTGAACACGGACGCCAAGGCCAAGGCCCAGGCTGATGCCCAGAAGATGCGGGATGAGATCGGCCGCAAGCAGAACGAAGTGCAGACCTTCCAGCAGAACACGCGCAATTCCCTCCAGCAGCGCATCAAGAATTTCCGTGATCTCATGATCGAGGAAATCAGCAAGGTGGCCGTGGAGATGGCCAAGGCCAAGGGCGCGACCTTCCTGATCGACAAGTCGGGTCCGACCCTGATCGGTGTCTCGAACATCATCTATTCGGATGCCAGCTACGACATCACCGATGAGGTGTTGAAGCAGATCAACAAGGACCGCCCGGCCCCCAGCGCCGCGCCGGCCGCGCCCGCCTCAACCGATTCCAGCTCGGATTCGGCGAAGGTCGCGTTCCCGGGCACGACCCCGAAGAACCCGTAATCGGCGTTCTCAAGCCTTCTTCCAGCCCCGGTCCGAAAGGAGCGGGGCTTTTTTTCGAGGCGTTGCACCGTCCACCAAAAATCCCACGCTGGAGCCATGCAGGTTTCTTTTACCACTGCGGATATCTCGGCCATCGTTCAGCCCAAACAGGTGCGTGGCGCCACCACCGAGGTGGTTCGCGGCATCGCCTCCCTGGGCAGCGCCGGCGCCGGTGACCTGTCGTTCTTGGGCAATTCCAAATACCGGAATGAGGTCGCAGGCACCCGGGCCTCCGTCGTGCTGCTGCCGGCTGATTATGAAGGTGAGCCCCAGCCCGATCAGCTCTTTCTCCTCGTGGAGAAACCTTCGGTCGCGCTGGCGCGCCTTTGCGCCCGGATTGAGCAGCTTCTCTGGCCCAAGCCGGCGCCCGGCATCCATCCCACGGCTTGGATCGCGCCCGGCGCCAAGGTGGCGGCTTCGGCCACGGTGGGACCGCTTTGCGTGATTGAGGAAGGTGCGGTGGTGGGCGAACGCAGCCACCTGCAGGGGCAGGTCTTTGTGGGCCGCGGCGCGCTGATTGGCGACGACTGCTGGCTGATGCCCGGTGTGATCGTGGCGGCGGAATGCGTCCTTAAGAACCGCGTCCGGCTCCAACCCGGGGTCGTGATCGGATCCGACGGGTTCGGCTATGAATTTGTCGCCGGCCGGCATGAAAAAACGCCCCAAGTCGGCTATGTCCTGGTGGAGGATGACGTCGAAATCGGAGCCAACAGCACGCTCGACCGCGCCCGTTTCAGCCGGACCGTGGTCGGGGAGGGCACCAAAATCGACAACCTCGTCCAGGTAGCGCACAACGTCATCATCGGGCGCCATGTCATCCTTTGCGCGCAGGTCGGCATCTCCGGCAGCACGACGATTGGCGATTACGCGATCCTGGGCGGCCAGGCAGGGATCGGCGGCCACATCACCATCGGGGCCAAGGCCAAGGTGGGCGGGCAGGGCGGAGTGTCGTTCGATGTTGAGCCCGGGACGTATGTGAACGGCACCCCCGCGATGCCTTATATGTTGGGGCATCGTCTCGAGGTATTGCACCGCCGGCTGCCCGAGCTCTTCAAGCGGGTGGATACGCTGGAGAATTTGCTGGAGAAAAGTTAGAAAAGTCTTCCGCCGAAGACGGTTCATCCCCAGCGTGCGCCTCATGGGCGAAACGCGGCTGAAAATCTTTTCCGGCAACTCCAACCGCGTGCTCGCGGAGGAAATCTGCGCCTCCATCGGCATGCCACTGGGCGAGGCCACCGTCACCAGCTTCCCTGACGGCGAGTCCTTCGTGAAGATCAACGAAAACGTCCGCGGCCAGGACGTGTTCATCATCCAGTCGACCTGCCCGCCGACGAACCATCACCTGATGGAACTGCTCATCATGATCGATGCCTGCCGCCGTGCCTCGGCGCAGCGGATCACGGCCGTGCTGCCGTTTTACGGCTATGCGCGCCAGGACCGCAAGGACCAGCCCCGCGTGCCCATCACGGCCAAACTGGTGGCCAACCTCCTCGTTGCGGCCGGGGCGACGCGCATCCTGACGATGGATCTGCACAGCCAGCAGATCCAGGGCTTCTTCGACATCCCTGTGGACCATCTCTTCGCGTCGCCGGTATTTTTCGAGTATCTCAGCAAGCAGAAGCGCGACCGGCCGCTGGTCGTCTGCTCGCCCGATGTGGGTGGCATGAAGATGGCCTCGGCCTATGCGGACACCATGGGCGCGGCCCTCGCGCTGGTGGCCAAGAAGCGCAAGAGTGCCACGACCGTCGAGGCCATGAATGTCGTCGGCGATGTGAGCGGCTGCGATGTGCTGCTGGTCGATGACATCACCGAGACGGCGGGCACCCTGACGGCGGCCGCCAAGATCCTGAAGGACAATGGCGCGGCGCGGATCACGGCGGCCGTGAGCCACTGCGTCCTGAACGATGTCGCCTTGGAGCGGCTGAAATCCGGGCTGATCGACGAATTGATCACGACCAATTCCACGCCCGTCGAGACCCACGGCCTGCCGATCACGGTGCTCAGCATTGCGAAGCTGCTCGGCCAGGCGATCGTCCGCATCAATGGCAACGAGAGCGTGACAAGCCTGTTTCGGATCAAGGGCTTTTGAGGGCGTCGCCGGTAGCCGCCGACGGGAGGAGGCGGTTTGGGATTTGGGTCCGGACGAACTTCGAACGTCCAACATTGAACGTCGAACACCCAACTCGGAGTCGTGCGGCCGCCACTAACCGAATGTCATTGATCGACCTTCGAAGTTGGATGTTCGAAGTTGAGCGTTCGATGTTCGTCTAGCTCGAAGCCTCACGCCGGGGTTGCTGGCGGGAACTTTTGGACCCACTCTTCGGTCCCTCTTTATCCCCATGAAATCCAAGTCATTCTCCAGCTTGCTCGCGATGATTGCTGCGGTCCCGGTGCTCGGTCTCGGCCTGATGGCCAAGGAAGGCCCGGCGCTCAAGAAACCGACCCTGCTCTACGACCCCAGTCCTGTGAGCGAAGGCAAATCGCCTGTGGTGGCCAGCTACGCCGATGTGGTGGAGCCGGTCCAGAAGGCGGTCGTTTCAATTTATTCCAAGAAAACGGTGCGGGAGCGTGTCGCGGTCAATCCCCTCATGCGGCAGTTTTTTGGCGACCTTCCCGACCAGGAGCGCGAGCACAAGGAGGAAGGCCTGGGCTCGGGCGTCATCATCTCGCCGGACGGTTATATCCTGACGAACAACCACGTCGTGGAAGGAGCGGACGAGCTGAAAGTCGGCCTGTCCGATGACCGCGAGTACCTTGCCAAGGTCATCGGTGCCGATCCGAAGACCGATGTGGCGGTCATCAAGATCGAGGCCGAGAACCTGCCCGTGGTCACGTTGGCCGACAGCGACAAGCTGCGGGTGGGCGATGTGGTGTTCGCGGTGGGTAATCCGCTGGGGGTCGGCCAGACGGTCACCATGGGCATTGTTTCCGCCAAGGGCCGCAACCAGCTGGGCCTGCTCGACGGCGGTTATGAGAGCTTCATCCAGACCGATGCCGCGATCAACCTGGGTAATTCCGGCGGTGCGCTGGTTGACGCCCGGGGCCGGCTCGTCGGGATCAACAGCGCCATCATTTCGACTTCGCGGGGCAGCATTGGCCTCGGTTTCGCGATTCCGATCAATCTCATCTCGTCGGTACTCCAGAGCCTCATCGAAACCGGCACCGTGGCGCGCGGCTATCTCGGGGTAGTGACGCAAACTTCACCCGCCGAGGATGCCGAAACGCTTGGATTGCCCAAGGGAGTTCGGGCCGTAGTGGTCACCGATGTCACCCCCGACTCCCCCGCGGAAAAGGCGGGCCTGAAGCGGGGCGATGTGTTCCTTGCCATCAATGGCCAGGCCGTGACCACCGGGGAGGAACTCAGGCTGGTCATCGCCGAGACCATGCCGGGCAAAAAGGTGAAGCTGGGCATCTTTCGCGACGGCAAGCCGCTGACGGTCGAGGTCTTGCTGACCAAGCTGGACGAGAAGCCCGACGAACTCATCGCTGGGGTGGATGTCACGCCGCTCACGGAGGAGATCCGCCTGCGTTTCCGCATTCCCGCGCGGTTCGACGGACTGATGATCCGGGCCGTTGACAAGGAATCGCCCTATGCCGAGGTGCTGGTGCGGGACGTGTTGATTGTGCAGATCGACCGGGACGACGTCACCGATCTGGCGTCAGCCAAGGCGAAGCTCACCCCGGGCCGGCACATGCTCTACGTCTATTATCGCGGCGCCCTGCGCGTCGTGCGCATCGAAATCAAGGCTGACTGATCAACGCTGCAAGCGACCCGGCGCGCTGGGCGCGCCGTGCCTTAGCTTCCCGGTTTTTGCACCGGAATTTTGGCGAGCCACTCGGGCACGGCGTCGGCCGCGTAAGTGGGAAAACTGAGTTCAAGCAGCGAGATCGTGGGCACGTCAAAGCGCGCCGCACCGGCGCTGCGATCAACGAGCATCGCCACCGCCACGGGGACGCCGCCGGCCTGGCGCACGATCTCGAGGCACTCCAGCACGCGGCCGCCGCGGGTCACGACGTCCTCGACGATCAGGACCGGCTCGCCAGGTGCGAGGGTGAAGCCGCGCCGCATAACCAGCACGTTGTTTTCCTTCTCCGCGAAAATATAGCGGGCCTTGGCCTGACGGGCGACCTCCTGGCCAATCACGAGCCCGCCCATGGCCGGGGCAAGCACGGTTGTGAAGGAGTAGCCCTGGAGTTTTTCGACCAGCAGTTCGGCCAGGCGCTCCACGGCATCCATCCGCTGGCAGACCTGGGCGCATTGGAAGTAATGGCCGCTATGCAGGCCGGAACGCAGCACGAAGTGGCCTTCCAGCAGCGCGCGGGTGCGGGTGAAGATGCCGAGGATTTCCGATTGGTCAGAGGCCATGCGCCGACGCTGGGCGTTGCATGGCAAAAAACAAAAACATTTTGCACCCCGGTCGGCGCCGCCCTACGGTGCCGGCGCTGTGCTGAACCTGACCGTACCATTGGAAGATGAACTCGGCGATGTGCTGGAGAAAGCCATGCGCCAGTCCGGTCTTTCGGAGGAAGGGCTCGCACAGCGCACGGGCATAGCGCCGGCCAAAATCCTCGATGCGATCGATTACCGTTCGGACTTGTCGTCGGCCGAACTGCGCCAGCTCGCGGCGGCGCTGGAGCTCAATGAAATCGGCCTGTGCGCCCTCGGTTGCGGACAATATCCGCTGCCGGAGATTTCGGCCCTGCCGTTCTGTGTTCACGCCCTGCGCATGCCGCATGGGATCGGGTTCGCGAATGCCTACCTGCTGGCGGATTGCGGCGCAACACATGGGATCCTCTTTGATACCGGTCCGGATATCGGGGCGCTGGAGTCGGTCTGGCCGGATTCGATCAAAAAGGTCGATGCGGTTTTCCTCACGCATGTGGAAGGGGAGCACAGCGGCGGGCTCTGCGACGCGGTGGCGCGCTTTGGATTGCCTGCGGCTTATTGCCCCACCGGCGCCAGCGTGCCATGCGGGCAGGTGATGGCGGAAGGCGAACGGAAGCGTTTTGGGCTGTTTGAGGTCACGGCGTTCAGCACCCCCGGGCATGCATCCTCCCATAACTGCTACCTTGTGACCGCGCCGTCGGCCCAATCCGGCGGCGCGTTGCTGATCTCAGGGGATTTGATCTTCGCGGGTTCGGCGGGAGGAGGCTACTATTGCCATCGCCAGCTCGCGACCCATCTGAGGCGCGTATTGGAAGCGGTTCCAGCCCAGACGGTGATCGCGCCGGGTCACGGGCCGCTGACGACTGCGGGGAACGAGTTGTGCTACAACCCTTTCATTGCCTGAGGACCTTTAACCCGGTCCTGAAAATGGTCGGGGCGGCGAGATTCGAACTCGCGACCTCTACGTCCCGAACGTAGCGCTCTACCAGGCTAAGCTACGCCCCGATTACATTTCCCGGCCGGATGCGGCCGAAAGGAAGGCGGAGAAAAGGCCGTGCGCCCGGCCACTGCAAACAAAATATCTCCGCAAAAAAAGGCCCGCGTCCTTTTGACGGCGGGCCTTGAAAGGATTGAGCTGACGCTGCGGTCAGGAAGAGGGCTGGGTCGGCTGCGGCATCATGGGCGCCCGGGTGAGAGAACTGTCCGCCGCCCGGCGGGAGATCATCTCGACGGTGCGTTGGATCTCCATTTCGGCCGTACGCCGGTCAATTTTGGCGTGCTCGACCAGCTTCGCGAGATCGAAGGCCTCACGATTCAGCTTTTCCCTGGTGGCGCGCAGAGCGCTCAGCTGAACCTCCATATCGGCTGCCTGCTTGGCGCTGGCGTCGGCTTCGGCGTTGTACTTGTCCGTCGCGTCCTGAATCTTCTTACCTTCCGCTTCCCACTTGGCGACCTTGTCGGCCTCCTTCTTGGCCTCTTCCGCCATGCGCTCAGCCGAACGTTTCTCTGCGTCGGCCCGGGCCTTGGCCTCGATGTCGGCCTTGTGGGCATCATCGGCGAGCTTTGCCGCGGCGGCTTGTGCGGCCGCTTCTTTTTCACGCAGGTCGATTTTGTTGGCCTCGGCGTAATAGAGCGCGAGGAAGATAGCCAGCATGGTGCTGACTGAAATGACGTACATCCACTTTTTCATGGGAGGATAAAGGGTCGGCGGGTTAAGAGTTCTTCTTGGCGGCCTCAGCGGCCGCGGCGGCCGCGGCGGCCGCCCGGGCGGCGGAGTCAGCAGCGGAAATTTTATCAAGGACGAGTTTCAGGCTTTTAACGTTCTCATCCGCCTGACGGACGTAAACACGCAGGAAGATCAGTTCATCGGCCGATTTTTTCTTGTCCTCTTCCAGCTTCGCAATGGCGTCTTTCTCAGTTTTGACGTCCTTTTCCAAGCGGTCGACTTGCTTGGCGAACTTGTCTTGGTCGCGATAAGCTTTCTCCTTCGCATCGACGGCGGCCTGCCGGGCATCGTGATCGGCCTTGTCCTTGGCTTCCTTGATGGCGCGCTCGGCCTTGCGGTGCTCCTGGGCGATATTGGCTTCCTTGATGGCCTGTTCGTTGTCCTTGGCCTGCTTCAGGAGCTTGGCGTCTTTCTCCTGTTTGATTTTGAGCGTCTTGGCGGCTTCCGTGGCCTCATAACCAGAACTGAAATTCCAGTAGATGGCACCGAAAATGATCAGTCCGACGATCGGAGCGAGGAAGTAAACTAAGCTTTTCTTCATGGTGGTAAGTGGTGCAGAGAAAATTACTGGGTGCGGGTGCCGGCCTTGAGTTGATCACGTTCCTTGATGGCATCCTCGATGGCCGCTTTCAGGCTGGGCAGATGGGTATCGGTGGAACTCGAAAGTGAAATGGCCTTGTCCACGGCGACCAAGGCTTCGTCGAAGCGGCGCAGTTCAAATCCGATATAAGCCAGATAATTGTAGACGGATCCAGGCTTGTCCAAGTGGCCTTTGGCGATGGCGCTATTCAGGCTGCGAAAAGCCTCTTCCGGTTTATCGAGTGAGTAGTAAATCTGGGCGATCTGGAAATCGAGCTGGCCGGCATGTGGAAACTGGAGCCCAGCCTCCTTCAAGACGTCGATGGCCTGATAGGATTTGTCGACTTGTTGATAGGATGAAGCGAGGAGCTGCCAGTTGGACTGGGTGGACTCAATCGACCCATTCTTCAGGCCGGTATAGAGCAGCTCAGTGGCTTTGCCGAACTGGCCGAGATTGGCGTAAAGGCCGACGAGATTGAAATTATCCTTCGGGCTCTTGGCAAATCCCAGCGCCTGGGCACGCTCCGTGGTGAGAATAGCGCGGATATTGTATTCCCGGGCTTTTTCCTCGTCCTTGTCCAGGGCGAGATTCAGGTAGGTGGGCAGCAGCTGGGACCAATAGTCCTTCTTACCAGGGTATTGCTTGACCAGCAGTTCAAGGATTTCCGCGGCCTTGGCGTAGTTTCCTTCCTGCTGATAGGAGGCGAGGAGCAGAATGTAAAATGTGTCCTTGGGACGGGGGCTGGAAAGAAGGCCGTTTTCGATCTCGGCGCGGGCCTGCTTGAGCAGAACCGGATCGATTTTGTTGGGGTTGACCGTGGCCTGATTGTAGAGAATCGAGGCGTAGAGCAGGGCGGCCTCCTGACGCTGGCCGTCAGGGGCGGCCTTGCCCACCTTGCTGTCGATCCAGCGTTTGATGTAGCCTGAGCACTTGTTGAAATACTGCTGCTGCAAAGCCGGCGATTTCGTCGCCACGGCTTCCTGATAATAAAGCTGAACAAGGAAATAAATCTTCTCCGCCACTTCCTTTTCATCGAGGTAGCCATAGGCATCCGACAGACGGACGGCAGCCTCCATGGGCTCCAGCGCCTTGCCGTACTCGTTCTTCTGCATGTAAACGTTGGCCTTGATGCCGGAGACGATCGCGAAGTCGTAACTGGTGGCAGGCACGGATGCCTGAATCTCGCCGAGCAGGGCGAGCGCTCCATCCCAATCCTTGGCGTCGGTCAGGGGCTTGAGCTTTTCCAGCTCCTGGGAGGTCTTTTCCGCCAGCTGGGGCGTCTCGGCAGCGCGACCAGCGGGCGCCACGACCAAGGCAAGAGCGAGGAGCAGGGTCAGGCGACCCGGCAGGGAGGATACTTTGGAGAAAAAGTCGGTCACGGTGAAATTAGTCCTCGGTCAAGGTAAAGACGATGGGCACCTGCATGTGCGTGTTGACCGCACGGCCACTCCGTTTGCCGGGACGGAACTTCCATTTGCTGACCGCTTGGACGGCCGCGGCTTCGAACTCGCGCTGCGTGGAGCGAGCGGAGTAGGCATTGCGCACATCGCCATTGGTATCGACGATGAAATCGACGACGACCTCTCCGGCGACGCCGGAACGACGCATTTCAAAGGGATATTGCGGGTTGGCGCGGAATTTCGCCACCGGGATCTGGTCAAGCTTCGAGATGTCGAACACTTCCATGCCCTTGCCAATGTTGCGGCCCGCGCCGGCAGGAATCACGATGGCTCCGGCATTGGGCTTGAGATTGTCGGGCGGAGGCGGCTCGACCGGTTGGACGAAGGAGTCCATCTGGACGATTTGCGGGACGTCCGCCTGCATCGGAGGAGCAAAATCGATCGGGGTGTCGGGCGTGTCGTCGGATTCCACCTTTTCCGGCTCATCCGGTTCCAGCTTGGGCATTTCAATCTTGATGACCGTGTCGTCCTCCGTGTGCTTGGCCTTCGCCGGGCCGCCCTTGAGGCTTTCACTCAACCAGACTGCTCCGCCGTGCAAGGCCAGGGAGACGACAAGACCGATGATTAAATCGCGACGCATGATGGGTGGGCGCTCGTTGGGTTACCGGCCGGTGGTGCGGGTGCGGGTCTCGACCGAGACCTGCGTGATGCCGGCTTTGCGGACTTCGTCCAAGGCCAAGACCGTGGGGCCGAATTTGGCGCGATCATCGCCTGCGATGAGGACGCGTGGCTGGGCCACCCGGGTTTTCAAGGTCGCGAGCCGGGGGGCGATTTCGCTGAATTGGATGAGCTCCTTGTTCCAATAGCAGGTGCCCTGGTCGGAGATTTGCAGTGTGACCATGTCCAGATCCGGCGGCGCGGGATTGGGATTGGGCACCGGGAGGCTGACCGGCACCGAGGCGATCCGGTTCAGGGAGAGCGTAAAGAGCACGAAGGTCGCAAGCAGGAAGAAGATGACGTCGATCAGGGGAATGATCTCGATACGCGCCTTCTTTTTGCCCTCGTCGACTTTGGAACTGGAACCGGCCATGGTGTGATAAAATTAGCGGAAGTGAGGAAGGAGGCGGAAGACCGTCAGCGGGGGGATTATTTACCCGCGGGCTTCACATGGGTCTCAATGAAGACCTTGGTGGCGCCGGATTTGCGGATTTCGTCGATCGCATAGCCAAATACGGCGGAGAAAGCGGCGTTTTCGTCCCCGTTCACCAGGATGCGACCGTCGGGATTTTGCGTGTGATAGGCACGCAGGCGCGAGATGAACTCATCCAGCGCCACCGGATCCTTGTTCCACGCGAGGGTCCCTTCCTGGGTGATGCTGATCGTGACCGTATCGGCCGGATCGCGGGGCTCGCCCGTCTCGGAGTCGGGAATCTTGATCCCCGGCAAGCCATTCGACTTGTTCAGCGAAAGGGTGAACAAGACGAAGGTTGCGAGCAGGAAAAAGATGACGTCGATCAGGGGAATGATCTCAATGCGCGCCTTCTTTTTACCGCCACTGCTGCCGCCGGATGATCCTGCCATGATATGATTGGTCTAGAGGGAAAACGGTGCCGCCGGGATTTTCTTAGGAAGAATCAGCGGCTGAACGGGGCATTCGTCTCGGACTTCTTGATGATGAGTTCGAGTGCGTTGGAAGCATCCGCGACCTCATGCTTGGCTTCCTCGATGCGGGCATTGAGGATGTTATAGGGCAGAAGGGCGGTGATGGCGATGGTGAGACCGGCCGCGGTGGCGATCAGGGCCTCGGCCACACCACCCGTGATCTGGCCGGTGGCGGCGCCGATGTCACCCGTCATGCTGCCGAAGGTGCGCATCATGCCGGTCACGGTACCGAGGAGACCGAGCATCGGGGCCGCGGTGATGACGGTGTCGAGCGTGGCCACGCCCTGCTGGTAGCGGGCGAGCTCCTGGCTCGAGGCGCGGATGAAGGCATTCGAGAGGGAGTACTCCTTGTTGGTCAGGCTGTAGACCAGGATGCGGGCGATGAAATCCTTGCTCTTCTTGCCGATCTCGACGGCGCCCTCGATGTCGCGGCGCTCGACGTGCTCGAGCATCTTCTCGACGACTTCCGGCTCCCGGGTGGCGTTTTCCCGCACGAGGAAGAGCAGGCGCTCAACGACGACGGTGAGTCCGACAAACGACAGGAGCAGAATCGGCCACATGATTTGACGGCCCTTCATGAACAGTTCCATGAGGGTGCTGTCGCCGAGGAGAAACGCGAGGGGGAGGCTTTGATGGATCATAGGAGGAAGAAGGTTGGAGGAATCAGGGGAGGAGGATTGGTGGTTTGAGTGGGTAAAGGATTAACGGAGGCTCAAGTCCGGCCCGCCGGGGCGGCCCGCGACACAGTGAGGAAGTCTCGATTTATTTCATTGTTGCCGGCCTATAGCAAGACCCGGGCCGAATCTGGTGCGAGGCTGATTTCAGCCGTCGATTTCTGGGTAATAACTGTGAAAATCAGCATGTCGCCGAGTCGGAATTCGGAGGGGAAACAACAGAGAGAATGCGAACTAGGTGTCATCGAAAGTTGCCTGTCAACTTCCTTTGTGGCGGAAGCGATTCGGCGCGAATGAATGGAAGCGGCGGTCGGGCAGGATGGAATGTACGAACTTTGAGGGTGGATCTATTTGATCGGGCGGAAGACTTAAGTCGGCTTCGCCTCATGGGTAAAATGAGCGGGGAGGGGAGGGCGGTCGGGGTTTGTTTCGCGGTGGTTTTTGCTGCTTCGACTCGCGCCAGGGGCAACGCAATTGTCCCGGGCAGTCGTACGCCTAGATTGTCGAGAGGTCGGGAAGCAACCTGAAAAAATATTTATCCGGAGGCCGCCGGCGAGCAAGGGCCGGGAGGCAATCTTTGTAGGCAAGGCAATGCTCATCGGGGAAGAGGCGGCAAACGGGGCTGTCTTGACGGCGGCAATGATGAGGTAGTCCGGCTGTGTTGTCGTCGACC
The DNA here is from genome assembly GCA_903859715.1 of uncultured Opitutia bacterium. Classification (GTDB taxonomy): domain Bacteria; phylum Verrucomicrobiota; class Verrucomicrobiia; order Opitutales; family Opitutaceae; genus Opi-474. The sequence continues at coordinate 35,908 of CAIONS010000018.1, forward strand.
GGTCCCGCCGGCTTGGACCGAGGTTGGGCAAGAAGTGCTTAGTACTCCGCAAACCCTGCGCAGCGTCAGAAGGCGGAAACAACTAGGGTGGGACGTCATGAAAACCATCCTTGTCCCGGTTGATTTCTCGGCTGCAACTCCCCGCGTGTGTGCCGTGGGCTGCGCTTTGGCGAAGCAGATTCATGCCCGGTTGGTGCTGCTCCATGTCGTCCTTCCGCCCTTTGTGGCGATGAACGATTACTATGCCTTCGATACCGGCATGATGGCGGAAGGCATGGCGGCGGCCGAGCAAGAGGCGGCGCGCCAGCTCAGCGCCCTGGCCCGGCGGTGCGAAAAAAGGCAAATTACGGTCCGGACGGTCCAGCGGACGGAAACAAGCGTTTCCGCGATTCTGGCACAGGCGGCGGCCTCGAAGCCCGCGTATATCGTGATGGGCTCGCATGGTCATGGCTCGCTGTTCGAGCTGATCATCGGGAGTACGACGAGCGGCGTGCTGCGCAAGGCCCCTTGTCCGGTCGTGGTCGTCCCGATTGCCCGCCATTGATGTCGGGATCTGTCCAACCTGCCCACCATGGAAATCATCAAGGCAATCTATCAGCGACGGGCGACGCGGCACTTCTCGGACGCCGTCGTGACGAAGGGTGTGGCCCTCGACCTGATTCGGGCCGCCACCCAGGCCCCGAGTGCCTTCAATCAGCAGCCATGGGCCTTCGCCGTGTTTCACGGCCGCGAGCGCCTGAGGACCTATTCAGAATTGGCGAAAGCCCATCTGCTGGCGACGACTGAGCCCTTGTTTGGCTTGGATCCGCGGATCGACCAATACTGTGACGGAAATTTCAATGTCTACCATGATGCTGACACGCTGATCGTGATCCTGGCCAAGCCCGCACGGCATTGCCCGGTGGAAGACTGCTTTCTGGCTGCGCAAAACCTGATGCTGGCGGCCTGTGGCATGGGATTGGGAAGTTGTCCGGTGGGATTCACGCGCCCGTGGTTCAATCTGCCGGCGGTCAAGGCGGAGTTGGGAATTCCCGCTTCCTATACGGCGGCGCTGCCCATCGTGGTCGGCTATCCAGCGATGGTGCCGCCGCCGGTGGTGAAAAGTAGCGCCGAAATCGCCTGCTGGCAGTGGGACGAGTAATGCGTGGCCGGCCATTTTATGCCCAAGAAAATCACGATCATCCAAGGCCACCCCGATTCCACGGCGCGTCATTTTGGGCACGAGTTGGCGGACGCCTATGCTCGGGGTGCCATGGCCGAGGGCCATGAGGTCAGGCGCATCGAGGTGGCGCAGCTCGATTTTCCCATCCTGCGCAACCAAGTCGATTGGAACAGCGGTTCGCCGCCTGATACCCTCTATCCGTCGCAGGAGGCGATTGCCTGGGCCGATCACATCGTGCTGGTTTTCCCGCTCTGGCTGGGAACGATGCCCGCGCTGGTGAAGGCCTTTTTGGAACAAGTGCTGCGACCCGGTTTCGCGCTCGTGTACCGCGGGCACCGGTTTCCGCAAAAGCGACTCGTGGGCAAATCGGCCCGCGTCGTGGTTACGATGGGCATGCCGGCGTTTTGGTACCGGTGGTTTTTCCGGGCGCACGGCGTGCGGGGCCTGGAGCGGAGCATCCTCGGCTTTTGCGGGATCAAGCCGGTGCGCGAGAGTTTGGTTGGGCTGATGGAGGCCACGGACGCGACGGCGCGGGAAAAGTGGCTCGGCGAAATGGAAAAACTGGGGCGGCAGGCCCGTTGACCGCCGCTCCTGGGCGATTCCTACGCGGCGAAGCCAAACCGGTCCTTCACCTCGGCGGCGTCCAGGGCGAGTGATTCACGGAGCAGGGCGGAGGCCGTTCTCTCCGCGGCTATTTTTAGCATCCGGTTGAATTGGTGGCCGGTCAGGGCGGTGCCTTCGTGCCGAATCTCGATGAGGCGCGCCCGCGATGCGAGCAGGTGCATCAGGAAATCCTCCGCCCCCACCGGGTCGTCGGTGAAATGGGTCAAGATCTGGCGGTCATGCTGGGGCAGGGCAATGTAATCGATGGCAAATTTGGAGAGCATGGGCTTTGGTTTCTCGCGGATTAGCCGGGCTGGGTTCAGGGCGGGGAAATCACGATTGCGCGCCGGCGGCGGAGTGGTCGTGGGCATAAAATTCCCGGGCCTTGGCGAGGAGCTGGGCCTCGGTCAGGTGGTGTTGATCAACGATCAGCGACCCGATAATCCGTCCGGCCAAGTCCGGGTGATGCTGCTTCAGCCACGCGATGAACTGTTCCATCTCGCTGCCCGCGCCGGTCCCGCAGCCGAAGATCAAAATTTTGCCGGCATCACTCAGGGCCTGGGCGACCGGCGCAAAGAAACTGTTGGGGTCCGGCTTTTCCCGGCCCCGGGAAAAATCCTTGGAATGCGGTGCATGCCGAAAGTAGCGGTCGGGCGCGTGGGACAGGATCCGTCCTGGGGCGGATCCGGGAAGTTCGGAGTGGAAAATACGGGCCTCCTGATGGTCGATCACCACCAGCCAGCGGCTTTCATTAACCGGGACTTCAGGCGGGGATTTTTCCGACCGCTCGAGAAAGTGGCGCAATTCCAAGAGCTCGGACGGCTCGGTGATTTCCTTCGCGTGGGGCGGAGGCAACACGAGGGTTTGTCCATGGCGTGTGATCCTCAGGTTGCCATTTGTTTCTTGCGCGACCTGGCCGAGGTGACCCAAGAGAACAAGAATATCCCGCCACGCCACGCTGTGCGCGATGGGGTGACGGAAAATCGCTTCGTAAGTGCGTTGCGGCCGGCCGGTGAGGGAGGTGGAGGGATTCATGGGTTTAATACGGGATGACTGAGGAAATGAGCTGGCAGCTCGCGGACAGTCTATGCGATCGGTGCGTGGGGCGCTGGGCAGATCTTGCGCATAACTTCGCATCGATTGTTCCCGCCCGGCAGAGCGGCTGACAATGGGGTTGCACCTGGCGCCGGGCGGGAGCTAGCTGCGGTTACTGTGCCAACGCCTGAAGCCCGTTCGAAGCGTAGCCGAGTCCTGGTCGATCAACTCAAACGATCGGAAATTTACCGCGATTACAAAAAGGCGTTTCGTGAGACCACCGTGCTGCCCTTCAATCTCCGGGCGATCGAGGCGTTCGACCTGCCGCACCGGGGCGATCCGAACGAAAATCCCTTTTGCGCGCTGATGGCGCATACCAACCAGTCCTGCGCAGCCTGTCTCCAGCTGCAGCGCAAGGTCGAGGTGCAGGCAAAATTCGAGCCCAAGACCCTCAAGTGCTTCGCTGGGCTCTGCGATTCCGCCATACCGGTACGCGTCGGGGAAAACCTGGTGGCGTTCCTCCAGACCGGCCAGATCCTGCTCCACCAACCCAACAAGCGGGAGTTTACCCGCCTCGCGCGGACGTTGATCAATTGGGGCGTCGAGGTGGATCTGAAGCGGCTTGAGGAGGCCTATTTTCAAACGCGGGTGCTGGAGCGAAAGCAATATGAGGCGATGCTCCGCCTGCTCGCGATCTTCGCGCAGCATCTGGCTTCACTCAGCAACGAGCTGATGGTGTCGGCCAAGCAAGTGGAGTCCCCCATGGTGTCGCGGGCCAAGCTGTTCATCGCGCAGCACCAGGACGAGGAAGTCTCGCTCCAACAGGTGTCGGCCGCGGTCAACACGAGCGCGTTCTACTTTTGCAAAATGTTCAAGGAGGCGACCGGCCTCACCTTCACCGACTACCTGGCCCGCACACGGATTGAGCGGGTAAAAAACCTTCTGCTGAATCCGCACAAGCGCATCAGCGAGGTCGCCTACGAAACCGGCTTTCAATCGCTGTCGCAATTCAACCGGGTCTTTCGACGGATCGCGGGGGAGTCTCCGTCGGTCTGGCGGGCGAAGCTGGCTCACACGGGTTAACCTCCGGCCTCGCGGGAGCAACGTGGAATGCCGGCCGCATTCCCCCGCTGACCAGCGCGAGCGTGATGAGTGAATTCGCGGGCATCAGGATGGCGGCGACCAGCGGATTCATGTGCCCTGCCACCGCCAGCCCCATGGCGAGAAGATTGTAGGCGATCGAGAAGACCAGGATCGTCCGCTGGGTTCGGCGGCGCACGGTGTTCACGACAAAGAGGGCGCGCAGGCCGGAAATGCCGCGTCCGAGATAATAAAAATCAGCCTTCTGGGCGAGATGGCCGCGGTGAATGACGGGCGTGCCGCGGCAGAGCGCCTGGTCGAAGGCGAGGCTGTCGTTCGCGCCGTCGCCGAGCATCAGGGTCTTGTCCGCACCATGGCTCGAGAGCCAGTCCGCCTTTCCCCGCGGAGTGAGGTCGCCATGGGCATGGGAGGGAGGCAGGCCCAGTTCGGCGGCCAGCGCGACAACCTTGGGACGATGGTCGCCGCTGAGAATGTAGGTGGCGTAACCCAGCCGGCCGAGTTCAGCCAGCTCGGTACGGGCATCGGGCCGGGCCGCGTCGGCAAACTGGAAATTGGCGAGTAGCACGCCATCACAGGTGAGAGAGGTTCCGCCCGCAGACTTGCCGGAACTGACTGCGGACCGCCGCGGGTCGGAGTCGGCCCCGATCCAGCCCGGACGGCCTAAGCGCCAGTGATGCCCGGCTGCATCGAGCGTCACGCCCAGGCCGATGATTTCCTGGACCTCGCCGTCAAGCGTTGCGCCCAAGCCGCGGCTGAGCAGATTTTCGAGCAGGCATTGGCCGACTGGATGGGGGTTGTCGCGCACGAGAGTCAGGAGTGCGTCGTGGCCCCCGGCGTCCAACCGCAGCAGGGCCTCGGGGTTTTGCAGCACGGGATTCTCCAGCGTGAGCGTCCCGGTCTTGTCGAAGGCCAGCTGCCGGACGCCCGCGAGCCGGGCCCAGAGGTCCGCGGAGCGGACAAAGACGCCGCGCCGGCGGAGGGCGACGGTCGCCATTTCGTCAGCCAGGGGAAAGGCCAGGCCAATGGCGCAGGGGCAGGAGACCACAAGAACGGCCGTGACGACCGAACCGGTGCGAAGGGCGTCGCCGGTGGCCAGCCACCATATGACACCCGCGGCAGACGCCACGCCGAGAATGCCGACGAGGTAACCGCGGATGATCCTTTCCAACATCGTCGACCGCGGTCCCGCTTGTTCTACCGGCGCGAGCAGCTGGGCCAGCAGCGAATCCTGCCACGGCTGCAATGCCGTCAGGCGCGCCTCGGTTCGGCTGACGTTCACGGCCCCGGAGGGCACGCGCTGCCCGGCCCGGAAGAGGCGCGGATCGGCTTCGCCATTGATGGAGGAGAGGGAAAATGCGGCCTCGGCGGACTCGAGCCGCGAGTCGACTGCCGCGGCCTGTCCCGAGGTGCAGAAATACACCAGCCCCGGGACGAGTTCCTCGGGTCGCACCGTCCCGCCGCCGGCAAGACGCACGCGCGGCGGTTTTGGCTGCTGGCTGAGCAGACGACGCTGATTGCGCTCGACCGCCGCAACCTGCGCCCAGCGCCCCGTGAGCATCAGGAGGATGAAGCCGGAGACAAAGTCGAAATAGACGAACTGCTCGCGGCCGGCGATCCACCCATACAGGGAACCCAGATAAGCACCGGAAATCCCCAGGGCGATGGGCAGGTCGATATGGACCGCGCCGACGCGGAGCGCGTGCAAGGCGCGGTTGAGGAAGTAACTTCCACCGACCAGCAGGCTGAGCGTGCCGAAAACAAGCGACAGCGTGCCGAAGAGCCGGGCGTAGGCGAAGGTCCGCTCCATCCCGAAGTAAACCGGGAGCGTGAACAGCATGGTGTTCATGGCGAACGCGGTGCAGAGCCCGATGCGGCGCACGAGCGCGCGGGACTCCGGCTCGGCGGCCGCCTCCCCGGCCGGTCCCGGGAGATAGCCGAAGGCCTGCAGCTTGCGCGCGAAGTCCACGGCGGAGAACTCCCCCGCAATCCAGCGCAGCCGCATCTGGCCCAGCTGGGCGCTGGCCTCGATGTCCCGCGCACCGGGCTGCTGCGAGAAGATCCGTTCGATCAGCCAGACACAGCCCGCGCAGGAGATGCCCTGGACATCGAGCGTGAGCTCCGGCGTCCGCCCCGTGGTCTCGGCCGACTGCTGCGCGGCCGCGAGCCAGGAAAAATCGCGGGACTCAAACACCGCGGTGTCCGCCGGTGCGGTGATCTCGTCCTTGATTTGATAATAGCCCTCCAGCCCGTGCTCATGGACGAGGCGGAACACATAGGCGCAGCCGGAGCAGCAAAACCCTGCCGCCTGCAGCCGCGGCTCGGCCAGGGGCGCCCCGCAATGCCGGCACGCGCTCCGGCCGGGTGCGGCGGCGGGTGTGAGAGGAAGGGTGGCGGCGGTGCTCATGTCAGAAGCAGAGAAGCGTGGCGGGATCGGGACCGGGCAGGCCCAGCGTGCCCCGGAGCCGCCAGCTCAGCACGAGCGCGACGGTGAGAGCCAGGACGAGCCGTGCCCGGCCAAGCCATAATGGGGAGAGCTGCGCCCGGATCCAGTGGGCCTGGGATTGGGCGAGCCACAGCAGCGGCACGGTGCCGAGACCGAAGGCCAGCATGAATTCCACGCCACGCAGCGCCGAGCCGGAGAGGAGGGCCAGGGTGAGCAGGAAATAAAGCGGACCGCAGGGCAGCAGTGGGGTGGCGAAGCCGAGCGCGGCCGCCGCTTCCACCCGCGGGCGGCCGCGGATCCAGCCACCGAGCTGGAGTGAAAAGCGGCCGAGCAAAGCCGGCTTGGGCAGGAACCGGTCCCAACGCAGGGCCATCGCCACGAAATACAGGACCAGCACCCAAGGCAGCCACCGCAGCGCGGAACCCGTCACCCATGTGAGCGGCATCCGACCCAGCCCGCCGGCCACCGCCCCCAGGAGGGCGTAGCTGGTGAGGCGGGTCAGGTGGTAGACCGTGCTCACCAGCTGGGGATCGGACTGGTCTCCGCGCCCGGGCATCAGCGCGCAGGCCAGGGGACCGCACATGCCCGCGCAATGCAGGCTCGTGATGAGACCGGCGACAAAGGCGGTGGCGGGAGAATTGACGGCGGCGAGTTCCATGTCAGTGGTGCGGCGCAGTCGCGAGCGGCACTTCCTCGACGGGGTGCCGTGAGGCGATGATGAACCAGGCGGTCCACGCCGCCAGCTGCAGCACAAAGACGGCCACGAAAATCAGCCAGAGGCGGCTCCGTTCCGGCGGGTTCGGGTCAGGGTTTGGGTTCATGGGATGAAGGCGTTTCCTCCTCTTCCTCGCGCAGGAGTCGGACATCCGGCCCGAGAAACTCGATTTCCCGTTTCAGCTGAAAACTGCCCGCCGGATCCCCGATCTGCACGGTGAGCTTGAATGGCCCATGATAATCCCGGCGCGGCTGCTGAAGCACGAGCGGTTGCACCACCTCGCCGAGCGCGGGGACCTCGACCGGCTCGCGCAGTCCAGTCTGGCTCAGGCCCGCGGGTGCCCGCTCGAGATGCAGCAGGAAGCGGGCGGGCACGTTCCGCTTGTTCACGATGCGGACAAGGAACTGGTTGCGAATCGCATCCGCGGACACGACATAGGGCGTGCCGGTGATGCGCGTGACTCCGAGGCTCGCCGGCCGGACAGTCGAGAGCGCCCAGCCCGCGACGCCGGCGCCGATCAGGAGCAGGATGCCGTAGAGTGCGGTGCGCGGCCGGATCCAACGGGTGGCCTGCCCGGCGAAGGCCGCCTGGGAGCCGTAACGGATGAGTCCGCGCGGCCGGTGCAGCCGGGTCATCACGTCGTCGCAAGCGTCGATGCAGGCGGTGCAGCCGACGCATTCCAGCTGGAGTCCCTGCCGGATATCGATGCCGGTGGGGCAGACGTGCACGCAGCGGTTGCACGCGACGCAATCACCCGCGCCCGCTGTGCCAGGTTTTCCGCGCGGTTCACCGCGCCGGCTGTCGTAGCCGATGACGAGGGAGTGGTCGTCAATCAGCGCCGACTGCAGCCGGCCGTAGGGACAGATCACGATGCAGAGTTGCTCGCGAAACCAGGCGAAATTGAAGTAGAGCACGCCGGTGAACACCGCCATGAAGGCAAACGTGTCCCAATGCTCCCGCGGCGCGGCGCGCATCATCGTCCAGACCTCGGGCAGCGAAACGAAGTAGGCGAGGAAAAGATGGGCGATCAGGGCCGACGCCAGCAGATAAAGCGCATGTTTCAGGATGCGCCGGAGGAGCTTGCCGCCGGAGAGCGGCGCACTGGCCAGGGCCCGGCGCCGGACGGCATCGCCGTCAATCCAGCGCTCGATCGGCCGATAGACGTGGTCCAGAAAGACGGTGTGTGGACAGGCCCAGCCGCACCAGATCCGGCCGAATAACGCTGTCACAAAGAACAGCGTGAAGCCGAGTCCGGTGATGACGAAGAAGAGGAGCCACAGGTCCTGGGCCGCGAGCGTCAGGCCAAACAGGTGAAACCGCCGATCGGCCACGTCGAGGAACACGGCGGGATAGCCGTTGATCCTGATCCACGGCAGCGACAGGTAGAAGGCGATCAGCAGCAGGGCCGAGCCGTGCCGCGCCAAGGTGAAGCGACCATGGGTGTCGGCGGGAAAGAGGAAAGGGCGGGATCCGTCCTCACGGATCGTGGTGACGGAATCGCGGGTGGGCAGCGGTGCGGCCATGCTTCATTGCGGGGCGCGCGGCACCCATGCCGCCTGCACCTCGATGGGTTCGCCCTCGTGGTGATAGCTCAGGATGTAGGCCACCGCCTCGGAGATTTTCCTGGGGCCGAGCACGGGACCCCAGGCAGGCATACCCTTGGCGAGAACCCCGTGGGTGACCGTGGCGTGGATGTCGGTGGGGCGACCGCCGTGGATCCAGAGATGATCCACTAGATTGGGACCGATGGCTCCCGTCAGTTTCTCGGTGTGGCAGCTGGCACAAGTCGTGTTGAAGGTGGCGCGGCCGGCCTCCACGAAGATGGGATTGCGGCTCATCTTCCAGAGGCTCGCATCATCGAGCGATGGTACGGACGCGAGCCGCACGGCCTCGATCACGGCCAACTGCTGCTCGACGGCGGTGGCATTGGACGGGCCCAAATGCGCGCGTTCGTAGTAAAACCAGTAGCCGGCCCAGAAGATGATGGCGCCGTAGAGCGTCATCAGCCACCAGTTCGGCAGCCGTTTATCGTACTCCTGGATGCCGTCGAAGACGTGCGGCCGGAGCGGATCCTCGCCGGGCTGGGGCGGGCGGTCAGGCGTCGGGCTCATGGCGGCGGGGGGCGCGGTCCGTGGTGAACGGGAGTTGCGCGAATTTTTCCACCTGGGCGCGGGGCATGCGCAGGGCATGCCACGTGATGGTCAGGAAGATCGTCGCGGCGCTCACAAAGGCCGTGATGACGTAGAGGGTGGACGAGTCTTCGAGGATGAGGCGTTTGAACATGGGAGAATTCAGGGGGTGGCAGTGCTTTTGGGCGGGACGGGCACGGACTTGCCGAGGGTCTGGAGATAGGCGATCAGGGCCACGACCTCCTTCTCCGGGGCAATGTAGGCACCGGCGGCGCGGAGATCCTTGGCGATGCCCTTGGCCTGATCATCGACTTGGTCGAAGATCTGCTGGGCGCTGAGAGGGCCATAGGGCACGCCGAGCATGCGCTGCACCTTGATCTTGGCGGGCAGCACGGACGCATCGAGGTTGTTCGCCAGGAGCCATGGATAAGTGGGCATGTTGGAGCCGGGTGAAATCGCCCGGGCGTCCTCCATATGGCGCAGATGCCAGATATTCGGATACTTGCCGCCGACCCGGGCCAAGTCGGGTCCGTTGCGCTTTGAACCCCACTGGAAGGGGTGATCATAGATCGACTCGCCGAGGCGCGAATAGTCGCCGTAGCGCAGGATGTCGGGGACCAGCGTGCGGATCATCTGGGAGTGGCAAAGGTAGCAACCTTCCCGGACATAGATGTCGCGGCCCGCCAGCTCGAGCGGGGTGTAGGGAACCTGGATGCGATCCTCGACGTTCTGTGCCTGCTGTACGATCAGGGTCGGAATGATCTGGATCAGTCCGCCCGCCACGACGGCGAAGAAGGTCAGCAGCGTGAAGGGCAGGGCGTTGAGCAGCAGCTTTTCATACCAGCCGGTCCAGGCCGGGCCGCGGGAGGGCAGGAGCGCCAGGCAGCCAATCAGGCAGGCCACGGCGCCGGTGAGACCGGCGGTGCTCACGAGGTCACTGCCGAGCATCCACATCGTGGCGAATCCGACGGCGAGCACCGCGAAGATCATGGGAGTACCGAGCAGGGCCCGGCCCACGCTGAGCCGGGTATCGGGGGCGGGAGCCTCGGCATAGACTTCGATGGTGCCGTTGACGGGCTGCGCCCCGCGGACCGTGCGATAGAAATTGTAGGCGAGGAGCAGCCAGCCGGCGAGATAGAGGCCGCCGCCGATCACCCGCATCAGCATCATCGGCCGGATGGTGTTCAGCGTATCGAGGAAGTTGGGGTAGGCGAGGACCGTGCCGTGCTCGGTGGTCGCGTTGAGCATCAGGCCCTGGGTGATGCCGCTGGTCCACATCGCCGCGACGTAAAGCAGGATGCCGACGGTCCCGATCCAGAAATGCAGGTTGGCGAGGGCAGTGGAATGCAAGGGCTTGTTCCAGAGTCGCGGCAGCAGCCAGTAGATCATGCCGGCGGCCATGAAGCCGTTCCAACCCAGTGTACCTATGTGCACGTGGCCGATGATCCAGTCGGTGTAATGGGCAAGGGCGTTGACCGACTTGATGGAAAGGAGCGGCCCCTCGAAGGTCGCCATGCCGTAGAACGTGACGGCCGCGGCGAAGAACTTGAGGACGGGATCGGTGCGGAGCTTGTGCCAGGCACCGCGCAGCGTAAGGAGGCCGTTGAGCATGCCGCCCCACGACGGGGCCCAGAGCATGAGCGAGAAAGTCACTCCCAGGTTCTGCAGCCAGCCGGGCAGGGCGGTATTCAGCAGGTGATGCGGTCCGGCCCAGATGTAGACGAAGACCAGCGACCAGAAATGTACGACCGACAGGCGGTAGCTGTACACCGGCCGCTCCGCCGCCTTCGGCAGAAAGTAATACATGATGCCGAGGATCGGCGTGGTGAGGAAGAACGCCACGGCGTTGTGCCCGTACCACCACTGCACCAGTGCATCCTGCACACCGCTGAACACCGGATAGCTGTGCAGCAGGCCGGTCGGGATCGAGAGATGGTTGACGATGTAGAGCATCGCGACCGTGACGATGGTCGCGATGTAGAACCAGATCGCGACATACAGCGCGGGCTCGCGGCGCCGGGCCAGCGTCCAGAAGAAATTCACCGCGAAGACGACCCAGATGAACACCACCGCGAGGTTGATCGGCCAGATCAGCTCCGCGTACTCCTTGCCGCGCGTGTAGCCCAGCGGGAGGGTGATGGCGGCGGCCACGATGATGAGCTGCCAGCCCCAGAAATGCAGCGAGGACAGGAAGTCGCTCGCGAGGCGCGCCTTCACCAGCCGCTGGGTGGAGTAGTAAACACCGGCAAACATCATGTTGCCGACGAAGGCGAAGATGACGGCGTTGGTGTGCAGCGGGCGGATGCGGCCGAAGGTCAGCCACGGCGTGGCGAAATTCAGCTGCCAGAAGCTCAACTGGGCCGCGATGAGGAGGCCCACGAGCATGCCGACAATGCCCCAGATGACCGTGGCGAGGAGAAACTGGCGGACGACGCGGTCGTTATATTCGATCGTGATTTTTTGGTCGGACATGGAAGGGGAAATCAGCGGGCTCCGAAATCGGAGCGCTTGAGACAGCCGGGACAGGGGGCGCGATGGCCGGACTGGCAGCCGCACGGGCCGGAGGCATGGTCGTGAGGGTGCCGGGCGTGCTCGGGTTTATCCGCCGCGAGGGTGGCGGAGCCCACGACGCGGGGAGTTTCCTCCGCCAAGTGCAGCAGGGATTCGCGTTCGGCGTTGCTGAAGCGGCGGGAATGCTCGCGCAGGAAAAAGACGACAAAGGTAAACACGAGACAGAGACTGCCCGTGATCATGAGCGGAATGACCGGAAGGGTGAGGTCGTTCACGGCGAGGGTTCTCCCTGGCGGGCAGGTTTGGTTTCAGGGTGGGCGCCGCGGACCGCATGTCCGTGCGCCCGGCCATGGCGGTGTTTCACCAGCTCCTTGGCGGCAAACCAGTTGTCGCGTTCGACTCCCTCCAGGCGCCCGCCATCAATCCACAGATGGTAGGCTTGTTTTTGAATATCCGCTTCGGCGGGTTCGGCGGCGGAAAATGATGGCGGCGTTTTCATGGTTGGGATCGGGATTGGAGCTTCCACCGAACCCTAGCCGTTATCCGGGCGAGTGGCTCCGCGCGCCTTGGCCATGGCTGCGCATATTTTGTGGTCTGGCTGGCGAGATCGGCCTGATATGGCCGAGCCGGGGCGAACCCAAAAATGAAACTGCGCCGAATCGATTCGGGTGAATACAGTCGGATACCCGGGAAAAGTTGACTGAACCGCGGGTCCCCGGTCCCCGGAATCACTCGGTTTCCTTCCTAGGGATCGATTCATTTCCTGCTGACAACGCGCTGTGAATTGCCTTGAGGACCTTCCCGACAGAATAGGGTTTCGCCAGAAAATGCTTAACTCCGGCAGCCTCAGCGCGTTCTTTCGCGCCGCTCATGTCCAGTCCGCTGGCGGCAATGATCAGAAGCCCAGGTGCAATCTGCTTCAGGGCGACAATTGTAGCCGGTCCATCCATGATCGGCATCATCATATCCGTGAGCACGAGTGCCACCTTCTCGCGATTGACCGCAAAGATGCTCACGGCCTGCGCCCCGTTGCTGGCGACCAAAACCCGGTAACCGAACGCCTCCAAGGTTTGTTTGGTAATTTCGAGGATCGAGGCTGACGTGATCCCGCTTATTCGGGCCGCTTGAAGAGTCGGTCTGGGCCCCTAAAAAGGACCCAGACCATGAAAGGAAAACGCTACAATACCGAAGACAAAGTCCGCCTCCTGCGGGAGGTGGACGGAGGGAAGAGCATC
>CAIONS010000019.1 GCA_903859715.1 uncultured Opitutia bacterium
ATGCTCTTGCCGCCGTCGGCCTCCCGCAAAATGCGGATCTTCTGTTCCGTCGTGTGTCTTTTGCCTTTCATGGTCTGGGCTCCTTTTAGGGCCGCAGACTAACATTACAAGTGGCCCGGATTTCGGGGGATCACCGCACCTGGTTTCAGCTCCCTCAGCCCAGGGGTCGCGGGCGGTATTTGTCCTTCAGTGTTTTTCCTTTAATTCCACGATGCAGCGCTCTAACTGAATAACTCAGTACGCCATCATGGAACTCAAAGCCAATCATCCGGACACTCCCGCGCAAATTCCGCTTTCTGCGGCCGCCCTTGAAAGTGACGGATTTAAGCGGATTGCCGAGCTCAGCGAGCTCGAACCCCACGGCCAATTTTCCAAGTGGGTCGATGACCACGATCTGTTGGTTTACCGCTACGAGGGCGTCCTCAAGGTGCTGAGCAATGTATGCCCCCATTTTGGCGGGCCCGTGGGCTACCACAAATTGAATGAGGGCAAGTTCGTTTGCCTCTGGCATAACTACGAGTTTCTCGCCAAGGATGGCTCCTGTCTCACCAACAAGCACTTGGGCCTGCGCGACTACGAGGTCCGCGAGCTGGACGGCGAAATCTGGGTCAAGCTGGTCGAAAACACTTCCAAAACCTAACCGCTCATCACAATGGCTACACTGCGCTCCGAATGCTCGCTGGAAATGGACTGTCCCAAGGAAGTCGTGATCTGGAACTACTACGATCACGAGCACGTGGTCGGGACCCACTACAAGCACTACAACTTCCTTCGTATCCTCGCCGAGAAGGAGGGCTGGTGCCTCGTGGAGCGGTTCTACAAGCTGCCGATCATCCAGCTCCGCACGTCCTCGCTCGGCTTCATGTTTCTGGAGAATCCCAATTTGATCCGCTCCATTCAGTATGGCAAACTCGGGATCATTTTCGACCAGGAGATCCACCTGCAGGACCTCGGCCCCGATCGCTGCAAGGTCACCTCAATCTACAAGATGAAGGTCTGGGGCATCTTCATGATCTTCCAGGGCCTGTTCCAGAAGGTGACGACGAAGTGGTTCATGAATACTTGGGATGAGGACGCCCCCATGCGCATCCGCCGCTGGAAGGTCTGGAAACTGGGCTTCCGGAATTTCGAGGGCATCGAGTACATCAACCACCGGACGACCAAGCCGGATGAGTCCGCGCGCTCCTCCTATCCGCTGCAGCTGCCGGTGCCCAAGACCCCGGAGCGCCCGCCTGGATCGGGCTACCGTCGCCTCTTCAGCAAGAGCGTCGAGGTTGGCTATTGATCTTTTCTGGATGACGTGCCCGACCTGCGGCTCGGATTCGTTTTCATCTCTCCACCGGGATGTCCGTGACTTCGAGCACCGGGTGCCTGTAACCGTCGGCTTTGACCGCTGCCGGAACTGCGGCTGGCTGGTTCAGGTTCCTCCGCCAACGCGGGAAAGCCTCGCGGCCTCCTACCCCGCTGACTATCGCGCCCATGTTTCCGGTCGGGCTGCTACCGGTGCGGGCGGCTTGCTGCGCAAACTCAAGGACCTCCAGGCTTCGATGATCGCGTCAAGGATACAGCCCTTCCTTCCGAATGATCACGAAACACCGGTCCTCGACTTGGGCTGCGGCAGCGGCCACCTCCTTTTCGCCCTGCAGGCCAAGGGTTATCGGCAGCTAAACGGTTTGGACCAGAATCCGGCGCTCGCCGCCTCATTTGCCGGGACCAACATCCAGTTTCAGGGCCGTGATCTCGAGTCGACCGCCGATCTCGGCGGCCCCTACGGCGCGATCGTCATGGTGAATGTCATCGAGCACTTCCTGCGACCCGACTTGATCCTGTCGCTCTGCCGCCAATCGCTGCTGCCCGGCGGCAAGGTCATCGTTATTACGCCCAGCGCCGACGGTCTGAGTCACCACGTTTTTGGAAAATACTGGTCCGGGCTGCATGCCCCCCGGCATACGCAGATTTTCAATCCGGTGAATTTTCGCCTGCTGGCGGTCCGCCTCGGCTATGCGAATGTCCACACCATGGCGCTGAGCGACCCTGGTTCGTGGGCTGTGTCCTTCCAAAATTGGATTCGCAATCTCCTTCGCACCCAAGCCGCTCCCGCCGGGGGCACCGCCTGGTACAGCCTAGCCTTGCTGCCGGTTTGGTACGTGCTGGCGATCGCCGAGCGCCTGCTGGGCCGCAGTTCCTCCTTCCTTGCGGTGCTGGCCTGAGCCGGCGCCATCTTCCACCCTTGCCCTTCCTTCCATGTCACGCTGGCTGACAGGCCTGATCGCGGCCGTACCGCGATTCCTCCTCTGCCTCATCACCTGGGGCGTGGTGTTGATCTTTCTGGCCGGGGTGTTTGGCGGATTCGACTTCACCGACGAAGGGGGTTATTATCTCAGCTTCGTCCATCCGGAGAATGTCTCCGACAACCACACTTCCTACTACATTTTTGGCGGAAAGCTCTTTGCCCTCCTGGGGCACAGCATCGTCGCCTTGCGCGTCTGCACGCTGTGCGCGACCTTTGGCGGCACCTTGATCTTTCTGGGCGGCTGGCGGCGCTTTCTGCGGCAAGCCGCCCCGGAATTTCTCCCAGATCGCGAGCGCTGGATACTTGTAACGTGCGCCGCCCTGATCGCCTCCTTCCTGGGGTATGGGATATCGCCCCTGGCATTCTCCTACAATTTTCAAAATGCCTTTTGCCTGCTCGCGGCCTCCGGGTTTCTGCTCGGCGCCTGTGCACAGACGCAAGGCACCGGACTCATCGACCGGGCCGCGCTTGGGGCCCTGGCCGGTTTTGGCGCGTTGGTTGGCCTTGAGTTTTTCGTGAAGTTTAGCTCCAGCGTAGTGCTGGCTGTCAGTGGCAGTCTGGTGTTCCTGGTCCTGAGCCCCAAAAGCCTCGGCCAAAAGGCGGCGCTTGGAGCCCTGCTGCTGCTCTGCCTCGCGGTAATTGCCGTCCTATATTTCAGCCTTTTCCAGAGCTTTGCTCCGTGGTGGCACGGTATTTTCAGCACTGCACAAGCGGTGACGACAACCAGTTACGTCGGGGTCCAAGGACGACGCTACACCAGCGAGACCATCACTTTGCTGACCCAAACCCTGCGCAATTTTGTCCCAGTGTGGGCTGTCGCGGTACCCGCCCTGCTGATCGTGCCGGCCGTGCGCGCGAAACCGCGCTGGCAGGCTGGTGCTGCGGCACTGGCCGGGTCATGGATCATCGGACACCTTCTCTGGCTCGTAAACAAACTTGGCTACTCCGGCTCCATCGGGCTCGACGGGCTGCAATTTTTCCTCGGCAGCCTCATTCTTCTCCTCGCACTTGCAGCTGCATCATATCTGGCCGTGCGCGGCGCCCGGGATGGAGTCACCCAGGGACGCTGGCGGGTGTGGATCGCCGGTTCTTTTTTATTTGGGCTCCCCTATATCGGGGCCTTCGGCACCTCGAATAATATCAATACGAACTGCACCTACCAACTGGCGCCTTGGTTGGTCCTCGCCGCCCTGCTCTTGGCGGAACTTGACCACGTGTGGCGCACGGCATGGCCCACACGGCTAGGCACGTTGCTGCTGGGAATAATCGCCGCCAGCCAATTCTACCAGGGCTATTGGCTGCAGCCCTATCGGGTGACCGGCAGTCGCTCCCAGCAAACCCTGCCAACCGCCATCGGCGAGCCAGCGACCACGCTGCGACTCGATCCGGGCACCCATGAGTTCATCATCTCAACCCGGCACGCCCTGCAAGAACACGGCTTCAAGGCCGGGGACGATTTGATTGTTTTGTTTGACCTGCCCGGTTTGGTTTTTGCGCTGGGTGGGGTCTCGCCGGGGCACCCATGGTATTTTCACGGAGACCAGGAATCCCTGGCCAATGACTCGATGCGCCTCCGTTCCATCGAGCCTGAGCGGCGCAAGCGGGCTTTTATCGTATGCAATGGCTTCCCGGAGGACTCGGCCCCGCTTTTGCGCGAGTGCGGCCTGAATTTCCCCGCGGATTACCAACTCATCACGCCACCCATGTTGTCGCCTTTCACGCGGGTGCCATTTGAAATCTGGGCCCCCGTGGCCGTGGCGTCGCCGTCGCGGTGAGCGCGAATGCGAACGCGGACCAAAGACCTTTGGGGCTACGCGCAACACAGCGTACACCACGCTCACTTTAACCTCTCTATTCGCCCTCAGCCGTCAGTGCAGCGAAAAGGACAATGGCGCGTGGATCCGGTAAAGCTCCAGTTTGCCTTGGGTTTTCAGCAAGGTGGCGTCACCTGATGCCACCAGTTTGTCAATGTATCCCATGAGCGCGGTGTCATAGCCATAGCCACTGAGGAGAATGTGAAGATCGCCGTAGAAATGCACACCGGCTGGATCGCCATCGGGATAGCCTCGCATGAATTCCGCTGCCTGAGCCTTGTTCACCTCTTCCTTCCGGCGATTGATCAGCACGTATTCCGCATAAGGCCCCGATTCCGGCCAGAGCAGCCGGCGTCGCTCAGCCAGAAAAATCTCCAGTTCCGAGGTCACGCTGAGCCTGGCCTGCTTGGGCACGGTCGCGGCGAGAGCCTTGGCCGCCTCGACATCCACCAGCAAGGGCAGGCTGAACGCCCCCCGGTGGATGGCCACATAAGCTTTGCAGCCCTGCGCGACCATAGGCGCCGTGACCAGTCCGACCAGAGCCGCGTAACCGGCCAGTGACAGGACCCGCCACCGCTTCGTCAGGGAAAACGCCGTGATGCAGGTGTAAGCGAATGCAATCTGGGTGAACATCAGCACGGGATAGCTGTGCCAGTCGAGTTCCATGGTATCGCCCACGAGTTGGAGCGCCCAGTCGGTCAGCGCGGGCAGCGCGAAGAACGGCGTGAGCAGGGCCGGCCAAAGCGGATAGATTATGGTCCACTTCACCCTGCGGATCATCGCGTCCATGACATAGTCGAGATCGAAGAACCGGTGGATGATGCTGACATGCCGGTTGTGGGTGCGGAATTCAAAATAGTAACAGCACGCGAAGAACCCGGCGCAGAGCAGGAGGCCAAGCGCGGCCTTTTTCCGCGGCACGATGCGGTTGAAGATGAAACACAATCCAAGGCCAGGCGCGGTGATGATCGGCAGATTCTCCTTCACGCCTAGAAACAGCACGAAGAGCATCAGGGCAATGCGCCACCTCTCCTCGAAGACACAGACGAGTGTCCAGACCAGCAGGGGCGCGATCATGCTGTCCTGATGAAAGCCGTAGAGTGTGTCGGTGATCGCCGAGATGTTCGAGTAGTTGAAGAGGTAGGCCGCCTGGAAGAATACCGGCAGCAGGCCCAGCATCGGTGGAGCATTGTTTCGCTCGAGTACACGACGGCTCAGCCTGTAGAGCCCCCAGCCCGCGAGGGTGCTCAGCAATGGCTGCATGACGGTCAGATAAAGGGGATTGGGAAACAGCCAATACCCCGGAGCCAGCAGCGCCAGTGTCGGCGAAAAATGCTCGGTGAGGTAAGTCGGACTGCCGTGCGTGAGCAGGTCGTACCACGTGTACAGGAAATCGAAGGACCGCTTCGAAAACGAATAGCCCGTATTGTAGAGCATGTTTTCATAGTAGGCGATGTCACTGGTGAGGGCGCCCATCCGCATGATACGGATCTTAACCACGCAAAGCAGCACCAGCCACGTGAGGCCCACCGTGCCCGACACCACGCACACGACCGCCGGTCGCGAGCATTTCTCCAGGGCCGTGACCAAGGGCCGAGTCACGGCTTCATCCATCCGATGAAGTTTTTCAAAACGGGGCATAAAGGAGAAAAAGTAAGAGTGAAAGTTGGAAGGGAAGGAAGCGGATTTTTTACCCCGGAATGCGCGGATTTAAATGGGTGATTTGGAGCGGCGACCCGATGCAGTCCCGGTTAACCCTCAGTCCCACTTCCACCCTGATCCCGGCGCCGCGCAGGGATCAGAGTCGCATCTTCAGTTTCTTGAATCCCGCCCAGCAGAACTGCAGCATGATGACGCCATTTTTGAAACGCTTGGTCATCTTGGTGGTGCCATGGACGCGCTCCTGGTAGTGTACAGGCAGGTCGAAGATCCGCAGGTTGAGCTTCGAAGCCCCGAACAGGAGTTCATAGTCGCCCCAGCGATCCTCTTTTCCCCACGTGTCGATGAGCGGCTGGATCCGCTGCCAGTCCTCCCGCCAGATCACCTTGGTACCGCAGAGCGTGTCCCCAACCCGCTCCCCGAGCAGGAAGGTGAACGCCAGGCTGAAAAAACGATTCCCAATGACGTTGGCGAGCTTCATCGCCTCCTTCGGCACCGGATAGACCATGCGGCTGCCGTTGACGAACTCCGCGCGGTTGGCCGCGATTACCTCGAGAAAATAAGGCAGTTCCTCCGGCATGACCGTCAAATCCGCATCGAGGATCATCAGGATGTCGCCTCGCGCGGCGGCGAAGCCGGCGTAGACATTGCGCGCCTTGCAGATGCCCGGGCCATGCACGAGCCGGATATCCCGGCCGGGATGAAGTCCCTGCAGGCGCTCGATCTCTTCCCGGGTCCCATCGGTGCTTTTATCGTCACAGAAAATAATTTCCGTGTGCCGTCCAAGTTGCGGCATGCGCTCGACGGCCGGCTGGATGTTGCCCCGCTCGTTCTTGCACGGGATCACCACGGACACGCTCAACTCCCCCGCGGGCCGGCCAAAGCCCACCGGGCGGGCGACGAGCACCGTGGCAAAGGAAAGGCGGTTGACGAGGGGGAGCACGCCGATCACCCGGTTGAGCAGGAAGGACAGGAGGGGGATGTTCTTCGGGAAAATCACGGCGCGGTGGGTCTTCAGCCACTCAAAGCCGGCTAGATGCAGAAGGCCCTTGAGGTCCTCCTCGGACAGCCAGCTTTGCTCCTCCATGGGTGGCTTCAGCCCCAGCCAGGCCATGAGGCCCACGAGCGGCTCCCAAAGCTGGTTGTAAGTATAGACCAGCAGGCGGGTCGCGCGCTCGCACCCCGGGTGCAAATTTTGAAACGCCCGTTGCACATCCACGGTGTCGCCGATGTTTGCCACCATGATATAGTCGAACTTCTCGTCCGGAACATACTGCTCCGGGTCCGACACGACATAATTCCAGGCTGGGTTCGCGCTCCGCGCCTCGGCGGCCAATTCAGGAGTGAGCTCAACCCCCACCCCACGCCGGGGCTTAACCGCCGAGAGGAATTGACCCAGGTCGGAACGGACGGAGAGCACGCGTTTGCCGGGCTCGATCAAGAATTGAAACAGCCGGGCAATGCTCTTGTAGTAATATCCGTTCCGCTTCACCCATGATTCCCGTCCCGGCGCAAGGCGCGCCTGAAGTTTACGTATGACCTGGCGGCGCATCCGCAACGCATCGGGGCCCCAAGGCGGCGGAGTCATGGCTTCAGACATCCGAAGCGATGAAGCACAATGGTCGAGACGGATCAAGCCCCGTGGAGCAGCCATGAGCGACCTGCGCCGGTGGATTTTCCAAGGTTGGGCCCGCCGCTCTTTCCCCTTTCCACGTCTTGCACTTTCACTCTCACTTCCGCCCCATGGATGTGCTGCGCCATGCCCGATCAATTCGTCGCTGCCTGCTG
>CAIONS010000020.1 GCA_903859715.1 uncultured Opitutia bacterium
CGCGGCGCCCCCGCCGCGGTCAGGGATAAGCGCGGCGAGGGCGCCGCGGCTCCATCTCGCAGCCAACGCATTGGGGGCAATGCGTTCCACCTTCGGCTCAATTCTTGGTCAGGGTGATCTGATGCCGCTCGAGCGTCCGGCCGATCTCGTGATCGTACAGGGCGACGGCGTTGCGCTGGGCGGCCAGCGCGACATAAAGGTTGTTCTCGGCGCCGATGAGCTGGTCCTGGTAGTTGAGCACGAGGAAGGTGCTGCTGGTGCCGGCGCGGTATTTCTTCACCTCGGCGTCGAGGACCTGCTGGGCGAGGTCGTAGGCGGTGCGGTCGGCGGCCGCGCGCCGGCGCGTGGTCTCGATCTGGCCGGCGGCGTGAGTGACGCTCACGGCGATGTCCTGCTCGAGCCGGACAAGATCGGCCTCGGCCTGGCGGAGCTGCAGCCGGGCGGAGCGGGCGTTGCCGCGGCCCTGCGCGAAGGTGAACGGCACGCTGACGACCACGCCGGCCGAGTAGGAGCGGTTTTCCTGGTCGCCGACCATCCGGCGGCTGACGGCAAAGCTTTGGTCGAGTCCATTGTAACCATAGCTGCCGACGAAATTCACCTGGGGCAGGAGCTGATTCTTCGTGGCCACCTCGTTGGCGCGGTACTTCACCAGGCCGAGCCGGGCCTGCTGATAGTCGGGCCGCTGGTTGTAGGCCTCCTTCAGGTCATCCGCCGGGTGGACGGTGAGATCGGGGATGGCGGTGGATTCAATGGCGAGCGGCTCGGGCGTGATGGCAAAGGTGGTGTCGCCGATCAGCTGGCGGAATTGGTTGGTGGCATCGCTGACGGCCTGCTCGGCAATGAGGATGGATTCGACGGTGGCGGCGACCCGCGCCTTGGCCTGGGTGATGTCGTTCTTGGACACGTTGCCGACGGCAAATTCCTTCCGGTTCTGGTCGAGCAGGCTGGCGGAGAGGTCGTGGGCGCGTTGGGCGATGCGAAGTTCCTGCTGCGCGAGCGCGACGCCGGTGTAGGCGTAGATCACGTTGGTGATGGTATCGATCACGGTCTGGCGGAACTGCCAGTCGGAGATCGCGCGATTGGCCTTGGCGACGCGGACGCCCAGCAGGTTGGCGCCGAAGCCGAAGCCGCGCAGCAAGGGCTGGGTGATGGTGATGCCGCCGAAGGAGAGATACTCCTGCGGGGAAGTCGCGCCGCCGATGAGAGTGCGCGAACTCTGGGCATTGCCGCCGAGGCTGTAGATCAGGCCCCAAGGGGAGGTGCCTGCGACAGCGAGGCCGTAGGCATTTGACTGAACCTGCTGCGGGACGAGCGGGTCGGCGGAGGCGGGAATGCCGCTCTCGGTATAGCTGCGGTTGAACGTCAGCGCCGGGTCGAACTGGCCGAAGGCGGCGAGGAGGTTGGCGCGGGCGATGGGCTGGTCGAACGCCTGGACCTTGATCTGCTGGTTTCGCTCGAGGGCGAGATGGATGGCATCGTCCAGCGTGAGCTTGGTTTGGGCCCGGGCGGCGGGAGCGAACGCGAGGGCGGTGAGGCCGAGCAGGGCGGGGAGACGGAGGGAGCGAAAGGACACGGGAAAGAAAAAAGGGAACAGGGAAATCATTTCAGCATCATGCCATCGGCAAGTCGGACAGTGCGCGTGCCGTAGGTGGCGTTTTCCTCGGAGTGGGTGACTTGGATGATCGTCACGCCGTCCTCCTGGTTCAGTTTTTTGAACAGCTGCATGATCTCACGGCCCTGGTCGGAGTGGAGATTGCCGGTCGGTTCGTCGGCGAGGATGAGGGCGGGCCGGGCGACGAGGGCGCGGGCGATGCCGACGAGCTGCTGCTGTCCGCCGGAAAGCTGGTTGGGGTACAGGTCCCGCTTGGCGACGATGTGAAAGCGGTCGAGCGCGTCGCACACGATGCTCTCGCGATCCTTCTTGGGCGTGTCGCGGTAGGAGAGCGGGATCTCGAGGTTTTCGTAAACGGTGAGGTCGTCGAGGAGGTGGTAGCTCTGGAACACGAAGCCGATGTGTTTTTTCTGCAGGGCGAAGCGCTGCTTCTTGTCGAGGAGGTGAACGGGTTCGCCGACGAGGTTGAATTCGCCCGACCAGGCGCTGTCGTGGAGGCCGAGGATGTGCAGCAGTGTGGATTTGCCGGAGCCGGACGGGCCCATGATGGACAGGAAATCGCCCTCGTTGATCTCCAGGTTGATGTCGCGCAGGGCGTAGAACGGGCCGCCCTTGAGCGGGAACACGCGGTTGATGTTGTGGAGGAGGATCATGGGGGAAGTTCGAAGATTGAAACCCGAAATCCGAAGGAAGCTTCAGTGACTGGAAAAACGGAAAAGAATGGAAAGTTCCGAAGGGACGGTGTTGGCCGGGATCGATTAGGATTTCAGGATTTTCAGTTCGATCGTGGTTTATTTTGAATTTCGAGCTTCCACCTTCGGGCTTTCGCACCGACTCACGGCCGGCTTGGTTGAAGTCGCGGCCGGAGGTTGCACCGCGGGAGTGGGGACCGCACAGGATTTGGCCGGCGGTCCGGGTTCGGCGGCGGCGGACTCTGAACTCTCGCGGTCGAGCAGCCCGATGACCAGCGGCGTGATGGCCAGGAGCAGGACGAGCAGGTAGGATTTCATGAGGGTCAGCGGGGTGGTTGGCTTGGCGCCGGCGACGAGAATCGCCGGCGCGACCCTTGGTTTAGCAACGGTCATGCCACCTGATTTGATCATGCGTAAAGCGATGTACGGCAATGAAAAGAAAAGATGATGTCCGGGATCCCGTCAGCGAGTTGGTCCGGTTGTGGAACGTGGGCTTCCCGAAAGTGGGATTGGAATCTTAGGCTGATGGCGGGAGAAGCTTAATCTGGAACTCAGGAACGCTGGAACGATCGCCAATCCGAGCCCAAAGATTCGGGATCAAGAATTCAGAGGATCGATTCCCGAGTTCCTGAGTTCCAGATTAAGTCGGCTTCGCGGTTGACGCGGCTGGAGAACCGTCACGTTCTTCCCGCTTCCCCATGACCCGCGTCTTTGTTTCCGGCTGCTACGACATCGTCCATGCCGGGCATATCCAGTTCTTCCGCGAGGCCCGTGCGCTCGGCGCCCACCTGACGGTGTCGTTTGCGTCGGCCGAGGTGCTCTGGCTGCACAAGCACCGCCGCAGTTCGCTGCCGGACGACCACAAGCGCGCGCTGATCGCCGCGCTCGACATGGTTGACGACGTGGTGGTCGGCAATGGCGTGGAGGAAGGCATAGATTTCCGGGACGACTTTTTGCGACTCCGGCCGGACATCCTCGCCGTAACCGAGGATGACAAATACGGCCAGCTGAAGCGCGACCTGTGCGCGCAGGTCGGCGCGCGCTATGTGATACTGCCGAAGACGCCGCCGCAGTTTTCTCCGGTGTCGACGACCCAGATCGTGAAGTTCATCCGCGCGCCGGAAGAGGCGCCGTTGCGGGTGGACTTTGCGGGCGGCTGGTTGGATGTGCCGCGGTTCGCGCGTCCGGGGGCGTACGTGGTGAACTGCGCGATCTCGCCAACCGTGTCGCTGCGGGACTGGCCCTACGAGCGCAACGCGGGCCTCGGCGGCAGCGGGGCGTGGGCGCTGCTGAACGGCCGGGACGGCGTGAACTCCGAGCTCGATCTCGGGGTGGGTTGGCAGGATCCGGCGATTATTTCCGAGACGGGTTTGTGCGTGTGGCGCAGTGGCCAGCGCCCGGAGCTGGAGTTGAAGCACAACGGCGAATTTCTGCGCGGCCAGCTCGCGCTGTATTGGACCGGAGTGCCGCACAACACGCCCGACCTCGCGAAACTGCCGCGCGACTACGAGGCCATCGCCCGCGCGGCGGCCACGGCGCGCGATGCCGTTTGGAAAAGCGATCTGACGCTGCTGGCCGATGCGGTGCGCCAGTCGTACGGCAATGTGCAGCGGAAGGAAGGCATGGCGCCGCTGCCGGGCGATCCGGCCGCGACGGGCGCGGCGAGTACGGCGCTGCCCGCCGGAGTGAAACCGCTCGCGTGGAAATACTGTGGCGGCGGTTTCGGCGGCTACGCAGTGTATCTTTTCTCCGACCAGGCGCAGCGTGACGCGGCCTGCGCGCGTCCGAACTTCCGCCCGATCGAGCCGTATCTCGCGGCGCGGTAGAATTTCGGATTTCGGATACCGAATACCGGATAGTAATTTCAGCGGGGAGAGGAGGAAGCGTGAGGCGGTCGACTTGGAGTTTCCGGTATTCGGTATGCACAATCCGCGATTGGTCTACTCCGCGCGCAGGGCGACCATGGGATCGACCTTCGCGGCGCGTCTGGCGGAGAGGAAACAGGCGAGCAGGGTGGCGAAGGCGAGGATGGCGGCCGCGAGACCGAGGACAACCGGGTCCATCGGGCTTACCTGGAAAAAGATCGTGGCGAGGGCCCGGCCAATGAACCCGCACAGCACAATGCCCAGCCCGACCGAAAAGGCGGTCTGCAAGGCGGCTTGGGTCATGATGAGGGAAAAGACGTCGCGGCGATCGGCGCCGAGCGCCATGCGAATCCCGATCTCGCGGGTGCGGCACTGCACGGCATAGGCCTTGACGCCGTAAACCCCGACGGTGGCGAGCAGCAGTGCGATGCCGCCGAAGAGGCCGAACATGATCGCGCCCAGCCGGACCATGCGCTGCGTGAAATTCATGCCCATGAACTCCGCGTAGGGTCGCATCTGGAGCACCGGCAGATCGGGATCCAGCTGATGCAGCTGCTGGCGGAAAGCGCCGATGGCGTTCAGCACGGCGGCGGGATCCGGGTTGCGCCGGATGCTCATTGACCAGGCCGGCCAGCCGAAGGGTGCGCTCAAGATTGGTGAGCAAAAGAGCCTCCAGACCGACCGGGTGGTCCTCGTGCCGGGTCCGGAGGAGGAGCAGGAAGTCGTCCGTGGGATCTACCAGGCGTTTCTCGATGGGAAAACCGAACGTGAAATCGCGGATACCCTCAACAAGAAGAAAATCCTCACTGACCTCGGCCGGGCTTGGACCCGCGGCACCATTCATCAAATCCTCACCAACGAGAAATACATCGGCAACAGCGTCTATCACCGCACTTCGTTCAAATTGAAGCGCAAGCACATCCTCAATCCCCCCGAGATGTGGATTCGGTCGGACAAGGCATCAAAAGCAGCTGGTTGAAGACCCGCTGGCCTACGTGCAGCGCATCGATACCCGCGGGCGGCCACCCTGCCGGCGCGCCCTTTCTCCCCTTGAATTCGGCCAGCTGCTCCGGACGGCGCCGTTTCACCGGGCCGTGGTTTATGCCACCGCTCTCTACACCGGCCTGCGGCGCAAGGAGCTGAACGAGATTCGCTGGATGGACTTCCTGCTCGATGAACCGAATCCCAGGGTGAGAGTGCCCGCATCGATCAGCAAGAATCGGCGGGAAGCCACCCTGCCGTTGCACCCGGAATTAGCGGCCACGCTGCTCCGGCTGAGGCCGGGGGGATTCGATCCGTTGGCGAAACCGTTCCGCCATCACGTGCCCCGGATTGAGACCGTGCGAAAGGATTTGGAGCAAGCGGGCATTCAGCTCCGGGACGAAGTTGGCCGGCGGGTCGATTTCCATTCGCTGCGCATGACCTTCGGCACGACCCTGCTGGCCAACGGTGTCCATCCCATCGTCGTCAAGGAGCTGATGCGGCACAGCGACCTGAAGCTGACGACCAACCTCTACAACGATTCGTCCCAGTTGCCGCTCGCGCAAGGCGTCGGGGCGCTGCCGAGCATGGCGGGGGAAATTGATCTCCCCAGCCCTCAAAACCGGAGCAAAACTTCGAGCGACCCTCTCCGACGCACATCAAAACGCACACACGCAAACCTGGCTGGCGAGGTAAATTCGGCTGGTAGTGCGCACACAAAAATGAACGCGCAGAAGGCCGGTGAGAAGGAACTCACCAGCCCTGAAATTTCTAAAACCTTCATTTCCAATGTCCCGAATTTTCACGAGTCAGTTTTTGCACGCACATCGAAACGCACACAAAAACACGCACAAACGGGGGTCGCAGGCAGTCATGACGTGTCAGCGCCTGTCGTCGAGAGTCCGCCAGCACCTACGTTGCAACCATCGGTCAGTGTCGGGGTTAGACGCGACTTGACGCGACAAAACGCGAAGATTCGCGTCGGGTAAAATGGTCGGGCTGGTGAGATTCGAACTCACGA
>CAIONS010000021.1 GCA_903859715.1 uncultured Opitutia bacterium
AGCAAACTCGCGTACGTGTGCCGTAGTGCGTGAAAATCGATCCGCCAGCCGCGTTCGTCCTGAACCGGGACGCCGGCCTTGATCAAGTCTTTCGACAGCGTGGCGACTCCCGGGACACCGCCAGGCAACACCAGCCCGACGCCCGCCCCCCGGTTTCTTTCCAAGAGACGAACTAGCTGCGGCACTAGAAACATCGTGGCTGCCCGTTTATTCTTCGTCGTGGCCGCCCGGACCTCAATCCAGGGTCTTGGGTCGTCCAAGTGTACATCGGCCCACAGCAGCCGTTTTAGTTCCCCTCGGCGTAGACCAGTCAAAACCGCCAGAGCGTAAACGAATTGGCGGGATCCGCTGTGCGTGAGCAATCGGAGGAATTCTTCGAGCTTCAGAGCCCGCCGTTTGAACGTCTCCCGGCCGGCAGTTGGCACCTTGCCGACGCGCCGGAGCGGATTGCTGGTCAGCCGCCCCTGCTTTTCCAACCAACTTGCGAACGTCTTCGCGTGCGCGATGTACTCATTCAATGTCTTCGGGGAAAACTCGGTCTGAGCCGCCAGCCACTTTTCAACGTCGTCCGCCGAGATGTCCTTAAGCTGGCGCCACCCGCACTCTTTGAAAAGCCGGAGTAGCCGATTGCGGGAGTGGATGAGATGGTCCTTGTTCCGCCCCCGGGCAACCAAGCTGGCAACAAAATCGGCATGATGGAGAACCAGAGCCTTGTGCGCCGCATCACGGAGAGGCTTTGCGTCCACCAGCCCGGCTAATTCGCGCTCCTTCTCTTCGATCAGTGTTTTCGCATTGGCCTCGGCAACTTCCTTGAGGTGTGTGCGAAGTGGCACGTCGTAGATCCTTGGTCCGTCGCTCAGACGATAACGAAGTCGATAGACCCTACTGTCCTTTTGCCGAAAAATGCGCTTATACATGGCTGTCGTTGGTGGTGAGATCGTCGCGGTGCAGAGCGGCTCGCGCTATGCCTGGGCTGGGCTCTCGATCAGTTGCTGCAAGTCGCTCCAGCGAATTAGCCGCAGGCCACGCAATTTCAGCGAACGGAGCCGGCCTGCGTCGATTAGGCGGCGGACTGTTTTGTCGGACATGCGCAGCAGGTGGGCGACGTCACTGATGCGCATCATACGTTCGCCGTTTGGCATTTCTGGGAAGGTGCTCATGTTTGGTAGGGGTTCAATGTTCTGTCATTCCTGGGCGGGAAAATCTGTGTCTTAAACGGCCGCGGCGAAGGCAGCCCGTTCTTCAGGCGCTGAAATAATTGGTTTTGCCGTGATCGGGATATTGTCGCCCGGTGCTTTCCTCTTTTGGGGGCGGTTAATCCGCCAAATCCGCATCGAACCCGCCGATCTTGAGTCCACACGGCCTTTCGCGCTCAGAATCATCAGTTGCCTCGAAACAAAATTTGGCGTTATTGAGCGAAGAGCGGCCGCGGCCGCGATGTCGCCCTGATGGAGGAGCTTGACGAACTGATACGCCGTCCCCTCCCAAAATAAATCGGGCTTGCCGTTGAAATAGTCGTTCGCCCAGTCGTCGACGATCTCTAAGAAACTCCCCGACTCACTGGACTGTTCGGCGGTTTGGAGTAGCGACGATTCGTGGAACGCTTTCACTCCGTATCGCGCAGTCCCCACGCAGTGCTCGGGGATTTTAAAATCTAGCAGGAAGCGCGCGAAGTGGGGGAGCTCGCGATCCAGGATGGCGGTGAGCTTCTGGCGCGGGGGGAAGGCAACGGCCGGCGTTGAAGACGCTTTGAAGAGCATCAATTTGTCGAGGACCGAAATCGTGAGGTCCGGTACGATCTTCGCGCTAGATTCGTCCGAATTTGCAGTCACGAACACCCGTCCGCTCCACGAAACGGTGGCTGGCGTGCGGAACTTTTGCTCGTGGGTGAACATCGTGTTGGCCGCCATCCGCTTAATCATGGCTGAGAACTTCTTATGCGTCGTCTGATCGACGTTCGCCGAGTTGTCGTCGATGGTCCACAGGGCCACCTCGAACAGCTGGCTATTGAACCGAGTCTTGCCCAGCAGGAAATCCTCGGCGTCGCACGAGCCGTTCATCAGCCGGGAAAGGATGGCCTGGCTCAGGAGGGTCTTGCCGATGCCCGCCACGCCCAGCAGAAAGATGTTTTGACCGCTCTCGAGGTTCAGCTCGTACGCGCCTTTGTAGAACCTGCTGAGCCAGCTGAGAAAAAACTCAAGCTGCTCGTGTGGATCGAACAGGCCGTCAAAATATTTGGACAGCCACGGGAACGATCCATCCGCCCCCCACTGGGCGGGCTCGGCGCTGGGGGCGAGCACGCGGCCCGTGTGGGTGTTGAGAAACGTCCCGCCAGGACGCCGAATAATTCCGGGCTGTTGGAAGATGAATGGCGCGGCACCATCAATTCCGGCCCAGTTCTGGATGAAGGCTACCGCGCGATCCACTTCACTCGGTTGATCGCCCTGCTTTTGTGACGACAGACCGCGATCAACCCGGAGGTGCGCACACAAATCTTCCTTTGCGAAGCCCCGCCAGTGACCATATCCAGTAGTCCGATAGTAGGTGGTCCCGTCGTGATAGATACCCTCGACGGCCTTCCCCATGGCCTTGGCCGCATACTCGCGGACGAAGTCGATCCCGATGAGGTCCGCCCAGCTGTAGAACGGTTTGCGGTGATCCCCCGAAATCCGGGCCACTTGTAATGTTAGTCTGCGGCCCTAAAAGGAGCCCAGACCATGAAAGGCAAAAGACACACGACGGAACAGAAGATCCGCATTTTGCGGGAGGCCGACGGCGGCAAGAGCAT
>CAIONS010000022.1 GCA_903859715.1 uncultured Opitutia bacterium
ATGCTCTTCCCTCCGTCCACCTCCCGCAGGAGGCGGACTTTGTCTTCGGTATTGTAGCGTTTTCCTTTCATGGTCTGGGTCCTTTTTAGGGGCCCAGACCGACTCTTCAAGCGGCCCGAATAAGCGGGATCACGTCACAATGCTGCGCCTGCTAGCACGTGAAGGCGAGGGACTGGCACTGGTGCCGCCCGTCGTGGTGCGCGATGAAATCGAGAGTGGCGTGCTGGTGGAGACGCACCACATCCCACAGATCAGGGAAAAGTTTTATGCCATCACGCCGAGCCGGCGGTTCCCCAATCCTCTGGTGGGCGAACTTGTGGCCCGGATGGCAGACATAGGTTGACGATTCTGAGCCGAGAAATCCGCGACTGAACCACATCGTTTGAAAGCCTACTCCCCCGCCGTGTCCCGGGAGGGCGCCGTGCGTTTGTAGATGGTGGTTGCGATCTTCCGGTCGTGATGGCGAACCGGCCAACCCTCGAGCAGCGCTTTGGTCTGGTAATATTCCTGGATATGCACGGCTGCAGGTTGCTCAGCCCGACGGATGACCACTCGGATGCATCAGCCTCCGGCCGGCTCAAAACGAACATGATGATGAGTTTTGCCGAATACGAGCGCAGCAACGTGGCCGAGAAGACACGCTCCAAGTTGCACGCCCAAGCCCGACGTGGCTTATGGGGAGGCGGCTATATTCCGTATGGCTACGACTATGATCGGGAGCGCCAGCGGTTGACCACAAACCCGGCCGAAGCCGCGACGCTGAGACGGATTTTCACCGGCGCGAGCGAGTTGGTCCCACTTGGGCAGATCGCAACGGAACTGGCGCGGGACAATATTGTGACCGGCGTCCGATGGGCGAAAGGCGAGCACCGTGAGCGCAAAAGCGTGGGCGGAAAACCGTTCCGCACCGACATCCTGCGGAAATTGATCCAGAATCCGCTTTATCGCGGCGTCATTCTGCAAGGTGGTAAAGAATTCACCGGCCAACAT
Organism: uncultured Opitutia bacterium; assembly: GCA_903859715.1. Taxonomy (GTDB): domain Bacteria; phylum Verrucomicrobiota; class Verrucomicrobiia; order Opitutales; family Opitutaceae; genus Opi-474. The sequence goes on from CAIONS010000022.1 coordinate 991, forward strand.
CAGGCGCTCGTGAGCGCCGACATCTGGGAGCAGGCCAATGCCGCGATTACGGAAGCAAAGCGGAAACCCAGGCGACCTCTCCGGGCTCGGGACAAGAATTCAAACCTACTGAAGGGAATCCTCGTGTGTACCGTATGTCGGCAACCGCTCTTTGCCAAGGCGAGCGGGAACGACGCCAATGACGGTCCGCGCTACCGCTACTACCTTTGCAAGGGCACGCCGAGGATTGCTGACCCTGAGCAGACCTGCCACCTTGGGAACGTGCCGGCAAAACCGTTGGAGGAGCTGGCAGTCGCGTTTCTCAGCTGCATTGGCCGGCAGGATTCCACCGTGGACCGGGTCAGCGATCTCCCGCGCATGCTGCGCTCGAAGCAAGGCCAGCTCTCGGGTGACCTGGTCTCGGTGGAGCAGAATCTTCAGACCATCCAAACCAAGATTCGGAATTGCACCGAGGTCCTGGCGCAGGGGGGTATCGAAATACTGCGCCCGGAATTGGCGGAGCAGGCTACGCAATTGTTGCGTCAGCGGCAGCCCTTGCTGGTTCGCCGGGAGGAGATACGCCAGCAGTTGCAGACTCTGAACGGCCAGCGCTTCGATGTGGCGCGTCAGCAGCATGCTTTCGAGCGGTTGGGTCGTGTTCTGGTCACGATGTCCCTCACGGAATTGCGCGCCTTGCTCGTCACGTTGCTCGAGCGCATCGACATCCAGGAAATCGAGCGCAGCAATCGGTTCAAAATCCTGCTTCCGAGCGACCGGCTCTTTCGGTTGAGCTTCTGGATTCGGACAGAAGCGGTGGTTTCGGCGATGGAGCGCGGCACCGTCATCGACGATACGACGCCGATGAAACATGGCCAAACCGTAGAGTTAGAAGCCGAAGTCTTGGTCGGCCGTAATCGTCGAACCAAAATCATCGCCCCATTTCACATCGATCTTGACGGGCCGGCATTGATGGCGCCACCGGCTCAGGAATCACCCCAACATCCCATTTGCCGGGCAAGACGATGGAGCAAAGCGATCGCCAACGGCACCGGGGTGCGCGCGTTTGCCCGCACGGAGTGCGTATCTCCATCGCTGGTTTCGCTGCACATGAAGCTACTGAGATTGGCCCCGGAGATTCAGGGCTTCTTGCGCGACCTGACCTCCCCCAAAGCGCTGCAGCATTTCAGCCTCCGGAAATTGGCAGCGCTCGCCGAGCTTTCGCACGACCGGCAACTGGTTGAGTTCGCGTCGCTGCGATCCCGGTTCAACTGAGTCCGGCCTAAACCGCTCCGTGGCCGAGTGTGCAACGCCCGTAGGTGTTGCACACCACTTTCCCGTTTCTCCGACGCGGCCTGTGCAACAGATACAAATAACGCCACCCAGTGTTGCACACCCACCTTGTCCGCCCGTTGATCTTCCGTGTGTTGGACACTGTGCAACACCGGCACCTCGATTTGTATTACAAATCTCGATGGCTGCCCGACATGGATTCGAACCATGACTAGGCGAGTCAAAGTCGCCTGTGCTACCATTACACCATCAGGCAGTGAGGTGAGGAAGGGCAACGGTGCGGCGCCCGCCACCCCGGTCAAGGCCGTAAACTTGATCCATCATCACGCCCTGCACCGCGGATAGCAGGCAATTCAACCTTGAGCGCACCCCTGCTTCCGTTACCCAAAACCAGCATGAATCCCAAGGTTGATCAGTTTCTGAGCGAGACCCCGGAGTGGCGGGAGGAAACGAAGAGATTGCGGGCGATCGCCCTTCGCTGCGGGCTGACCGAGGAATTGAAGTGGGGTAAACCCTGCTACAGTTTCCAAGAAAGCAACGTGGTCATCCTCCAGGGGTTCAAGGAATCCTGCGCGCTCCTGTTCTGCAAAGGTGCCTTGCTAAAGGATCCCAAGGGCCTCCTGGAAAGGCCGGGCGAGAATACGCAAGCCGCCCGTCGGATCCGGTTCACGCATGTCCGGGAGATCGTGAAGTTGGAGCCAACCCTACACGCTTACATTCTGGAAGCCATTGCAGCGGAAAAAGCCGGCTTGGAGGTGGAGTTTAAGAAGAGTCCGGAACCTGTTCCCAAGGAGCTTCAGGAAAAACTGGATGAAAGCCCCGCCTTGAAAGCTGCCTTTGGGGCCCTGACGCCGGGACGGCAGAGGGCCTACATCCTTTATTTTTCCGCGGCCAAACAATCCCAAACCCGGAGTGCGCGGGTGGAAAAGTGCCGGCCGCAGATTATGAAGGGAAAGGGACTGAATGACTAGGGGACGTCTTCAGCCCCGATTGTCCCAGCGGTTGTCATTCTGAGCGTAGCGAAGAATCCAGTGAGATTCCGCTGCGAGCTTTGATCATATCCAATTGGATTCTTCACTTCGTTCAGAATGACAACCGTTGAGTCTCCTGGATCGCGTCCTCCGCAGCGCATCACGCCGAGATGACGCCGATCCGGATCGCACCCAGGCCGCCCGCGAGCGCATAGACCCGCCCTACTCCTTCGATCCGCAGCAGCCGGGCCAGCGCGGCACTCCGCAGGCCGCGACGGCAGGCCAGAATAGCGGGGCCTTTACCCGCCAGCTCCCGGATGCGGATGAGATCAACCATCGGCACGGCAATGGCACCGGCTGGCGCGGTCGCAGCGTCGAGCGCCTCGCCGGCTTCCAACAGCGCGATCATCTGCACGGGGCCGAGGGCAGCGATGTCTTGGGGCTGGAGGATGAGAGGGAAATCGTCGGAAGATTCGGAACGCGGCGGGGGCGCCGCGTCTCCAGGGGTTTCGGTCTGCTGGGCTAATCCGCAGACCGGGCACGCCGGATCCGCCGGGCGCTCGATGCCGTAGGACGAGGCGTCGAGCAGGTTGATCAACCGGGTCTGCTTGAAATCGATCGGATCTGTCAGACGCAGAATCAGCTTCAGCGCCTCGGCGGCTTGCATGATGCCGAGCACCCCGACCGCCGGCGCGAAGACCGGGCCGCCCGAGCAGTTCGGCGCCGTCTCCAGCTGGGCCGGTTTCCGGCCGGACCACAGGCAGTGCAGGCAGCCCTGCGCGCCGGGTTCAAAGAGGTTCAACTCGCCCTCGAACCGATAAACCGCCGCTTGCACGAGCGGCACGCCGGCCTGACGGCAGGCGTCGTGCAGCAGGAACCGCGTCGCGAAATTATCCGTGCAATCCAGCACCGCCGTGCGCCCGGCCACGAGCGCGAGCACGTTGCCCGGCGTCACGTCCGCGTCGCGGGCCTCGACCTGCACCAGCGGGTTGTGCATCCGCAGCCGGGCCGCGGCGACCGACACCTTCGCAGCTCCCACGTCGTCCGCGGTGAACAAAATCTGACGGTGAAGGTTCGATACTTCCACCCGGCCGGCATCCACCAAGGTCAGCCGCCCCACCCCGGACGTCGCGAGGTACAGCGCCGCCGGACAACCCAGCCCGCCGATCCCGACTACCAATACGCTGGCCGCCGCCAGCGCCGCCTGCCCGGACGCGCCCACTTCGGGCAGCGAAGCCTGTCGCTCGTAATAGTTTCCCGGCGAGAGCCGTCCGGCGGTGGACTCCGTGGTGCAGTTCACCCACTCGGCGATATTTCCCGGGTGATGCTCCTTTTTCCACACGGGCAGCCGGCGCTTGATCTCCTCAATCACCTGCCGGCAGGCGAGAAACGCGCCGTGCCGGTGCGGCGAGGCTACGCCGATCCACACCGCCAGCTCGCCGATCGCCAGCGAGCCGGTGCGATGGACGCACAGCACTGTGCAGCCGGGATGCGCCTCCTCAGCCTCGGCCGTGATTGCATCGCCCTCGATCCGGGCAAGCTCGTCGAACGCCTCGTAGTCGAGCTGCGTGACCGGCCGGCCGCCGTGGTGATTGCGCACCCAGCCCTCGAACACCACGCACGCGCCCGCCTCGGGGCGTTCGAGCCGGGCGCGCAGCGCGGCGCTGTCGATCGGTTGGTCGGTCAGTTCGAACATGGCGTCAGCCTCCGGCCACCGGCGGGATAAACACCACGCGGTCGCCCGTCGACAGCGGCGTCTCCATCGTCGCGTAGCGTTCGTTGATCGCGACCCGCAGCAGGTCGGCGGGAAATTGGAGCCCGCGTCCGGCCTGCAGCTCCCGGTAAAGTTCCGCCGGCGTGCGGGCCGCCGTGGCGCAGTCCAGCGTGGAAACGCCGGCTTGCTCGCGTAGCACGGCGAAAAATTTAACCTGCACCTGGCGCGTCGAGTCAGCCATGGCCGGATCAGCCGCCGATTTCCGACATCCCGCGCGTGGACGGAATGAGGTGCTGCTCGAGTCCGTGACCCCACGGCTTGTCGAACACCGCCTCGCGGATGCGGGCCGTGATCGCCGCATCGTCGGCGCCGCCGCGCAGGAGCGGACGCAGGTCCACCTCGGTGTCGCGCAGCAGGCAGAGGCGCAGCAGGCCCTCGGCGGTGAGGCGCAGGCGATTGCAGTCGGCGCAGAAGGGCTTGGACACCGGGCTGATGAAACCGATGCAGCCCGCGGCGCCCGCGATGCGGTAGAGGCGTGCCTCGCCGTCGAGCCGGCCGTGGTTGACGAGTTCGAGCGGACCGTAGGCCGCCGTGAGGACGGCGTGCAGTTCCTCCTCGGTCACCATGCTCTGGGTCTGGAACCCGGCGTTGTTGCCGAAGGGCATCTGCTCGATGAAGCGCACCTGCCACGGCTGATCGAGCGTGTAGCGGGCGAGCGCGACGACATCCTCGCGGTCGTTGTTGCCGCGCGAGACCACGGCGTTGAGCTTCACGCGCAGCCCGGCGCGCGCGGCGGCATCGAGCCCGGCCAGCACGCGCTCCAGTTTGCCCCAGCGGGTGATCTGGCGGAATTTCTCGGGGTCGAGCGTATCGAGGGAAATGTTCACCGAGCGCAGGCCAGCGGCACGCAGCGGCGCTGCCAGTTCGTCGAGCAGGATGCCGTTGGTCGTCAGCCCGATGGTCTCGATGCCGGGCGTGCGCGCGGCGTGGCCAACCAAGTCGACAAGTGCGGGCCGCAGCGTGGGTTCGCCGCCAGTGAAGCGGATCTTGCGGAAACCAACCGCGGCAAACAGCCCGATCAGCCGGTGCAGTTCGTCATCGGACAGCAGTTCCTCACGCGGGCGGAAGGTCATCTTCTCCGGCATGCAGTACACGCAGCGGAGGTTGCAGGCATCCGTCAGGGAGATGCGGAGGTAGTCGATGTTGCGGTTGTAGCGGTCGAAGGGCATCGGTTACGTCCGGAGCTTGGGCCGGAAACCCGCGATGTGGTCCAGCGCCTCGGCGATGGCCGGGACGAGAAGCGGCAGGCACTCGGCCACGGCCGTGGGCCGGCCGGGGAGATTGATGATCAGCGAACGCCCGCGAATGCCCGCGGTGGCCCGCGAGAGAATCGCGGTCTTCACGGCAGCGTAACTCGTCAGGCGCATGATCTCGCCAAAACCCGGCAGCTCCTTCTCCAGCACGGCGCGCGTGGCCTCGGGGGTGAAATCGCGCGCCGACGGACCCGTGCCGCCAGCGGTCAGTACAAGGAGGCATTTCTCCTCGTCCACCAGCCGGCGCAATTCCTGTTCAAGCTTGGGTTGGTTATCCGGCAACAGCACGCGAGTCCACTCCAGCGGCTCGGCGAACGCCTGTTCGACGATGCGCTCGATCTCCGGGCCGCTCGCGTCGGGATAGACGCCGGCCGCGGCACGATCGCTGAGTTTCACGCGGGCGACTTTCATGACTTGTGTTTCTCGACCACGCGGATGCCGCCGATCGACATGCCCTTGTCGACTGCCTTGCACATATCGTAGAGCGTCAGCGCCGTCACGGACACCGCGGTCAGGGCCTCCATCTCGACGCCGGTCTTGCCGGTCGTGCGGGCGGTCGCCTTCACGACGATGCCGTCGGTCTCGATCTTGAACTCGATCTCCATCGCGGTCAGCGCGAGCGGATGACAGAGGGGAATGAGCGTGCTGGTGGCCTTGGCCGCCTGGACGCCGGCGATCTTCGCGACCGTGAGCACATCTCCTTTGGGCAAGGCCTGGAGCCGCAGTTGCCGGATGGTCGTCGGATCGCAGGTCAGCCGGCCCACCGCCACCGCCACGCGGACCGAATCGGGCTTCGCTCCCACGTCGACCATCCGGGCGTTGCCCGTGGCGTCGAGGTGACTGAAGCCCGTGGAGGAAGAGGAGGATTTCATGGATGACGGAAGCGGAATAATTCAGTCGGATTTTTACCACGAAAAACACGAACTACACGAAAATGAGGAGGCTTGGAGCAGCCCAATCTCTTACGGCAGGTATTCTTTTCGTGTAGTTCGTGTTCTTCGTGGTGACCTCCGATTGTCTGGGATCCGACTCAAGCAGATCCATCATTGAGTGGACTGAGATCAGTCGGTTTAGCCAGCTCATGATGCGGCCTCGGGCTGACGATAAACAACCCCGAAGGCGGGCCGCGCCGCACACAACGGCCCAGTTCCAGCACGAGCACGTCATCGCAGAGCGCGACTATCTCATCGGCGCTGTGGCTCACGAGCAGCATCGGGATTTTGAACTCATCCCGGATCAATCGCAGGTACGGCAAGATCTGATCCTTGAGTTCACGGTCGAGGCTGGCGAGGGGCTCGTCGAGCAGGAGCAGGTGCGGCGCAGCCAGCAGGGCCCGGCCGAACGCCACGCGCTGCCGCTCGCCGCCGGACAGCGACCCGATGCGGCGCGCGACGAGCGACCCGAGGTTCAGCACGTCGAGAACATGCTCGTAGGAAATGCCGGGACGGGTCACGTGCGAACGCGCCCGCTGGCTATAGCAGAGGTTCTCCCGCACATTGAGATGGGTGAACAACGCCGAATCCTGCGGGACAAATCCCACGCCGCGGCTCTCGGGCGGCCGGAAAATGCGCGCGGCGGAATCGGTGAGCACGGTGCCGTCCAAGCTGATGCGTCCGTCCACCGGCCGCCGCAGTCCGGCAATGGTCTCGAGCAGGGAGGTCTTGCCCGCGCCCGAGGCGCCAAACAGGCCCGTGACCGGTGCGTCCAGCCGCGCATCGAGCTCCAAGACAAACGAAGTCAGCGGGAGCCGCAGGTGGGAAATCTCCAGGCTCATGCAGTCGCCCTCCGCAGCAGACGCTCGCTGCACCATACCGCAGCGAAAGCCAGGGCCACCGAAACCGCCAGGAAGGCGACCGCCTCACCGTCGCGGCCGAGTTCGACGGAGTGATAGATGGACAGCGCGAGGGTCTCCGTCTTGCCGGGAATGAACCCGGCCACCATGACTGTCGCGCCGAATTCACCCAGCGCGCGGGCAAACGCCAGCACCGCACCGGCGATCACGCCCTGCCGTGCCAGCGGCAGCGTGATCGTCCAGAATACGCGCCACGGCCCGGCGCCGAGCGTGCGGGCCACGTGCTCGACGCGGGGGCTGACATTTTCAAAGGCTACCCGGACCGTACGCACCAGCAGCGGAAACGACATGACGGCCGTCGCGATCACGACCGCCTTCCACGTGAACACGATTTCAATACCCAGGCTGTTCTCCAGCCAATGGCCGATCAGCCCGCGCCGGCCGAAGAGGTGCAGGAGGATCAGGCCGGTGGCCACCGGCGGAATCACCAGCGGCAGGGCGACGAGGGTTTCGACCAGGGATTTGCCCGGCCATTGGCGCCGGGCCAGGAGCCAGGCCAGGGCAATGCCGGGTGGAAGAATCACGAGCGTGCTGGTGACCGCGACCCATGCCGTGAACCAAGTGATCTGCCAGAGATCGGACGACACAGGGAAATCAGGGCTGAGGGACAAAGCCGAATTTCACGAACACCGCCCGACCCTCGGCCGAGGCCAGCAGAGCCAGGAAACGCGCAGCACCCGCGGGATTCTTGCCGTCTTTGACGAGGGCCACGGGATAGGAAATGCGCAGACCGTCGGCGGAAGAAATCTCATAGCCCACCCTCACCTTCCGTGAAATCAGCGCGTCCGTCTTGTAGACGATGCCCGCGTCGGCATTGCCGCTCTCGACAGCAGCAAGCGCGCCGCGGACGTTTTCAGTGGACACCGCCTTGGCCCGGACCGCCTCCCACCAACCCTTCTTCTGGAAATATTCCCGGGCGTAGATACCGGCCGGGACGGTGGCCGGCTCGGCGAGGGCCACACGTCGCACCGACGGGCCAGCGAGATCGGCGGCCGATTTCAAAATCAGCGGACTGTCAGTCGCGACGACGATGACGAGCGTGTTGCCCAGCAGACTCCGCCGCGTGGCCGGGACGATCAGGCCGGCCTTGGCGAGGTCGTCCATTTTCGCCTCATCCGCCGAGAAAAACAGGTCGGCTGGCGCGCCGGCCTTGATTTGCCGCGCGAGCGTGCTGGAGGCCGCGAGGTTCAGGTGCACGGTGTCGCCGGTCGCCTTCTGATAGCTGGCGGCGAGGACCTGCAGCGCATCGGACAGGCTCGCGGCGGCAAAGACATTCAATTCGGCGGCACGGGAGCTTGCGGCCAGCGCGAGACCCAGGACGGCTGCGACGGCGAAACGGCGTAGGTTCATGATTACGGTTGGGACTTGGGAAGGGCGATTCTCTTCCGCTCGCCGGTCGACAGCGAAATCACCTCGAGCGAAACCACCTGACGGATGGACCGTGCCGGGCGCTTGTCCCCGGGACAAACCAGCCGCAGCGGCCCGGCGTTCTCCGGCAGCGGCGCGCCGTCCATGTGGTCGGCCAGCAAGATGGTCTGCTCGCGAAACGCGGGATCGAACTCTGCCAGCGAAAACAGGACGACATAGCCGTCGGCCGCGCGCACCCGGACGACAAGCGCCAGGGCGGTGCCACGGAATTTCTCGCCCAATGGAATGCCGACGAGGGCCAGCACATCGTGGGCGGCCACGCCGCGATAGTGATGCGGTTTCCCGTGGTCCACGACGTCGGTCTCGGCCGCGGCCAGCTGAGCGAGATCGGCGGCGGATATATCCTTGTGCTGGTCGCCGAAGGTGACGCTGAGGAGGGAGTCGGCAGCCCTCAGACCTGGACCGGCCAGAACGCAGAATGCCAGCAGTCCAACGGAGCGGGCGGATCTCGGAAATGACGGGCGCATCATGCGCCCATGACTGGGCGAAGCCGCCGACCTCTTCAAGTGAATAGGTCGGCGTTGACTTCAGTGGTAGGGCGGGTCTCCGACCCGCCTTTTGAATGTCCGAAAGGCAGGTCAAAGACCTGCCCTACTTCAAGCCCGCTCTCACCTCCTGATTCTGTTTGCTAGCCCGCGCCGGCCAAATTGCATCGGCCCATGCCCGCCAAGGTCATTTCGGTCGTGCCCCGGCTTCGCCTCTACCGCGGGCGCAGCTTTGCCTTCGGGCCGGGCAAGGCGGACCTGCTGGAGCACATCGCGCGCACTGGCTCGATCAGCGAGGCCGCCAAGGCGATGGAGATGTCGTACATGAAGGCCTGGACATTGGTGAAGAGCCTCGAGCGCGGTTTCACCGAGCCACTCGTGATCAAAAGCCGCGGCGGTCATCAACGCGGCGGCGCCGTCCTGTCGGACACCGGGCACAAGGTGCTGGCCGTTTACCGGGAGATGGAGGCCGCGAGCCGGGTGGCGACGCAGGACGCCGGCGTGCGGTTTAACGGATTGCTCAAGCCGTAGGCGGCCGCGGCAGTTGAAAGTTGGAGGGTGAAAGGTGAAAGACCGGAAATAGCAGCATTCTCTTTCAACCACGTCTACCGCTCGGTGTAGACGCCCTCAGCCCGACCCGATCAGCCAACCGGTCAGGAAGACCAGCACGCCGCCCACCACCACTTGGAAGATCGCAGAGAGCAGCGGAGTGTCCATGTAGCGACGGCGCAGCCAGGAAATCACGGCGAGTTCGACGGCCACGACTGCGAGCGCGATGCTGGTGGCCAGATGAAAGTCGCGGATGAGATACGGCAGCGTGTGGCCCAAGCCGCCGAGGGCGGTCATCAACCCGCAGACCGTACCGCGCAGCCACGGCGTGCCACGGCCGCTCAGCTTGCCATCGTCCGACAACGCTTCGGCAAAGCCCATGCTGATGCCCGCGCCGACCGACGCCGCCAGACCCACCTTGAAGGTCTCCGCCGTGCTTCCGGTGGCAAACGCAGCAGCGAACAGGGGCGCGAGTGTCGAGACCGAGCCGTCCATCAGCCCGGCGAGGCCCGGCTGCACAAAGCGCAGCACAAACAGGCGGCGCGCCGCGGAGTCCTCGTGGTTCAGCTCGCCCGACGCGGCCTGGGCCGCAGTGAATTCACCGGCGGCAGTTTCATGACGTCCTTCCTCCTGGGCCAGGTCGCCCAACAGCTGGCGGACGCCCGCGTCCGTGGTCCGCAGGATGGCCGCTTCATAAAAACGCCGCGCCTGGATCTCCATCACCTCCGCCTCCTCGCGCATCTGCTCGGGCCGGAGTGTCTTGGTGAGCCAGAAGGAGCGGCGCACGACGAAGCCCTTCACGTCCTGCCGCCGGATCAGCGGGATGTGCTCACCGAATCGCTGGCGGTACAGATCGATCAGCCGGCGGCGGTGCCCGTCCTCCTCCTCCGACATGTGGGTGAAGAGTTCCGCGGAGGCCGGGAAATCCTTCTGAAGCGCTTCCGCGAAATCACGGTAAATGCGGCTGTCTTCCTCCTCGGCCGTGACGGCCAGGGCGATAATCTGGGCTTCAGTCAGGTCGCGGAAATGCATCGTCGACCTTTGAATAGAACTGCGAAGTGCCGTGAATCAACGCGAATGAAAAGAGACTGAGTCTCTTGGAGAGGATCGTTACGGTCGTGGAGACAAACCAGAAACCGACTCACCAACCTCCGATCATTTTACAGGAGGTAACGGAGAGAACGGAAGATGGATTCATCAAGGGCCTGCAGCTGACTTTCTGTTTCCTCCGTTACCTCCTGTAAAAATGGATCCGCTTCAGGAATCAGATAGTCGTTCGTTCACAGTCCAGCCACGCTCAACGTCACGATCTGCTTCGGCTTCAGCGATACTGTTACCGCGCCTTTCGCCACGGCGAGTTCGCCATGAGGATTGCCCTCGAAGTCGATGGTTTGGACCTGGGCGGGCCGCTTGGCCAGAGGACCGGTAAGCTGGAGTGTCGCCGAGATCTTCTTCGTGTGCGGATTGAACATCCGGACTTCCATGACCGGGCCGACCTGCCGCGCGCTTGTGACGACCGCCGGGCCTTCCAGGCGGAAAAAGCCGGTCGTGGCCGGCAGCGAACGATCCGGGCGGTAGATCGCGAGATCCGCCGGGCGGAGCTGCACGACGCGCAGGCCGGCGGCGATCCGCTGGCCGAGTTCGCACAGCTGCGTGCGGTCGGGCGCGCCCGTCAGCGGCTTGACGAAGTAATGGAACGTCATCGGTCCGCGCATCTGGCCGTTGGGCTCGCCGTCGGTGAACACCGTGCGTCGTGTGCCGCGGAACAGCGTCAGCGCCACCGGCCGCTCCGCCGTGTCACGCACCGTCGTCTCGAGCAGCGCATCAGCAATCACGGCAAGGCCCGACTTGGTGTCGTGCACCGCGGTCCAGCTCTGCTGCGGCACCGTTTCGACATTCAGCTCGCGGTACTCGTGGTTGTCTTTCGGCAACGCAATCGGCCGCTCGACGACATCGAACGCCGTGTCCGTCAGAAACGTCTCCGTCTTGGCGCCGCTGGGGAACAGCACGCGGACGCGGTGATCGTTGGCCGTGTTGTCCACGGTCGTCTTCACCTCCACGTAATCCTGGCCCGGACGCAGACTCACTAGGCTGTCGAGCACGAGGGGAACGAAGATCTCCGACCGCGCCATGCCGTCCGCCTTGAGTTCGGCAGGTACGCGCATTTCCGTGCGGACCCGGAACGTGGTCAGCATCGGTCCGCTGTGGACGAGCGCCACATCGGCCCGGCAGGCGACCGAGGTGAAGATCTGGTCGTTGACCGCGATGCCGTGATACCAGCCATCACCGATGTCGGCCCGGTCCTCGAACGTGAGCAGGCGCTGGTAGACCCGCTTCGTATGCCGGTCGGTGAGCGTGAGCGTGCCGTTGTCCTCGATCACGACCTCCAGATGCTCGTTCGCCATCGAGCGATCGCCGGTCACAAGCGCCGGTTCGTCGGGGTAACGCGTTGGCTTGCCGGGCGCCACAGCGCGAACGGTGAGCGTCGTATAGCCGAGGGCCGGCACCGCCACGGACAGTGCAACGGAGATGTGATGGCTCATCACACCTTCCGGAAAGCGGGTCGTTCGGATCCGCTGACGGATCCGGTTCATCGTTTGCCCCAATCGCTGATAGGGAACCTCGCGGCCCCCGGCATCATGAATCGTGAACCCGGGCTTCGGCTCGAAGCCGAAGAACTCATTGAAGGTGGGCCACGTCGTGGGGATTTCCAGGGTGATTTCCGTCACGTCGGAGAAATCCCGGGCCAGCGGATTGAACACGGTCACGCGCAATTCGTCATCGGTCAGATTGCCTGCGACACTGGCGGCGAGCTGGCTCGTGGCCTCGACGGCCAGCCGGTCGGCGATCATCCGGCACTGGTCGAAGCGGTACTCCATGTCCTTGTGGATCTGGTCGGGACTGCAGCCATCGATCGAGTCGTGCGCGTGGTTCTGCATCAACGCCCGCCACGCGGCCTCGAGGTAGCCCGGGGCAAACTCCACGCCGAGCGCGGTGCCCGCGAAGGCGGTGAAGGGTTCGGCCCAGTGGCAGAGCAACGTCTGGCAAAGACCGTTCGCCTGCTTGAGACGAACGCGACTCGAGAGCACGCCGGGGATGACCCACTGATTGCAGTAGTCGCACTGCTCCTTCGTCGGAATCGCGCGACCCGCGGCGCGGAGTTCGCCCTCAAGGACAGTCGTGATGCGGTCCCGTTGCTGGAGGAGAATCTGCTGGTACACATCGAGACTGGTGTGCTCGACCGTGTATTTTTTGCTCTTCGCAAACTCGGCGAACAGGAGCGCATAGCGCTTGGGATTCCATTCCTGGTGGTCGCAGGACTCATGAATCAGGATCGCGTCCACGTCGGTGGCCTTGGCCTCCTGGTCCAGGAAGGCGCGCGCAAGCCGGGCCATCTCCTCGGGATTATCCTCGATGTTGGGCCCGTACTCGTGGCCACGGTTCACCTGGTGGGCGAACGTGCCGTAGCCGACGTTGCCAAACTTGTGGACCGGAATCTCGGTGCCATCGGCCCCGCGCCAGAGGAAATTGCGATGGACGGTGTCATTCACGCCGCGCCACAGATACGCCACGGGCACGCCGGATTGCGCGAAGATCTGAGGCAGCTGGCTCGTGTGGCCGAACATGTCGGGCACATAGCCGGCGCTCGACGGCACGCCGCCCCAAGCGCGCGCGCTCTGCCGGCCCACAAGCAGATTGCGGATCAAGGCCTCGCCCGAGACGGTGAACTCGTCGGGCATCGAATACCACGGGCCGATCACGAGCTTGCCCGCGTGGATCAGTTTCTCGACCTGCGCCCGCCGGTCGGGGCGGATCTCAAGATAATCGTCGATCAGGATCGACTGTCCGTCAGTCAGAAACGGCCCCTTCAGCCGGCCATCCTCAAGACCTGCGATCGTGCGATCCATCAGCTTCACCAAAGCGTAGCGGATCCCCTGGAAGGGCTCGCGCCATTCGCGATCCCAGTGGGTGCTGAGGGTGTAGTGGACAGGGCGTTTCTTGGGGGTGCTCATGGGTAAAGGGAGGGGAAGGTTAACCGCGAAGGACGCGAAGAGCGCAAAGTTCGGAGCAAGCCAGAATAAGTCGACTTCGGATTGAGTCTGGCTTCGCGCTCTTTGCGTCCTTCGCGGTTAATAAAATCACGTTCAGATCACACGATCATTCCCGCCATCGACGGGGACCTGCGCGGCGGTGGTCTTGGCGAAGAGCGGGCCGCACATCTCGGCGGCCAGCTCGGCGACGTCGCGGCTGGTGACCTCGGTCTTGAGGACATTGTTGGTTTTGTACTGCTCGACCGTCAGCCCGTAGTGCTTCGCCCGGGATTCGAGGATCGCTGGCGTCCAGATCGCCGTGTCGAAGACCATATTGGGATGGAGCGAGTTGATGCGAATGCGGTCCTTCCCCCACTCCAGCGCGGCGACGCGGGCCAGCTGGTTGACGGCGGCCTTCGAGGCCGAGTAGGCCGCCGCGCCGGGACCCGGCGCGGGCACATTCTTCGAACCGATCACGACCACCCGGCCGCCGTTCGGCGCCAGCTTCAGCAACGGATACGCCTCGCGCATCATCAGGAAATTGGCGTCGAGATTCACGGTCATTACCTTGCGCCAGAGGTCGGCGCCCATCTCGGCAATGGAGGCGCCCGGCGGGAATATGCCCGCGTTCAGCACCAGCATGTCGAGGCCGCCAAACGCACGCACGGCCTCTTCCAGCGCGGCGCTGATCCCCGCTTCCTCAGTAAGATCGCAGACGATGCCGCGGAAATCGGGCCGGGTGTAGAGCGTCGTGATTGCCGGATTGATATCCAGGCCCACGACCGCGGCGCCACGTTTGAGGAGCGAGTCGACGCACGCCTTGCCGATGCCCGAGGCGGCGCCGGTTACGAGCGCGATCTCGCCGGCAAACATCGCAGGCTTGCCCGCGTTGCGCAGCTTGGCCTGCTCAAGGTCCCAGTACTCCACGTCGAAAATATCGGCGGCGGGCAGCGCCTGCCAGCCGCCGAGTGCGGTGGCGCGCTGGATGATTTCCATCGTGTGATGGTAGATGTCGCTGGCGATGGCAGCATCCTTGGCGGTGCGACCGGCCGTGCAGAGGCCGAGCTCCGGATCCAAAATGACCCGCGGCGCCGGATCGAGCATCGTGAGCTTCTGGCCCGACTTCACGGCGAGTGCCGTAAAATAATCCGTGTAGGCCGCGCGGTAGGCCTTCAAGTCGCGGCCAACCAGCGGAAGGCGCTTCGTGCGAATCACGTGATCGGGCGTAGCCGGACCCTGCTGGGAAATCACCGCGAGATCAGCACGCTGCACGAAATCGAACGCCGGCGCGTCGGTGTGCGTGGCGAGGATGGCGGGTGCACCCATGGCGGCGGACAGTTCGCGACGCAGCGTGGCCAGCTTGGCCCGTAACGGCGCGGCGGCAGGCGCTCCCTTCGATACGGGCAATTCCAACGCGCGGTGGTTCGCGAGATAGTTCTCCGCGAGCGTGGCCAGCTCGATCATCCGTTCGTAGGCAAGCTTGGCGGTGTCACCAAAGGTGAACAGGCCGTGGTTCATCAGTACCAGGCCGATGGTACCCGCGTGCGCGTGACGCGGGTACAGTTCGGCGCACAGCCGTGCCAGCTTGAAGCCGGGCATCACATAGGGAATCACCACGACTCGGTTGCCATAGATCTCCGCGACTCGTTTCTCGCCGTCGGGCGTATTCGTCACGGCGATCAGGGCATCGGCGTGCGTGTGATCGACAAACTTTCCCGGCAGGAGCGCGTGCAGGATCGCCTCGACCGACGGCATCGGCGCGGACGGATTGGTCAGGCAGACCTTCAGCTCCTTCGCCATCTGCAGGTCGGAGAGCTGCGGCAGCTCCGCGAGCCGGAGCAGATGCGGCAGGCGGCACGGCGAGAAGCCCGCGGCCTCGATCGTCTCGAGGTCCCAGCCACTGCCCTTGACGTAGAGGATGTCCTCCGGCTCGCCGAAAATATTCGGCTCGCAGACCTTCACGGAGGTATTGCCGCCGCCGTGAAGGACGAGCGACGGATCGCGGCCCAGCAGGCGGGAACTGTACACCCGCTGTCCGAGATCGCCGGGGTAGGCGGCAGCTTCCTGATCGTTCCAGAGGCTTTTCATTTTTTAGCTTCGATGACCTTGGTGGTGCGGCCGATCGCGGTATCCGTGAAGATGTCGTTTTCGTCCGTGCTATGAGTGGAGAACTCGGACACCACCGCGCCCTGATCACCGGCCTGGAACCAGTGCTTGGTGTCGGGGAAGATGGTGTATTGCTCGCCGGGCTGGAGGACGACCTCGTGCCAGATCGTATAGGTCGACTCGCGCCCGACCGGCGGACGGCAATGCGGCGACGCGGTAGGTTGGCCCTCGACGTAGAGATAAACCGTGCCCCAGCGGCAGCGGAAAGTCTCCTCCTTGCCGGGCTGGCCGCCGACGGAGGGATGCAGGTGCTCGGGACAGGTCTGTCGCGGCCACATCGCCAGCTCCTTCGCACAGCACCGCTGCGTGTTCACATAGACGAGCACACCGAGACCGGTGCGGGTGAATTCGCTCAGGCCGAAATCGGCGACCTCGATCTGATGGTGTTCGGCGGGAGTGATGACGAGGCTGGCCTTCCGGAAGTAAGCGGCCGCCTCGTCCTGGCGCTGTTTGAGCTCTGCTTGGGTGATCATGGGGTTTGGGTGGGGTATCTGTCATTCTGAGCGCAGCGAAGAATGACAATCAGGGGTGTCAGGTTAACTATTTCCATTGCTCGCAGCCGCGAAAGGCCATCTGCGCGTCGCCGCCGACGTAGCGGGGGAAGGGTTTGTAGTCGTTGATACCGGGGACGGCCTGGCCGCGCAGCAGAAAATCGCAGCCCCACGGCTGCGTGATGCGCGTGGTCGTGGGGATGTAGCGGATGGTGAGGCCGCAGCGGCGCTTCGGGGAAGTGTTCGCGTTGGAACCGTGGATCACGTTGGGGTGATGCACGGAGAGATCGCCGGCCTTGAGGATGATGTCGACCGCCTTCGATTCATCGACGAAGGACGCGTCGATCTCCGAGTTGAGCACGTTTGTGACGTCCTTCCGCTCCTTCAGCTGCTGGAGCTTGAGGTGCTGCGTGCCGGGGATGACGCGCATGCAGCCGTTTTCCGGCGTGGAATCGTCCACGGCGAGCCACACGGTCACGACCTCCATCGGATCGAGCGGCCAGTAACTCCCGTCCTGGTGCCAGAGCACGGGGAGTCCGTTGCCGGCGGGCTTGCAGAGGTAATGCGAGGCGAAGAGCGCGATGTTGGGACCGATGAACTCCTGCGCGACATCCAGCAGGCGGCCATCGCCGACGAGGCGCACCCAGAACGGATCGTTCGGGATGAGATCCTGCCACAGTTGCTCGGGCCGGCGGCCGGGATTCTTCCGCATGAGCCATTCGACATGGTCGCTGGCTTCCTTGATCAGCGCGGGATCGAGGACGTTGCGGGCGATGACATAGCCATCGCGGTTGTACTGATCGAGGAGCTTCATGGGTTGGGGTATCTTAATATGGAACTCAGGAAATCAGGAATGGAACCTGGATACCTTGAGCACCAGCGAAGCGGTTTCAGATGGCTTGTTCCAGTGTTCCTGAGTTCCACAGTCAATTCTGGGCGAGGCGCCGGGCGGCTTCGACGATGCGGGGGACGTCGGGGCGGTAGGCGTTTTCGAGGATCGGGGTGAAGGGCACGGGCACGTCGGGCGAGGCCACGCGCACGACCGGCGCCATCAGGCTGTCGCTGCAGTGCTCCATGATGCCGGCGGCGATTTCGGCGCTGACTCCGCCGGTCTTCGGTCCCTCCTCGACGATGATCACTCGGCCGGTCTTGCGGAGCGATGCGCCGATCGTGTCGTAATCAATGGGAGACAGGCTGCGCACGTCGATCACCTCGGCCTCGATGCCTTCGGCGGCAAGTAGTGTCGCGGCAGCCATCGCGTAGTGCGTCATCAGGAGCCAGCCCAGGATCGTGACGTGCTTCCCCTCGCGGCGCACGGCGGCTCGGTCGAGCGGCACGACATAATCCTCGTCGGGGATCTCGCTGGTCGCATCGACGGCGCCCGGTTCGGCGCGCGCACCCTTGGAGCCGTAGAGGAGCTTGTGCTCGAAGATCATCACGGGGTTGTCGTCGCGCACTGCGGCCTTGAGGATCCCCTTGGCGTCGTAGGCGTTCGATACGGCGACGACCTTCAGGCCAGGCACGCCGGTGAAATAGCGCTCCATGCTCTGCGCATGCTGCGAGCCGCGTCCGGTCGCGCCGATGGGGGCGCGCATGACCATGGGGACCTTGACGGTGCCGCCCGACATGTAGCGCATCTTCGCCGCGTTGTTGATCAGCTGGTCGCTGGCGAGAAACAGGAAGTCGCCGTACTGCATGTCGGCGATCGGCCGCATGCCCATCATCGCCGCGCCCACCGCCATGCCGGTGAAGCCGAGCTCGGCGATCGGCGTGTCGATGATCCGGCCGGGGAATTTCTCCGCGAGCCCGAGCGTAACGGTGAAGGCGCCGCCCCACCCGCCCGGCACGCCGATGTCCTCGCCAATGCAAAACACCGCGGGGTCACGGGTCATTTCCTCCGCGATGCCGTCGCGAAGCGCCTCTGCTATGCCTTGTCGTTTCATAATTTTAAAAGATTCAGGTTTCGCGATGGGCCACCGGGCTGCCCTGCAGGTCGTTGAAATCGTTCAGATAGCCGGCGTCCTGCCATTTCACGCCGTCGCGCAGACCGGATTTCTCCGTGCGCAAGTGAATCGCGAAGCTCACGCGCGGACCCGGGCCGAGGTTGGGGCCGCTGCCATGAACCGTGAGACGGTGGTGAAAGCTCACACCGCCCGGTGGAAGCACGGCGGCGACCTCCGACCAGGCGCCGCCGCCGCTCTTTTCCTGAATGCGCTGTTTCAGCGCATCGAGGTGATCGCTGAAAAAGTCGCCCGCCTTGAGCAGGCCCCAGTGGTTCGAGCCGCGGACAAAGCGCATCGGGCCGGATTCGGCGGTGACATCGCTGATCGCGACCCACGCCGTGAAGATCTCCCCCTGCAGCGCGCCGTCCCAGTATTCCTGATCCTGGTGCCAGCCGACATTCACGCCGCCCTGGCCGCCGGGCGGCTTGATCAGGAGCTGGGTCGCGAACACCTGGATCATCTTCCCTCCCGTCAGCGCGGCGGCCCAGCGCCCGATGGCGGGATGGCTGACGAGCTCGTAAATGGTCCGATCCGAACGGTGCGCATTGTCGATTTTCACCAGCGACTTCGGCGGCTCCTTCGAAGCCTTGGGCACGCCGGCCGGCGGAATTCCGGTCTCGTACTCACCGGCGTAGACCGCGTCGATCTGCTGCCGCACGCGCCCGAGGAGCTCGGTGGGGATAAGGCGCGGAGCGATGAAAAAACCGTCCCGGGCAAACTGCGCCGCCGCCGCGGTCTTCATGGTCTCGGTCAGGAAAGGACTGGTGGAGGTGCTCATGGGATCAGGCGAAGACATCGGTGGTCAGGTCCGCGAGTGTGGGTTGCGGCGCCTGCTTGGCGTTTTCAACGCCGGTGGTGATCTGCTGGTCGATGTCCGCCTTGATCGCGTCGAGGTCGGACTGGCTGACATCGCCACGAGCGAGCAACTGCACCGCGAAGCGCTCGATGGGATCGCGGGCAAACCACGCCTCGCGTTCATCCTTTGCCTGGTAATGGCAGGCGTCGCGCCGGGAATGGCCGGTGCGCCGGTACGTCAGCAGTTCGAGCAGCACGGGGCCTTTACCTGCCCGGCATTCCTCCGCCGCGCGCTGCGCCGCGGCATAGACCGTGAGCACGTCGTTGCCGTCGACCGTCTCGCCGCGAAACCCGTAGGAAGCCGCGCGATCCGAAACGCGCGGGTTCTTCATGACCTTGTCGATACGGGTCGAGGCGCCGTAGAGATTGTTTTCGCAGACAAGAATCACGGGCAGATCCCAGATCGCGGCCATGTTCACGCCCTCGTGGAACGCGCCTTCCGCCACAGCACCATCACCGAAGAAGCACGCGACGACCTGCGGACGGCGCTGCAGCTTGAACGCCAGCGCCATGCCCGCCGCGAGCGGAATACCGCCCGCGACGATGGCGATGCCGGGGACCATGCCCTTGTCCATGTTCCCCATGTGCATCGAGCCGCCCTTGCCCTTGCAGCAGCCGGTGGTGGCGCCGAACAGCTCGTCGAGCATTTCCTGGACGGTCAGGCCTTTCGCGAGCGCATGACCGTGGCCGCGGAACGTCGAGGTGATGAAGTCGTCGGACCGCAGCGCCGCGCACACGCCAACCGCCGTGGCCTCCTGCCCCTGGCACTGGTGGATCGTGCCGGGCATCGTGCCCTCGAGGAACAGGAACTTCACGCGCTCCTCGAACTCGCGGATGAGCACCATCTGCTCGTAGAATTTCAGGGCGAAGGCGCGGTCGTGCGCGGCGGCGGGAGAAGAGGACTTGGTCATGGTGAGGAAAGGGACAGGTAGGGCGAATCCTCCGGATGAACCGCTGGGGTGCGCAGCTCGTCGCGGACGACCCGCCCTACCAAATTGAGAAAGAAAAGACTCATGGATTTCAGCCGCCCAACACGAACCGGTGGACGATACGGATGAAGTTGGCGGGATATTCGCAGTAGGTGTTGATGAGATAGCTGCCGAGATCGCCGCTGCGCTCGGAGTAATAGCGTTCCCGCCAGTACCAGTTGTTGGCCCGGCCGACGCGCGCCACCTGCCGCAGCGATTCGAGCACACCTTCGCGGTCGCCCATCACCGAGCGCGCCCACGCCTCGAGATACCAGACCCGGCCCATCGCCGCCGTGTCATGGCGGTCGAGGAACATCATCTCCCAGTCCTCGTAGGTCTCCGGCCGTGTAGAGATGCCGGTGGGAATCCCATTGTAGACGAAGTCCCGGTTGGCGCGCAGTTGCGGCCAGAGGACCTTGACCTGCTCCGGCGTCGCCGTGCCAGTGGCGATGGCGGCCCAGTCCACATCCGTCAGGCCGTGGGACGAGATCGCGCCGTGCTTCGGATGGATGTATTCCACGCAATGATCGCCGGCCCAGAATTTTTGCCGGAAACACGCGGTGATCCGGTCCGCGACCATCCCGTAGGCCTGGTCACCCGTCAGCCGGGCTGCCATCCGCAGGGCGTCGGCCGTGTAGCATTGGGTAACCCCGTCATGATCGAGCCGCGGCGGCCGCTCCACATAATAGCCGCCGCCGCGGACGAGTCCCGCGGGAGTCACCTGCTTCACGAGCCAGTCCGTCACATGGGACAAGGCCGGGAGCTGGGCCGTCAGCCATGCCTGGTCCCGCGTCTGCCGGAAGATAACGTCGGCCATCTGGATGAACGTGACGTTGGCCAGCACCATCAGCGGGTTGCCGGGAAACCAGTGCGAATACACGCCGCCGTTGGCGGCCATGACCAGGGGGAATTTCTCCTCCGTCTGCGGCAGGCCCATGTAGATCGTCTTGCCCGCGTCGCTGGGGATGATCGCAAACGGCAGCAGGCCGTCCTCGCGCAGGAACGACTTCACGTACTCCCAGCTCGCCAGCACCTCGTCCCGGCGGCCGAGCCACAGCAGCGCCTCGGCGGACTGGCCCCAGTCCAAGCCGGGGAATGTCGTGTTGCTGCCATGGCCCTGAGTGGGATCGGCGCAGACGGAGAAATAGCCGAAGAAGATCTTCGGGTTCAGGGCCGCGAGGAGGCTCTTGTCGGCGCACTGGCGGTAGGCCTCGGCCAATTCAGGTTCCAGCTGGGAGGGAGCGGTGGTCATGGGAAATTTTATCTGGCTGTAGGGCGGGATCGCTGACCCCGCCTTGTCTTTCTTGCCTTGCTTGAATCCAGCGACGTTCGCGGCGGGGTCGGCGACCCCGCCCTACATTTCGTTCGGACGAGTTCGCCGGCGGGGATGGAAAATTCAGCCACGACCTGGCCGCTCGCGCGCTCGATCAACCGGGCTTTCCCCGCCGTGTCTGCCGCCGCCAGCACCTCGCGGCCGGCGACCAGCCAGAAAACAGGCGCATCGCTCTCGAGGCGGTAGGCTTCCTGGCGCTCCGCGGAAACGACGACCTGCTTCCATTTCGTGGTGACGCGCGTGGTCGTGTAGAGCGTTTTCCCGGCGCGGACCGCGAGCAAGGACAGCGGCGCGCCGCGATACGGCAGCCGCGAGATCGCCGCCCAGCCCCAGCCGGTCGGCAGGGTCGGATTCACTTCGAGTCCCTCGGCATGAGGCGTGAGCCCGAGCAGGCCCTCGTAGGCCGTCCACAGGTAGCTGCCGTGGATGAACGTGCTGCGCGGGTGTCCGCGCTGCAGCAGGTCATCGCCGTTAAAGTATTCCGGGAATTCACCGGGTGTGACGTTGCAGCGGTCGAAATCCGGCCGATCCGCCAATCGCCGGGTGCTGTGGAGCGCCTGCACGATGAGATCGGGCAGGCCGACATCCGCCGCGGCGCGCGCTGCCCACAAGGCGAGGTTCGGCCATACCCCGCCCTGCAGTCCGTAAGTGGCGGGATCGGCTTTCGCCACGTACCCCTTTTGCTCAGGCGTAATCGTGCGCATCCCACCCGGGCCGGCCGGAGCGCCCAGCCAGAACGGCGGGCTGAACAGCTTTTCGAGGATGGCGCGCGCCGTAGCGCGCGGCGCCACGCCGAACAGCGCGGGAAACAGCAGGTCACCCGTGAGATCATCCACGCGCCGGCCATCCGGGTTGATCATCAGGAGATAAAACGGATTGTGCGCTGACGTGGAGCGCAGGTGGCGGTTGATCGCGCCGTGCAGGTCGTCCGCGGCGGCGCGGAGCCGCACCGCGTTGCGGCGGTCTCCCGTCGCCTCCGCGAGTTCGGCCGTGAGCAGTAGCGCGCGGTAGCACTCGCCGTTAATCTCGGTGACCGCGCCGGAGAGCTGGTAATTGCCCGTGCAGTTCCGCCAGCCGCAGAGCCCGCGCACAAACATGTCCCGCGACCGGCACCAGACGAGCCCGGCGTCGTTGCGCTGGGCCAGGATGTAATTCGCGGAACGCAGCAGCGCGGAATATACCGAGTCGAGAAAGCCGCGGTCACCCGACAGCGCATAGTAATGATGCGCGGCGATCAGCAGGAGCGGCGTGTTGTCATTGATGTTGAGCCCGTAGTCGTCGCGAAACAACGGCTCGCTCGACGCCAGCAGATACTCGATCGATTTTCCATTGGGCTCCATCCCTTCGCGAAACCAGAAGTCGAGCAGCCGGCGCGACCAGCCCTGCGCATAGTAATCGGTGCCGGCCAAGAACCAGAACGTGTCGCGCCCGACCAGCACATCGGACGGCGGGCAGTTGCTGAAACCGGGACCGCGGCGGTACTCCTGCCAGTCCTTCAGCTGGTTGATCTTCGCCCAGTGCACGCCGCCGTTGAGGAACGCGTCGGGCGTCCAGAGCCGGCAGGTGTCGAGGTGTCCTTGGATCGCATGCGCCGTCTCGTCTGCAATGACATGCAGCCGGCGCAGATGGCTGGCCGGGCTGCCGGCGTCGGCCGTGAAAACCTCGTCCACCGCGCCCACGGGGGCCGAGCCTCCCGGAGCATAAGCAAAGGACAGCCCGCACTCGCGGCCGCCGGCCCAGGCGAACTCCGCGATACATTCCGTCCGCCCTTCCGCCGCCGGCTGGAAGGCAAATGAAAGCACGCTGCCGCTGCCCCAGAGCACGCCGGTGACATGGTTTGCGTAATGAATCGCAAGATAACGGTGCCCGCCCTGCTCGGCCTCGGACACTTTCGCGCCCGGCGGCAGCATGAGATGCGTCCGCACCATAGTGGCCGCCAGCGGTGTCGCGGCCGTGAACAGATAATGCGCCGAGCGCAGGTGGTTATTCTCGAAAGGAAGGATGAAGCGTTTGGCGACCGTCACCTTGCCCTGGCGCAACGTGGTCGTCTGGCCATCGGGCGCGAGGGTGGTCTCCACCGGAAGGTACGCCCCGCCCTCCGCTCCGACCAGCTCCACCTGCCAGCCCAACAGATAATACTGCTGGTCCCGCGCGTCGCGCAGCCCCAGCCGCGCTGTCCCGGGCT
Source organism: uncultured Opitutia bacterium (assembly GCA_903859715.1). GTDB lineage: Bacteria > Verrucomicrobiota > Verrucomicrobiia > Opitutales > Opitutaceae > Opi-474. The sequence continues at coordinate 24,604 of CAIONS010000022.1, forward strand.
CGCTGATCACGTCGGAGTTGCGGTCGAGCGTGACGTAGACCTGCGCGTTGCCAAACGAATGACCGCGTTTCAGGCGTTCGACCGGGAAGGTGTAGCTGAGCCGGGGGTCTGGACGCGTGACCGTAGCAGCCGACGTGAGGAGGCTGGGCTTGGCCGCTCCACTCAAGCCAGCCTCCTTACGTCGGCTGCTACGATTGGTCTCTTGCTTCATCGGCGTGGGCACGTCTCAGGCCGTGTGCACCGGCTCGCCGCCGCGGTACGACTTGGTCGGGTCGGCGTATTTATTGCCCGCGCGGTCCTGCCCGCGCGCCAGGTAGATGTTGAATTTCGCCGCGGCGAAGTGCGGATGATTCTCCGGGGTGAACTTCACCGTCGCCGGAAAATAGCGCACCGTCAGCACGGCGCGGCGCGTGGATCCGGTGTTGGGATTCGAGCCGTGGATGATCTTGCCGTGATGGATCGACGCCTCGTTGGGCTGCAGGTCGATGTCGACGGCCTTGGTCTCGTCCATCTGCGCCTTCTGGATCTCGATCGGAAACACCTCCTTGTCGGGCCGGGCGACATCCGCGTAATCCGAGTAACCGTGCCGCTGCGTACCCGGAATCACGCGCAGGCAGCCATTCGCCGGCAGCGAGGGCTCGAGTGCCAGCGTGATCGAGGCCACCTCCATCGGAGTCAGGGCCCCCTTCCAATACGCCGAATCCTCATGCCATGGCACGCGCTTGCCGACCGCGGCGGGCTTTTGCAACAGGTGGCAGGCGAACACGCCGATGTCCGGCCCGATGAGCGGCTCCACCAGGTCAAGCATCTCCGGAGCGAAGATCCACTCGAACATGCGCGGATCGGCCCAGTGGGGACAATCGATGATGGCAGGCACCTCCGCGCCTTTGTTAGCCTCGGCGAACTTCCCGGCACAAAACGCCTGCACGCGGGAAAATTTCTCGGGCGAAAAAACCGGCTGGTGCAGGATCAGGTAGCCGTCGCGGTCGTAGCGTTTAACCAGATCCGGGGTGACGATGGAAGGCATGGGGTTTGAGGTACGGGTTTTAAAAGGCGGGACATTACGAGCGCAGTGATCTCCGAGGTAGGGCAGGTCTTTGACCTGCCCTCAGCGGCTCAGAGGGCGGGTCAAAGACCCGCCCTACTCCAGACAGTACCGCAGAATGACGAAGCCGGTTGGTATTCATACTCACAGTGCTTCCAATTCGCGCACGATCTCGCTGAGAAAATCCGCGGCGTACTTGCCGTTCACCACGCGGTGGTCGGCCGACAGCGTGAGGGTCACGCGGTTCTGCGCCACAATCCCGCCCGCCTCCACCACGGCGGTGGGCGTGACGCGGCCGATGGCCAGGATGGCGGCCTCGGGCGGGCTGACGATGGCGGTGAACGCCTCGACGCGCGTGGCGCCGAGATTGGTGATCGTGAGCGCCGTCGGACGGAGCTTGCGGGCCTCGGGATCGCCGGCCCGCAGTTTTTCCACCTTGGTGCGCAGCTCGTCGGAAATCTGCCGCGGTGTTTTCGTGGACGGATCCGCCAGTGCGATCACGTACAGTTCACCCTCGTGATCCACCGCCACCCCGATGTCCGCCGTGCCGGCGGGCTTGAGGTGGTCCGTGGCAAAGCGGCAGCCCATGCGGTCAAATTTCTTCAGGGCCCGGGCAACGGCCTGCGCAAAGAAGGCGTCCCACGCCAGCTTGGCGGGCGCCGCGGCGGTGCGCTGGCGGATCATCGGCTCGGCGTTGACCGAGGCCTGCAGATAAAAGTGCGGCGCCGTCTGTTTGCTCTCCTGCATCCGGCGCGCCACCGTGAGCTGCGTGGCGGTCAGCGGAATCGTTGCGCCAGTGGGTGCGCCGGCCGGCTGGCCGGCAGCCGCACGGTTTTTCGCGAACATGCCGCCCGCGGGCTTGGCGCCGGAGGGTGCTGCAGCGGCGGGCGCGGGCGAGGCCGGCGCGACGACCGGAGCCGGTTTAGGCGCAACGTCTGCCGTCTCGATCACGGCGATGACCTGGCCCGCGATGATCGCTTCGCCCACTGCGGCTCGCGCTGCTTTCAGGATCCCGGTGGCGATCGACTCCACCTCCATCGCCGCCTTGTCGGTTTCGACCTCAAGGAGAGGCTGCCCGCGTTTGACCGGCTCACCTACCCCTACAATCCAACGGATCACCTTGATCTCGGAGTCCGTCGTCGCCAAGTCCGGCATCTTGAATTCGATTTCCATGGTCAGAGTTTCCCCGTCGCCACCGGCAGCGGATGAGCGGCGATAAACGCCGTGGCCTCCTCCGCAGCGAAGACGCCATCCGTCGTGCCCACCGCGCGGGTCGCGGAGGCCCCGAGCGCACTGCCATAGCGCAGCTGGTCGGCCAGATCGCCGCCCCGGCGAATGGCGGCAATGATGCCCGCCCCGAACGCGTCGCCCGATCCCGACGGATCGATCACGTTCGCCGGATAGGTGCCGCACCGCCAATACTGTCCATCGCGCCCGGCAATGGCCCCGGCCTTGCCCTGAGTGATGATGACCGTGTGCGCGCCTGCGGCTTGGAAGAAGCGCAATTGGTCGAGCGGATCGGCGAGCCCTGTGATCAACTGGGCTTCGTCGTCGTTCGGCAGAAAATAATCGATGTGCGGCAGCAGCGCGGCGAGTTCGTCGCGCGCACGCCAGGTTTGCGGTACGACCACATCCACCACGGTCGTCACGCCTTTCGTCCGGCAGAATTTCAGCAGCTCGGCGAGTTCGCCGGTATCGATCCCGGGCATGGCAAACAGGCCGCCAAAATAGAAGAGCTTCAGGCCCGCGACCCAATCGCGCCGGATATGGGCGACGGTCAGCGCGCGGTTCGCCCCGAAGACGTGGAGGTAACGCCGGTCCTGACCTTCCACGAGCAGGATCACCGTCCGGCTGGTCGGATATTTATCGGTGCGGACGAGCGGCTGGCAGCCCACGCCGTGCCGCTCGAGGCCCGCCTGCAACGTGCGGGCGGAGTCGTCCTCGCCGAGGCAGCCAAGCACCTCGACCGAGAATCCCTGGCGCGCGAGGTCGATGGCGACGTTGGCGGCGCAGCCGCCCACCTTGACCGGCATCGCGTCGAGCGCGAGCAGGCGGCCCTCGCGCGGAAGTTCGCGCATGGGCCCGCAGATAATGTCCTCCACCATAATGCCGGCACAGCCGATTTCAGTCATGATTCAGGTTCTCCCGCAGCAACCGAGGTTTTCAATGCGTTCCAAAACCGCGTCCCGCACCGCGAGCCGGCCCGCCACCATCACGTCCTGCGGCCCGCCGATGCCGAGCAGTTCGTGCGGATTGGCCTCACCAGACGCCAGCGCGGCCCGCACTGCCCGCAGGTAGTGCTGCTTGAGATAGGTCCCGTAATTCACCTTCGTCACGCCGAGGCCGATCGCCTGTCGCAATGAATCCGCGTCGATGCCGGTGCCGCCATGCAGCACGAGCGGCCGGTCGACCCGCCGCCGGATCGCATTCAACCGGTCCAGGTCCAAGGCCTGGGCGCCGGCGAGCCTGATGTGAACGTTGCCCACGCTCACCGCGAGCAGGTCGACGTCGGTGGCGGCCACGAAGCGCGCGGCAATTTCCGGGTCGGTCATTTCGCCGCCCGGCGCGACTTCGCCGGAAGCGCCGCAGGGCAGTTCGCCGAGTTCGGCTTCCACTGCCACGCCGAGCGCGTGAGCGTGGTGCGTAATCCCCTGCACGCGCCGCACGTAGTCCTCGTACGGGGCCGCGGGATCGGCGGGCATGATGAGGTTGAAACCAACCTCGGCGGCGAGCCGCACCCAGTCGTCATTGGGACACTCGTTGAAGATCAACCCGCAGGGCACCGCGGCCGACTGCGCGGCGGCGCGGCCCAGTTCGGCGTACCAAGCCAGCCGTTCGGTCGCCCGGCGCGACGGCCGGCTGAGGAAATCGCCGTTGAACCCGATGATGATCGGCGCGCGGGAAACCTCCGCGGCATCGATCACACCCTGCAGCGATTCGAGGTTCCAGCTCTCGAAATAGCCGAGTGCATAGCCGCCCGCACGGGCGCGTTGCATCAGGATCTTGATGGATTCAAGCGGCATGGGCGGTCCTTTTGACGGCGGGCTTCGGCCCGGCGGCGACGTGCACCTTGCAGCCCGCCTTCTCGAGTTGGGCCAGGTCGGCGCGGCGCGTCTGGCTGTCAGTCACCACAGTGTGAATCTGCGCGGTCTCCAGCACCTTGCTGAGCGCGCGCTGGCCGAATTTCGAGTGATCCACGAGCAGCACCAGCTCGACGCACTGCCGGGCGATGATCTGCTTGATGCGGAAGTTGGGCAGCGAGGACTCGAACGTGCCTTTCGCCGGGAGGAAGCCCTTGGTGCTGACAAAGGCCAGGTCCACGAAGAGGGTTTTCGCCGCGTCCTCCGCCTGGGGTCCGACATAGCACAGGCTGTTCGCATCGTAATGACCGCCGAGGCCGGTGACGGAAATGTCGCTGTTCTGGCCGAGCTCCATGCAGGCCAGCACCGAGTTGGTCACGATGGTCAGGCCCTTTTTTCCCTGGGCAATCAACCGGGCGAGCTCGAGGCAGGTCGTGCTGCCGTCGAGGAAGATCGTGGCCCGGTCCCCGATCAGCTCCAGCGCCCGGCGGGCGATGGCCCGCTTGGCGTCGCGCTGCTGCCCGAGCCGGGAATGCACCGCGGTCTCATACAGGTACGACGGGGCATGGGCCCGCTGCACCCCGCCCACGGTGCGGATGACGCTGCCCTGCTTCACCATTTCCTCGAGGTCGCGCCGGATGGTCATCGTCGACACCCGGATGGCCGCCGCCAACTCCTCGTAGGAGCAGGTGCCCGCCTGTTCCAGGCGGTCCTGGATGAATTGCCGGCGATCCGAAGGGGTCATGGGGTCCGGCCGGAAACGAAAAGCAACGAAGGGGTCACGCAAGCCACGGGGTTTATTTATCACACGTGAATGTTAAATCTTAACATCGCGAGGAAAAAATCTGTCATGCCCGGAAATCGGTGGCTGCACGACTTTGGGCGTGCGCCCGGTGCATTGCTGGCTTTGATCCGGCCATTCCCATGCCCTACCCCGGCACTCCTTTCCACCCGGCCTGTAGCCACCGTCGGGGAGTGAATTTTTCTCCCACACCGAGACCGGTTGTGCCGTAGGAACAGGGGAGAAACCGTTATCCCCCGCTCCCCTCCCCTCATGTCCATCCTGCTCTATGAATTCCAGCTGGCCCTGCGGCGCCTCACGCGGCGGCGGGTCCAGTCCGGGCTGATGCTGGCGACGTTCACCATCTCGATCGCCCTGTCGCTCATCAGCTGGTCTCTCTTCCATACCATCTTCCTGCAGAATCCCGAGTTTGATCCGCCGGGCGCGCTGCGTCTGATCGGGCAGACCGGGCCCAAGGCGCCCCGGCGGATGGTGGGCTACGCCAATTTCACCTCCTCCACGCGGGAGGATTTTCTCGCGTGGAAGGAGCAGCAGACGGTCTTCAGCGATTTTGCCGCCGTCATGCTGTACAACTCGATCTTCGTCACGACGGAGAACGGCCTGGAACGCCTGCTGAGCGCCAACGTCTCCAGCGACGCCCTGCGCCTGGTGGGCGCGCAGCCCCTGCTGGGCCGGCTGTTCACGCCCGACGAGGACAAGCTGGGCTGCGGTCCGGTCGTGATACTCAGCGAGGGCACGTGGCGGAACAAGTTCGCGGCCGACCCCGCGATCATCGGGCGGGCCGTCAAGGTGGACGGTGTGGCGGCAACGGTCGTGGGCGTGATGCCGGCTTCGTTCCGTTTTCCCAACGACCAGGAAATGTGGGAGCCGCTGGGGTTCAGTCCGTTCGAACGCTCCGCCGACGTGCCGGTGATTGATATCATCGCCCGGCTGAGGCCTGGGATCACCGACGCGCGCGCCGCCGAGGACCTGCGTCAAATCACGGAGCGCCGGGGCTCTGCCACGTATGCGGCGCGTTTCGAGCTGCATCCGATCGTCACTCCTTTCCGGGAATACTACCTCGCCCCGGAGCTGCATCGCAGCGCGCTCGTGCTGTTTGCCCTGTCGCTGGTCTTCATCCTCGTGAGCTGTGCCAACGCCGCCAATCTCGTGATGATCGATTTCTTCGGGCGGACGGCGGAAATCTCCTCATCCCTCGCCCTCGGCATTCCCCGGGCCGCCGCCATCCGCGGCTTATGTTTCCAGCTTTTGGTCACCGCCGGCATCGCCGCGACGATCGGGACCGGCGTCCTGCTCGCGGCCGCGCCGCACGTGCATCAGGCGCTGGCGTTGTCCAATGCGCCGTATTGGCTGAAATTTTCCCTGCAGTGGCATCATCCCATGATGGCGGTGGGGCTGGCGGCGCTGTCGGCGGGCTTCGCCCTGTTTGTCCCGCTCGGTTACCTGTTTCTCGTCAGTCCAGAGCAGATCATCCGCGACGGCGCCGGGTCGAGCCGCGGCACCGGCCGCGCGGTCGGGCGGCGGGTGCTGCTGCTCGGCCCGATCGCGCTGCTGACGGTCCTGGCTATCTCGGCGGGTTTGCTCCTGCGCTCCAGCCACAATCTCAACGAAGACCAGTGGGGCTTTGATGCCCGGCGGATCTTCAACGCCAAGACAGCCATGAAGGAGGCCGAGTTCTCCGTCACGCAACGGCTGCCCGTACAGCTGCGCCTGATGGACGAGATCGACCGCCTCCCCGGCGTGGCAGCCGCGGCCGTCATGGGCGGCGCCATCGGCTACAGCGGGCCACCCAATATGTTCTATGCCACGACGGCGGACGGTCTCGCCGAGGGCCGCGCGGAAGGCGGCGCACAGTCGGCGCCCGTTTCGCCCGACATCTTTGCCGTCTTCGGGACCCCGTTCATCGAGGGCGAGACCTTCGCACGGGACGAAAAGCCGGGTGGGATCAACTACGCCGTCATCAACGCCTCGCTGGCCCAGCGGCTGTGGCCCCACCAGAGCGCCTTGGGCCGGACGTTTTTCACGCGCCGCGGCCCGAAGGATCCGGCCCTCCCGGCGGTGGTCCGGGGCGTGGTGCGCGACTTCCAGGCCGCCGGGCCCAAGGCCGCGGTCAACGACGCGATCTACACCTCGCTCGTGCAGTATTGCCCGTCGTATCTGTTCATCTACGTCCGCGGCGAGCGAACGCCCCCGACGATCGATGACATCACCCGGGCCGCCCGCCGCGTGGATCCCCGCCTGCCCATCTACCTGCCAGCCACCCTGCAAGGCGTGATCGAGAAGGAACTCGGCACCGTGCGCCTTACCATGCAGCTGACCACGGTCTATGCCGTGGCGGCCGTGCTGCTCTGCGCCATCGGCGTCTATAGCCTCACGGTTTCCCAGATCCTCCAACGCCGGCGTGAATTCGGGATCCGGATGGCGCTTGGCATCGAACCCAACCGGCTGTGGGTTCGCTTCGCCCGCGGGCATCTGCTCACCGCGGCTTCCGGCGTGCTGCTCGGCTTGGGCGCGGCCATGGCCGTGGCCCATGTGCTGCAGTCGCTGCTGTTCGGGGTGAAGGAACGGGATCCGCTCACGTTTGTAGCCGTCACCCTGGTCATCCTGCTGGTTTCCGCGCTCGCCTGCGTCCCCAGCCTGTTCCGCCTTCAGCGGATCAATCCGGCAGAATGTTTGCGCAGTTTGTGAAAACCGGATCTCCCCTGGCACTTCTCTCAATCCAGCCTCCTCACGTCAGCTGCTGCGAGCCGGGAAAATCTCACACCACGGCCGGCGCCACGGCCACGGTGGTGCGATGGCGGGAGCGGTTGCGCAGCTTGTCGAGCGCCACGTAGACCACCGGGGTCGTGAACAGCGTGAGGACCTGGGAAAGAATCAGGCCGCCCACGATCGAGATGCCGAGGGGTTTGTGCAGTTCCGCCCCCACCCCGCTCTCGATCGCCAGTGGCAGGGCGCCGAACAGCGCCGCCATCGTGGTCATCATGATCGGCCGGAACCGCACCACACACGCGCGATAAATAGCTTCCTCCGGCGTCAGACCCTCCGTCCGCTCCACCTCGAGGGCGAAGTCGATCATCATGATCGCATTCTTCTTCACGATGCCGATGAGCAGGATGATGCCGATGTCCGCAATGATGGACAACTGGTAGTTGCAGACCAGCAGGGCCAGGAGCGCGCCCACGCCGGCCGACGGCAGCGTCGAGAGGATCGTGAGTGGATGGATCAGGTCCTCATACAGCATGCCGAGGATGATATACACTGCGAGCAGAGCGGCGCCGATGAGCAGCGGCTCGCTGGAGAGCGACTGCTGGAAGACCTTCGCGGTGCCCTGGAAACTGCCGTGAATCTCCCCGGGCAGGTGCAGCCGGGCGCTGATCGCCTCGAGATCCTTCGTGGCGGCGCCCAGCGAATAGTCGGGGTCGAGATCGAACGAGATGGTATCGGCCGGAAACTGGCCCTGGTGGTTGACCGAGAGCGAGGTGTTGCCGCGCACGACGTGCGACACCGCGCTCAGCGGCACCATGTTGCCGGTCGAGGACTTGACGAAGATCTTGTCGAGCGAGGCGGGATCCAGCTGGTAGCGCGGCGAGGCCTCCAGGACCACATGGTGCTGTGTCAGCGACGTGTAGATGGTGGAGACCTGGCGCTGGCCGAAGGCATCGTACAGCGTGTTGTCGATCGCGCTGAGCGTGAGCCCGACCCGCGAAGCCGCGGTCCGGTCCACCACAACCTGGGCCTGCAGGCCGGTGGTCTGCAGGTCGGAGGTCACGGCCAGGAAATGCGGGGCCTTCTGCAGCTCCAGTAGCAGGGCGTTGGACCACTGGTGAAGTTCATCCAGATTCGAGCCAGTGAGACTGTACTGGTAGAGGCTCTTGGAGCTGCGGCCACCGATGCGCAGGTCCTGCGAGGGCTGAAGGAAGAGCCCGACGCCCTCCACCTTGGCCAGGGCCCGGCGGAGCTGGCCGATGACCGTCTGGATATCCACCTTGTGGGTCTGCTTGTCCGGGGCGCGTTCCTCGAGCGGCTTCAGCTGGATGAACATGCGGCCGCTGTTGCTGCCACCGCTCATGAAGGAGACGACGGCATCGATGGAGGGATTTTTCAGGATGATGTCCGTGACCTGCTGCTGCTTGGCCTGCAGCGACAGGAAGGAAATATCCTGCGAACCTTCCACCACGGCCACCATCTGGCCCGTGTCCTCGATCGGGAAGAAAATCTTGGGGACAACCACATACAGGCCGACCGTGGCAACCATGGTCATGATCGTCACGCCCAGCATCAGCCGCTCATGCGCCAGCACCCAGGTCAGTGCGCGGCTGTAGCTGTTCTGCATGGCGAGGAAGCCGGACTCCAGGGCGCGGAACAGCCGGTTGGGCTTCTCTTCCGAGGCCTCGTGCCGGAGGAACCGGCTGCACATCATGGGGGTGAACGTCAGCGAGACGAGGGCCGAGACGAGCACCGCGCAGGTGAGCGTGACGGCGAATTCGTGCAGATAGAGTCCGATCTGCCCGGTCATGAAAATCAGCGGAATGAACACCGCCACGAGGGATAGCGTGATGGAGACGACCGTGAAGCCGATCTGGCGGGCGCCCTTGAGCGCAGCCTGCATCGGGGGTTCGCCTGCTTCGACATAGCGGACGATGTTCTCGATGACCACAATCGCATCATCCACGACAAAGCCGACGGCCACGGCCAGCGCCATGAGCGAGAGATTGTCGAGGGTGTAGCCCACGAGGTACATCACTCCGAAGGTGCCGGCCAGCGAGAGCGGGACCGTGATGCTGGGGATCACGGTGGCCCAGAAGCGCCGGAGAAAGACGAACACCACCATGACCACGAGCGCGACCGAGATAAGTAGGGTGACCTCGATATGCTGGACGGAGGAGCGGATCGTACCGGTGCGGTCGATGGCCACGCGCATCTTGATCGCCGGCGGCATCCATCTCGTCATCTGCGGAATAAGGGCGCGGATGTGGTCCGCCGTCTCGATCACATTCGCGCCCGCCTGCTTGAACACAATCAGCTGCACGCCCGGCTTGCCGTTGGACCAGCCGCCCTGGCGGGCGTTCTCGGTGGCATCGATCACCGTGCCGAGGTCACCGAGCCGGACCGAGCTGCCGTTCTTCTGGTAGGCCACCAGCGGTCGGTAGTCCTTCGCCTCGCTGAGCTGGTCATTGACATGGACCGTGTACGATGTGTCCGGCCCATCGATGCTGCCCTTGGGCAGGTTCGCGTTGGAGGAGCTGACAAAGGAGCGGATGTTCTCCAGCCCGAGCCCCATGGTGGCAAGGTAGGCGGGATCCACCTGGACCCGCACCGCGGATTTCTGGGCGCCACTGACCGTGACCTGGCTGACGCCGGCCACCTGGCTCACCTGCTGGGCGATGACATCGGTCGCGTAATTATAAACGTCACCCGGCGACATCGTCTCCGAGGAAAGCGCGAGGATCATGATCGGCGCGTCCGACGGATTCGATTTCCGGTAGCTCGGCAACGTGACGAGGTTGCCGGTCGGGAGGTCGCCCGCGGCAGCATTGATCGCGGCCTGCACGTCGCGGGCTGCGCTGTCGACATCGCGGCTGACATCGAACTGGATCGTGATGTTGGAGCTGCCCAGCGAGCTCGTGGAAGTGAGTTCGCTCACGCCCGCAATCTGGGCAAAGTGGCGCTCGAGCGGCGCGGTGACCGATGTGGCTACGGTGACCGGGTCGGCACCGGGCAGATTGCCGCTGACGCTGATGGTGGGCAGCTCGATCTGCGGCAACGGCGCAATCGGCAGGGCCAAGAACGCGACCCCGCCGGCCAGCAGCAGGCCGAGCGCCAGCAGGGAGGTCGCGATGGGACGGCGGATGAAAGGCTCCGACAGGTTCATCTCAATGCGTGGCTTCCGGAGCCGCCGGGGTCGTGACCGGGACCGGCGCAGCCGGTTTCTTGGCACCGGTGATCCAGCGGCTCAGGCGATCCATGTAGAGATAGATGACCGGCGTGGTATATAGGGTGAGCACCTGCGAAAGCAGCAGGCCGCCCACCATGGTGATGCCGAGCGGTCGCCGCAGTTCGGAGCCGGTGCCACTCTCGATCGCCAGCGGCAGCGCGCCGAGCAGCGCCGCCATCGTTGTCATCATGATCGGCCGGAAACGCAGCAGGCACGCCTGGTAGATGGACTGTTCCGGCGGGAGTCCCTGCTCGCGCTCGGCCTCGAGGGCGAAGTCGATCATCATGATCGCGTTTTTCTTCACAATGCCGATGAGGAGCACGACGCCGATCAGCGCCACCATGGAGAAGTCGATCCCGCAGAGGCTCAGCGCGAGCAGCGCCCCCACCCCGGCCGAGGGCAGCGTCGAGAGAATCGTGATGGGATGGATGTAGCTCTCGTACAGGACGCCCAGCACGATGTAGACGACGACCAGCGCGGCGAGGATCAGCCACGGCTCGCTCTCCAGGGAACTCTGAAACTCGGCGGCGCTGCCGGAGAAATTCGTCTCCACCGTGTCGGGCACGCCGACATCACGCTTGGCCTGCTGCACCGCCAGCACGGCGTCGCTAAGGAAGTAGCCACTGCGCAGGTTGAAGGAGATCGTGGCGGCCGGAAACTGACCCTGGTGGGTGATCACGAGCGGGGCCGTCCGCAGCGTGATGGTCGCAAAGGAACTCAGCGGCACCAGCGTGGCTGCGGCGGTGGTCGTGGCGCCGGCGCCGTTGGCCGGGACGTAAATCCGGCTGAGCGCCGAGGGATCGCGCTGGTACTCCGGCGTGACTTCCATGATCACGCGGTACTGGTTGAGCTGCGTGAAGATGGTGGAGATGATCCGCTGGCCCAAGGCGTCGTAGAGCGTGTTGTCGATGTCCGCCGGAAGGATGTTGAGCCGCGAGGCCTTGTCGCGGTCCACCGCGATGTCGATCTGGTAGCCGTCGGTCTGCTGGTCGCTGGCGACGTCGGTCAGTTCTGCGCTCTGGCGCAGCTTGTCCACGAGAAGCGGAGTCCATTTCGCGAGTTCGTCGGCGTCCGCATCCTCGAGAATGTACTGATACTGCGTGCGGCTTACGCGGCTGTCGATCTGGAGGTCCTGCACGGCCTGCATGTAGAGGGTGATGCCCTCGACGTTCTTCACCTTTTCGCGGAGCCGGGAGATGATCTGCGCGGCGGACGACGAGCGGTGCTCGCGCGGCTTCAGGTTGATGGAGAGCCGGCCGGTGTTGAGCGTGGCATTGATGGTGCCGGTGCCGACAAAGGAGGAGACGCTCTCGACATCCGGATCCTTCATCACGATGTCGGCGATCGCACGCTGGTGGGTAGACATCGCCCGGAAGGAAATATTCTGGGCGGCATCGGTCACGCCCGTGATGAGCCCAGTGTCCTGCTCCGGCAGGAGTCCCTTCGGGATGTAGACATACAGGGCCAGGGTCGCGATGAGCGTGACAATGGCCACGGCCAGCGTGAGCGGCTGATGCCGCAGCACCCATTTCAACCCGTGGTCATACCACGCCAGCATGCCGTCGAAAAACCGCTCGGTCACCTGGAAGAACTTGCCGTGCGGCTCCTCGCTCTCGGGCTTCAGCAGCCGGGCGCACATCATGGGGGTCAGCGTCAGTGACACGACCGCGGACACGACGACCGCCACGCTGAGGGTGATGGCGAACTCGCGGAAGAGCCGGCCCACCACGCCGGACATGAAGAGCAGCGGGATGAACACCGCGATCAGCGAAACCGTGAGCGAGATGACGGTGAAACCGATCTGCTTCGCGCCCTTGAGGGCCGCGTCGAACGGCTTTTCGCCGAGCTCGATGTAGCGGACGATGTTCTCGATCATCACGATCGCATCATCCACCACGAAGCCCGTCGCGATCGTCAGCGCCATGAGGGAAAGGTTGTCCAGGCTGAACCCGGCGAGCTGCATCACGCCGAAGGTGCCGATGATCGCGAGCGGCAGGGCGATGCTGGGAATGACGGTGGCCCAGAGCTTGCGCAGGAACAGGAAGATCACGAGCACCACGAGGATGATCGTGAGCACGAGCGTGAACTGCACGTCCGACACCGAGGCACGGATGGTGGTGGTGCGGTCCGTCAGGACGGTGACGTGAACGCTCGGCGGGATCGAGGTGAGCAGCGAGGGCAGCAGCTTCTTGATGCGATCCACCGTCTGGATGATGTTGGCACCGGGCTGGCGCTGGATATCGACGATCACGGCGGGCCGGTCGCCATACCAGCCGGCGAGCTTGGTATTCTCGACGCTGTCGATGACGCGGCCGACATCCTTCATGCGGATGGGCGCACCATTGCGATAGGCGACGATGACATTGAGATAATCCGACGCCGAAACGAGCTGGTCGTTGGCGTTGATCGCGTAAGCCTGATGCAGGCCGTCGAAGCTGCCCTTGGGCGCGTCGACATTGGCGTTGCCGATGGCGGTGCGGATGCCCTCGAGACTCAGGCCCTGCGCGGCGGTCTTCGCGGGATCGATCTGCACGCGCACGGCGGGCTTCTGGTTGCCCTCGATGCTCACGAGGCCGACGCCGGTGACCTCACTGAGCTTTTGCGCGAGCAGGGTGTCGGCGTAGTCGTTCACCTTGTCGATCGGCACGGTGTCCGAGTAAACGGCCAGCGTAAGGATCGCGGTGTCCGCGGGGTTGACCTTGTTGTAGACCGGCGGATTGGGCAGGCCCTGCGGCAGGACGCCGGAGGCGACATTGATCGCGGCCTGCACGTCCTGCGATGCGCTGTCGATGCTGCGGTCGAGGCTGAACTGCAGCGTGATCGTGCTGACACCGAAGGAGCTGACCGAGTTCATGGAACTCAGCCCGCTGATCTGGCCGAACTGCTGTTCCAGCGGCGTCGTGATCGACGAGCACATGACGTCCGGCGCGGCGCCCGGCAGCTGGGTCGTGACCTGGATGGTCGGAAAGTCGGCGTTGGGCAGCGCCGAGATCGGCAGCATCAGGTAGCCCAGCAGGCCAAGCAGCACGACGGCCGCCATCAGCAGCGACGTGGCAATGGGACGCCGGATGAAAATCTCGGAAACGTTCATGACGGCGAACTCAGGAGGAAGCCGGGCGCTTGTGCTTGGGCTTGTCGCCGGTGTCGCCCGGCTGGGCCGGAGCGGCTCCGGCCGCCGGCGCCGGGGGCGCAACCGTCACCGAACTGCCGTCCTGGAGTTTGTACTGGCCGTCGACGACCACCAGTTCGCCGGGCGCGAGACCCTTGTTGATCAGCGCAAATCCGCCGTCGATCTGCGCCACATCCACCGTGCGCACAGTCACCGTCGAGTCCGCCTTGATCACGAAGGCAAACGAGCCCTGTGGACCGCGCTGGATCACGCTCGAGGGGACAACAATGCCGCCCTGGCGGATTTCCACGCGGAGACGGACATTCACGAACTGGCCCGGCCAGAGGGCCAGTTTTTCATTCGGAAATGTGGCCTTGAGCTTGATGGTGCCCGTGGTCGGATCGATCTGGTTGTCCACGACGCTGAGCACGCCCTCGTCGAGCGGTGAAAGGCTGTCGCGGTCGTAGGCGATAGCCGCCAGCTTGGCTCCCGCCGTGAGGAGCTTTTGGATCTGCGGCCAGTTTTGCTGCGGCAGGGTGAACACCACGGCGATGGGCTTGAGCTCCGTGATGACCACCAGGCCATTGGTGTCGGTGGAATGGATCACATTGCCGCCGTCAATCTGCCGCAGGCCGGTGCGGCCGGCGATCGGGGCGGTGATGCGGGTATAATCGAGCTGCACCTGGGCGGATTCCGCCGCGGCTTCGTCGGCCTGCACGGTGGCGGTCAACTGCGCGACCAGCGTCTTTTGCGTATCGTAGGTCTGCTGGTCGATGAGCTTGCGGTCATTCAGGAAAAGCTCGTCGTCCCGCTTCATGTCGCGCTGCGCATTGTCGAGCTGCGCCTGGTCCATGGCCTTCTTGGCCTTCGCCTGGTCGAGGGCCGCCTGCTGGGTCCGGGGATCGATCTGCGCCAGCAGGTCGCCCGCCTGGACGTCCTGCCCTTCCGCAAACACCACCTTTTGCAGCGTGCCATCGATCTGGCTGCGCACGGTCACCGTGTTGAAGGCCGCGACGGTGCCGATGCCATCGAGATAGATCGGCGTGTCCTTTTTCCGGACCTTGCCGCCCACGACGACGACCTGCGGCGCCCCGCGGCCGGCCGCGGCGCCCGCGGCGTTGCGGTGCGAGAAACGATAAATCAGGACGACGCCGACCAAGCTGGCGGCAGCGATGGAAATCCAGAGTTTTTTCGACATAAAATCAGGAGGTGGAAGTGGCAGTCGGCGCGGTCAATCCGGCGACGAGACAGTGCATCAGCGGGGCGACTTTGTTCCGCGGGTCGCCAAAAGGCTGGTTCAACAGCATCCAGGGCATGACAAACGGCGCGCCGGCCAGCAAAATCAGTTCCGCGCGTTCCGCGGCATCCCCGTCGGGGATCTCGCCGCGCACCTGGCCCGCCTGAAGAATCTCCATGACCATCCGCCGGATCTCGCCGAGCACTTGGATGCGCAAGGCCGGCATTTCCCGGGTTACCGCCATGCTGAGCTCGAACAGCAGCGGGGCCTGCTTGATCTGCCGGCGCGTGGTATCGATGCTGGCACCGAAAAGCGCGGTCAGCGCCGGCGCCACATGCGGGCCGGCGAGCTCGACCGCCTCATGGCAGGCATCATACAGCTGCGTGAGGTCGGTCTTGATCACCGCCGCGGCAATACCCTGCTTGTTTTCGTAATAACGGTAGAGGTTGGCCGCCGACATGTCGCAATCCTCGGCGATTTCCTGCATCGAAGTCTTGGCAAACCCATAGTGCCGGAACCGGCTGCGCGCCGCGTTGAGGATCTGGGACTGAAGGTTGTCGGCCATGTGAACTGTAAATACTTTGTTTTCCGTTCACCTGACGCAAGGCCTTGGTTTCGGTTACAGGCCAAACTGCCCAATTTCCGGTACAGCGGTCAAAAAGTCGTCTCGTTTTGCCGCGCACCCATCTTTCGCCATCGTCAGGCATCTCGGGAATTGACGTGGATTTTGCCGTGCCGTTTCCTGATCGTCATGCACGTCTCCCCACCCGCGGATCCCCGGGTTAAATACAAGCGCATCGTCCTCAAGCTCAGCGGCGAAGTCCTCCGCGGCGGCACTTCCGGCGACCCCATCGACGCCGCCACCCTCGAGAAAATCGGCGCGCAGGTGAAGGAAATCCACGATCTGGGCGTGCAGGTCTGCGTTGTGATCGGCGGCGGCAACATCTTCCGCGGCCTCAACGGTGAAAAGCGCGGCGTCGACCGCACCACCGGCGACTACATGGGCATGCTCGCCACCGTCATCAACGGCCTCGCCCTGATGGACTGCCTGGAGAAAATGGGCGTCACCACCCGCGTCCAGAGCGCCATCCCGATGAACCAGATCGCCGAGCCGTTCATCCTGCGCCGCGCCATGCGCCACCTGGAAAAGCTCCGCGTCGTGATCTTCGTCGCCGGCACGGGCAATCCCTACTTCTCCACCGATACCACCGCCGCCCTCCGCGCGTCCGAGATGCACGCCGACATCATCATGAAGGCCACGAAGGTGGACGGGATCTACAACAAGGACCCGAAGAAGTTTTCCGACGCCGTCAAATACGAGGAGCTTTCCTTCATCGATGCGCTGAAGCAGCGCCTCAATGTCATGGATTCGACCGCGTTCTCCCTCTGTCTCGACAACAACGTGCCCATCCTCGTGTTCAACCTCAACGACGAGCACGCCATCCGCCGCGCCGTCCTGGGCGAGAAAATCGGCACGCTGGTCCACAACTGAACGCTGGAGCCGAGCGGTCGAAGGGTCGAAAAGTCGAGGAGCCGGCCTACGGCACCCTATTCACCGGCCCCTTCAACTCCTCGACTTTTAGCTGAATTGTTTTCAGTTTCCGGCCCCTCGACTTTTCGACCCTCGTCTCCTCGACTCCTCCCACGCCATGAGCCATCCCATACTCACCGACGCCACCACCAAGATGAAGAAGGCCGTTGATTACACGCTGCATGAGTTCAGTGCGATTCACACGGGCAAGGCCACGCCCGCCATGGTCGAGGGCGTCATGGTCGAGGCCTACGGCTCGATGATGCGCCTGAAGGAATGCGCCGCGATCAGCACGCCCGACGCCCGCATGATCCAGATCCAGCCGTGGGACGCCGGCCTCGCCAAGGCCATCGCCAAGGGCATCCAGGAGGCCAATCTCGGCTTCAATCCCATCGTCGACGGCAAGCTCATCCGCATCCCGCTCCCCGAGATGAGCCGCGAGCGCCGCCTGGAGTTCGTCAAGACCGCGCACAAGCTGGCCGAGGACGGCCGCGTGCACGTCCGCAACGTCCGCCGCGACGTCCTCGAAACCCTCAAGAAAGCCAAGCTGCCCGAGGACGAGGCCAAGCGCCTGGAGAAGGACATCCAGACCGCGACCGACAAGGCGATCAAGGACATCGCCGACCATCTCGCCCACAAGGAGAAGGACCTGCTCGCGGTGTGAGCGCGTGGCGCGCTCATGGCCATCGGCTTTAGGCAATAGGCGCTAAGCTTGGTGAATCGAAGCCCATGGCCTCCAGCCTAACGCCCAACGCCACGACTGCGCGCCCGAAACGCGTCGTCGTCAAACTCGGCACCGGCGTCCTTACGTCCGGCATCGGCGAGCTCAACACCGCGCGCATCGCCGCGGTCTGCGCCGACATCGCCGCGCTCCGCGCCCGCGGCACCGAGGTCATTGTGGTTTCTTCCGGCGCCGTCGGCCTCGGCATGGGCCGGCTCGGCCTCACCAAGAAGCCGAAGGAGATTTCCAAAAAACAGGCCTGCGCCGCCATCGGCCAGTCGCTGCTCATGCAGACGTGGCAGGCGGGCTTTGCACCCCACGGCCTCGCCGTCGCCCAGGTACTTCTCACCCATGAAGACCTTCGCCTGCGTTCCCGCTACCTCGGCGTGCAGGAAACCCTTCGCCAGCTCATCAGCTACGGCACGATTCCCGTCATCAACGAAAACGACACCGTCAGCGCGGCCGAGATCAAGTTCGGCGACAACGACACGCTCTCCGCGATGGTCGCGAGCCTCACCGGCGCCGAGCACCTCATCATTCTCTCCACGGCACCGGGCCTCGTCGACCTGAAGGGCACGAAGCAGATTGTGCCCGTCGTCGAGCGCATCACGCCCGAGATCGAGGCGATGGCCGGTGGCACGACCAGCGAGACCGCCACCGGAGGCATGATCAGCAAGATCGCCGCCGCCAAGCTCGCCACCAAATCCGGCTGCGGCGTCTTCATCGCCAGCGGCGCCGAGCCCGAGATTCTCGCCAAGCTGCTCTGCGGACGCGGGCCCGGCACCTTCTTCGTGCCGAGCGGCCTCCCGCTCGAGGCGAAGAAACACTGGCTCGCCTACTTCCAACGCCCCGCCGGCACGCTCCTGGTCAACGCCAATGCCGTCCCCGTCCTCCGTGAGCAGGGCCGCAGCCTCCTCGCCGTCGGCGTGACTGGCACGCGCGGCGAGTTCGCCGCCGGCGACATCGTGAACCTCGCCGGCCCGGACGGCATTGTCTTTGCCCGCGGCAAGGTCGCCTTTGGCAGCGACGAGATTCCTGCGCTCGCCGGCCGGCAGGGCGCCGCCGTCGCCACGCTCTACCCCGCGCGCAAGCGCCTCGAGGTCATCCACCGCAACGACCTCGTGCTGCTCTGATGTATCCCACGTTCCGCGCCGCCACCGCTGGCGATCGCGCGTGGTTGTGGGCCACCAAGCGCCGCTGTCTCCGTCCCTACGTCGAACAGACGTGGGGCACATGGGACGACGCTGTGCAACGGGCCGGCTTCGATAGCAAGTTCGACCCGACCGAAATCCAGATCATTGCCGTCGGCGGCCGCGATGCCGGTTACCTTTCCGCCAGGCGCGGAGAGCAGGAAATCGAACTCTTCAATGTGATGATCAACCCGGAGTTTCAGAATCAGGGCCTCGGTACCATCGTCCTGCGTGGTCTGCAGACCGAAGCGCGTTCCGTGGGCATTCCCGTCCGACTCCGGGTCCTGAAGGTCAACCCGGCGCGCCGCCTCTACGAACGGCTCGGCTTCACCGTTACCGACGAGACCCCGACCCATTTCCAGATGCGCTGGCAGCCCTGATTTTCCCTTGGCGCCTTCGTCGCGACCTGCCACTTCGTCTGGATAGCCCATGTTCGCCAATCGCTCGATGCCAGAATCGGTCGTGATTCCCGAACTCGCCTACCGCGATGTGGCTGAAGCCGTGGCGTGGCTGTGCAGTGCGTTTGGCTTTAAGGAACGCCTACGCATCGGTGACCACCGGGCCCAGCTCTCGCTCGGCACCGGCTCCGTCATCGTCACCCGGCAGGAACCGACCGGGGTCCGCGTGGAGACCCCCGCACTCGAGCGCCGGTCCCCTCGGCAGCCCGCGCCCTCGCACTCCATCATGGTGCGGATCGAGGACGTGAATGGGCACCACCGGCACGCGCTGCAACACGGCGCACGCATCGTGCGGCCGCCGGCCGATCATCCGTTTGGCGAGCGGCAATACACCGCGGAGGATCCCGGCGGACATGTGTGGACGTTTTCCCAGACCCTGGCCGATGTCGATCCGGCCACCTGGGGCGGCACCCAGGCCGACAGGCCTGCGCCGTAGCAACCCCGGGCGTCTGCGCCACCGCGGCCCTCTACCGTCAATGTCACCTATTGGGTGACATTGGATTTCCCTTGGATGCGGGTCGGAAGGAACCCGTCCTCCCTGCGGCCGTCACTTTCTCTTTGCGCCCCTTGCGCCTTTTTGCGGCCCTCTCTAGCTACATTTCATGGAGCTCTCCCTCGACGCCCCGCGCCCGCCTGACGGCATCCCGCCGATTGATTTCCGCGCGCAGCTCAACGACGAGCAGTTCGCCGCCGTCACCGCCCCGCCCGGGCCGCTCCTCGTCCTCGCCGGCGCCGGCTCCGGCAAGACCCGCACCCTCACCTACCGCGTCGCCTACCTGCTCTCCCAAGGCGTGAAGCCCGGCGAGATCCTCCTGCTCACCTTCACCAACAAGGCCGCGAAGGAAATGCTCCACCGCGTCCAGGATCTCACCGGCATCGAGCCCCAGCGGTTCTGGGGCGGCACCTTCCACTCGCTTGGCCACCGCGCGCTGCGGATTTACGGCGAGGCCGTCGGGCTCCCGCGCAACTTCACCATTCTCGATGCCGACGAATCCGAGTCGCTGCTCAAGCAGGCCGTCGAAGCCGAGGACAAGCTCTTCTTCAAGGACAAGACCAACCCCCGCCCCGGCCCGCTCTTCAACGTCCTCTCACTCGCCCGCAACACCCAGCTCCCGCTCGCCGAGACCGTCACGACCAACTTCCCCCAGTACGCCGAGATCTCCCACCGCTTCCCCGCGTTTGCCGCCGCCTACACGGCAAAAAAACGCGCGCAGAACGTCGTCGACTACGACGATCTGCTCGAACTCTGGCTCGAGCTGCTCACGAAAGCCCCCGAGGTCGCGCAGTATTTCGCGCATCGGTTCCGCCATGTGCTCGTCGACGAGTACCAGGACACCAACACGATCCAGGCGCAGATCGTCGACCGGCTCGCCGCGCACCACTGCGTCATGGCGGTCGGCGATGACGCCCAGTGCATCTACTCGTGGCGCGGCGCGGACTTTGAGAACATCATGACGTTTCCCGACCGTCACCCGGGCACCGTCATCCACCGCATCGAGACCAACTACCGCTCGACGCCCGAAATCCTCAACCTCGCCAACGGTGTCCTGCTCGCCCAGCCCAAGGGCCGCCACTTCGACAAGGAACTCCGCGCCGCCCGCGGCCACGCGCAGAAGCCCTTTCTCGTCCAGACCATGGATGATCGCGAGCAGGCCGAGTTCATCCTCAAGCGCATCCGGTCGCTCGTGGAGGACGACGGTGTCTCGATGAACGAGATCGCGATCCTCTATCGTTCGCACTTCCTCGCGCTCGAGGTGCAGCTCGCCCTCTCCCGCGCCGGCGTGCCGTACCACATCACCAGCGGCGTGAAGTTTTTCGAACGCCAGCACATCCGCGACGCCGTCGCACTCCTGCGCTTTGTCTATAATCCCAGCGACGCCCAAGCCTGGCAGCGCGTCGCCGTGCTGCTCCCGAAGATCGGGGAAAAGGGCGCGCAGAAAATCTACACCGCCGCCCACGAGCATGCGCGCCTGCTGCAGAAAAACTTCCTCGACGTCCTCCCCAGCGATGATGTGAAGAGCAAGGTCGCCAAGGATGCGCGCGACGACTGGCAGAATTTCTGCGACTCTCTCAAGCAGGTGTCCGAGGTAATGCGCACCGGCAAGCCCAGTGAAGCCGTCGAGACCGCGATCGACGGCTGGTACGGCGACTACCTGAAGGGGGCGTTCGCCGACTATGTGGACCGCCTGGACGAGTTGAAGGCGCTGATCGGCTTCGCGAGCCGCTTCGACGAGATGCAGGATTTCCTCGCGCAGATCATGCTGCTCAACTCGGAGACGAGCGACCGCTCGGTCGATCCCGACGCCGATGCCGTGAAGCTCACGACCGTGCACCAGGCGAAGGGACTTGAGTACGATGTAGTTTTCCTGATCGGGCTCGCCGACGGCCAGTTTCCCGGTCGGCGCTCGATCGAGGCGGGAGACGTCGAGGAGGAACGCCGGTTGTTCTATGTCGCCGTCACCCGCGCACGGAACGAACTGTACCTCAGCTACCCGAAAATCGCGTCGCGCGCCGGCCCGGGCGGCATGATGCTCACGCCGAGCCGTTTCATCCTCGAATTGCCGGACAACCTCTACGAGCCGCTGAAAATCAAGCGGACCTACGCCTGGTGAAAACGATAGCGCGCCTGTTCTCCGCCACTTTGCTCGTCTCCGCCGCGGCAACCTTTGCGGTGCGCACCGCCGCCCAGGATGTCGCCGCCGGCACCTTGGTGGACCTGCCCAAGCCGCCAGGAGTCGTTGTCCGCACCGACCTCGCCTATGATGTCGATCCCCTGCAGACACTGGATCTTTACCTGCCGGCCGGCCGGCCGGCACATCCCCGCCCGGTCATTGTATATGTGCATGGCGGCGGCTGGCGGAAGGGCGACAAAGCCGATGGCCGGCGGCTGGCCTTCCACTTCGTGGTCCAGGGCTATGCCGTCGCCTGCATCGATTACCGGCTGAGCAGTGCGGCGGAGCATCCGGCGCAGCTGGAAGACTGCAAATCCGCCGTGCGCTGGCTCCGCGCCAATGCCGACCGCTATGGTCTCGATCCCTTTCATTTCGGTGCCATCGGCGTTTCGGCCGGCGGTCATCTGGCCGCCCTGATGGGCGTGCTGAACATCAACCGCCTCTATGAAAGCGGCGCCACCCTCGACCAACCCAGCCGCGTACAGGCGGTATGCGATTTTTTCGGCCCGACGGACCTGCTGCGGTTGTTTGAGACCTCCAAAAAGCAGGGAACGCCGCAGGCCGATGAAATCGTGCAGCTGCTCGGGGGCGATCCGCACGTCGTGCAAGCGCAGACCCTCTCGGCCAATCCCATCGGGTTCATTGCCATCGAGGCGCCGCCGTTTCTCATCATCCATGGCGACCAGGACACGGCCGTTCCCCTCGAACAGAGCCAATTGCTCTATGCCGCCCTGGTCAAAGCCCACGTCAGCGCGCACCTGCACATCATTCATGGCGCCGGCCACACCGGGCCGGCCTTCATCGCCCCCGACATCAATGCGATGGTCGACGAGTTCTTCAATCAGACGCTGAAGCAGGGCGACCGACCGCCCAACCTGAACCCCGCCGCCCTCACGGAAAGCACCGCGGTAAAAAACTAACGGAGCCAGGATCACGCGGTGCCGGGTGAGATTGACGCGCGCCAAACCATCCAATCCGTTACGATTTTCCCCTCCCCCTATCTCCGGAGTTGCGCCAGCTGGAATGTTGGACTCAGTTGCACCTCTTATTTTTATGTCCGACCCAGTTGAAAACGTCGTCATCATCGGCACCGGCTGCGCAGGCCTCACCGCCGCCATCTACACGGCGCGCTCCAGCCTGAATCCGCTCGTGCTCGAGGGCTCGCTGCCCGGCGGACAGCTCACGACGACCAGCGAGGTCGAAAATTTTCCCGGGTTTCCCCACGGCGTCGACGGCTTCCAGCTCACGCAGAACATGCGCGAGCAGGCCACCCGCTTTGGCACGCGCTTCGAGCAGGCCTTGGTCAGCTCCGTCGATTTCACGTCAATGCCGCGCAAGCTTCACCTCGGCGACCGCACCATTCTCGCCCGGACCGTCATCATCGCCACCGGCGCCTCGCCCCGCATGACCGGCATCCCCGGCGAAAAGGAACTTTACGGCGGCAAGGGCGTGACCACCTGCGCCACGTGCGACGGTGCGTTTTACCGGAAGATGGAGGTCGCGGTCCTCGGCGGCGGCGACAGCGCGGCCGAGGAAGCGCTGTTTCTCACGCGCTTCGCGAGCAAGGTTTACCTCGTCCACCGCCGCGACTCCCTGCGCGCCTCGAAGATCATGGCGGACCGGGCCATCGCGCACGAAAAAATCCAAATGGTGTGGGACAGCGTCCCGGTTGAGGTGCTGGGCGTGAAGGAAGGCGCCGTCAGCGGCCTGAAGGTCCGGCAAGTCAAGACCAACGCCGAGTCGATTCTCCCCGTGAAGGGCATTTTCGTCGCCATCGGCCACATTCCCAACACCGGCCCGTTTGCGCCTCCGCTCGAAATTGACGAGGGCGGATATTTTGTGCCCCAGCCGGGTTCGCAGGTGCAGACCAACATCCCCGGCATCTACGTCGCGGGCGATTGTTCGGACCACGTTTACCGCCAGGCGATCACGGCCGCCGGCATGGGCTGCGCCGCCGCGATCGAGGCCGAGCGCTGGCTCGCCGAGCATCACGGTTGAGGGTCGGGCGCGGAGTTCGCGCAGCAGGCCAGAACCCTGTGTGCGTCATCGGTCCTCGCAAACAGGACCTGTTTCCCGGCTAAAAACGGGCACCGCGGAGCAATGACACGAGCATAAAACCCCATTGCCTAGGGTGCCTGCCCTAGGGTGTACACCTACTTTTCGCGCATGGTCATGCCCGGTAGACTCGTTGGGCCTGAACCGGTGACTCATGACTGCCGCCCCCATCCCAACCCCCGAAGTCGAGCGCCTCGCCGCTGGCGTCGTTGAGGTCATCACTGAAGTCCGACGCAAAGAGGCCGTGCTGAAGACCGGGGCCTTGCAGAACGCGATTCTCAACAGCGCCAATTTCTCCAGCATCGCCACCGATGAGAAGGGCGTCATTCAGATTTTCAACGTCGGCGCCGAGCGCATGCTCGGCTATGCGGCCACTGATGTCCTCAACAAGATCACTCCCGCCGACATCTCGGATCCGCAGGAAGTGATGCGCGCGCCAAGGCGCTGAGCCTCGAACTGGCCACCCCGATCACCCCTGGTTTCGAAGCCCTGGTCTTCAAGGCCTCGCGCGGCATCGAGGACATCTATGAGCTCACCTACATCCGCAAGGACGGCAGCCGCTTTCCGGCCATCGTCTCCGTCACGGCACTGCGCGATGAGC
>CAIONS010000023.1 GCA_903859715.1 uncultured Opitutia bacterium
CGCTGCCGGGCGCTGGGCCGGTGCAGGCGCCAACGGTAGTAGCCGCTGGGTGAGACCTCCAGCAACCCGCACAGCAGGCGGATCGGATGTGCGCCCTTCATCGCTTCGACCTGGGCATACCGCTCTCGGGCGTTTCGGAGATGCGTTTCTTTTTTTAGGCAGACACATTACCCCTTACCAAAATGGTAACGAAGCGTGCCGCGGGACATGTCATCGGTGAACAGTAAGGTCATGAGTGCAGGTTTGCCCCAATTTGCACTTATATAAGTTCGACGAGCGGTTCGCCCTCCCGTGCGCTGCCTAGCGGGGGGAAGCGCGTTGGGGTCTTTGCGTCCTGTCCCAGTTCGCCCCGCCAATCCTGGCGCCGCACGCCTAGCGGTATGCTTCGCTCCGCTTCGCGATTCGGATCACGAGCACAACGAGCCGCTCATCGTGGACCTCGTAGAGAACGCGGTAATCGCCAACCCGCACACGCCAGACGCCATCTTCACCGGCCAATTTTACACAGCGGGGCGGTCGAGGGTTTGCCGCGAGTTCGTCAATGACAGCACCGATGCGCTGTTTCAGCTTGGCGTCTCGACACCCTTCCAGCCATTCCGCGGCTTTGGCCGACAGGTTGACGCTGTAGCCGCTCACGCGAGGCCGATACGCGCCTTCACGTTCTTCCAAGGCACCGTTGGCCGGGGATCGCTGCGAGCCTCAGCTACAGCCTTCCGGTCGGCGATCTCTTCGCGGCGCTCAATCTCGCTGTCCACGTAGGCGAAAACCTTGCGGCGCTCACGGGATGGAAGCTTTTCGAGTTGGTGGATGACCTGCGTTGCTGTCATGCGGTGGAACATCGTCAGCGCCGCTCCCGAGTCAACCCCATCACCGCATTGTTGAACGTCTAGGCACAACCACGCACAATGGCGCTCTTGCTGTAACCAGTGCTGTAACTATTGGAATTCAGTGCGATCAATTAGCTACTTCCGACTAATTGAAAGCGACTTATGTAAATGGTGGACCTTACTGGACTCGAACCAGTGACCTTTTCGATGTCAACGAAACGCTCTAACCAACTGAGCTAAAGGTCCAAAATCTAAGGTCGGCGAGTAACGCCAGCGGCGCCCCTCAGCGCAAGGAAAAATCCGCCGCCGCTTCCGCCCGGTCCTTGGCGATCTGGGCGCGCAACTCCTCCACCCCGCTGAACTTCTTTTCCGGCCGCAAAAACCTCAGCCACTTCACCGTCACCAAATCACCCGTCTCAAACGGACATTCCCCAAGCACATGCGCCTCGAGCAGCGGCTCCACCGCCTGCTCCACTGTCGGGCGCAGCCCGTAGTTCGCCACGCCCGGCAGCGCGGTGACGGACTTCGCTCCCGCCACCCGGACGACATATACGCCAAACCGCGGCCGCAGGTCTGGCGCCCAGGCCACGTTCAAAGTCGGAAACCCAATCGTGCGACCCAGCCGTTTTCCCGGCACGACGGGACCCTCGGCAAAATACGAATAGCCGAACAACGCATTCGCCGCCGCCACGTCACCGGCTTCCAACAGCGCCCGGATCCGCGTGCTGCTGATCGGCTCGCCATCGAAATTCACCCGCGGCGCGCTGAAAACCGTGAGGCCATGCTTCCGGCCCTCGGCCACGAGCAGGGCGATGTCACCCTTGCGGCCACGGCCGAAGCGGAAATTTTCACCCACGTAGATCGCGGCCAGCTGCGGCGCCCGCTGCTTCAGCCAGGGAATGAACTCCTCCGCGGCCAGCTGGGCGAACTCGGGTGTGAAGGGCTGAACGACCAGTGCATCGACGCCCAGCCGGTGCAGCACGCGCGCCTTGTTTGCCAGGTCCATGATCAGCCGCGTCGGCTGCGCCGGGCGGAAGATCACGCTCGGATGGGGCGAGAAGGTCAGGACCGCCGCCGTCCCGCCACAGCGCCGGGCCGACTGCACCGCAGCCTCGATGACGGCGCGGTGCCCGAGATGCACGCCGTCAAACATGCCGATCGCCAGGTGCAGCGGCGCCGGCGGCAGGGCCGCGTTTTCCAGGCCGGCGTACTGCGCGATCGAATTCACAGGGCCACGCTGGGCGCCGCCGCGTGCACGGGGATCAGGATCTTTTCGATTTCCGGAATGGGCAGCGCCTCAATCGCATCCAGCGTGAGCGCTTGGGAGATATTAAACCGGTCCGTCGCCGTGCGCCGCAGGGCTGACAGGTGCGCACCGCAGCCGAGCTTCTGCCCGAAATCGTGCGCAATCGTGCGCACGTAGGTGCCCTTGCTGCTGCGCAGGCGGAAATCGAGCTGCGGCGGGGCGAAGCGTGTCAGGTCAAAGCTCATCACGCGGATGAAGCGCGGCTCCCGCGCGATTTCTTCGCCTTTGCGGGCGCTTTTGTAGAGCGGCACGCCGTCGATCTTGATGGCGGAATACATCGGCGGCATCTGGTACTGGTCCCCGAGGAAGGACTGCATCGTCGCCCGCACTTCCGCCTCGGTCAGCGGCGGCACCGGGCGGGTTTCCACGACCTCACCGTCCGCATCCTGCGAGTCCGTGGTCTGCCCGAGCTGGATCGTGCCCTCATATTCCTTGTCGAGACTGATGAGGTACTGGGAAATCCGCGTGGCCTTGCCGATGAGCATGATCAGCAGGCCCGTCGCCATCGGGTCGAGCGTGCCGGCGTGGCCGATCTTCCGCATGTTCAGCTTGCGCCGCAGGCGGGCGACCACGTCGTGCGACGTATGGTCCGTGGGCTTGTCCACCAGCAGTACGCCTTCGAGCTCCTTGACCTGGCCGATCATGACGCCGCCTTTCCCTGCTGGTCCACGATGGCGATCTGCTTGGCCAGCGCCGCCACCAGGCGGGCATAAAAATTCTCCGTGTCCTGCTTCAAGTTCAGACCTGCAGCGCAGGCATGGCCGCCGCCGTTGAACTGGGCGGCGATCAAATCGAGCCGGTAGGCCGCATCCTTGGCGCGCAGGCTGGCCTTCACCGTGCCGTCCGGACGGTCCTCGATCAGGACGCCGACATCCACACCATCAATGGAGCGCGCATAGTCCACGAGGCCCTCGGTGTCCTCGACCGTCGTGCCGGTGGATTCAAACACCCCGGTCGGCAGCTTCCCAATGCAAACCCGGCCACCGCACTCCATGCGCAGCGAAGCAAGATAGCTCTGCAGCAGCGCGAGCCGGCCGATGGACTCGCGTTCATAGAGCTCCAGCCCGACCTCGGGTGGCTTGGCGCCCAAGGTCACAAGCTCGGCCGCCAGTAGAAAGGTACGCCGGGAGGTGGACGCGAAACGAAACTGGCCGGTGTCCGTCACGATGCCTGTGTAAAGTGCCTGCGCGGCCTGGGCGTCGATGGTCAGGCCATGGTCCAGCGCCAGCCCCGTAAGAATCTCGCTCGTCGCCGATGAACCGCTGTCGATCAGGTTGATCTCGGCATAACCGATGTTCGAGAGATGATGATCGATGTTCCCCACCGGCACCGGAAAGCGCGCCTTGAGCCGTTCGCCCGGCCGGGCGTGATCGGCCGAATCCACAAACACCGCGGCATAATCCTGCGGGTCGCGGATCATTTCGTCCGTGCGCACGAACTTCATCCCCGGCACGAGGAACTCCAACCGGCGCGGCACCGCGTCGGCATTGACACAGGTGACATCATAGCCCGCGGCCGCGAGCACGCGGGCCAGCCCGACCTGCGAGCCGATGCAGTCGCCATCGGGGCGGGCATGGCCCACCACCGCGACCTTCCGGCCGCGCAGGCGCTCCTGCAGGCGGACAAAATCCGCGGAGAACGTGGGGTAAAACGAGCTCATGATTCGTCCGCTTTCACCGGCTCGACTTCATCGAGCAGCCGCAGGATGCGCGAGCCGCGGATGGCCGAGTCATCGAGCACATAGGTGAAGCGCGGCATGTATTTCAGGACAATGCGGCCGCCGAGCTCGGTGCGGATCTCGCGCGCCCGGGCGCGGAGCCAGCGGAGCTTTTTCTCGATGCTGTCGGCATCGCCGACAATCGACACAAACACCCGGGCATCGCGCAGGTCGGGCGCCACCCGCACCTCGGTGACTGTGATCGCGACCGCCTCGCTCTGGTGGCGCTGACGCAGGATGGCGCTGATTTCCCGCTGGATCAGCTCATTGACGCGAAGGGTGCGGTTGGACATCGGGGGACAAGTGGCACGGACCGGAACACCCAGATGTACTATCCGGTTTCCAAAATCCGCAATCCGGTTTTATCAGAGCGACGCCCGGACCTTCTGCACCTCGTAGCATTCGATGAGGTCCCCGGCCTGGTAGCCATTGAAATCGTCGAGCTTGATGCCGCACTCCAGGCCGGCGCGGACTTCGTTGGCGTCGTCCTTGAAGCGCTTAAGCGTGCCGATCTTGCCCTCGTGCACGGTTTCCTTGCCGCGGCGCAGGCGCGCGGAGGCGTTGCGGTTGATCTTGCCCTCGGTCACGAGGCAGCCCGCCACGAAGCCCTTCGCGAGCGGGAACACCTGGCGAACCTCCGCCACGCCCGTCTTCGTTTCCTTGAGATCGGGGTCGAGCATGTCGGCCATCATCTCGCGGACCTTGTCGCCGAGTTCGTAAATGATTTCGTAGCTCTCGACCCGCACGCCGTGGTGCTTCGCGAGCGAAACGACGCCGTTCTCCAGCTTGGTGTGGAAACCGACGATCACGGAGCCAGCGGCGCCGGCCATGAGCACGTCGTTCTTGGTCACGATGCCGACGTCGATGCCCACGATCTCCAGCGAGACCTTGGTGCTCTTGATGCCGTCGAGCACCGAGCGGATGGCCTCGGCCGAGCCGAAGACATCGGTCTTGATGATGAGCTTGAGCACCTTCGCCTGCGTCGCCGCGATGTTCGCGAACAGCTGCTCGACGGAGACTTCCTTTGGCACGGCCGCCGCGGTGGTGATGACCTGCTTGAGGCGGAACTGCTCTTCCTCGGCCAGCTTCTCGGCCTCGCGATTGTTCTTCACGGCCTTGAACGTGGCGCCGCTGTCCGGCGTGCCGGACCAGCCGATCACGCGCACCGGCGTGCCTGGAGGCGCTTCCTTGAGGTTGTCGCCCTTGTCATCGAACATCGCGCGCACCTTTGCATAGGTCGCGCCGCTGACGATGGCATCGCCGACGCGCAGGGTACCGCGCTGAACGATTACGGTCGCGAGCGGGCCGCGGCCAAAATCAATCTCGGACTCGATGATGATACCGCTGGCCTCGGCTTGCGGGTTGGCCTTGAGTTCAAGTACGTCCGCCTGAAGCAGAATCATCTCCAGCAGGCTGTCGATACCCTGCCCCTTGATGGCGGCAACCGGGACCGTGATGGTTTCGCCACCCCAGTCCTCGGGCGCGATATTGCGCTGCTGCATCTGGCCCTTCACCTGGTCGAGATTGGCGCCCTTTACATCCATCTTGTTGATGGCGACGATGAGCGCGACCTTGGCATTCTGCGCGTGCTGCAGCGCCTCGTCCGTCTGCGGCATGAAGCCGTCGTCCGCGGCCACCACGAGCACGGCGATATCCGTGACGTTGGCGCCGCGGGCACGCATCTTCGAGAAGGCGGCGTGACCGGGGGTATCGAGAAAAGTGATTTTGCGGCCGTTGAACTCGACCTGATAGGCGCCGATATGCTGGGTGATGCCGCCGGCCTCGCCCGCGGCGACGTTGGCCTTGCGAATGGCATCCAGCAGAGAGGTCTTGCCGTGGTCGACGTGGCCGAGAATGACCACGACGGGCGGCCGTGGCACGAGGAACTTCGACTCATCCTCGTCGGGCTTCTTTTCCTTCTTGTCCTTCTGCGCCTGCTGCTGCGCCACGGGATCGCCGCGGTGCTTGATCTCCAGCATGAAGCCGTGCTTCTCGGCGACCTTGATGGCGATCGCCTCTTCGATGTTGGAATTCATCGAGGCAAAGCCACCGGCCTGGTTCAACTCGGAGATGAGCTTGAACGGCTTCAGCCCGAGCGCCGTCGCGAAATCGCGGACGACGATCGGCGGCTTGAGGTGAATGATTTTGACGTCGCCCTGCACGGTGATGACCGGCGCGACTGCAGCGGGAGCAGCGGGCGGCAACGGTGCGGGGGAAGACGTGCCCGGCAACGGCGGCGGGGTGCTGGGACTGCTGCGCGGCGGCAGTGGCGGAGGAACCACAGGGGCCTTGGCAGCGGGCACCGGAGCCGGCACGGCCGGCGGCGAAACGGGACGCGGCGCGAGCGGGGCCGGAGCAACCGCCCTCGGCGCGGAGACCGGCGCAGGAGCGCTCATGACCGGCCGGGGCGGTGGCGGAGCGACCGGGGCACTGCGCGGCGGCAACGGCGGGGCCATGGGCGCAGGCTTGAGGGCGGTGGCCTTGGCTTCCTTTTCGCGCACGATGTCCTGCGCAGATTTCACAAAGGCCCCGGTGGGCATCTTGAGCTTGGGAGCCTCGGCGGCTTCCACCACTGGTGCGGGCGCGGGGGCCGACGGGGCTGCCACCGGAGGATTCGCGGCCGTCTTGGCGGCGAACTCCTGGTCGATCTCGTGCTCGTAGATTTTGCTGACCGTGCTCGAAACTGACTTGGTATCCGCCGAGACGTAGCCGCGCTCCTTGAGCAGGACCAGCATGTCCTTGCCCTCCATGTTGTGGCGCTTGGCGAGTTCGTGAATGCGGATGCTCATCAGTGATGGGTCGGTGGCGTCAGGTTATTTCTGCGTGACGCGCGCAATGATGTCCTGGGCTTCCTCGGCGGTAAACCCGGCGCTGACCAGATCGTCGGCCTCGACGCCTTCAAAGGCGGCGGGAGAATTGATGC
This sequence comes from uncultured Opitutia bacterium, assembly GCA_903859715.1. GTDB lineage: Bacteria > Verrucomicrobiota > Verrucomicrobiia > Opitutales > Opitutaceae > Opi-474. Next base: position 6,774 of record CAIONS010000023.1, read on the forward strand.
CCATGTCGACGAGGCGGCCCGCAATGGCGGCGTCAAACGCGTAGGTCTTGAAGAGCAGCGCGACGGCGTTGCCGCGCGGGTCGTCTCCCACGGCCTGGAATTCCTCGATGTCGAGGCGCCAGCCGATGAGACGCGAGGTCAGGCGCGCGTTCTGGCCCTTGCGGCCAATCGCGATGGCGAGGTCATCCGTCGCCACCTTGAGGACGATGCGGTGATTCTTGTCATCGATGATGATCTCGCGCGGCGCGGCCGGCTTGAACGCCTCGATGATCATTTCCTTCGGGTCGGCAAAGTAGCGGATGATGTCGATCTTCTCGCCGCCGAGTTCACGGACGATCGTCTTCACGCGGGCGCCGCGGGCGCCGACGCATGCGCCGACCGGATCCACCTTGGGATCGGTGCTGGTGACGGCGATCTTCGTGCGGTAGCCGGGCTCGCGCGCGAAGGCCTCGATCTTCACGGTGCCGTCAGCGATCTCGGTGACCTCGAGCTCGAACAGGCGGCGGACAAACTTCGGGCTGGCGCGGGTGAGGATGATCTCGGGGCCGCGGGGCGTGGAATCGATGGAGAGCAGCAGGCAGCGGATGCGCTCGCCCGGCTGGTATTCCTCGCCGGGGACCTGTTCCTTGCCGGGCATGATGGCCTCGGCCTTGCCGAGGTCGACGTACAGATCGTTGCGCTCCCGGCGGCGGACGGTGCCGGTGACGATGTTGCCGACCTGGTCCTTGAAGTCGTCGTAGATGCGATCCTTCTCAAACTGGCGCAGCCGCTGCATGACGGCCTGGCGCGCGGTTTGCGCGGCGATGCGGCCGAGTGTGGACGGATCGATTTCCTTTTCCACAAACTCACCGATGAGCACGCCCGGCTTCACCAACTGGGCCTTTTCGACATGGATTTCCGCCTTCGGATTGCTGACCGAATCCACCACCTTGAGCAGCGACCAGGCATGGAGCTGGCCATTCTTCGGGTTGATGTCGATTTTCAGCTCCTGACCGGAGTTAACTCCCTTTTGCGCCGCGGTTTTCAACGCGTTCGCGATCGTGGCGATCATGTCGGCACGGGGAATACCCTTCTCCTTCTCCATGTATTCCAGGACTGAAAGAATTTCGCTGCTCATAAGGTTGGTATTAAGGGAAAAAAAAAGCGGGCCGCAGGGCCCACTTTTTCGAAAGTGAGGTTGATTGAGTCGGACAATCTACCGAGTGGCGCCAAATCTTGTCAAGCCCCTGTCCCTGCCCGGCTTAATCCTGCGCCTCGCGTTCCAGCAACCAGCCCAGCAAACCCTGCGCCGCGCCATGGCTGGCCGGCTGCGCGCGACCGTCAATTGCGCCCAAACTACGCAAGGCCCGCGGCAGCATCGGCGGCAAATCGCCGGGATACCAGTGAAACCACACTCCGCCTGCATCGCGCCCGCTGATCGCCGCGAGCAACGGCAGAAATCCGTCGCACACAAGATTGTCGAGTCGGGTGCCGCCCACGGCGGTTGCCCCGAGTTTGACTGCCATGGTTTCCCGCAGCTTCGCGAATTGTCCGGTGCGACGCGCCACACCAGTGGCGGAATCCAGTACTGACGCCGGCAGGGATTCACCGAGAGCCATCAGTTGCCCTGGCCAATCCGGCTGCGCCCGGACCCAGGCCGCATATTGCCGGAGGCGCAGCCGCGGATGATTCGCCGGCCTTACTCCTTGCAGACTCCAAGTGCCGGATTCGGCGGCGAAGATTGCGTCGCTGTCAGTGACAGGCCTCACCCACTCCCCCAACGGCCACGCGGCCGCGATGCGCAGCATGGGCGCCCGGTTGAAACGGTAGCCCAGGATTTCGAGCGCCGCATGATGGCATGCGGCCGTCCAGCCGAGCCGTTGCACACGCACTCGCGCAAAGTGAACCTTCTGCCGCCAGCGGCGCTCAGCATGACGGTTCAGGAGCTGCGTCAATTCCGCTGCGGGTAACGTCGCCAGTTCCTCATGAATTCGCGACGCCGGCCGATTGGTCAGGAGTTCCACCGCTTCCTCCGCAGCGAATTGCTCAAGATCGTGATGCAGCAGCGGCAGCAGCGCCGCGACCGGAATGGCCGAGCCATCCCCGCCCCGCGTCACATGGCCCGGTTCAGGAGGAAACAGCACCACGTGCAGCACTACCCCATCGTAAGCCCGATCAGCAGCATGCCCGTGCGCGGCCCAGCCGTCCGCGAGCAGGTGCAGTTCCACATCGCCGATAATCTCGGGCCCGTCATCGAAGCCCAGTCGCGCACCCTTGAAATCCGGGCCGCCCAGCAGATTCCATTTGCCCGGATGCCGCACGCGCACATGCCGGCCCTCGGTCGTGACCAGGCCGGCGCGATCAAAGTCGCCTCGCAGCCAGATTTTCTGGAGCAGTTTTTCCGGAAAGGAAAACGCACCGTAGAGTCCTTGGATTTCCGCCACCACGCCAGCCGGCGACACATCAGCGGAAGAGAAAGAATATGAGCTCATGCGTTTCACTCCGAATGCGCGCCGTTCAATGTCCTGAAATCGCAGCGACGACAGCGAAGGAAACGAGAACGACATCCACGAAGTGCGGCAATTTCTTTCAGCCCAACCACGATTCAAATTACGCCTAACGAAGGCAAATCAGCTGCACCTCGCGCAGCAAAAATTAAGTCGCCCTCAGCGCTGTCAGGACACAAGAAAAGATACCCCATTTTCACTGGCACATGTTCCAGGGAAATCCTCGCCGTCACCGACGACCCGCACTTCACCACCGATGCGTCAGACTCTTTAGTAGGTCCCCCGACTCATTTCCTCCTGAGCCGATGCCGAACTCCCCCCACTCGGATCACACTTTCAGGCATAAACTGAAATCATTCCTGCTCGGCCGCACCGAGGCCGGCGGAACGTTTCTCCTGATCTTCGTCTCCTGCATCGCCGCGTGGGTCGGCTACCATTATCTCAACGTCCCGGTCTTGCGCTCCACCCGCATTTCCACCGTTGCACTGCCCGCGGGTATTCTTGCCGCGGCCCTGCTGAAGGCTCCTCCACGCTATCGCGGATGGTGCGCAGCCGCGGCCGTCCTGACTCTGGCGCTGCCCTGTTACGAGGATCTGATTACAGGTTGGCCGTGGGAGACAGATCACTGGAAAGCATTTGTCGGATTAAAGTTCGCCGTGGATATCACAATTTTTTGCGCCGTGCTTGGGTGGTGGGGCAAGTTTGCCCTGAACCCTTCCAAACCAATGCATTTGGCCTGGGCAGGCTGTGCCGTCGTTGCCGGGATCGCCGCCAGTGGCTATGCCTATGTGGCCGCAACCAACGGGATTCTGCCGCAGCTGGCTTCATTCTCCAGCGCAGCTCATTTCTGGTCTGTGGCTCACCTGCAGGTGCTCGGCTTCATTCTCGGCATCATCATACCGGTGCCGGCACTCTTGGCGTTGCGCGCGAGTGATCTGCGACCGGCTTCATCCGCCACTTTCCGGACCGCCATCGTCGTGGCCGGAGTGTTTGTGGCCGTGAGTCTGGTGATTTTCTCCCAGCCCAATCCTGCCTGGATGTTTCTCTCGATGGCGGCCGTGACCGTGATCACTTTCCACTACGAATTGACCGGCGCGGCGCTCGCCATCCTTGCGACGGTCGGGATCGTGACCGCTTACGACATCGCCAAGCTGGGCACGCACGTTCCCGAGGAGGACCGCCCGCACATTCTCATCCTTCAGCTTTTTCTCGCCGTCCTGAGTGTGACCAGCCTGATGATGGGCTTAGTCCTGCGGCAACGCCGCGAACTGCAGGCGGAACTCGCCACGGCGAAGCGCCTGGCCGAGGACGCGGCCGCCAAGAAGGCCGCCTTCCTTGCCAACATGAGCCATGAAATCCGTTCGCCGCTGGCGAGCCTCACCCTGTTCTCGGGCCTGTTGAAGCGGGCGAAAACGGAACGGGAGCGGCACGACATCATTGAGAACCTTCAGGAGGGCGGCCAAGCGGTGCTCGATCTGCTCAACCGCCTGCTTGATTTCTCCAAACTCGAGGCCGGGCAACTGACCCTTAATCCAGTCCCCGTGGATCTCTCCGGGCTAATCGACCGGGTCATTGGCCTGCAGCTGCCTCAAGCCAGAGCCAAGGGTCTGATGCTGCAATTACTCGTGGACCCGGAAGTGCCGGCGAGGGTGTTGGCGGATGTCCGCCAGTTGATGCACCGCCTGTTTCGTGCGACCGGCCACATGGCCGATTTCCTCCAGTGTCGCCTCGTTGATCAGATCGGGCCGCACGCAGTAGAGCGCGACCGTTGCACGCACGCCGCGCTCGTCGAGCGACGCGGCTTCCGCCATCCAGACCAAGAGCCGGCAGACCACTTCCAAGGCGAGGAAGCGCGCTTCCTGCTTGGGATCGACCGGCGCTGCGAAGAATGAATCATTGTTAGTTTTCATAGTGGGATTGAGTTCGCTCCCACAATACGCCGGGCGCGCGTTTTCTAATAGATACAGCGTGCGCCCTCCGTCCTGATCCTATTTCGCACTGGTTCCGTCTGCGTGCGACACGGCGTGTGTCGCTTCGTCTGAAAACGAAAACACCGCGCCGGGATAAACCAGCGCGGTGCAGAATTGCCCCGGTGCGGAAGCTTATCCGCGCGCCGGCACTTTCAGCCGGGTGCGAATGTGTGCCGCGACCTCGGAGGCGTCGTAATACACGAAGTGACCGACCCTGTGATGCGGGATGCGCCGGAGCTTGGTCCAGTTCCGCAGGGTGGCGATGGAGGGCTCCTTGTCTTTGGGAAAAATCCCGCTGGCGCGCAGGCCGATGATGTCCGTGAGCTGGCTTTCTGTGGAGGGGGAGAGTTGCGTTTCCATACCCCTGCTTGCCGGTCAAGGGCCGGCAAGCAGGGCGTGGCGTGGTCAGGCTGCGTTGGCCAGCGTCGCAGCAGCCGGAGCAGCGGGAACGTCCGCTTTTTTCGGCAGGATGCCGAAAAACTCTTCCCCTTCCTCCTCGGTCTTCAAATCGAGGTAGTGTTTGCGAATGATGCTCTCCGAGTTGCCGGCTTGAAGTGACGCTTCTCCGATGGAGCGAAACTTTGCGACGAACATCGAAATGAACGTGTGCCGCATGACATCGTGCGCCAACGGGAATTGGAGCCACTGCACTTCTTGAACCTGACGCTCTGCCTCGGCTTCCGCGCGCGTCGGGAAATTCTTGCGGAAGCGTTTCCCGTCGAGACGGGCGTAGAGTTGGAAAACGATATTCCCGGAGGGATTCGTGAACTCTGAGATGACGAACGGACTTTTGTGTTTCATGACCGATTTGGCCGGTCAACGTCCTAATCGGCTGTCAGGGAAAATAACCCGTTGGTTTAGAACGGGAAAATGGCGGAGAGGGAGGGATTCGAACCCCCGGAGCCTTGCGGCTCAGCGGTTTTCAAGACCGCCGCGATAGACCACTCTGCCACCTCTCCGGCACTGCTTTGTGGCTCATCCATCGATGGACGGCGCATCCCATCCGCTTGCTTTTCGATGAACCAGCTTGCGGCGAAGTGCAGCGTTCTCACGCCGGGAAAACAACGTCAAAGTAGCCGGCACTCTGCCCCTCTCGGAAAGCCGGCACGTGACGCCAGCTGCGAGGTCAAGCACCGCGCCTCAGTCGCGCCGCGAGAGCAGATAGAGCAGATTCAGCAACGCGCTCACGAAGGCTGCGACATACGTCAGCGCCGCCGCATCGAGCGTCTGGTTCACCCCGGGCATCTCATCCCGGTCCAGGATGCCGAGTTCCACCAGCTGTACCTTCGCCCGACGGCTGGCATCAAACTCGACCGGCAGCGTGATCAGTTGAAAGAGCGAAAGCACGGCATAGCAGATGATCGCAAAGTCCAGAACAACGCCGGTCAGGCCACGCACCAGAAACCAGCTCGCGAGAATGATAAAAGGCAGCACTTTCGAGACGATCTGCGTGGCCGGCACCAGCGCCATGCGCCAGTTCAGCATCGCGTAGCCTTCCTTGTGCTGGATGGCATGGCCCGCCTCGTGGGCGGCGACGCCGAGCGCGGCGAGACTTGTGCCGCGGTAATTTTCCGACGAGAGCACCAGCCGCTTGTGCATCGGATCGTAGTGGTCGGTCAGGTGGCCTTCGATCTCGGTGATTTCAACGTCCGTGATGCCGGCATGCGCCATCACGGCCTGCGCGGCCTCCCGGCCGGTGATCTGGCCGCGGGAGAGGATTTGGGAGTTCTTGCTGTAAGCGCTGGAAACCCGGATCTGCGCGTAGATCGCGAAGATGAAGATCAGCACAAACAGAATCATGAAAAGGCCCGGCGACATAAAGGAGCTGCGGTCGACGATGGCGAAAAAGAGGGATGCGTTCATGGCGGATGGGATCGGGAGTTAAAGGATTGGTTCCGTGCAGCGGAATGCCGGCCGAAGCCGGGCTTGCCTCACACCTTAAGCAAAACGCGCGATTTGCCAGTGACAATCGCGCGTTTGGAAAGGAGGCGGCGGGTTTCCACCGCAGCGGTGATCGCGAGGTTAGTCGAGCTTCGGCACGTCGAGCCAGCGGCGCTCGGCCCATGACTGCAGCCCAATCTCGGCCAGCTGCACGCCCTTCGCGCCCTGCAGGAGATTCCACGGGAACGGATCGCCCTTCACCACGTGCTTGAGAAAGAGCTCCCACTGGACCTTGAATGCGTTGTCGAACACGTCATTGGTCGGCTGGGTGACCCAGCCGTCGAAGAACTTGATCGGGCTGTCGATGTCGGGGTTCCACACCGCGCGGGGTGTCATCGAGCCGTGCTGGATGACGCAGTTGCGCAGGCCGGCCACGGCCGAGCCGTGCGTGCCGTCCACCTGGAGCGTCAACAAATCATCACGACGGACACGAACAGCCCAGGAGGAGTTGAAATTGCAGATGACGCCGTTCTTCAGTTCGAAGGTCGCGTAGGCCGCGTCGTCCGCGGTGCACTTGTAGGGCTTGCCCGCCTCATCCCAGCGCTGCGGGATGTGGGTCGCGCCGAGGCAGGAAACCGACTTCACCTCGCCGAACAGATTCTGGATCACGTACTGCCAGTGGCAGAGCATGTCGACGATGATGCCGCCGTCCTCCTCCTTGCGGTAGTTCCACGACGGGCGCTGCAGCTTTTCCGTCTCACCGGTGAAAACCCAGTAGCCGAACTCGCCGCGCACGGAGAGAATTTTTCCGAAGAAACCGGTATCGATCAGGTACTTCAGCTTCAGCAGCCCGGGCAGCCAAAGCTTGTCCTGCACCACGCCGTTTTTCAGGCCGGCGGCGGTCACCTCACGGTACAGCGCCAGGGCCTCGGCCGAGGTCGTCGCCGTGGGTTTCTCGCAGTAGATGTGTTTCTTGGCCGCAATGGCCTTGCGCACGCCGATCGGGCGCTGGCCGGTGAGGGTCGCGTCGAAGTAAACCTGGTTCGCCGGATCGGCGAGCGCGGTATCGAGATTGGTGGTGTAACGCTTCACCCCGGCTCGGGCGGCCAGCGCGGCCAGCTTGGATTCGCTGCGGCCGACGAGGATCGGGTCGGGCATGATCACCTCGGCGTCGCCGAGCTTGATGCCCCCCTGATCGATGATCGCCTTGATCGAGCGCAGGAGATGCTGGTTGGTGCCCATGCGTCCCGTGACGCCGTTCATGATGATGCCGACTTTATGCGTGGTCATGTGAGGGTGGAAAGTAGCGGGTAGCGAAACGTGGGTAGCGAGTAGAAATGCGTTATTTTTTGATATGCTGCGGTTGCGCACCCGCCGGGAGCGGCGGGATCGCGCCAACACCCGCGGGCGGCAGCGTGCCATCCAGCTCTTGGCGCCAGTGGGCGACGTCGCCACCCGGACAATAGAAATACATCATGTGCAGCGGAGTATCGCCGATATTGGTCAGCTGGTGAAACTGGGTCGGGGGCATGTACACGGCCTGTCCGGCAGTGATTTCGGAGCGCTCAGTGCCAACACAAATTTCACCCCGGCCCTGCAGCACCATGTAAACTTCCTCCTGTTCCTGATTGTGCCAGGGCACCTGCCCGCCATTCGGCTCAAGCACCACGTAGCCCATGGTAAATCCCTTGGCGGGAATTGGCTGGCCGGCCTGGCCCGCCAGCCCGCGGCCCATGCGGCGGGCGGGAAACGTGCGACCGGGAATTTTGGCGATATCGGCGATGATCATGAATTTTTAGGGAGGTTCTGCGAGAGGTTAGATTTCTTTGCGACGGTCAGGCAGTCGTCAATCCTGCGCGCGCCAGCAAGGCGCCGAGGTCCGGCTCACGCCCCATGAACTCGCGGTAAAGTTCCATCGGGTCCGCGGAATTGCCGCGGCTGAGGACCGCCGCCACGAATTCGGCCCCAACCTTCGCGCTGAACACACCTTCGCGGCGGAACCGTGTGAACGCGTCCGCATCGAGCACCTCGGCCCATTTGTACGAATAGTAGCCGGCCGCGTAGCCGACCGGATCGGAAAAAATATGCGTGAAACGCTTCACGACCGTCGGCGTCGGCGGCTCGGTTGGAACCAAGCAGTCCGCCACCAGCGCGCGGGCCACGGGCTCAATGTCCACCACCCCGGCAAACTCCGCCGTGCGGATGTGCAGCACCAGGTCCATCTTCGCCAGTGCCACCTGCCGCATCGTCACGGAGGCCGAGCGGAAGTTTTTCGCGGCGGTCATCTTCTGGAAGATGTCCTCCGGAATCGGCGCGCCCGTCTCGTGATGCCGGGCAAACAGATCGAGACTCTCCCGCTCCCAGCACCAGTTCTCCATGATCTGCGAGGGCAGTTCGACGAAGTCCCAGGCGACATTCGTTCCATTGAGCGACTTGATCTCCACCTCGCCCAGAAGGTGATGCAGCAGGTGTCCGAACTCGTGGAAAATCGTCTCCACCTCGCGGTGCTTCAGCAGCGCCGGGCGGCCCGCCGCCGGCGGCGTGAGGTTGCCACAAATCAGCCCAAGATGCGGCGCGCGGGCGCCGTCGGCGCCAGGGCCACCGGTGATCAGGTAGTTCATCCACGCCCCGCCGCGCTTTGATTCGCGCGGATACCAGTCGGCGTAAAACGATCCGACCGCACGCCCGCGGGCATCACGCATGTCGTAAAACTTCACCTCGGGGTGCCAGACCTCGACCCCCGTGCGCTCCGTGATGCGCAATCCAAACACCCGCGTCGCCAGCTCAAACATCCCGGCGATCACGCGGTCCATCGGGAAATACGGGCGCAGCACTTCCTCATCAAACGCATAGCGGCTCTGCCGCAGCTTCTCCGACCAATAGGCGGTTTCCCACGGAGTCAGGCGGCCCACCGCTCCGCCGGTTTGCCGGGCCTTGGACTCTTCCAATTCCCGGGTCTCGCGCCCAAAGGCCGCCGCGGCCCGCCGCTGCATGTCCTCCACAAATTCCAGCGCCCGCCCTCCGCTCTTGGCCATGCGGCGCTCGATCACGAGATCGGCAAAGTGCCGCTTGCCCAACAACTGGGCTTTCTCGGCCCGCAGGGCGAGGATGCGCGCGATCAAGGCCGTATTGTCATGCGGCGCCTGCGCGCCCACCGCCACGGCGGCCGCCCACATCTGCTGACGGAGACTGCCGTCCGTGAGGTAGGTCATGAACGGCTCCTGCGAGGGCATCGGCAGCGTGAAACGCCAGCCGGCCAGTCCCTTCCCTTCTGCGCTGCGGCGCGCGGCGGCCACCGCGTGCGCCGGCAGTCCGGCCAGGCGGGATTCGTCCTCCACGACCAGCTGCCAGGCGTTCGTGGCATCGAGCACGTTCTCGGAATATTTCTGCGTCAGCTGCGCAAGTTCGCTCTGGATCGCCTCGGCGCGAGCCCGCTGGTCCGCTGGCAGATCGGCGCCCGCCTGACGGAATTCCGCCACGGTCTCATCGCAAAACCGCCGGTGGATGCCGGTCAGTGCGCGGCCCGCGGCCGATTCAGCCACGATGCGCAACCGGCTCCAGAGTTCGGCGTTCAGCGGGATCTTGGCATAGAACGCCGAGACTTCCGGCAGCATCGCATTGTGCGCCTCACGCAGCGCGGGCGAGTCGGCGACCGACTGGAGATGTGTGACCTTGCTCCATGCCGCCGTCAGCTCCTCGGTCGCGCGCTCCAAGGCGAGGAACGTGGACTCATAGGTCAGCTTGGCCGGCTCTTGCGCGGTGATCGCAGCCAGCGCCGCTTCCGCGCGGCTCAGCGCGATCTTGATATCGGGCCCGACGTGTTCCGGGGTAAGTTGCGACCAACGGATGTGAAAGGATGCGTCGAGAAAAGGATGTGAGGCCATGGGAGTCGCACACCCAAACGCGATCCGCCCTGCGGGGCAAGCATCACCATGCGTAAGTCACTCCGGCGGAAAGCTGCCGGCCGGCCGCGGGCACTGCGGGCACTTCTTGAAAGGCCGAGTTCCACAGGTTATCCGCCTGCACGGTAAACTCCGTTCCCCGCCACGCCGCGGGCCGGTAGCTCAGCCCAAGCGAACTGATCACCGCGCTATTGCCGCCGGCCGTGCGCAGGAGATTGGGCTCCTGGAGGCGCGCTTCGTTGTCAAAACGCAGCTGGAATTCACGGCTCATCCGTACGACCACGGCCGCCGTCAGCCGCTGGCGCGCATAGTTAAGCGCATAGAAACTGGCGTCCACCATGGCCCCTTTATAGTCCGGCGTCTTGGTCAGAACGGTATAACCGAGCACCAGATCACACGCCGCCCATGAACGCCGCACCACCAGTTCGGCTCCCGTGGTCGCGATATCGACGGCATTCGCCCGCCGGCCGAACACGCCGTTCACATACGTCCAGTCCACCAGGTTATCATCGCGCCGATAAAACACCGCGGCCTGCCCCACCCAGCCATCAGCCGTGCCGCTGGCTCCCACCTCGAGGTTGTGGCTCGTTTCCCGGCCGAGGTTGGGATTGCCCAGAAAGAGTCCGGCCGTGGCGCTGGAGTTGAGTGCGGTGTAGCTCGGCAGCTCGGTGGTCGTGGCGTAGCTGAAATAAACGCGCTGCACCGGATCCGCACTTTGCTCGCGCGCAATCTCGATGATCGGCGACGCGGCGCCGCCATCGTGGTTCGATTCGTCATAGGTTCCGCCCGCCTTTACGACCAGGTGCGAGCCATCTCCGAGCGGCCAGCTTTTTTCCGGCACCAGCGCCAGCTTGGTCATGGTCCGGGAATCGTACCGCCCCGCGGTCAGCGAGGTGGACTCCACGTCATCCGCCAGCACTTCGGCATGGAAATTCAGGGTCATCACGCCCGCGTCAACCCGGCCGCCCACCGCCGCGCCACTGATCCACGTCGTGGTCTGGAAAGGGTGCACCGCGCCGACCGGCGCGAACCGATTGAACGCATAATCGTCCTTGTTGCGCCGGTCATAGGCCCCGGCCTCGAGGAAATTTCCGCCCCCCAGGTCAATCCGGTGGTTGAAGGCCAGTAGCACGTTCTGGAGATGGTCCGTTTCGTCCGAATTGAACGGCGTGTAAAGATTGGGCCAACCGAAGAACTTGGTCTGGTAGCCGGCAAAAAAATCCGTCTGCGCGGCTGAGCTCACGAGCTGCACTCGCGCATTCACGCGGCCAAAATGACTGTCACCATACGGTACGGCTCCGTCGGAATCCGCGCGCGCCCAGGCCACGTCCGCCGCCACCTTCTGCCCCAGAATCACGGTGTCGCTGACATAGCCCTGGTAAAATTCCTGCCGGTCCAAGCCGTTTTCGCCCGCCGCCAGGCTCAGCAACCCGGAGGTGCGCACGGGCCGCCAGGCGTAGGCGACCGCGCCCACGGTGGAGTCCATCGTGACCAGGGCGTGTTCCGCCCCCGTCAGGATTTCCGGTGCGCCCAGCATCGCCGGCGCCACCGCGATGTCGGCGTAGTAATGACCCGTCTGCGGGTCGACCAGGGACACTGCGCCAATTTGGAACCCGGTATTCTCAAAGATGCCGCCGCGAATCGTCACGTCGGCCTGCGCCTCAGGCTGGTTCCGTGTCTGCAGATCCACCTGCGGCTCGAACCGCAGCGCCGACACCGGCATGGCAAAGGAGGCCGCCGGCGATTGGTTGGCCACGCGGGGCGAGTAAACCGTGACTTCCGGCAAATCGACCGGGGCAAGCTGGCCGAGGAGAGGCATGGCGCAACACAGGCTGACGAGTAGGATCCGAACGTTCATCAGCGCTAGCGCTAGCAGGCCAGCTCCGGAAAACAAGCCCGAGTTAGTCATATTAAATAATCGCCTTAACAAGATCGGGTCGTCGTCGGATTACCCTGAAAAGCAAAAACCCCGGTCGCATTGACCGGGGTTGAAAATTATCCCGAGTGGGAAACTCAGGCGTCGCCGTCGTTGCCGATGGCCTCGACCGGGCAGCCTTCCAGGGCTTCCATGCAGAGCGAGACTTCCTCTTCCGTGGTCGGCTGCTTGTGGACAAACGAATAGCCGCCTTCGTCGTGACGGGTGAAGAATGCGGGGGCGGTTTCACGGCAAAGATCGCAGTCGATGCATTGCTGATCGACGTAAAATTTGCCTCCGGTGTTCTGCGCCCACTTGTCTGCTTTATTAGCCATGGCTCGCGCGAACAAAGAGTAAATGAAACCGCTGTCAAGCGGTCAGGGCGGCCGGCGACGAAGGATGACGCACATGAAAGGGGCGCCGGCTCAGTTGAGCCATGCACGGGCGGACCGGATCGATCCCGCCATCCTTTCCAGACTGCGGAATCCGCCGGATTTTTGGGGTGGCGGCTTGTGTTTGTCACCCACTCTTCCATGCTGCTGTTCGATGCTCTCGGATCGCTCCTACATGCGCGACAGTTATCCGCGCGAAAAGCCCTCGGTGCTCACCTGGCTCATCTCGGCCATCGTCGCCGGGTTTGTACTCCAGCTCGTGGTCGAGCGCTGGTTCAACCTGTCCGGTTCGGTCGAGTACTACTTCGGCCTGTCGGCCAGCGGGTTGCGGGCGGGTCATGTGTGGACCCTGCTGACTTACAGCTTCCTGCACGACGCCGGGAACCTGCTGCATATCGTCGGAAATTTGCTGGGAATTTATTTCATCGGCCGGGTCCTGCAGCCCATGCTGGGAGCCGCGCGGTTTCTCGGACTCTACGCCGCAGCTGTGATCGTCGGCGGTATCGCCTGGGCGGCGGTCAACTGGCACGCCGGCGGGATCGTGATCGGCGCCTCGGCCGGGGTCGCAGGCCTGTTCGTGGTGTTCGCCTGCTTCTATCCGAACCAGCCGGTGACCTTCCTGCTCTTCTTTGTGCTGCCGGTCACCCTTAAGCCCAAGTACATCGCCATCGCCGCGGCGCTGATCGATCTGGCCGGGTGTTTCTTTTATGAGATCATGGGGGCGGTTTCACCTTTCGGCTTCGCCCACTCCGCCCATCTGGGCGGCATGGCGGCCGGCTGGATCTACTATCGGTACGTCCACGAAGCCAACTGGCGCCTGCCGTCCCGCCGCCCTGACATCGAATTGCCGCGCTGGATGAACAAGGGCGCCAAGCCGGCCGCACCCGCCGCCTACCAGGTCAATCTCGGGAACCGGGACGACCTGCGCGCCGAGGTCGACCGGATCCTCGACAAAATCAACAGCCAGGGATTCGGCGCCCTCACTCCGGAGGAGAAACGTCTCCTCGACAACGCCAAGGACCTGCTGAGCCGGCGCTGATCGCCGGCCGCGCCTGGCTGGAATAGTCCGATCGCTGTGAAACATTTCCCCGCTTTGCCTATCTTAATCCATCCATGATTCGCACTTCCCTCTTCCGGCGATTCGCCTTGGGCACCGCCCTGATCGCCCTGTCCGCCACCGCGACGTTCGCCGTCCCCGATCAGAAATTCACGAGTTCGTCCACCCTCACGATCGAGGCGCGCACTCTCGTCCAGCTGCTGGAGCAGGCCCATTACAACCGCGACGCCGTCCATAGCGGCGACTATGCCGAGGTCATCCCAAACTTCATGGCCGACCTCGACGGCCAGCGGCTGTTTTTCCTCGCGAGCGATAAGACCGCCTTCGGCACCCGCTTCGGCCGGAATATCTACTGGAACATCAGCGGCCTCGGCAATATCGACGCGGCCTACGATATTTTTTCTGTCTACGAGACGCGCACAGAGTCCCGCATCAACTGGATTTTCGACGAACTGAAGAAGCCCATCGATCTCACCGCCAACGACAGTTATCGCTTCGACCGCACCAAGGCCGAGTGGCCGGCCACGGCCGCGGCCGCCGATGAACTCTGGCACCAGCGGGTGAAGTTCGAGCTCATTGCCGAGCTGATGAACAAGAAATCCCTGGACGAGGCCAAGCAGACCGTCCGGAAGCGCTACGAGCGCATGCTGAAGAATCTCGGCGAGATCGAGGCCAACGAGATCGCCGAGCTTTTCCTTTCCAATGTCGCCCGGCTCTATGACCCGCATTCCACCTATTTCTCCGCGGAGACCTTCGAGGATTTCGGCATCCAGATGAAGCTGGAGCTCGTCGGCATCGGCGCCGTGCTGAGCGTCGAGGACGACTACTGCACCGTGAAGGAAATTGTCCCGGGCGGCCCCGCCGACCTGAGCAAACAGCTGAAACCGGGCGACAAGATCCTCTCCGTCGCCCAGACCGGCAACGAATCCGTGGAAGTCATCGGCATGAAGCTCCGCCGCATCGTCGAGCGCATCCGGGGCGGCAAGGGCACGCAGGTCACCCTCACCGTGCAACCCGCGGATGCCACCGATCCCTCTGCGCGCAAGTTTGTCACCCTGACCCGCGATGTCGTGAAGCTCAATGATGCCCGCGCCCACGCCGCGGTGTTTCAAGTGCCCGGCACCGACGGCCACACCGTCCCGCTCGGCGTGATTACCCTGCCCTCTTTCTATGGCCCGGCGGACAGTCGCGAGAGTACGGACAAGCCCAGCACCACCAAGGATGTCGCGCAGCTCCTTGGCCAGCTCAAGGCCGCCGGCGTCCAAGGCGTCGTATTGGATCTCCGGCACAACGGCGGCGGTTATCTCTCCGAGGCGATCGATCTGACCGGCCTCTTCATCAGCCAGGGCCCGGTGGTGCAGGTCAAAAATTCCGTGGGTGAAATCCAAGTCGACAGCGACACCAACACCAGCGTGACCTACAACGGTCCCCTCGCCGTGCTGGTCGACCGCTTCAGTGCCTCGGCGTCGGAAATCGTCACTGGCGCCCTGCAGAATTACGGCCGAGCCATCGTCATTGGCGACAGTTCCACCCACGGCAAAGGTTCGGTGCAGAAAGTCTTGGAAATGAAAGACCTCGTGCCGCAGCTCGCCCGTTCCCCGGTCAAGACCGGCGCCGTGAAGCTTACCATCCAGAAATACTATCTGCCCAACGGCTCGTCCACCCAGCTCAAGGGTGTCGTGCCCGACATCATCCTGCCGTCGATCGATGAGTTCCTGCCCATCGGCGAAGGCGCGCTCCCGCACGTGCTTGCCTGGGATGAGATCCCTTCCAGCACGTTCGCCGGCCACCCGCTCGACGCCAAGGTGCTGCAGCCCTTGCGCGAGGCCAGCGTGGCCCGCCAGGCCAAGCTCGATGAATTCCTCTACCTGCGGAAAAGCATCGACTGGTTCAAGATGCACCAGGATCAAAAGCTCGTCTCCCTGAATCTTGAGGCGCGCCGCCAGCAGAAAGTCACCGACGAGGCCTTCCGGAAATCCATGGAGACCGAAAAGGAGCAGCTCGCGAAAAACGATTTTACCTACCGCGCGATCTGGCTGGGCGCTCCGCCTGCGCCGAAGATCAAGGCCCCGAAGAAAGTCGATCCTTCGGCACCCGCGGATGCCGAGGATGACGAATCGGAGCTGAGCACCGACAACAACGATGCCTACGCCAAGGTGGACGTGTTCCTCCGCGAAAGCCTGCGCGTGGTGAACGATGCGGTCGCCCTCGCGAAGGAAAAACAATTTGCCGCCGACACCCACGCCCCGCTGACCGCGCTACTCGACCACAAGGGCTGAACGCGTAGCGCAGGCTTCCGGGCCTGCGCTACGATTCCATCCAGACCAGCATAAACCGGTCGCCGCCGGTCAGGTCCGGCAGTGATTCGGTCCGTTTGAAGCCGCCGTTTGCCGCCAGCCGCGCCAGTTCCGCGTGCTGCGCAATGCCGGTCTCAAGCGCCAGCATCCCACCCGTCGCCAGGAACCGCGGTGCATCAGCGAGAATCTGCCGCAAATCCGCCAGGCCGCCGTCGGCCGCCGTCAGCGCTTTCACCGGCTCGTAGCCCTGGACTTCCGGCGTGGTCTGCGCCGTTTCCTCCGCCGAGAGGTAAGGCGGATTCGCCACGATCAAATCAAACCTGCTTTCCGGGGGCAGTTCGGAAAACCAGCTCGAGCGTCTCAGTGCGACCCGCTCGGCCAGGCCGCACGCGGTGGCATTTTCCTGCGCGAGCGCGAGCGCCTCTTCACTGAGGTCCACCGCCGTGACCAGCGCCTGCGGATAGTGTTTCGCCAGCCCGAGCGCGATGGCGCCGCTGCCCGTGCCGAGGTCGAGGATGCTGGCCGGCGGCTGGACCTGTCGCTCCACCACCACTTCCAATAGTCGCTCCGTTTCCGGTCGTGGAATCAGCGCGCGGCGGTCGACCTTCAGCTTGAGGCCAAAAAACTCGGTCTCCCCCAGGATGTACTGCAGCGGCTCGCGCTGACCGCGACGGCGGACCAGCCCGCGGATGGACTCGAGCTCAGCCGCCGTGAGCGGACGCTCGAACAGCATGTAGAGCTGCATGCGCTTGAGCGACAGGGCATGGCCTACCAGCAGCTCCGCATTGAGCCGCGGGGATTCGATGCCTTTCGCCGCGAAAAAATCGGTGGTCTTCTTGATGACCTCGAGAACCGTGAGCATATCAGTCATAGTCCCCGCTGGCGCGCGGTGGCGCGTAAACCTGACCCGTGAGCGCCGCCAGCTTCTGCTCATACTCGGCCTTCTGCAGCGCAGTGATGATGGGCCCGATGCCACCTTCCATCACCTGCGGCAGGCTGTAGAGCGTGAGGCCGATGCGATGGTCGGTCAGCCGGTTCTGGGGAAAACTGTAGGTGCGGATGCGCTCGCTGCGATCACCCGAGCCAATCTGGCTGCGGCGCTCCGCGGCATACTTCGCATGCTCCTCATCCTCGCGCCGCTGGAGCAGGCGCGAGCGCAGCACCGTCATGGCCTTGGTCTTGTTCTTCAGCTGGGAACGTTCATCGGCGCAGGTCACGAGCAGACCCGTCGGCCGGTGCAGGATCTGCACGGCGGAATCCGTGGTGTTGACCCCCTGCCCGCCCGGACCGCTCGCGCGGGTCACCGTGATCTCGAGGTCCTGCGGATCGATCTGGACGTCGACCTCCTCGGCTTCCGGCAGCACCGCCACCGTGACTGTCGAGGTATGGATGCGGCCATTCGCCTCGGTCACGGGCACGCGCTGCACGCGATGGACGCCGCTCTCAAACTTCAGCTGCCGGTAAACCTCCGAGCCCGTGATGAGAAAGATGACTTCCTTGAAGCCACCGCGCTCGCTCTCGCTGCTGCTCATCGGCTGGACCTTCCAGCCGCGTGCATCCGCATATTTCGAGTACATCCGGAACAGTTCCGCGGCGAACAGGCTCGCCTCGTCGCCACCGGTACCGGCGCGGATTTCCATGACGGTATTGCGGGAGTCCGTGGGCTCGGGCGGGATCATCGCCAGCAGCACCGACTGCCGCAATTGCTCCCGGCGCCGCTGCAGCTCGGGCAGCTCGGCCGCAGCGAGCTCCTTGAGGTCAGGGTCACCCGTCGGCTCCTTCAGCAGCGCGGTGGCTTCGCCGACCTCACGATCAAGCCGGGCATGCTCGCGGTGCTCCGTGATGAGCTGCTGGAGCTTCTGTTGTTCACGCGAAACCTCCGCGGCGCGCCGCGGGTTCGCGTAGAACGAAGGCTCCGCCATCTGCGCATCGAGTTCATCGCGGCGGCGCTCAAACGGAAAAATATCGGGAAGTTGCTCCATGAAACGAAATCGGGTCAGCCGGCAGTCAGAGGGTGATTTGCGAATTGCGTGGGCCGCGGGGAGCGGCTTCGCTGAGCGAACCTTACGCTCGGCGGATCTGCCTAGCGGGGTTGTTCAGCAATGGCCACGACGCTCTTCACTCAAAACATCATCGCGTGCATCTGGGATTTCGACAAGACTCTTATCCCGGGTTACATGCAGGCGCCCCTGTTCCGCCGCTACGGGATCAACGAGGCCGGCTTCTGGAACGAGACCAACAAGCTCGCCGAGCATTACAAGAAGCGCGGCTACCACCTTTCGCCCGAGATCAGCTATCTCAACCACCTCCTGACCTATACCCTCGCCGGGCCGCTGAAGGGGTTGAACAATAAAATCCTTCACGACTGCGGCGCTGAGATCCAATTCTACAAGGGCCTCCCGGATTTTTTTGACCGCGCCCAGTCATTCGTCCGCGAAAAGCCGGAGTACCAGAAGCACGAGATCTCGCTCGAGCACTACATCGTCAGCACCGGCATCGCGTCGATGGTCCGCGGCAGCGCCATCGCCAAGCACGTCGACGGCGTCTGGGCCTGCGAGTTCATCGAGAATCCACTGCAGCCGGGTTTCCTGAAGCAGAAGGAACTGGCGCTGAGCGCCGATGCCGAGATCGCCCAGATCGGCCTGGTGATCGACAACACCACCAAGACCCGCGCCATTTTCGAAATCAACAAGGGCACAAACAAAAACTCCGCCATTGACGTGAATGCGAAAATGGCCGCCGAAGACCGCCGGATCCCGTTTCAAAACATGATCTACATCGCCGACGGCCCGAGCGATGTGCCGAGCTTTTCCGTGGTCAAAGGTGGCGGCGGCCGCGCCTTCGCGGTCTACAACCCTGATGATGCCGCCGAATTCGCCCAGAATGACCGGCTGCGCCAGTCCGGCCGCATCGATCATTATGGTCCCGCCGACTATACCGATGGCAGCAGTACGACGCAGTGGCTGCGGATGCATATCCACCAGATGTGCGACCGCATCGTGGCAGACCGTGAGACCGCGGTCACCCAGAAGGCCGCGAAGCCCCCGCGCCATCTCACCGAGACGCCTGAGGAGGCCGCCGCCAAAAGCGCCGCCAAGGCCCCGAAGCAGGCCTCGTTTCTCGAGTAGGAGCGGGAGATGGAGACGCGGCGCCCTCGCCGCGTTGTGTTCGCCTACGGGCTGGTCGCCACCCGGGCCAGTTTCATCTGCTGGGCAATGTTGTTCACCCGCTCGGCATAATCCCGAGTCGAGGCCGCCGCCGGCCCGCGGACGGCAGCCCGCAGGCCACCATTCCAAGCGACCGCAATGGTATAGGGCGTCACCTCGATGCCATTGCGCAGCAGAGCTTTTTTCAGCCATTCGTAGTGGCGGATCGCCACCTCATCCGAAGCCCGGCGATCCGTGGCCCGCGCAAAGGCCACCGTCGTGTGCATGCGCCAGGTCGCCTCGCGAAATTGATAGGCGCCCAATTCACCATACCGGCCCGGGCGTTCCGTGTTGTAAGGATTCTCGATCCAATGAATCGCTTCGAGGGTCTCCCAGCGCTCAGTGGCGCGGAGCGTGGACGGAATCAAGCTGGCCACCGCAAGCATTGCCCCGGCAAGGAGCAGCCCGAGCCATTTTGGTAGAAACTGTCTGGTCGTGATTTTCACGGCCCACGTGACCCCAGCCCATCCCATACGGGTTCATTCCGTCCGAAACTATTCGCGTGATTTCGACGGAACCCGTCCGGCCATGCAAAACGCACTACTGGTCAAAATTCTCTATCAACCTGGCTACCAAGGCCGTCCACCCGGTCTGGTGGTTGGCTCCCAATCCCTGCCCCGTATCCCCGTGGAAATACTCGTGGAACCAGAGCAGCTCGCGCCAGTGCGGATCGTTCACAAACCGCGACTCCATTCCCAAGGCCGGGCGGCGCCCGCCGCTATTCGGCAAAAAGAGCGTGACCAGGCGCCGGGAAAGTTCCTGCGCGATCTCAGCCAGGTTGAGGCGGTTACCGCTGCCCGTCGGGAATTCCATCTTCAGGTCTTCACCATAAAACAGATGATAACGCTCCAGCGCCTCGATCAACAGGTAGTTCACCGGAAACCACACCGGGCCGCGCCAGTTGGAATTGCCCCCGAACAACCCGCTGTCGGACTCACCCGGAGTATAGGCAACCCGCCAGGTACCCGCCGGCGCGCTCAGCACAAACGGATGGTCGCGGTAGGCCTGCGACAGCGAACGCACCCCGTGCGCAGAAAGAAACTCGGCCTCGTCGAGCACGTAGCGCAATACCCGCTCCAGCCGCTCGCGCGAGGGAATGGCCAGCAGGTAGCGGCCGCAGCCGCCTTGTTGTTCCAGGTAGGAAATCTGTCCTGCCAGATCCGGCCGGTTTTTCAGGAACCACTTGGTGCGCTTCGCGAATCCCGGCAGACGCTGCATGCGCTCCTCGTCGATCAGCTCGACCGCAAACAGCGGGATCACGCCCACCATGGACCGCAACCGCAGCGGCGCCGTCCGCCCGTCGAGCAGCAGCTGGTCGTAATAAAAACCGTCCTCCTCGTTCCACAGGCCCGTGCCGCCGAGCGTGTTCATCGCGTCAGCGATGGCCACGAAGTGCTCGAAGAATTTTGACGCGATGTCCTCGTAGGCGGAATCGCCCTCCGCAAGTTCCAGCGCCATCGAGAGCATCGTGCCGCAGTAAAACGCCATCCACGCCGTGCCGTCCGCCTGCTCGAGCGTGCCGCCGGTCGGCAACGGCTTCGAGCGGTCGAACACGCCGATGTTGTCCAGCCCGAGAAACCCGCCGCTGAACAAATGATTTCCGCCGGGATCCTTCCGGTTCACCCACCAGGTGAAATTCACGAGCAGTTTTTGAAACACCCGCGTCAGGAAAACCCGGTCCCGCGCGCCGGCCTCGCCGGTCATCTTGTAAACCCGCCAGCAGGCCCACGCGTGCACCGGCGGGTTCACGTCCGAGAAATTCCATTCGTACGCCGGCAGCTGGCCATTCGGGTGCATGTACCACTCCCGCAGAAAAAGATTGAGCTGCTCCTTCGCGAACTGCGGGTCGAGCCGCGCAAACGGAATCATGTGGAAGGCCGAGTCCCACGCAGCGAACCACGGATACTCCCATTTGTCCGGCATCGAGAGGACATCGCGCGCATACAGGTGCGGCCAGTCCTGATTGCGCCCCTGCAGGCGGCTCGCGGGTGGTGCCGGCTGCGCTGGATCGCCCTCGAGCCACTCCTTCACGATGTAATGGTAAAACTGCTTGGACCACAGCAGCCCCGCATAGGCCTGCCGCGCCACTTGGTTCACATCATCCCGGCCGGCCTTCGCGGGCTGGGCGGCGGCAAAGGGCGTCTTTATCTCCGGCCGGTTTTTCCCGGCCAGCAGGTCGGCATAGAATTCATCCGCCTCGTGCCGCCGGGCCGCGACCACGTCGGCAAACCCTTTCCCGAAATTTTTCGCCGGCTTCTCCGCTTCGGCATACAGCCGAAGGCGCAGCACCCGCTCCTCCCCCGCCGCCAGCGTGAGCACGTGGTGCGCCGCGCATTTCGTGCCCGTGCGCGCCGGATTCACAGCGTCGCTCCGTCCCCCCACCACATACTCGTGAAGGGCATCCTTCACAAACGGCGAGTCATTCGGTGAGTCGAACAGCTTGGCGACATTGGTATCGTTCTCCGTGAAGAGCAGCGGCGCGGCCCCGTCGGAGCCCAGTTCAACTTCGAGAAAATACCGCCCCAGCGTATCGTGGTCGCACTGCACCCGGCTGTCGCTGACCGCCCGCAGAGACGGTTTGCCTCCGGCGCCTTCCTGCCGGCTGCCCCATGACCAGGTATTCCGAAACCAGAGGGTCGGCAGCACATGCAACCGGGCCGGTTCCGGGCCACGGTTCGCCACCGTGATCTGGATCAACAGGTCATTCGGACCGGCCTTGGCGTAGTCCGCGAACACGTCGAAATATTTCCCCCCGTCAAAAATGCCCGTGTCGAGCAGTTCAAACTCCGGCTCGGTCCGCCCGCGACGCGCGTTTTCCGTCCGCAGCCGGCCATAGGGAAACTCCGCCTGCGGATATTTGTAGAGGCCGCGCTGCCAGGCATGCGTCGGCGTGCCATCGAGATAGAAATAGCACTCCTTCACGTCCTCGCCGTGGTTGCCCTCTGGGCCACTGAGGCCGAACAGCCGTTCCTTCAGGATCGGGTCGTGCTCGTTCCACAGCGCGAGCGCAAAGCACAGCCGGCCCTCGCGATCCGAAAACCCGAGCAGCCCATCCTCGCCCCAGCGGTAGGCGCGGCTGACCGCATGCTCATGCGTGAAATACCCCCAGCATTCCCCGTCCGGCGAGTAATCCTCCCGCACCGTGCCCCATTGCCGCTCGGCCAGGTACGGTCCCCAGCGTTTCCAATTTTTCGCGCGGGTCGCATCCTCGGCGAGACGGCGCTGTTCGGCATTCAGGTTATCGTGGCGGGGCGTACCCATGGGGT
This sequence comes from uncultured Opitutia bacterium, assembly GCA_903859715.1. Lineage (GTDB taxonomy): Bacteria > Verrucomicrobiota > Verrucomicrobiia > Opitutales > Opitutaceae > Opi-474. The sequence continues at coordinate 29,146 of CAIONS010000023.1, forward strand.
GAAAGACGGACCAGCGAATCGACCGCCCGTTCCGGGCGCGAGCTTTTGCTCAGAGCAGCCGCTTCACTGCGTCGAGCCCGGCTTCGCTCACCACCACAAAATGATACGTCGCATCCGACCACGATGCGCTGGCGAGCTGCGCCTGCTGGACAAACTCCGCACCCGCTTTCGCTGACAGGCCGGGAAAATCCGCCCGGCTCGCAATATAGCAGTGGAACCACTGGCCATCGCGATTGAAGCAGACTTCGAGCACGTCGTGCCCGGCAAAACTCAGCGTGCGGCAGCCGGTCGCCCGCAGCGCCGCGAAATCCACCGGCAATCCCGCGCTCACGTGCGTCGTCGGCTGGCTCAGCATCAGCTGCAAGGCCCCCATCGCCTCGCCATGGCCGCCATGCTTGCCGTGCGCCGTGTCATCGATCGCAAAGGCCGTGAAACGCGCCGTCTCCGCCGCCGCGCGATTCGGCCACAACGCCATGGTTGCGGTCAGCAGGACGGCAATGCTCGCCGCCAGCGCCAGCCAGACGGTCGGAAAACTGCGCTTGGACACCGGCGCGCGACTGGCCCGTGCTCCTGCCAGGATCGCCTCCCGCAATCCCGCCGGCGGCGCAATTTCCTGCAGCCGGGCCGCAACCGCCGCATCATGCGCCTGGGCGCGCGCAAACCAGCTGCCCAGCGCCGGATCAGCCTTGGCCTGCTTCAGGGCCTCGCCAAACAGGGCGCTGCCTGCATCGCGGCAGTTGGCCCGGTAGGCGCCCAATAGGAATTTTGCCTCGGTGTTCGTCATGCTTGTTTCCTCCCCTGCGCGCCGTCGAAGGGCACGACTTTGGATTTTGCCGTCTTCTCTTCCTGTTGCAGGGCGGCGCGCAGCTGCGCTTTGCCGCGCGAGAGCCGTGACATGACGGTGCCAATCGGCACCTCCAGCGTCTCGGCAATCTCCGTGTAGGATAAGTCCTCCAGATAAAACAACGTCAGCGGCGCCCGGAAGACTTCGTCCACCGTCTGCAGCGCCGCCACCACCAAGGCCGCATCCATCCGTGCCGCCCGGTCCACATCCTCCGCCGCCACATCCGATTCTCCCGGCGGCAGGTCCTCGATCGATGTCACCCGCACATCCCGGCGCCGGCCGTGGAGAAACTCGCGGTACAGGGTCGTGAACAGCCACGATTTGGCCTTCGACGCCTCACGGAGACCGTGCCCCTTGGTCGCCCAGATGAAGAAGGTCTGCTGCACCAGGTCACCCGCATCCGACGGGCTCTTGGCCAGACTGAGCGCAAACCGGTACAGCGCCGCATAGTGCGCATCGACCAATTGCGTGAATACTTCGGAGCTCATGCTGGTTTTCAGAGTTGCGTCGGGCCCCGTTTATTCCCGGAAACATTCTGCTCCGCAACATGCTTCGCCTCCTCCTTCCGCCCAACCTCGCCGCCGCGGCCCCCCGCGACGCGATTGCCGTAAAGGTGGAACTCGATCCCGGTGCCGCGCCCGCAGCGGAGCTGATGCCCGCCCTCGCCCTGCTTCAGCGCTGGTGCGGCCCGGCCGCGAAGCCGCCTTTTTTCCTTCAGCTGACCCGCGCCCAGCTGCGCGAGCTCATCGCCGCCCTGCCCCGGCAATCCGTCTTTTTTCACGCCAACGCCCCGGCCGCACCCATCCTCTGGATCGGCCCCACCCTGATGGGCGTGTCCGAACATCTCCGGGAAACGCCCGCCCCAACCTCACCTTCACCCGTACCGCACCGCCCGGTCATCCCGTCGCCCCGGGCTTCCCGCCTCTCGCCTCTTCAAGCCACTCCGCTGCTGGTGGATGGCACCGAGCACTTTCTCGCCATCACACTGCCTTCGCGTGAGCACCCCGCCTACGCCGCCGCACTCGAACTGCTCAAGGGCAGCGGCTTCGTCCTCGAGCCTTCCAACCGAAAGTGGTGGCTCCGCGACCGGCACAAGACCCTCAACTTCCTCGCCGCCCAAGGCACCCGGCTGCGCGAAGGCCTCGATGCCCAGTTCACCGACGCCTTCGAACGGCACACCGCGCATCTCCATCCCGCCGAGATCGCCTGCACCGCCACCGCAGACGGCGATGGCTTTGAGGTCACCCTCGGCTTGAGCGCCGGCGCGGCGGACGATGCGACTGTCCGCACCGCCGTCGCCGGCAACCGCAATTACATCGAGGCCGGCGGCCAGGTCTTCCTGCTCGATGCCGCCCAGCTAACCCGCCTCGCCGAGGCCCAGCGCGCCCTCGCCGGCGAGCCCAACGCGAGCCTCGCCACCCGGCGCACCCAGCGCGTCAGCGCCGCGCGCACCGCCGAAGCCCAGGAAATCCTCGAATCGCTCTCGCCCGGCTTCCAGCCGCCCGACGCCTGGCGCGAACGCAGTTCCGCTCTCCGCAACCTCTCGACGCTCGCCCCGGCGCCCATGTCCGCCGCGCTCGACGCCCAGCTTCGCCCCTATCAGCGCCTCGGCGCCGCGTGGCTCTGGCACCTGCACCGTCACCAGCTCGGCGGCATCCTCGCCGACGAAATGGGTCTCGGAAAAACTCTCCAGGCCCTGGCGCTGCTGAGCGCCCTTCAGGCGCAGATGAAAGAGGAAAGTCCCAAGGTGAAAGAGTCGGACGCCGGAGACACGGCTGCATTGGCTTTCAACATTCAACCTTCACCTTTCCAACCGTCACGAGTTTCCCTCGTGATCTGCCCCGCCTCGCTCGTGGAAAACTGGCGGCGCGAGGCCGCCCGGTTCGCCCCGGAGCTTCGGGTCTTTGTGCATCATGGCGCCCACCGGCTGGCCACCGCCCTGGACACTTCCACCTTCGACCTCGTCATCACGTCCTATGGCACCCTCGCCCGCGACCGCGAGCTGTTCGCGACCGTGGCCTTCGCCATCATCATCGCAGACGAGGCGCAGCACATCAAAAACCGCCGCTCACAGAACGCGACGGCCCTGCGCTCCCTCCGTGCCACGAGCCGCTTCCTCCTCACCGGCACCCCGCTCGAAAACTCGCTCGAGGATCTGCGCTCGCTGTTTGAGTTTCTCCTCCCTGGCTATCTCGGGCAGATTCCCTCCGGTGTCCGCGGCGAGGAGCGCGCCTGGTTCGACCAGCGCCTGCGCGCGCAGGTCGCGCCGTATATCCTGCGTCGCACCAAGCAGGCCGTGGCACCCGAGCTGCCGCTCAAACTGGAGCAGACAATCTGGTGTGAACTCACGCCCGTCCAGGCCGCGCTCTACCGAAAGCTCGAGGAAACCGGCGAACGCGAGCTGCTCGACCTCGCCGCCGGCGGCGCCAGCGAATCCCGTCTGCAATTCGCCGCGCTCACGCAGCTCCTGCGTCTCCGCCAAGTCTGCTGCGACCCGCGTCTGGTGGAGGTAGGGCGGGTTATCCCTAACCCGCCGCCCTCGGACTCAGACGATCCCGAACAGCAAATTGAGGATAATCCGCCCTTTCCCGACTCCGCCAAACTCGACGCCTTCCGCGAACTCCTTGCCGAGGCCGTCGATGACGGCCATCGCATCCTGGTCTTTTCGCAGTTCACCTCGCTGCTCGCGCTGCTGCGCGCCGAGCTTGATGCGCAAGGCATGGCCTACTGTTACCTCGACGGCTCGATGGCTCCGCGCGCGCGTCAGGCCGCGGTGGACCGTTTTCAGGAGACTGGCGCTGTCACCGTGTTTCTCATCTCGCTCAAGGCCGGCGGCACCGGCCTGAACCTGACCGGAGCGGACACCGTCGTGCACTTCGACCCGTGGTGGAATCCCGCCGCCGAAGCCCAAGCCACGGACCGCGCCCATCGCATCGGGCAGACGCGGCTGGTCACGAGCTACAAGCTCATCGCCGCCGGCACCGTCGAGGAACGCGTGCTTGCCCTGCAGGAAACGAAGCGCGCGCTGCTGGCGGATGTCTTCGAGGCGAGCGACACGGCCGCGGCGAAACTGTCGCTTGCCGACCTGAAAGGCCTGCTTTCGCCCGCCGGAATTTCCCGTTGACGCGCCTGCTACGCCGCCCTTTGTTCACCGCTCCACTTCTGGCAAGTTAGCTCAGTTGGTAGAGCAGAGGACTGAAAATCCTTGTGTCCCCGGTTCGATTCCGGGACTTGCCACCACTTCACCACCAAAGGGTTGTGCTTGGACCGGAACGCCTTCCCTCACCACTGGATGTCGATGTCGGTCACCGGGGTCGGCGTGAGGGCGTAGCTCTCCTGCACCGCGGCACTGAACCGGTTCAGGATGTCGATCCGCTCGTTGAAGATCCGTTGTTGCTCGTTGTAGCGGTCGACCAAGGCGTTGAGCCGGGCGACCTCTTCGGGCGACGAGGTGTTCGTCTGGGCGCGCACCTGGTCAATCTCACGTCCATTCGCCTCGATCGCCGACCGTTGTGCAGTGAGCCACTGCGTCCAGGCCTCGATTCCCTGCCGCGCCGCCATGATTTTCTCATAGTAGGGGTAGGAATTTGGCCCCTCTACGCCCACGTCGAGCGGCAGCCTGCCATATGGCCTGCCGCGCTCCAGGTAGCCAAAAGTGGCAAACACTCCCGGGTTTCCGGACTGATTTTCACCCACGCCTCCCGTGCAGTCCACGAAAACCAGCCCGTGGTCCCGCGTCCGGAATGCCGTCAACGCATGTCCCGGTCCGCTTGCAAAGGTCACGAAGACGATCGCCGCCCGCAGGCCCGCCCGCTCGGCGTTGTTGTGCAGGCGGACGGCAAACTCCGTGCAGACAAAACTGCCCTCGACGTAGCGCAGCCGGTTCGTGCCATCCGCCTTGATGAACCGGATCAACTCCGCGAGCCACGGGTCGTGCGCCTTGGAATTGCGCTGGATCGTCACCGGCTGGCCGTTGGTCATGCACCAGTAGGCGCCTTGGGCATTCGTTAGTGGGCCGGACTCCTCCGCCCGAGCCAGGTCTTCGAAGCACAGAAGCGGAAGGAGAAAAATTAACGCACGTCGAAGCATGACGGGAGCAAGCTCAGGTTCTCTGCGCTCTTTGCAACCTTGGGGTGAAGATGGATCGGGACTCCAAACCATCATCCTTTTTACAGGAGGTAACGAAGGGAATGGAGAGTTTTCCTCCGCACCACCCCTCGCTCAGGCTCGCAGCCACGTAGCAAACGCTCCAGCCCATCCGGCCTACATCCGGCAGATCAAAAGCTCGCGTTCGAACATGAGCTCCTTGGGCAGATGGGAGTGGAGATCGAGGAACAACTCCTCATGGCCGAGCACCTCCGCACGCCACGCGACCCGGTCAAACGCCTGCAGCTCCTCAAATTTCTCGCGCGGGTAGTCGAGACCCTCCCACTCCAGGTCCTCGTAGCGCGGCATCCAGCCGATGGGCGTCTCCCGGGCCCGGCCACCACCGCGGGCACGGTCCACGATCCATTTTAGTACCCGCATGTTCTCGGAAAATCCGGGCCACATGAATTTGCCATCCTTGTCCTTCCGGAACCAGTTGACGTTAAAAATCCGCGGCGTCTCGGAGAGCATGCGCTGCATGTTCATCCAGTGCCGCAGATAATCGCCCATGTGGTAGCCGCAGAACGGCAACATGGCCATCGGATCGCGGCGGACCTTGCCCACTGTGCCCGCCGCCGCCGCCGTCATTTCCGAACCCATCGTCGCCCCGAGGTAGACTCCGCTCGACCAGTTGAACGCCTGGTAAACCAGCGGCATCGTGGTCGCGCGCCGGCCGCCGAAGATGATCGCGCTGATCGGCACGCCGGCGGGATTTTCCCAATTGGCGTCCATCGTCGGACACTGCGACGCCGGGGAGGTGAACCGCGCATTCGGGTGGGCCGCCTTGGCGCCGGTTTCCCTGCCCAGCGCCGGCGTCCAGTCCTTGCCCTGCCAGTCCAGCGCATGCGCGGGCGGCGTCTCGGTCAAGATTGTGGGCACGCCTTTCCAACTGCCGGCCGGCGCATTTGCCATCGCGGTCGGCGGCGCCACCCGCAAGGAAAGCCTCTCCGGTACGCCCGACCAGGATTCGTACAACCTCAGTACCTCTCCCGCTAATCACAACTGGGGCTCGGGCGGTGTGTTCTTCGATCCTTTCTCCAAGAGCCGCACGATCGATTCCCTCTACGCCGAGGTGCGGATCCCGATCACGAGTCCAACTTGGAACAAGCCCGGGCTTCACGCCCTTGACCTCACCTTCGCCGGCCGCTCCGAGGACTATAGTGACAACGGAAAGTCGAATGTGCCGAAGGTCGGCCTTCGCTGGCAACCGATCGACGACCAGGTCACGTTCCGCTACACCTACTCCAAGGCGTTCACCGCGCCCGATCTCTGGCACGAGTTCGGCCCGCCGTCCGTGACCGCGGCGTCCAGCGCCACGTTTTTCTCCGGCAATCTGGGGGTCAGCGATCCGCGGCTGAACCAGACCTTCAGTTACTTCTCGGGCAATGGTAACAACCCGAATCTCCAGCCCTCCCATGCCTGGTCGCGGTCCTTCGGCGTCGTGATCTCACCCATCCCGCCGTTACAGTCGCCTATTATACTTCGTGGGATTTCCAGGAAGCCTACACCTTCGACAAGGTTCAGGACGCAGGCTGGGCCGGCAGTCTGCTCAGCGGCGTGAAACTCGCCGTGGGCGTCAACAACATCTTTAACCGGATGCCGCCGTATGCCGGGATTTCCCAGGCGGCAGGCAATAACAACAACAACGTGGACACCGCCACATATTCCCCCATCGGGCGCCTGATGTACGTCTCCGCCAGCATCAAGTTCTGAGCCTTTTTCTTTGGCCGGGAAAATGAGCTGGGTAGCATATACCCGGCTCATTCCGGCCCGGAGCCCTCAGACTGAATCCGATTTAATGCAGGATTCAGGCTGCATTCATGAGCCGGCCTTAAATTCCCGATATCACTCTTCCCTTTATAAGATCTCTCCAAAAATCCCTGATGAAAACGACCTCCCGCCTCTTTGTTGCGCTCTCCAGTTTGCTGCTCGGCCTGGCCCTCCCGGTCCGCGCCGCGGAAAACCCTCCCAGCCCCGCCTGGGGCAAGGCCGCCGACAACCGGATTTACGCCCAGCAGCTCGTGAACGAGCTCATGGCCAAGTATCCTGAACTTGTCGTCGTCGGGCTCCACCTGACAGCTCCCGGCGCCAAGGTCGAAACGATGATCGCGACCAACCTGGATCGCGTCGGCAAGCAGGACGACGACGACGACATCGCCGTCGCCCAGGAGCACAAGACCGTCCTGGCCCCCAACATGAAGGACCCGCACAAATTCGAGGTGCAGGTTCCGCTCAAGGATGCGGCGGGCAATTTCATCGGGGGCGCCGCCGGTTTCGTTTTCAAATACAACGCCGGCGACGACGAGGTGCAGCTGCACATCAAAGCCCTGGCCATCCGGGACGAGCTCGCCAAAAAGACGCCCAATCTCGCCGCGCTGCTCATGCCCAGCAAATAGGGCTGGCGACTGTTTCACGTGCCCTTCTTCCAACCTGTTTCTTTTCGTCCATGAATCTTCCCTTTCACCGTCACCTCGCCGCCGTGGTCGTGGTCTCTGGTTTCGCCCTCGTCCAAACCCAAGCCGCCGAAGACGCGGCTCCCCTTGCGCCCGATGCCATGGTCAAGATCGCCGGTTCCAAAGGAAAATTTGATTTCCTGGCGGTCGACTCCTCCCACCACCGCTTGCTCGCCGCCCATGAGAAGGATGGCACCGCGGACTTCATCGACCTGCAGTCCAACACCGTGCTCGCCCGCCTGAAGGTGGGCCCGGCCGTCGGCATCGCCTCGGATCCGCAGGCCGGCAAGTACTATGTCAGCGTGCAAGACGACAAGCGCGTGGCCATCATCGATGCAACCACCTTGGTTGAAACCGGCTCGGTCCCCACTCCAGCCGAGACCGATGCCATTCTCTACGATGCCAAGGATCACCGGGTTTACGTGACCAACGACAATGGCAAATACCTGTGGGCCATTGATCCTGTCGCCGGCAAAGTCACGGCCGCCATCGAGATCCCGGGAGAGCCGGAATGCATGGCCCACGATGAGTCCACCGGCCGGATTTATCTCAATATCAAGAATCTCAACGAAGTCGCTGTCATCGATACCAAGACCAATAGGGTCACCGCCCAATGGCCCACCGCCCCGGTCTCGGGCCCGCATGGCCTCGTCTTCGATGCTGCAGCGGGCCGGATCTATGTATCCGGTGACAATGGCACGCTCGTCGCCATCGACATCAAGACCGGACAGGTTCTCAGCTCGGCCAAGATCACGGCAAAGGTCGACCAGATCGCCTTCGACGCCGTCACCAGGCGCATCTTTTGCGCCGGCCCCGATTACCTGTCCGTCGTGATGGCCACGGCGACAGGCGTGGAATCTCTTGGCAATGCCAGCTCCGCTGCCACCGCCAAGAATGTCGCCGTCGACCCCGCAACCCATAAGGTTTGGACCACCTACACCGACGGCACCGACTCCTTTGCGAAATCCTGGCGCCAGTTGTGACTGACTTCTCCTTGAACGTGGCCGCCATTCGTCAACTCCGCCGCGGCCGCGTTCTTCGATCATGTTTCCACCTCAACCCCTGACCGGGCTTCAAAATGAAAACTACCCTTAAACTGATTGTCGCCCTTGCCCTCGGAACTGCGACCCTGGCTCTTCGGGCGGCCCCTGAAAAGCAGAAGAACTGGATCCCTCCCGCCACCAAGATTTACGCGCAGGCGCTGTCGGAGCAGACCATGGCGAGCCATCCTGAACTGCTCAGCCTCACGTTTCACGGCGTGCCGCCCGGCCTGACCAAGGTCTACACGATGTTCGCCGGCTCCTATGTCGACCGCATCGGCAATCCGGATGACCCGGACGACATCATGGTGAGCGAGCTCGGCATCACCATCGTCGACCCCCGCTGGCATCGCACGAGGGACGCCGTGCGGAAGTTCGTCATGCTGATGCCGCTCCGCGATGCCGCAGGTGAAAACGTCGGCCTGCTGGTCGCCGCCTACAAGAACCCCGTCGACAGCGGCAAGGGAGAGAAGGACTTCTTCTTAGCCGGCACCGCCCTGCGCGACGATCTGGAAAAACTGATCCCCAGCTATACGGCCCTGTTTCAACCTGCCAAGTAAGGCCGGGGTGTAATGCACCCACAAACCCGCGCATGAAAAAGCCGTCCGTTTTGAGGCGGACGGCTTGGATAAAACCAATGGCGGCTTGATTACGGGGCGTAGGTGATCGTGCGAACACCCGCGACGCCGCTGATCGTAACCGTGGTGCCCTGCGAGAAACCGGTCGGGTAGGTCTCGTTGGCTACCAGGTTCAGTGACTTCACATAGTTCGAGGAACCCACCAGATCCGTGATCGCGACGGTCGAAACACCGTTCTCGAGGTAATACTGGTCGGCCGCCGCGGAGAGCTGGCGGGCGTTGTTCAGGACAGCCTTGTCCTGCGAGGACTGGCGCACCTTCTGGAACGCGGGAATCGCCATCGCGGCCAGGAGGCCGATGATGACGACGACAATCATGATTTCGACGAGGGTGAAACCCTTGGCGGACTGGTTCATATTTTTCATGTGGAATGGATCAGCAGTGGTCGTTGGATATCTGGAGTTCACTCGCGTTAAGCGAGGGCACCTTAGAAATTGTATTAAAATGGTAAGATCAATGCCGACCCTGCTCCTTGGGATGGTCTTACATAATTCTTACAAGGCCGGGACAACGCGCATGATCGTATCCGGACCGTGCCCCAGCCCTGATGCCGGCTCACTGCTCCACACCATGCCTTCCGGGGCTTGCCTGAATTAGGACACAACCGCAGCGGGCTGATGCTTGACGCCGGGCCACCGATCCCCGTTTTGTTGCCGCCCAATATGCTCCGTAAAGTTAATGTTGGCATCGTCGGCTGCGGTAACATCAGCGACGCCTACTTCCTCGGCTCGAAGAAATTCGACATCCTCAATCTCGTCGCCTGCGCCGACCTCGATCCCGCCCGCGCCCGGGCGAAGGCCGCCCAGTACGGCATCCGGGCCTGTGCCAGTGTGGCCGATCTGCTCAATGACCCGGAGGTCGAGATCGTCATCAACCTCACCGTGCCCAAGGCCCACGCCGAGGTGAACACCGCCGCCCTCCACGCCGGCAAGCATGCCTACTGCGAAAAACCCTTCGCCCTCAACTCCGCGGACGGCGCTGCCGTGCTCGAGCTCGCCAAAAGGAAAAATCTCCTGGTCGGCAGCGCGCCCGACACCTTCCTCGGCGGCGGCATCCAGACCGCCCGGAAAGCCGTCGATGATGGCGCGATCGGCCGCCCGGTCTCGGCCCTGGCGTTCATGATGTGCCGCGGCCACGAGTCCTGGCACCCCAGCCCGCAGTTTTATTATCAGAAGGGTGGCGGCCCGATGTTCGACATGGGGCCGTATTACGTCACCGCCCTCGTCAACCTGTTCGGTCCCGTTTCGCGCGTGGCCGGCTCGACCTCCGCGGCGTTTCCCGAGCGTCTGATCACCAGCCAGCCACTCAACGGCACGCTCATGCCGGTCGAGACCCCGACCCACCTCACGGGCACCCTCGACTTCACCGGCGGCGGCACCGGCACCATGGTCATGAGCTTCGACACCTGGCCCTATCCGCTGCCCTTCATCGTGCTGTTCGGCACCGACGGCACGCTCGAGGTGCCGGACCCGAATCACTTCACCGGCGCCGTGCGGCTGAAACGCAAGGATGGCACGGCCTACGAGGAAATCCCGCATTCCCACCTGGCCGAACGCAGCCGCGGCGTAGGCGTGGCGGACATGGCTTATTCGATTCTCCGCCGCGACCGCGCCGCGCGCGCCAGCGGCGAACTCGCCGAGCATGTCGTCGAAATCATGGAGTCCTTCGAAAAATCCTCGACGACCGGCCGGCATGTGACACTCAAGACGTCCTGTGCCCGTCCCGCCGCCCTGCCGGTCAACCTCGGGCCCAACGAACTCGATTCCTAGCCGATCCTTCTGTCATTCTGAGCGCAGCGAAGAATCCACTTGGAACCGGCCGATAGAATCGTTCTGGATTCTTCGCTGCGCTCAGAATGACAAACCGGGCCATCTGCCCTCCGTTTTCTCCGCGTCCTCCTGTAAAATCAATTCCCTGATCTTTCTATGAAAAATGCCCTTATCGTCTGGGGTGGCTGGGATGGCCACGAACCGAAGCAATGCGCGGAGTTCTTCGCGCCGAAACTCGCGGAGCGCGGGTTCAAGGTCGAAATCTCCGACACGCTCGAGGTTTTTACCGACGCGGCCAAGCTGGCGAATCTCTCGCTGATTGTCCCCATCTGGACCTGCGGGACGATGACGCCCGAGCAGTCCAAAGGTGTTCACGACGCGGTCCTGGCCGGCGTCGGGCTCGCCGGATTTCACGGCGGCATGTGTGACGCCTTCCGCGGCAACACCGACTGGATGTGGATGACCGGCGGCCAGTTCGTCTCCCACCCCGACAATATCAAGGACTACACGGTCAACATCGTGAACAAGGCCGATCCGATCACCGCGGGGATTTCCGACTTCAAGGTGCGCAGCGAGCAGTACTACATGCTCGTGGATCCGCGCAACGAGGTCCTCGCCACGGCCACGCATCAACCCGTCAGCGCCCCGTGGGATGCCGGCGTCGTCATGCCTTTCGTCTGGAAGAAAGTCCATGGCCAGGGCCGGGTCTTCTATTCCGCCATGGGCCACGTCCTCACCGAGTTCAAGACGTACCCGCAGCAGCTCGAGATCACGCTGCGCGGCATGGTCTGGGCAGCGAAGTAAGGTTGCGTCAATGTAGGGCGGGTCGCTGACCCCGTCTTTATGGTCGAGATAGGGAGGATTGTCCCTGATCAGCCGCGTTTGGCTCCGACGGAGTCCAACTGGCGGAGTCAGCGACCCCGCCCTACATTCACAGCAGGTCCTTCGGCAAATGCGGCATCAGCTGCTTGATGTCGCCCACCGCGTCGCGATGGCAGACCAGGATTGCATCGGCGGTTTCAACCACCACGAGATCCTTCACTCCCACGAGCGCGATCACGCGGCCGTTGCTGAGCGCGATATTGTTTGCTGCGCCGGCCACGCTGATCACGGAGCCGCGCACCGCATTGCCTGCGGCATCGGTCGCCAGGTGTGCCGGGAGCGCCGTCCACAGGCCCACGTCATCCCAGTCAAATTCCGCCAGCATCGTCTCGACCGCCCCGGCTTTTTCCATGATCGCGTAGTCCACCGAGACCTTCGGTTCGAGCGTGGAGAACGTCGCCGCGAGATAGGCCGCCGGATCTCCGGCCGGAAACTCCCGGATGAATCTCGCCAGCGCCGGTGTCTGCCGGTCCGCCTCGGCGAGAAACGCCGCCACGTTCCAGACAAACATGCCGGCATTCCACGCAAAATTGCCTGCGGCCAGATAGCGGGCCGCCGCCGCCGCGTCCGGTTTTTCCACGAAGCGCACCACCCGGCGAAAGCCGTCGCCGCCCGTGACCAGATCGCCGATCTCCAGATATCCAAATCCGGTCGCCGCGTGCGTCGGCTTGACGGCAAAGGTCAGCAGCGCCGTCGTCTGAGACGCCCGGGCCAGACCGGCGCCCAGCTGCTGCGCGAACGCCGCAGTGTCCTTGATGAAAGAGTCCGCCGGCAGCAGCGCCATCACCGCCTGCGGATCTCGTACCCGCACCAGCCCCGTGGCCAGCGCCGCCGCCGCGGCGGTATCGCGCTTGGCGGGTTCCGCGATGATTTGCGCCGGCGACAGCAGCCCGGCGAGCGCGGTTCGTGTGTTCTCCAGCTGGGCGGCGTTGGTCAGGACGAAAACATGCTCCCGCGGCACCACGCCGTCGAGCCGCCGCACCGTCTCCTCCACCAGCGTGCGCTCGGAGAAAAGCTTGAGCAGATGTTTCGGCGTGCGCTGCCGGCTCATCGGCCAGAAGCGCTCGCCGCTGCCGCCGGCCATGATGCAGACGTAGGCGTGGGGAGATTCCTTCATTGGAGGCCCGATGCTAGGCGCAGCTTTCAGCCGTCAGCAATCAGCTTTCAGCTTTTCTACGCCGGCACCCGCAAGGCTCGGTTCAAGGCTGATGGCTGACCGCTGAAGGCTGACAGCAGTCTTGCCGCTGTTGATTGTTCGTTCATCGCGCCCTTGCTTCACGGCCGGCAAATCGCTTTTTCTCGTGTCCCCTTACTCCATGCCCACTCCGACCCTCGCTGTTCACCTGCGTTGCAACCATCTCGACAACCCGCTCGGCGTTCATGATGCCGCTCCCCGTCTGAACTGGCGGCTCACGACCGACGGCCGCCGCGGTGCCCGGCAGACTGCGTATCGCATCGTGGTCTCGACCCAGCGCCACGGTCGCGCCGATCTCTGGGACAGCGGCCGCGTGCGTTCCGACACCACAACCGAGATTGCCTACGGCGGCCGCACTCTTGCCTCGCGTCAGCGCGCTTGGTGGCGCGTCGAGGTCTGGGATGAAAAGAACCGTCGCAGCGAGAGCGTGTCCGCCTTTTGGGAGGCCGGCCTGCTCTCCCGCGCGGAATGGCGCGGCACCTGGATCGGCGCCGCCCTCGCCGGCGGTCCGGAAACCGGTGCCCCCAGCCCTTACCTCCGCACGATTTTCAACATCGGCAAGAAAGTCGCCTCTGCCCGCCTCTACGCCACGGCGCTCGGCCTCTATGAATTCCATCTCAACGGCCAGCGCGTGGGCCACGACGTCTTCACCCCTGGCTGGACCGAGTACAAGAAGCGCGTGCAGTATCAGACCTACGATGTCACCGCCTTGCTGCGTCCCGGCGCCAACGCCGCCGGCGCCATCCTCGGTGACGGCTGGTACTGCGGCCACCTCGGCTGGCGCGAGCGGAACTATTACGGCGAGCGGCCTCATCTGCTGGCCCAGCTCGTGCTGACGTTCACGGACGGCTCCACGCAGACCATCGTCACCGATGGTGCCTGGAAGACTTCATTCGGCCCGATCGTCGAGTCCGACATGATCCACGGCGAGGCCTATGACGCCCGCCGCGAGCTGCGCGGCTGGGACGAGCCGGGTTACGACGACACCGCCTGGCTGCCGGTCGTGCGCTTCGCCGATCCCGCCATCGACATTTCACCGATGCTCGGGCCCACCGTGCGCGCCACGCAGGAACTTAAGCCCGTGGCCCCGCCGGTGAAAATCAATATCTGGCCGTCGTCCATCTGGGTGTTCGACCTCGGCCAGAACATGGTCGGCCGCGTCCGCCTCCACGTGCGGGGCAAGGCCGGCCAGGTCGTCCGCCTGCGTTTCGCCGAGATGCTCAACGCCGCCGATGGCACGATCTACACCGAGAATCTTCGCGCCGCCCGCCAGACCGACCACTACATCCTGCGCGGCGATCCGCGCGGCGAAACCTGGGAGTCGCGTTTCACCTTCCATGGCTTCCGCTACGTCGAGATTTCCGGCCACCCCGACACCCTCCTGCCCGATGCAATTACGGGCATCGTGCTCCACAGCGACACGCCGCGCACCGGCATCTTCTCGTGCAGCGATCCGCTCATCAATCAGCTCCAGAGCAACATCGACTGGGGTCAGCGCGGCAATTTCCTCGAGGTTCCCACCGACTGCCCACAGCGCAACGAGCGCCTCGGCTGGATGGGCGACGCCCAGGTCTTCAGCCGCACCGCCGCGTGGAACCGCGATGTCGCGTCCTTCTTCGTCAAATGGCAGCGCGATATCTCTGACGCCCAGGGCGCAGAGGGCCAGATGCCTTCTGTCGCCCCGCACATTGAGGGCGTGGGTGCCGATGGCGGCCCCGCGTGGGCCGATGCCGCGCCGATCTGCCCCTGGACGATGTACCTGTGCTACGGCGACAAGGAGCTGCTGGCGGAGCACTTTGATTCACTCACCAAGTTCATTGGCTACATGGAAGCCAAGGCCAAAAATCTCATCCGCTCGCATCCCGACACGGATGTCTGGCATGGTTATGGCGACTGGCTGGCCCTCGACGGCAGTGGCAACGTCTTTGGCAACACGCCGAAAGATCTCATCGGCACCGCGATGTTTGCCTACAGCACGTCGCTCGTCGCCAAGATGGCCCGCGTGCTCGGCCGCACTGCGGATGCCGTTCGCTACGAACGTCTCACCGAACGCATCCGCCGCGCTTACCAGAAGCGCTACCTCACGGGTGATGGCGTCGCCGCCGGCCTGACGCAGACCAGCTATGTGCTGACGCTGCAGTTCGACCTCGCGCCCGCCGCCCTCCGTCCGAAGCTCCTAGCCGAACTCGTCCGCGACATTGAACAGCGCGGCAACAAGCTCACGACCGGCTTCGTCGGCGCCTCCTACCTGCCGCACGTGCTGTCACGCTTCGGCCGGGCCGACCTCGCCTACAAGCTCCTTCACCAGAAGGCGTGGCCGTCATGGCTCTACGCCGTCACCCAGGGCGCCACGACCATCTGGGAGCGTTGGGATGGCTGGACCCAGGAAAAGGGTTTCCAGGACAAGGGCATGAACTCCTTCAACCACTATGCCTACGGCGCGATCGGTTCGTGGCTGTATGCGGTCGTTGCCGGCGTCGACCTCGATCCCGCGCAGCCCGGCTTCAAGCACATCCTCCTCTCGCCCCAGCCCGGCGGCGAACTCACCTCGGCCCGCGGCGTCCTGCAGAGTCTGCACGGCGAAATCCTGAGTGCCTGGAAACTCCGCGCCGGCCGTTTCGAATGGGAGGTCATCGTGCCGCCCAACACGACCGCCACCGCGCGCTTCCCGGTTCCGAAGTCGGCCAAAATCAGCGAGGGCACGAAGCTGCTCGCGCGCTCGACCGGGGTTTCGTCCGTCAAAACTTCCGGCGGAGCCGTCACCTGCACCCTCGCCGCCGGCCACTACAAGTTCACCGCCACCTGGAAGCCCGCGCCCGCCAAGCCCGCCGCCAAGTAACCGCGACGCCCAGTAGCAGCCGACGTCAGGAGGCTGGTCCGGCTGCAGGGCGGGATCGCCGACCCCGCCTTACGACATCCGCACCACGATCTTCCCGAACTGCCCGCCGCGTTCCATCAGGTCGAACGCCTCGCCCGCACGCTCAAACGGGATCACCTCGCTAATCACGGGCTTGAGCCGGTGCATCGTCACATATTGGGCCATCGCGGCGAATTCCACCGGCATGCCCATCGTCGTGCCCAGCAGCGAAAGTTGCCGCCAGAAAATCTTCCGCAGGGTGAGGCTGGACGGATTGCCGCGGGTCGCGCCAAACGACACGATCCGCCCACCCGGCTTGGCCAGGTCGATGAGATCGGAAAAGCCATCGCCACCCGCACTGTCCACGATCACGTCGAATCCGCCGGACCGCTTGAGCAAGTCCGCCGCCCAACCAGGCTGCGTGTAGTTCGCGCCAGCATTGGCGCCAAGCGAGACCGCGCGGGCAATCTTGCCGTCGTCGCTCGACGTCACCCACACCTCGGCACCGTGCTGGGCCGCAAACTGCAGCGCGAGCAGCGCCACTCCGCCGCCGATCCCAGTCACCAGCACGCGCTCGCCCGGCAGGACCGCCGCCCGGGTCACGACCGCGCGCCAAGCCGTCAGCCCGCCCAGCGGCAGCGCCGCGGCTTCCTCCCATGAGAGATGAGCGGGTTTCGCCGTGAGTTGACCGGCTGGCACTGCGACCCGCTCCGCCAGCGTGCCGTCGCGTGGCAGGCCGAGGATGGAAAACTTGCTCCCCTGCGCATCGAGACTGTCGCCCCAATCGAGGGCCGGATTGAGGATGACCTCGCGGCCGACCCACGCCGCATCGACGCCCGCGCCCACCGCCGTCACCACACCTGCGCCATCCGAACCCGGGATGCACGGCCATTTCAGCCCGGCGTACTGCCCGAGCTTGATCCACAGGTCGCGATGATTGAGCGCTGCCGCCCGGATCGTGACCACGACCTCGTCAGCCGCCGGCACGGGATCAGGCACCGTGGTGATTTTCAGTTCGTTGACCGCCGGGAGTTGGATCGCGCGCATGCTGGGTCTTTCAAGGCAGCATCGCGGAAACGCGGAGGAACGGAAGCGCGGAAATTTTCCGTGTTTCCGCCCTTCCGCGCCCCCGCGATTACTGTATGCCTTTCCTCCGTGCTTCTCGCGTTTCACAAACCTTATGGCGTGCTCTCGCAATTCACGCCCGAGCCAGGCTCGAAGTGGCGCACGCTCGCGGAGTTCAGCCTGCCACCGGGCGTGTATCCGCTCGGCCGCCTGGATGCCGATTCGGAAGGTCTGCTGCTGCTCAGCGACGAACCCGGCCTGAACACCCGGCTGCTCGATCCCCGCCACGCCCATCGGCGCGAATATTGGGCGCAGGTCGAAGGCGTGCCCTCGACCGATTCACTCGCCCGGCTGGAACACGGCGGCCTCGCGATCGATGACTACCGGACACTGCCCTGCCGCGCCCGGCTGCTGGATCCGGCTCCGGACGCGCCGCCACGCGATCCACCGATTCGCGCCCGGAAAAGTGTGTCTGACCGCTGGATCGCCCTGGAACTCACCGAGGGCAAAAATCGGCAGGTCCGTCGCATGACCGCCGCCATCGGTCATCCGACCCTGCGACTCATCCGCGCCCGCATCGGGGAATTCGCCTTGGGCCCATTGGGCCCCGGAACTTGGCGCGATCTGAACGCCGCTGAGCGCGCCCAAATCTTTGTCTAGGTCCGTAATTTAAAACCCGGATTCTTACAGGAGGTAACCGAGGAAACGGAGAGCGTCCCTGATCATTTCTCTCCTCAGTTGCCTCCGTTGCCTCCTGTAAAAACAGGCTTTGAATTCCTCAGACCAGCTTCGCGTCGAGCGTGATTTCGGCCTTAAGCAGGCGGGAGATAGGACAACCGGCCTTCGCTCCGGCCGCTACTTCGGCGAATTTGTCGGCAGCGATTTCCGGCACCTTGGCCGTCGTCTCGAGATGGATCGCTGTCACCGTCCAACTGGTGGTCGGGAGATTTTCCATCGTCAGGGTGGCGGTGGTGTTCAGCGTATCGGCGGTGAAGCCCGCCTGCTGCAGCGCGAGCGAGAGCGCCATCGTGAAACAGCCCGCGTGGGCCGCCGCGATAAGCTCCTCGGGGTTGGTGCCGCGGCCATTCTCAAACCGGGTCGAGAACGAATACTGTGCGGCCTCGAGCACACCGCTCTCGGTCGAAATCGTGCCTTTGCCTTTTGCCAGATTGCCGTGCCAGACGGCGGATGCTTTGCGTTTCATGGATGGTTGGGTTGGATGGATGGAACAGTCGAAAGTTAGGTGCGCAGAGCCTTAAATTCTCACGATCACTTCGTCCGGCTTGAAACGGACCTTCTTCGTCGTCGCGTATTTATCGTCCGCCGCGCGGTAGCCTGCCGCACAGCATACGACCGAGGCATAACCGGTGCCCTGCAGTCCAAGGATTTCGTCGAATTTCCCCGGCTCAAACCCCTCCATCGGGCAGGTGTCCACCCCCAACAGCGCCGCGCTCGCCATGAACTGGCCGAGCGCGATGTAAACCTGGTGTGACTGCCAGATATCGAGCCGGGCCTCGGCCCGGGCCTTGTCGAGGTTGCCCGTGATCATCTGGCGGAATTTTCCCAGCGATTCGGCCGCGATGCCCCGCACTTCCGCCATCCGGCCGATGTGCCGGTCCACATGGTCGGCCCCAAGATCCTTGCGCACGGTAAACACGACAAAATGCGAGCAGTCGACCACCTGCGACTGGTCCCACGCGGCCGGCCGCAGCCGGGCTTTCATCGCCGGGTCCGTCACGATGATGAATTTCCACGGCTGCAAACCCGCCGACGAGGGCGAGAGCACCAGCGCCTGCTCCAGCGTATGCCAGTCGGCGGCGGAGATTTTCTTTGCCGGGTCGAATTTCTTCGTGGCGTAGCGCCAGTGGAGCGCGTGCAGCAATGTTTCAGACGGCACAGGATGCATGAATCGAATTTAGACCGAGGTTTACCAGGCGCGAGCGTATTGCCGCGGCGCGGGCGCCGCGGCGGCTTCACCCAGCACGCGGGCCGCATGTGCCGGCCAGTAGGGATCGCGCAGGGACTCACGCGCCAGTAACACAAGGTCTGCTTTACCCGAACGAATGATGTCGTCCGCCTGCCGGGCTTCCGTGATCAGGCCGACCGCCGCTGTCGCAATCCCCGCCTCGCGACGGATCCGCTCGGCAAACGACACTTGGTAACCCGGCCCCAGCGGGATCTTCGCATGCGGCACACTGCCACCCGAACTGCAGTCGATCAGGTCGACGCCCTCGGTCTTCAAACGGCGGGAAAGTTCCACCGACTGGTCGATGTCCCAGCCGCCTTCGACCCAATCCGAGCATGAGATCCGGACCGTGAAAGGCAGCGACTCGGGCCAGACCGCGCGGACTGCCCGGGTGGTCTCGATCAGGAAACGGATGCGATTATCGAAGCTGCCGCCGTAGCTATCGGTGCGCTGGTTCGAAATGGGCGAGAGAAACTCATGGGCCAGGTAGCCATGCGCCGCATGCAGTTCCATCCACTCATAGCCGGCGGCCAGCGAGCGTTTTGTCGCCGCGACAAAATCCGCCTGCACCTGCTTGATCTCTGCGGCGGTCAGTGCGTGCGGCACTTTGTTCAATTCACCGCCAAATGCGATCGGGCTCGGACCCACCGGCGTCCACCCGCCCACGCCATCCGCCAGATGCGCCCCGCCGTCCCAAGGCCGCGCCGCACTGGCCTTGCGGCCCGCATGGGCGAGCTGCACGCCCGCCACCGAGCCATGTTGCTTCAAGAACCGGGAAATGCGCGCCAGCGGCTCAACCTGCTTGTCCGTCCAGATCCCCGCGTCGCCCGGCGTGATGCGTCCCTCAGCCGAGACCGCCGTGGCCTCCGCAATGATCAGGGCGGCGCCGCCGATGGCCCGCGCGCCGAGGTGCACGAGGTGCCAGTCGGACGCGACCCCATCCTCGGACGAATACTGGCACATCGGGGAAACACCGATGCGATTGCGAAGCGTGATGGATTTGACGGTAAGCGGCGCGAACAGATGGGACATACGGTTGCGCACAAAATACGCCCTTCCTCATTTGGCAAATTTCCCGTGCGCCTAATCCAACAGGTCCTGAAACACCGGGTGCCGCTGGATGAAAGCCGCGACATAAGAACACCGCGGCACAACGCGCCAGCCTTCGGCTCGCGCCTGCTCCAAGCCGGCGCGCACGAGCTTCTCCGCCAGGCAGCGGCCGCGCAGTTCCGGCGGCACAAACGTATGGGTGAAGAGCATGCGCCCGTCCTGCAGCACATAGTCCGCCACCGCCAGATGCCCGTCCACGATCGCCTCAAAGCGGCTGGCCGCTGGATTGTGCTTCACCACCGCTTCATCGGATGCCGGGGAAGTCATGACTTCGTCATCCCTTCCGTTTTAAAAACCGGTTGGCGAGTACGGTAAATTCCTCGCGTCCCTCGATCTTCAGCAGCCAAAGCAGGAGTGCATACGAACCGGCGCCGAGGGGAATCAAGACCACCAGCGCCAGAACATCCCGCAGGCGCGGACCGAAGCCGGCACCCTGCAGCCCGTGCCAGGCTCCGCCCACCACCAGCCCCATGACCAGCGCGGCCATCACGATCTTTCCCACCGTCGGCCAGAGCGGTGCAAAGCGCATTTCGGGCAATTTTCGCGTGAGGGCGCGGGTCAGCAGCAGCGTCTGCACGATGATCGCGGTCGTGCTGGCCAGCACAAGTCCGGTGGCCCCGAGCCAGTGCCTGAGCGACAGGCTGAGCACGAGATTCACGATGAAATCCACCACGGCGATCCGGACCGGCGTCATCGTGTCCTTGACCGCGTAGAAGGCGCGCACCGTCAGGTTGACGACGGAGAAGAACGGCATGCCCACGGCAAACAGGACCAGCAGCCCTGCCATGCTGTGCGCCGCATCGGCCGTGAACTCGCCGTGCCGGAACAGCACCCGGGTGATCGGCTCGCTGAGCAGCGCCAGGCCGACCGCCGCCGGCACATTGATGATGAGGATGAGGCGGATGCCCTTGCGGTAATCCTCCGCCATGGCGGTGAAATTACGCTCGACCGCGTGCCGGGCGATGAGGGGATAGATCACTGTGGAAACGGCGATCGCGAAGACCCCGATCGGCAGTTCCATCAGGCGGTTCGCGTAAAACATCCACGTGGCCGCCGAATCGCTGATGGCGTAGGCGAGCAGGCTGCCGACGTAGATATTCACCTGATAGATTGCCGTGCCGAAAAACCCGGGCGCCATCAGCGCCGCGATTTCCCGCATCCGGGGCGAGAGCGCGAAATCGGGCTGCGGCCGCCAGCCGGCCCGGACCAGCACTGCCGCCGGCACCGCCATCTGGAGAAAGCCGCCGACCAGCACACCCGCGCAGAGCCAGTGCATCTCACCCATCGGAGTCTGCGCAAAATGCAGGCCGGCGCCGCCCAGCGAGGCAATCATCGCGAGATTGAGCCAGATCGGGGACAGTGCCGGCTCGGTGAACCGGTGGAAGACATTCAGCGTCGCGTTGAGCGCGGCTGCGACGCAGACGAAGAAAAGATATGGGAACAGGAAGACCGCCAGATCCGCCACCAGGTACCACTTGTCTTCGTGCCCGGTAAGCCGCCGCGACTGGCTCAGACCCAGCATCGCCAGGCCCACCAGTGCGCCGGTGATGACCACCAGCCAGCTGACCACTTTGTTCAACAGCGCGTACGCGCCCTGTTCCCCGTTGCCATGCAGTTCATCCTGCAGGGTCGGCAGGAACGCCGCGGTGAGCGAACCCTCGCCCAGCAGCCGCCGGAAGAGATTGGGCAGGCGGAAAGCCGTGAGAAAAGCTGAATTCAGTATGCTGTCGCCAAAGATCGACGCGCTCAGCGAATCCCGCCCCAGCGCCAGCACCCGCGACACCACCGTCAGCAACGAGACGACGCCGATGTTCTTGAGCTTTTTCGACACGCAGGAAATTTCCGGGCAGCAGCGTAACGCGGCAAGTCCTTAACCCGCCGGCCGGCCGCGGCTCACGGCTTCGGCATCGTCAGCTTCACCGCGCTCGCCTCGATGGTGACATCCGAGAGCTTGTCCCAAGCCATGGCCAGATCCGCGGGCACGTGTTGCGCGCCCAGGATTTTCTTGAGCACCCATCCCGTCGCCAGCGGCAACCGCTGCGTCGGGCAGGAGCCGACGTAAACCGTGTCGGGCACATAGGTGAAAGTGTCGCCCTGGCGGGCAATCGTCCCGCTGGCCTGGACAAGGAACGACTGGTTGAGGCCGACCAGGGCGTATCTCACCCGCACCGGCACGCTGATCTGGATCTGCCCGTCGTGGATGCGGAAGTTGGGCGCACCCGGGCTCAGAAACTCCCCGGAGTCCGCTTCCACCGCCGGGGTTTTGCCGGGCGCAGCAGGACCCTTGCTGGGCGCTGGCGGCGGACCGGCCGGCGTCGCCGGGGCGGCCACCGTGTTGATCTCGTCCTCGTTGAGGACAATCGAGCCACCCTGGGCAAAAATCTTCAGCTTGGAAACCGCGCGTCGCGCCTTGGCGGAGTCATGCGACCCCTCGATGTAGTAAACCATCCCGACCGCCGGCTCCTTGGGCAGCTCCTTGACCTGCGTCACGGGTTTGAAAATCAGATAAGTCGCCGCCAGCACAATGCCGAGGACCACGCTGACGATGGCGCCCAGCATGACTTCAATCCAGCTGGGGCCGTACATGGCACGATCAAGTTTTTTGCTCATGGGTAAAATTATTTGGCGGCGGGCGCTGGCTTGGTCTCCGTCTTCGCGGGCGCTGGCGCGGCCGCGGGTTTGGCGCCGTCACCGGACTTCTCCGGGGATTTCTTGTTCTTGTAATCCGTGATATAGAAACCCGAGCCCTTGAAAATCAGGCCGGCGCCTCCGCCGATGAGCCGTTTTACGCCCTTCTTCTTGCACTTCGGGCAGTGCGTCAGCGGTTCGTCCCGCATCGACTGGAACAGCTCGAAGGCGTGGCCGCATTTGGGACAGACGTAGTCGTAAGTGGGCATCGGAAAACCCGGTGGTTATGGGTCCGCTCCGACGTGATGGCGAGTTTGTTTCTCAGCCAAGTCCCCGATCCTCGAAACCAAATCCGTTTTACAGGAGGCAACAGAGGAAAGGGAGGGCTGAACCCAGCCAAACTTGCCCACGGATTTCACGGATTCGATCTGGATAAAGGCATTCCAAGAAATAGGTTTCGGATTAGAACCAGCGGATTTCTGCGTCGACGGGTATTATCCAGATCGAATCCGTGAAATCCGTGGTCAAAACGCCTTGGGATTGTCTCCCACGTTATTCTCCTCGAAAGCATGCGATGGCCAGGCACCCGCAGTTGCCCGCTGTCGCAGGGTTGCGCCGGGCCGGATTTTCGCCCACGCAAGGAAGCGATGGATTTTCCCGCTGAATTGAAACGTTACGCCGCCCGCGTCGAGCAGGGGATCGACCAGCTGCTGCCCCCTGCCACCACCCGGCCGGAGCGCCTGCACACCGCCATGCGCTACAGTCTGCAGGCCGGCGGCAAACGCCTCCGCCCCGTGCTCGTCCTGGCCACCTATCATCTCTTTGCGGGGATGAAATCCGAAGGTGGAAATTCGAAACCTGAAATAATGGACCCCCTCCCCGCGGCGGTCGCCATCGAGTGCCTGCACACCTATTCGCTGATCCACGACGACCTGCCATGCATGGACAACGATGATCTCCGTCGCGGGCGACCCACGGCCCACCGGCAGTTCGACGAGGCCACTGCCCTGCTCGCCGGCGATGCCTTGCTGACCCACGCCTTCGTCCTCCTTGCCGAAAGCTACGCCACCCGACCTCTCCTCGCCCACGCGCTGATCCGCGAACTGGCCGATGCCGCCGGCAGCCGCCGGCTTATCGGCGGCCAGATGGAAGACCTGCTGGCCGAGAAAAAAGACACCGCCACCGTCGCGGAACTCGAATTCATCCACCTCAACAAAACCGCCGCGATGATCGAGGCCGCCCTCGTCATGGGCGGTCTCGCCGGCGGTGCCGGCGAAGGCACACTCGCCACCTTGCGCCGGGCCGGCCGGCATCTCGGGCTCGCGTTTCAGATCATCGACGACGTGCTCGATGCCACCGCCGACAGCGCCACGCTGGGTAAAACCGCCGGCAAGGACGCCAAGGCCGGCAAAACCACTTTCGTGAAACTCCACGGCCTGGAGACCTCCCGCCAGCTGGCCTTGCAGCAGTCCGACGCCGCCCGCGCCGCCTTGATGGGTCTGCCCGGCGACCCCGCGTTTCTTCTGGCCTTGATCGCCAGCATGGCCGCCCGGCCAAGCTGAAGACTTGTCCCGGAACGGGATGACCTTTGCTCAGTAATTTCCGCCTGTGTCCGGGATTGAGTTCCTCACCGAAGCCTTTGATTGTGTGGCCACAATCCTGTGGCCTCCGAACGTCCCAAAGAGCATCCCATCCGCGAACTACTCCTGCATGGAGGACATCCTTTTCCCAAGGACATGGAGGAAATGATCCGCCGGCTGCATCTGAAGCCCAACGCGATCACCGCGGAGATTGCCATGGACGCCTACGACTGGGAACGCGGCGAGCAACTGGAGCGGGGCCGGAAAAAGCTCCTCGCCCTGTGCGCGCTGCACGGCGTTTGAGCAGGTGGAATGTAGGGCGGGGTCGCTGACCCCGCCAAACCTCCGTCAATCTTCCCGCGGATATCACGGATCGGCGCGGATAAATTCGGGCCATCCGCGACCCTCCGCGTCATTCGCAGGGAAGTATTCTCGGAACGATCAGGCGGGGTCAGCGACCCCGCCCTACAATCAGATAGGATTTCTCACATCGCGTGGACGCGGCTACTTCGCCGCCACTGCGGCCTTCACCAGCTCGACAAAGCTGCGCGCCTCGAGCGAGGCACCGCCGATCAGGCCGCCATCGATATCTTTCTGCGCGAGCAGTTCGGGAGCGTTGGCGGGCTTCATTGAGCCGCCGTACAGGATGCGGATACGCTGCGCCACCGGTTCGGTGAAGAGATTCGTCAGCAGCCCGCGAATGAAGGCATGCACTTCCTGCGCCTGGTCCGTCGTGGCCACCTTGCCCGTGCCGATGGCCCAGACCGGCTCGTAAGCCACGATCAATCCGGCCGCCTGCTCCTTGCTGACGCCCTCGAGGCCGGCTTCCAGCTGCGTCTGCACCACCTTGAGCGTGGCGCCTGCCTCGCGCTCAGCGAGGGATTCACCGACGCAGAAAATGGGACGCAGCTGGTTTTTCATCGCGGCCAGCACCTTCAGATTGATGAAGGCATCCGTCTCCCCAAAGAGGCTGCGCCGCTCGCTGTGCCCGAGGATGACGTGCGTGGTGAACAGCGCCCGGAGCATCGGCGCGGAGATCTCGCCCGTAAACGCACCGCTCGCCTCGGGGTGCAGGTTCTGTGCGCCGAGCTTCACCGTCGAGCCCTCCAGCGCACGCCCCACGGACTCCAGCGCGACGAACGGCGGGCACACCACGATGTCGACATCCGTGAGCTTGCCGACGGTGGCGACGAGCTCGGCCACCAGCGCGGCGCCGTCGGCCGGCGTCTTGTTCATCTTCCAGTTACCAGCGATGAGCTTTTTGCGGAGATTCATGGGAGTTTGGTTTTACAGGAATAAACGGAGGGAACGGAGGAGGAGAATGACTCTGTTCCCTCTGTTGTCTCCTGTGCAATCAGATCAGTTTTCCAAAAAGGCCACGCCCGGAAGCACCTTGCCCTCGAGGAATTCGAGGCTCGCGCCGCCGCCGGTCGAGCAGTGCGTGACCTTGTCGGCCACCTTGAATTTCTTTGCGGCCGTCGCGGTGTCGCCGCCGCCCACGACGGTCGTCGCGCCCAGCGCGGTCGCCTCGGCCACGGCGTCGGCCATGGCTTTCGTGGCGCCGGCGAATTTTTCAAATTCAAAGACCCCGGCCGGGCCGTTCCAGATGATGGTCTTCGCGCCGAGGATCGCCGCGCGGTACAGCGCGATCGACTGCGGCCCGGCATCCAGGCCCTGCCAGCCCGCGGGGATGCCGCCGGCATCGGTTGCCGGCTGCGTGTTGGCGTCGGGGGCAAACTTGTCGGCGCAGATATAATCGACCGGAAAGATGAGCTTCACGCCGCGACCCTTCGCGTCGTCCGCGAGTTGCTGCACGATCTTGGCGCCCTCAGGATCGAAGAGGCTGTCGCCGATCGACATGCCGTTGATGACCTTCTTGAACGTGTAGGCCATGCCACCGCCGATGATGATCTCGTCCGCCTTGGCCAGCAGGTTTTTGATCAGCGGGATCTTGTCCCCGATCTTGGCGCCGCCGAGAATGGCGAGCAGCGGCCGCCGCGGATGCTCCAGCACGGCGGCAAACGCCTTCAGCTCGGCTTCCATCAGGAAGCCCGCCGCCTTCAGCGGCAGGTTGACGCCGACCATCGACGAGTGTGCGCGGTGCGCGGTGCCAAAGGCGTCATTGACGAAAACATCGCCCAGCTTGGAGAGCCCGGCGCGAAAAGCCTCCACCGCCTTCGGGTCGGCCTTCACGGACGTGCCATCCTCGAGCTTGATCTTCCCTTCTTCCTCGATGTGGAAGCGCAGGTTCTCCAGGAGCAAAACATCGCCCGGGCGGAGTGCCGCCACCGCCTGCTCCGCGACCGGACCGACGCAGTCCGCGGCAAACGCCACGGGACGGCCCAGCAGCTTTGCCAGTTCAACCGCCACCGGCTGCAACGAGTACTTCGCGATGACCTTGCCATCCGGACGGCCCAGATGGCTCATCAGCACGACCGACGCGCCTTGCTCGAGCGCATAGCGGATCGTGGGCAGCGCCGCGACGATGCGCTGGTTGTTCGTGATCGCACCCGTGACCTTGTCCTGCGGGACGTTGAAGTCGACGCGCAGGAGGACGCGTTGGCCGGCCAGGGAGAGATCGCGGATGGATTTGAACTTGGGCATGAACGAATGTGGGTGTTTGAAGGTAGGGCGGGACCGCTGGGCCCGCCTTGATCGTTATCCGCGAACAGGTCTGATGGCGGGCCTAGCGGTCCCGCCCTACCTTGGAATCAAAGCCCCGCGGCGATCTTCTTGGTGAGCTCGGCGACGCGGTTGGAATAACCCCACTCGTTGTCGTACCAGCTCACGAGTTTGAAGAAGCGGCTGTTGAGCTCGATGGACGAGCCGGCGTCATAGATCGACGAGCGCTTGTCGTGGATGAAGTCGGTCGAGACCACCTCGTCCGTCGTGTAGCCCAGGATGTCCTTGAGGTACGTCTCGGAAGCGGCCTTCAGCTTTTCGTTGATTTCCTTGAGCGAGGTTTCCTTCACCGTGCGGACGGTGAGGTCGACAACCGAGACGGTCGGCGTCGGCACGCGGAACGACATGCCGGTGAGCTTGCCCTTCACCTCGGGACAGACGAGGCCGACGGCCTTGGCAGCGCCGGTGGAGGCCGGGATGATGTTGATCGCGGCGGAACGGCCGCCCTTCCAGTCCTTCTTGGACGGGCCGTCCACGGTCTTCTGCGTAGCGGTGTAGGCGTGGACGGTCGTCATGAGGCCTTCCTCGATGCCGAAGCCTTCCTTGAGGAGCACGTGGACGAGCGGCGCGAGGCAGTTCGTGGTGCAGGAGGCGTTGGAGATGATGTGGTGCTTCGTGGTGTCGTACTTCGAGTCGTTCACGCCGAGGACCAGCGTGATGTCCTCGCCCTTGCCCGGGGCGGAGATGATGACCTTCTTGGCGCCGGCGGTGAGATGACCCTTGGCCTTGTCGGCGTCGGTGAAGAGACCGGTGGACTCGATGACAACCTGCACGCCGAGGGCGGCCCACGGCAGCTCGGCCGGGGTCTTCGCGCTCACGACCTTGATCTCGTGGCCATTGACGACGAGCACGTCATCCTCGGCCTTGTCGGGCGCCGATTTCTTGGAGGAAACCGTGCCGGAAAAACGACCCTGCGAGGAGTCGTATTTCACGAGATAGGCCAGGTTGTCGGCCGGGACGATGTCGCCGACCGCGACGACGTCGAGCGTCGTGCCGAGGAGGCCCTGCTCAACGAGGGCGCGGAAGACGAGGCGGCCGATGCGGCCGAAACCATTGATAGCGACTTTGACAGCCATGGGAGGATTCTTGGTTAGCGGTTGGGAGGAAAAGGAAAATTTAACTAAGGGTGGCGTCGGTTTCCTTGCAAGGGGCTTTTGTATTTATGCTACACCTCGCTCACCCAGAGCCCGCAGCCCAGCGCGGGCACGAACAGCTGGGGCTCCACCGGCAGCGTCGCGCCGGGTGTCACCGTGGGGAAAAACCGCTCCTGGTCGGCCTGCTGGCGCCAGGTGGACGCGGTCACCTCGGCCGGAAGCGAGATCGTGACATCGCCAAACGTCGGATTGACCGCGAACAGCAGGCGCAGCGCGCCCTGGGCCCGATCCGCATTGTAGACGACAGCCAGGGCAGACGAACCGGGCGGGGAGAAAAACTGGAAGAAGCCCTCGCCCGGCCGCGTGTGCGGCCGCAGCAGCCGGCCGCGCTCGCTGCGGCGGAACGCGATCCAGCCCGCAAAATACGCATGCGTGCCGAGGTAGCGGTAGAGCCGGCGGTAATCGAGCGCGTTGAGGTCGCCGCGCTGGTAGGAGTTGTTCACGCCGTGCTTCGAGCGCAGGAAATCCTGCCCCTCCGCCAGCATCGGGATGCCGAGCGACATGAACAGCAGCGCCGCCATCAGGTGCGTGCGGGCCCGGTCGTTCGCCGTCGGGCCAAAGCCGTCGAAATTCGGGTTCTCCGTGATCGTGTCCAGCCACGTGCGGTCGTCGTGCGACTCGGTGTAGTTCACCGTCTGCGCCGGCCATTTGGCGAAGTACCACGGCGAGCCTTTGAGAAAATATTCCATGCGGTCGGCTGCGCCGTTGCCCCGGACGTAACCGCGCACGAAATCGCGGTAACCGTCATTCCATGAGGCCCAGCCGGTGTCGCGCAACGCACCCGCGATGTGGCCGCGGAAGCTCCACGGCTCGGCAATCAGGATGACACTGGGTTTCACGCGCTTCAGCGCCGCCTCGATGTCGCGAAGCACGGCCACGCCGAGCAGCTCGGCCAGGTCGAACCGGAAACCATCCACACCGTAGGCCTCGATCAGGTGGAGGCAGCTGTCGATGATCAGGCGCGTCGCCATCGCGGAGCGGGCGCGCAGGTCGTTGCCGCAGCCGCTCCAGTTGGCAAGCTGCCCGGCTGCGTCCTGCTCGAAATAGTAGAGCCGGTCGATGAAGAGCAGGTGCGCCGGCTCGCCCACGTGATTGTAGACCACGTCGAGCACCACCGCCATGCCCCGCCGGTGAAACGCCCGCACCAGTTCCTGCAATTCGCGCACGCCCGAGGCCTGCTCCGGCGCAAGCGTGTAGCTGCTCTCGGGGGCGAAGTAGTTGTTCGTCATGTAGCCCCAGTGATACTCCTCCGTCGTGCGGTTATCGAATTCCTGCACCGGCTGCAGCTCCACGCAGTTCACCCCGAGGTGTTGCAGGTAAAACTCCGGGCTCTCGACCCACTTGCGCAGGCCGCTGAAACCCAGCCGTTCCGCGGCCGTGGCATTCACCGGCGCGTTGGCCGACAGGTCGCGCACATGCACCTCGGCCATGATCAGGTCATGCCAGGACGGGGTCCGGAAATGCCGGTCGCCCTCCCCCACCCACGTGCGGTCGAGGACAATGCCCGGTCCCTCGCGGCCCATCGTGGCGAGCGCATAGGGATCCAGCACCCGCTGGGCCGGATCGAATCTGCCCGCGCCCTCCCGCACCCCGTCCAGGGTATACCAGTAAAACCAGCCGTGCAGATTCTGGTTGAGCGTGATTTCCCAGACCCCCGCATCGCCATCGGCGTCCACCCGGCGCGCCAGTTCAAACGACTGCGCCCCATCCGTCGCTCCAGCCGCCTGCGTGAAAAACAGCGTGACCGCCCGGGCGCGCGGCGCGAACAGCCGGAAGACCGTGGCGTCGTGATGCACGATGGCGCCGAGCGGCAGTTCCGTCTTCAGCTCGTAGAAGAAATGTCCCGGCACCAGGGGCACACCCGCCTGGCCATCCGTCGCTTCCGACCACGTGACGCTCCGGCTTTCGGCGAGATCCAGCGGCGCGCCGAGCGTAAACTGCCACAGCTGCCAGCCCGTGCGATGGGGATCGATGAGGCGGTTGAGATTCCCCCCTTCGTCTTTCACGACATTCGGCGCATCGCCGGCCGGCACGAGCCACTGGTGCTCGCCCGTCACGAATTTGAAGCGTTGCCCGGCCTTGACCAGGAACAGCGCCGGGTCGCCCGTCCACATCAGCACGCTCGCGCCGTCGAGTTCCGCCGGCTTCAGCCGCCACTCGTCGGCGCCGATCGCGGCCTGCCAGCCGTTGAAATCACCCGCGAGATAAACCGCATCGCGCACCGCATCCACGGCGGACCCGTGCTCGAGCGGCAGCACGAACGAAATTTCCCCGTGGGGATTCAGGAAATAGCCGTACCTGCTTCCCGCAATGAGCCCCGGCGCAGGCTTCAGTCCGGCTGGCACGGCACATTGGTCGCCGAGAGTGAAACGCGGCAGCGCATGATCCGTCCAGTCGCGGTCCAGCTCGACAATGCCCGTCGTGAGCGATTCGAGCCAGGCGCGGACAATGCGGTGCGGGGAATCAGCCATGGGAGAAACCTCAGCATCCTCCGCGCCACAGGCCGGACAAGCCGGAAACTTCGCGCCGCCGTTTGACAACGGCGTTACAAGCCGCGCGGGAAATCACTTTGATGGCGACTCATCCCGGAATTCCCGCCATCCAAAGACCCTCAATCCGGAAACACCATGAGCCTCCGTCCGCACCCGCTTCTCACCTTGAACCAAATCTTCCGACTGGGACTGCTGCTCCTGACCGTCGCACTGGGCGTGGTGCCTGCGACCCGCGCCGGCGAGCCGGACAGTGAGCTCAAGCTGGTCATCGTGCTGACGCGCCACGGCGTGCGCTCGCCGCTGCAGACCAACCAAGCCCTGGGGAAATACGCCGCCGAACCCTGGCCGGAATGGACGGTGGCGCCGGGCATCCTGACGCCGCATGGCCGGGAGGCCATGGTCCTGTTCGGCGCGTACTATCGCGCGCGTTATGTTCAGGAGGGCCTGCTGACCGGCCGCACTGCGGACGATTTCCCGCAGGTTTTCTTCCGCGCCGACAACGACCAACGCACCCTTGAGACGACCCAGGCCCTGGCGGACGGATTGTTGCCCGGCACCAAGCCCGACGTGCATGCCTGGCCGGCCGACCGAGTCGATCCGTTGTTCCAACCTGTCAAAGCCGCGCCCGGCCTGCCCGACCGGAGCCTGGCCATCGCCTCGGTGCTGGGGCGGGTCGGCGGCGATCTAAATGCCATCCCGCAGGCGCACCACGCGGTCTTTGCGACTCTCGAACAGGTGCTGTGCGGGGAAACCGGCCTGGTGCCGCCCGGCAAAACCTCCCTGCTGGATGTGCCGGCGAAGCTTGAGCCCGGCCAGAAAGACCACGCCGTCGAATTGCAGGGACCGCTCCGTGTAGGAGAGCAGATTGTGGATGCCCTCGTGCTCGAGTACACCGAGGGCATGCCCATGAAGGATGTCGGCTGGGGCCGGCTGACGCCCGCGAAGCTCACAGAAGTCCTCAAGTTACACTCGCTCTACTTTGACCTGACGCAGGCCTCGCTTTATCCCGCTCAAGCTCAGGCCTCGAACCTCGCGTCGCACCTGCTCCAGACCCTCGAGCAGTCCGTTAGCGGCCAGCCGGTGACAGGCGCGCTCGGCACACCGGGGCAAAAGTTGATCATGGTCGTGGGCCATGATACCAACATCGCCAACCTCGGAGGACTGCTCGGCCTCACTTGGCTGCTCCCCGGCACGCAGGCCAACCCGGTGCTGCCCGGCGGCGCGCTCGTGCTGGAACTGCGCCGTCGTCACGACGGTCAATTTGTGATCCGCACGTATTACATGAGCCAGAGCCTTGAACAGACCCGCACCCTCCAGCCGCTCACCTTGGAAAATCCGCCGGCCCTCGCCCCGATCTTTGTCCCCGGCTGCAGCGAGGCCGGTCCCGGCTTCGACGCGCCGCTCGGCAAGTTCGAGGATCTGCTGCATCGCGTGATCGATCCCAGGTTCGTCGTGCCCGGCACGCCGTAGGCCGTTCGCGGCACCCCATCAGCATCCCTATTTAATCCGTCATCCTGAGCGAAGCCGAAGGATCTCTGTCATCTTTCCCCGCGATTCCGAGTTTGATTTGGACACTCAGGCGTCGTCGCGGGAGTGGCAGATAGTAATCACGGGCCGAGGTAAATAATTACAGAGATCCTTCGGCTTCGCTCAGGATGACGGCATTTTGAGGAAGGTACTCCGGCCAGCCGGGACCTGCGTCCCTCCGCTGGCGTTTGACAAAGCGCCACGCCCTCGCGTCGCTTGCGCCGTGTCCGCTACAGAAAAAATCCTCGTCGCCATGTCCGGCGGAGTCGACAGCTCCGTCGCCGCGCTGCTGCTCCAACGGCAGGGCCACGACCTCGTGGGCGCGTACATGAAGAACTGGATCAACGAGGACAACATCATCGGCGACTGCCCATGGCAGCAGGACATCGTCGACGCCCGCGCGGTCTGCGAAAAACTCGGGATCGAGTTCCGCGTGGTCAACCTGATGGCGGAGTACCGCGAGCGCGTCGTCACCTACCTGCTCGACGGCTATGCGCGCGGACTCACGCCGAACCCGGACATCATGTGCAACCGGGAGATCAAGTTCGGCGTGTTCCGGGCCTACGCCGAGGCCGAGGGTTTTTCCGCGCTCGCGACCGGGCACTACGCGCGGCGGGTGGCAGATGGTAGGGCGCGACCGCTGGGCGCGCCGTCCGACGTCGATGGCGCGCCCAGCGGTCGCGTCCTGCCCCAATTCTCCCTGCTCGAGGGCCTCGATAAAAACAAGGACCAGTCCTATTTCCTCGCGCTGCTCTCGCAGGCCCAGCTCCGCTTCGCGCGCTTTCCGATTGGCGACCTGGCCAAGCCCGCGTTGCGCCGCCTCGCGCGCGAAGCCGGCCTGCCGACCGCCGACAAGAAGGACAGCCAGGGCATCTGTTTTATCGGCGAGGTGAAGATGCAGGATTTTCTCCGCACCTACGTGCCGGATGCGCCGGGCCCGATCCGGCGCGCCCACGATGATCGCGAACTCGGCCGGCATCGCGGCCTGCACTTGTACACGCTCGGCCAGCGCCGCGGCATCGGTGTACCGTCGAACACCGACCACGAGGCCTATGTCGTGGTCGGCAAACGCGCCGCCGACAACGCCCTGCTTGTCGCCTTCGACCATCCGGATGCGCCGGGACTTTTTCAAAGTGAGGTGCGCGTCCACTCGCTCAGCTGGACAGGTGCACCGCTCGCCGGCGCGCAAACGCTGGAAGGCCGGGTCCGCTACCGCGATCCGCGCGTCGCCCTGGAATTCATTCCCGAAGGCGGCGGCACCGCGCTGATCAAATTCCGCGAGCCCCAGCGCGGCCTCGCCTCAGGCCAGATCCTGGCCTTCTACGACGGCGAGCGCCTCCTCGGCGGCGGGGTTTATCAGTAAGCCCGTTTGCCAAAGGATAGTGCTGCGTACTCTAAGCCGGAGTCATGCAGTCAAGGGTGGAACGCGTTGCCCACAACGCGTTGGCTTGCCCGCCATAGGCTCGGCAAAGGCAGGTTGACCCAGTCCGTGACTAAACGCTGGCAGAGCCGATCAGCGCGTTGGAGACAACACGCTCCACCTTTCAATCCCTCGCATATATTACGAGAAGTTGATCGGTTAACCGTCCCCGGAACAGATCTGCTCTCCGTTTCCTCCTGTAAATCCGGATCGATCACCCGCGCAAAACGCGTGACGCCACCCCGCCGCCTGCACCACGCTGCCGGTATGAAAGCCACGGGTCTCCTCGCCGGCGTCGGGCAATTCGCGGAACGCGAATCGCTGCTGCCAGACCTGCGGCGCGCACTGCGCACGACCGCGGCCTTCATGCCGCCGCTGATCCTCTCCCACTTCGGCCTGCTCGCCGGTCCCGTCGTCTTCGCCGCCATCGCCGCGCAGAACGTCGCGCTCATCGACCTGCGCGGCCCCTACCGCGTGCGGATCCAGCTCCTGCTCGCGAAAGCCGTGATCCTGGCCGGCGCCACGTGGCTCGGCTGCACCGCCGCGGGCAGCCTCGCCGGCGCCGTGCTGGCCACCGCGCTCATCGCCCTTTCCATGGGCCTCTGGCGTCATCTCAGCACCGACTACGGTCCGTCCATGGCGACGGCCTCGGCTCTTCTTTTTCTTATCGCGCTCGCCGCCCCGCCGGCCGCAGCCGCTCCGGCCGTGCTTTCCGCCCTGGGCGGCGCGTTGTGGGGTGTCGCCGTGCAGGCGTCGCTCTGGCCTTTCCGGTCGCAACATCCTCTCCGCCAGGCCGCCGCGGAAAGCTGGATCGCCCTCGGCGATTTGTTCGCCGCCATGTCGCTGGAGGACGGGCGCGACAGTGCGACCCGTCACCGTGCCATCACGGATCAGGAAGCCAACGTGCGGACCACCATCGACCGGAACACCGCGCTCCTCGCCGCCAGCGGGCCGTCGTCCAAGCTGCAGCAGCGGCTCGACGCCCTCAATCTCACCGCCGCGCGCCTGTCCACCCGGGGCATCGTGTTCAACAGCGTGCTCGAGTCGTTGCAGCTGCAGCCGGACTTCCGGCGGCTGGCTCCCACCGTCCAGCCGGTGCTGACCTCCCTCACCAACACCTCCCGCACCGTCGCGCTGGCCATCGTGTCCCGCCAGCCGGCCCAGCTCGCCACGGCCGAGGTCCGGCTGCAGCGGCTTGCCAACCTCATCCAGGTCCTGCAGGCGCGCATCACCGTGCACGCCGGCGGCTCAGCCGTGGCCAACGAACTGGTGGACCTGCTCCGGCAACTCGCGGAACCGTTGCCCGTCCTCCTGCAGCAAGTGCGCGCCACCATGGACCGTGCGGCGGAGCGCGGCGCCTTTTCGCTCGAGCTGTTCGATCTCGATGCGTGGTCGATGCGGCCCTTCGCCTCCGTGCTCAACTTCAGCCTGCGCCCTGACCTAGCGCTCGTGCGTTTCACGGCGCGGCTGGCCGTGTTGATGATGCTCGGCGTGGCCGTCTTTGAATATTGGGCGATTCCCCGCGGCTACTGGCTGCCGCTGACCATCGTCGTCGTGCTCCAGCCGGATTACGGCTCGACGCGTCTGCGCGCCGCGCAACGCCTGCTCGGCACTCTCGTCGGCGGCACGGTCGCCACCCTGCTCCTCTGGCTGAAACTGCCGGCCCCCGTTCTGCTCGCGGCGATCGCCGTCACCACCTTTGGATTTTCGTACTACGTGCGGAAGAACTACGCCGTCGCCGTTTTCTATATCACGCTCCTCATCGTGTTGCTGACCGAGGCCACGGGCACGCTGACGATTCATTTCACGATTGACCGGCTGGTCGCTACACTCGCGGGCGGGACTCTGGCCATGCTGGCGGCACTGCTGTTCTGGCCCGTCTG
Source organism: uncultured Opitutia bacterium (assembly GCA_903859715.1). Taxonomy (GTDB): domain Bacteria; phylum Verrucomicrobiota; class Verrucomicrobiia; order Opitutales; family Opitutaceae; genus Opi-474. Next base: position 64,477 of record CAIONS010000023.1, read on the forward strand.
GGAATGGCAGCGCTTCCCCTCCTTTCTCGCGGCGGCGCTGCGGTCCAATCGCGACTATCTCCGGTTGCTGCGGGAACGCCTCGCCACGGGCGGAGCATATGACCCCGCCGCCATCACGGCCAAGCGCCGCGCCGAAGCCGCCAATGGCGCCGTCTTCGCCTCGTTGCAGCGCATGGCCGGGGATCCCAAGCACCAGCAGGACAGCCTCGCGCAGGCCGCCGCTCTTGCGAATGGCAACCAGCGACTCACCCGGGCGCTGACCACCATGGCGCTGCACCTGACGCCGGGCGTGCCGCTCTTCCATCCGGAGGCCGGGCGTTTCGGCCAGCTGACCGGTGAGGCACTCGAGGCCCTGGCCCTCCGGATTGAATCCAAGGATCCGGTCTCGCCCCCGCTCGCCCCGTTGCTCACCGCCCTCGAGAATTTCCAGGCTCCGCAGGTCGAATCCACCGCGATCGATGGCGTCAGCCAGCGGAATCAATGGGTCTTCGGCCAGATGAGCCGCGCCGCACTCGAATTGAGCGCAATGTTGCTCGCCGCCTCACCGCCGCCTGGTCAACCTGAACAAAAGCCGGCCTGACGAATCCAATCGACCATGCACGCTCCTCTGCCTCCCGATGAACCCGCCCGGCTCGACGCCCTTGCCCGCTATCATGTGCTCGATTCCGGCGCCGAGAAAAGCTTCGACGACATCGCCCAGCTTGCGGGCTTCATCTGCAAGAGCCCCATCTCCGTCGTCACGCTGATCGACCGCGACCGGCAGTGGCTGAAGGCCAAGGTCGGCGTCGACCTCACCGAGACACCCCGCGACCACGCCTTTTGCGCCCACACCATCCTTTCCTCCGAGGTGATGGTGGTCGAAGACGCCACCAAGGATGTCCGCTTCAGCGACAACCCCATGGTCACGGGTGAGGCCCACATCCGCTTCTATGCAGGTGCTCCCCTGATCACCTCCGATAATTTCAAGCTCGGCTCGCTCTGCGTGATTGACCGGAACCCCCGGAAGCTTTCCGCCGAGGAAAAAGCCGCGCTGGAGGCCCTGTCCCGGCTCGTCATGACCGCCCTCGAGCTGCGGCGCTCATCCCGTGAGCTCGCCGAAGCCCTCAAGGAGGTAAAGACCCTGAGCGGGCTGCTGCCGATCTGTTCCTACTGTAAGGACATTCGGGACGACAAGGGCTACTGGAACCGTGTGGAGGAATACGTCGGCGAGCGGACGAGCGCCGAGTTCAGCCATGGCCTTTGCCCCAAGTGCGCGAAGATTCACTTCCCGGGAGTCCATCTGACCTGATTGGCAAAAATATCGGCGGAAGAAGGCTTCCAAGCGTGGTGCAGTTTGTCCGCCTCGTAGGTTGCGCGCTCGCGCGCAACGTGGCGCGGCAAGCGCGCCACCTATATGGAAACTGAAACTCTACGATTATCTGTATCTCGATATTTGAGGTTCACCCCTCACCGCACCGACGCCAGAGCGAGGCTGACAGCGAAGATGAGGAAAACCACGCCGAGCGCGCGGTCGATCCAATGGCCGTAGTGCAGGAAGCGGCGGCGCACGCCTTCGCGCGTGAAGACCACCGACACGAGTGAAAACCATCCGATCGTCGCCATCGCCATCCACAGGCCGTAGCCAGCTTGAATCAGCTTCGGCGTGTGCGGGTTCACCAGCAGCACGAACAGTGAGATGAAGAACAGCGTGACCTTCGGGTTGAGCGCGTTGGTCAGGAAGCCGGTCGCGAACGCCCCGCGGTCAGACGGCGGCATAGCAACACCGATACCGACCAACGTCTCCATCACCCGCGGTTTCGTCCGCAGCGCCTGCACGCCCAGCCACGCGATATAGGCGGCACCGGCATATTTCACCACGTTGAACCAGAGCACCGAGCCGCGGATCAGCAGCCCGAGTCCGAGCAGCGAATAGGTCACGTGCAGCAGGATCGCCGTGCCCACCCCGACGCTGGTCCACAGCGCGGTGCGGCGGCCGTGGGTGAGACTCTGCTTGAGGACAATGGCAAAATCCGGCCCGGGACTCGCGACCGCGAGCAGATGCGCCAGAGCGACCTTGGAGAACTCCAGCCAGAGGTCGGACATCGCGACTCAGAGCGCTTGTTCCTTGAACCCCGGGTCCGCGAGGATCCGGTCCAACTCTCCATTTTCCGCGAAAACCCGGATGCCTCGATCATCCGGATGATCCTTCCGCGCCTGGGCCAGGGTCTCGCGGGCTTCGTCCACCCGGCCCAGCAGGGCGAGAATATAGACCTGCTGCAGCACCAGCTGGGAATTCTGCGAGTCCCGCTTGTAACTCTCCCGGCAGGTCTTGAGCGCCTGCTCAAAGGCCTCCTTGGCTCCGGAGCGGTTGTCCAACCGGCGGCGCACGGTCCCCAGGCTCAGCCAATAATCCGACGTGTCGGGGCAGACCGCCACGGCCTGAATCAGGAGCCCCTCGGCGCGCGGATAATCGCGCAGCGTGACAGCGAAACTGGCCTCGCTCACAAAGCTCGCCCCCTGCTTGCGCTCGAGCGGCGTGATTTCCTTGCGCGAACAGCCCGTGAAAAAGACCGCCGACAGGCCCAGCGTGATGAGAAAATGGCGTCGCATGAAAATTTCCGATCTCCGGGGAGTCTGATTTTTACAGAAGGTAACGGAGGAAACAGGGAGGTAACACATGGGAGAATCTCATCCCTCAGTTTTCTCCGTTACCTCTGTAAAATACTCCGTCCTCACTGGTCCGGCGGGACGGTGGCGATGGCCTCCTCCAGCGTCGACAGGCCTTCCTTGACCTTGAGCAGGCTGTCTTGGTGCAGCGTCTTCATGCCAGCGCGCATGGCGATTTTCTTCAACTCGGAGGTCTCGACCTCCTTGTTGATGCCGTCGACCAGCTCGTCGTTGGAAATCATGAGCTCATGGATGCCGACCCGGCCCTTGTAGCCGCTGCCGCCGCACTTGGAACAGCCGCGCGGGCTGTGCCGGTAAATCTGGCCGCTCCAGCCGATGCCCCGTTCCAGAATCTCCTTTTCGCGCCCTTGCGGCTGGTAGCTGACCCGGCAGGTCTTGCACACCCGGCGCATCAGGCGCTGGGAGCACACGCAGAGCAGCGAGGATGAGATCATGAACGGCTCGATGCCCATGTCGGACAACCGCGCAATCGTGCTCGGCGCGTCGTTCGTGTGCAGCGTGCTCATGAGCAAGTGACCGGTGAGCGCGGCTTCCACGGCGACATCCGCCGTTTCCTTGTCTCGAATTTCGCCCACGAGGATGATGTCGGGGTCCTGCCGGAGAAACGAGCGCAGCGCCGCGGCAAACGTGAGCCCGATCTGCCGGTGCATCTGCATTTGGTTGATGCCCATCAGCGTGTATTCGATGGGGTCCTCGGCCGTGCGGATGACGAGTTCCGGGGAATTGATTTCGTTCAGCGCGGAGTAGAGCGTCATCGACTTGCCGGAGCCGGTCGGGCCGCAGTGCAGGATCATGCCGTAGGGCTGGCGGATGACCTCGCGGTAGCGGACGAGGGCCTCCTCCGAGAAACCCAGCGCGGGCAGCGGCAGCGTGGCCTTCTGCTTGTCGAGAATACGCATGACCATGCCTTCGCCGTGATTGAGCGGCGCGGTCGAGACACGAAGGTCGAGGTCGAGGGATTTCTTGGTGAACTGCTTGAAAATGATGCGCCCGTCCTGCGGCAACCGCCGTTCGGCGATGTCGAGGTTGCACATGATCTTCACGCGGGCGACGAGGGCCGGGGCGACCTTGGCGGGCAGGCGGAGCTTTTCCTGGCACAAGCCGTCGATGCGGTAGCGGACGATGATTTCGTTCTCCTGCGGCTCGATGTGGATATCGCTCGCCCCCGCGAAATAGGCGTCCTCGATGATGCGGTTGGCGAGCTGGATGATCGGGCCGGACTCCTCGTTGACGAGTTCGTCGTCGCTGGCCTCGATGACCGTGCCGAACTCCGCGCCGATCTGCTGCACGACATCGTCAAAGCCCGCGGAGCGGTTGTCCTGCCCTTGGTTGAACTTGTCGCGGATGTCCTTCTCACGGCCCAGCATCCGGACCACGCGCAGACCCGTCATCTCGTGGATCTTCACCGGGACCGTCACCTCGAAAGGATTCGCGAACACCACCAGCAGCAGCTGGCCGACGGTGCCGACCGGGATCACCAGGTTTTCCTCGCAGAATTCGCGCGGGATCCGCTCGTACGTGGCCGGCGTGACGCGATAGCGGGCGATGTTGTAAGGCGCCAGACCGAGCGCGCGGGCCTTGGCCACGAGAATCTGGAGGGGCGTGATCCGGTATTCCTCCTGCAGCAGGCGGTCGAGCGCGTCGCCGTTCAGGTCGGCCGTCACCGCGGCAATGACATCGCGCTGCCGGCCCGTGAGCCGGTTCATCTCCATCAGCTTGGCGACGATCTGCGTCTGGACTTTTCCGAGTGGCATGGCGTCAGGTGGCGGCCGGGGGCGGCGAAGGCTTGGCGGCGGCCGGCGCGGTCGCCGCAGGTTTGGGGAAAGGCGACGTCGAGCCGAACGGCGAGCGGGTGCCCGTGGACGGCGTGCCGAACGGCGAACGCGTCCCGGAAACCACCGCCGGCGGCGGCGCCGCGCGCTCGGCGGAGAGTTTTTCCAGATAGTCGGCAATCACCTCGAGCGTGGTGCCGAACCAGAGAATCGGGCCGGTGAACTGCTTTTCCCAGAAGCTCCGGACGGCGGGACTCAGGTGGTACGCCGTGGCCATGAAATGAAAATCCTCGTCATGGTCGAACGGCACCGACCACGTGGCCCAGCATGTCGGGATGTCGATGGTCTTCTTCACCTCGTCATGGACCTCATAGCCGCGCAGGTCGACCAGGCCGGCGCCCTCGTTGTCCACGATGTACTGGAGGACATCCTCCTCGCTGAGGACCTTCAGTTCGTAGGCCAGAATGCCGAGCACGGTGCTCTGCCGCGGCTGTTCCAGGGTGACAATCTCCAGCAGCCGCTCGTTGGCTTTCTCGAGATCCTCGATTTTCACCAGGTTCGCCTCGACGAGGCCCGCGCCCAGCAGGCGGTTGGCGCGCATCAAGAGTTGACGGTGTTCCGATGGCATGGGTCAGGTCAGAAACTGCTTCAGGCGGCTGGCTGAGGCGACATTTTTTCGCGGGCGCGCAGGGCGGTCACGCGCTTGAGCAATTGCTTTTTCAGGCGTTCCAGCCCGTCGCCGGTCTTGCAGGAAATCTCCATCACGTCGGCCGTCTTGTACCGGCGCTTGAACTTCGCCAGCTGGGCAGCGGACTCGGGCACGTCCATCTTGTTGGCCACGGCGATCCGCGGTTTCTTGAGCATCTCCGGATCGTAGAGCTCCAGCTCATGGAGGAGGTGCTTGTAATCATCCCGCGGGTCGCGGCCATCGGTGCCCGCCATGTCCAGGAGGACCAGCAGCACGGCGCAGCGCTCGATATGGCGCAGGAACCGGTGGCCCAGCCCGCGATTCTCGCTGGCGCCCTCGATCAGGCCGGGCACGTCCGCCAGCAGCAGCCGGCGGTGACCTTTCACCTCGTTGTTGAACTCGATCACGCCGATCTGCGGGTGCAGGGTCGTAAAGGGATAAGCCGCGGTCTTCGGGCGCGCCTTGGTGATGGCATTCGTGAGGGAGGATTTGCCGGCGTTGGGAAAGCCAACGAGGCCAACATCCGCGATGCTCTTCAGCACGAGCCGGTAGGCCCCGCCCTCGCCCGGCTGGCCGGAATTGGCGCGCTTCGGGGCCCGGTTGGTCGAGGATTTGAAATGCGTGTTGCCCCACCCGCCATTGCCGCCCTTGCACAGGATGATCTGGACGCCGTCCTCGATCACCTCGGCGACCACTTTGCCCGTCGCCTGGTCGGTCACGACCGTGCCGAGCGGCAGCCGCATGATGCAATGCTTCCCGTCGCTGCCAAACTGGTCGGAGCCCAGCCCGTGGCCGCCACGCTCGGCGCGCCAGTGCGGCTGGTATTTGTAGTCCACGAGGTTGTTGGTGTTGACGTCGCCCAGCAGGATCACGTCGCCACCGCGGCCGCCATCGCCGCCGTTGGGACCGCCCCAGGGCTCGTATTTTTCCCGGCGGAAGCTCACGCAGCCGCGTCCACCATCCCCCGCCTGAAGTTTAACTGTGCACTCGTCGACGAACATTCGTGCAACCATGCAGAACCCGCCGGGTTTGCCAAGGGATGGATTGCGATTGTCGTTAGTGTATTTACAGCGTCTTCGAGAAATGTCTGCAACCTGGCGTGGACTTTGACTTAAGCCACCCGCGGAATAGGTTGAGTCCTCTGTTTACTTGAAGCTGACTCCTCCGACTTCACAAAGAAAGATCGTGCTCGGAGTGTCAGGATGCTCGAAGTTCGGGATCTGCGGAGCGAGCTTCACCCAGGCCAATGGCATCGGCTTTCCCTTTTTCATTTGATCAAATAGCTCACGGAAAAATCTCGGGAAAGATGAGCCATTTCGGGCCAGGGTAATGACAAGGTTAGCATGACCGTAAACAGGCTTTCCAGCTGGCTTGCGGTTGTGATTTTCCGAAGCAACAACAACAACCTTTGCACCTGAATCGCGAATGGTAGCGCGCAGATATAGATCGGTCCCTTCCAAGACACCACCATCGCCAATGGTGGCATAGAGAAAGAGAACGTCACACTGGGGAACTGCATATTTCGATTCTTCCAAAGAGGTGAAAAGATCACGTAAGGCAGCCTTGTCTTCTTCGATTAGTGTTCCAGCTGCACCATTTGTGAGATCAAGAAATCCGAGTCGCGGATCCTTGATTCGCCCTTTACGGCCCGACAGCCGTAAGATCGCGAAGCCTATGATCGCGGCGATAATCCAAACAATTAGGACGCTCATCTTGTTCGCCCAAAATTGAATGAAACGCGGACCATGATCCAATAGATTTCACAGACGAAGGATCTATTTACCTAAAGGACAGAACGAAGATCTTACCCAATCCTGAGATTACAATCCTCCGCTCACAGCGTGATCTTGATCCCTTTGCGAAGATAGGTCGGCACGTCGAGGTCCTGGCCGTCGAAGAGATTCCGGTCGGTTTTCTCGAAATGTCCCCGGCTTTCCACTTCGCCGAAGCCAAATTCATCCTGTGCCGTCTTCGCCTGCGCCGCGGTCATCGCAGCCGGGATCAGCTCCGGTTCCGCCGGCCGGTCGGCGCCCGTGGTCTTCTCCGGAGCAAGCGCCGTCGTCGACGTGGCCGCATTCTCGGTGCGGGTAAAGGGAGTCTTCGTCCGGCCCGCCGGGGTCGGCCGCCGGCTGGTCACCGCCCGTCCGCCCATGTCGCTCATGCCGAGCACGCAGACTTCGACGCGATGCTGCATGCCTTCGTCAATCACCGCGCCCATGATGATGTGGGACTCGCGGCCAAACTGCTCGGTGATGGCGGTCATCAGCTCGTTGACCTTCGGCAGGGTCAGGTCGGTGCCTCCGATGATGTTCACCAGCATGCGGTCCGCCTTCCGGGAAAACTCGGGCGTGTGCAGCAGCGGGCAGAGCTTCAGGCTCGCCAGCGCATCGGCCACGGCGTTCTCGCCCGTGCCCTCGCCCAGGCCGAACAAGGTCTTGCCGCCGCGCTGCGAGAACACCTGGCGCAGCGTGGCAAAATCGAGGTTGATCAGGCCGGTCTTGAAGAGCATCGCCCAGATGGACTTCACCCCGCGGCCGATCCACTCGTCGGCGCGGGCAAACGAATCGAGCACGCTGGTATCCTCGGCCCCTTCCTGGAGCAGGATGTCGTTCGGGAGCGGAATGACGGCGTCACAAACCTTGCGCAGGGCCTGCAGTCCTTCCTCGGCCTGCTTGAGCCGGCGGCCGCCCTCGAAGCTGAACGGCAGCGTCACGAACGCGATGACGAGCGCGCCCTGTTCCGCCGCGATCTCCGCGACGACCGGCATTGCCCCGCTGCCCGTGCCGCCGCCCATGCCGGCGATCAGGAATACCAAGTCGCAGTCCTTCACGACGGCGGAGATTTTTTCGCGGTCCGCCTCGGCGGCCTCGCGGCCGAGTTCCGGATCACCGCCGGCGCCCAGGCCGCGGGTGACGCCCATGCCGATGAGGACCTTGTCCTGCACCGGGGAGCTGGCGAGCGCCTGGTAATCGGTGTTGATGACCGCGAGCTGCAGGCGCTCGAGGTTCTCCATCTTGAGCCGGTCGACGGCGTTGGAGCCGGCCCCGCCGACGCCGATGAGCTTGATCGCGATGTTGCGGTCGGTGAGCAGCGAATGCTCCAGCGGAAGTTCGTTGAGGTTCATGGCGGCTCAGGAGCTGGCGAAGAGGCGTTTGACGTTGGAGAGGAAGCCGCCGCGGCGCCGGGCGGACAGTGCGCGCTCGTTCTGGGAGCTGACGCCGTAGTACAGCAGGCCGAGCGCGGTGTTGTTGGCGGGATCACGCAAGTTCTCGGCCACCCACGAGGGCGTTTCACCGAGATGGGCCGGGACGCCGAACACCTTCGCCGCGGTCTCCGCGATGCCGGCCAGCTTGGCCGTGCCACCGGTCAGCACAACGCCGGCCGCGCAGGTCTCGGGCGAAAACGCGCTGCCGAGCTTCTTCTTCACAACCTCGAGCAATTCCCACGTGCGCGCCGCGGTGATCTGTTCGATGGCCAGCCGGGGAAACTGGCGGTCGCCGATGGAGAAATTGCCGTCGAGCCAGACCTTGTCGGCTTTGTCGCGCGCCTGCACGGCGGCGCGGCCGAAGCGGAGCTTGAGCTTCTCGGCCTGCCCCTCGGTGAGCCGGAGGCCGATGCTGAGGTCGTTGGTCAGGTGCGAGCCACCAACCGGGACCACGCCCGTCGTGTGCGGGCTGCCGTCGCGGTAGAGCACATAGTCCGTCGTGCCTGCGCCGAGATCGATCGCGAGCACGCCATGCTGGCGTTCCTCGGCGGTCGTGACCATGTGACCGGAGGCGAGGCTGGCGAGCACCAGCTCGCGCACCTCGAGGTTGAAGCCGCGGATCACATGAATGTTGTCGGCGAGCCGGGGCTCCTGCCCGTGCACGGTCCAGTAGCCGACCTCGAGCCGCTGGCCCACGAGATTCTCCGGCGTGCCGGGGATCAGGCGGCCGTCCACCCGGAAGGGCCGGCGGATGTTGTGCACGACCATGCGGCCGGCGGGCAACTCCTTCGACTTGGCGAGATCGCTGACCGTGCGGATGTCATCCGCGTCGATCATGTTGTCCGCCGCCTTCACGTTGAGCGAAGCCTCGTTGTAGAAACCCTCCAGGTGGCCGCCGGTCTGCGCGAGAAACACCAGCTCGATGCGCTCACCGGCATCGCGCTCGGCCTGCTCCAGCGCGCTGTGCGTGCATTCGCTGGCGGCCTTGTAGTCGACGACGGCGCCCTTGATCATCCCGCGCGAGCTGCATTCGCCGTGCCCGATGATGGCGAGCTCGCGGCCGTTGTATTCGCCGACGAGCGCGGTGATCTTCGAGGTGCCGATTTCGACTGCGCCAATGAAAGTGGTTCTGGAACTCACGGGAGGAGGATTAAACTAGTGGTTGGAAAGGCCGGTAAAAAGCAGGGGTTTCGTGACCGACGACGCCGGCTTGACCGCTCCCGCCGCCGGCGGCGTCTGGGCGCTGAGCCCGTCAAACGCCACGGGCACCTGCCCGCCGACCGCGAGGTTGATCTCGCGCAGCGCCTTGTCCGGCTGGGCGCGCGCCGCGTCCAGGATGGCGTCAAGGTTCGCGAGCTGCCGGAAAAAATCCTCCGTCGCACCGAAAGTGATCTTCGTCCCCTCCTTCGTGCCGATCTCGATCTCGCCGTCCGATTCCAGCCGGGCCAGCGACACCACCCGCCAGTTCACATAGAGGTGCTCGGCCTCGAGCTTCGCCTTGGCGAGCAACTCGGCCACAGGCTCCATGCCGGTGATCGGCAGGAACGCGCCGCCCTGTCGCGCGAGTTTCACGCCGGCGAGCCAGGGCAGTGTCTCGGTCATCTTCGGGTCAAAGCCCGCGCCCTCAAAGACCACGCCATCGCGCGCCACAAACAGCGTCTGCGGAGCGCCTGCCTTGTCCTCCACCTGCAGCCGCGCCATCGGGGTGCGCTCGGCGAGCGTCACGGCCAGCGTCGCGGGAAAATTCCGGGTCAGCGTCGCCGCCCGCACCTGGCCCGAGGCCAGCAGCCGCGTCCGCAGCTGGAAAAGATCGAGCTCCATGAGCGAGGTCCCTTTCGGCAGGGCCAGCGTGTGTGCCAGCCACGCCTGATCGAGCACGCCATCGGTCACCAGCACGAGATCCTTCATCTGCGTGGCCTTTACCACCTCGGGCATTTTCTTCGGATCGTCCTGGAAAACCGAGGCCAGCTCCACGCCACCCCACGCGAGCAACGCCAGCGCACCGATAATGACCGCCGTCTTCAAGCCCCCGAACACGACGCGACGGCGACCCTCGGACGACATCGCACGATGGCTGACCTGCTGGGGAATATCCTTCCAGTGGCGCGCGGGCGTGAGCGTGGGATTGAGTGGATTCACAATTTGGCGGATGCGGCGGCCGCGTGAAAACGCTGCAACGCGGGTGTGACCATTTCCCTGACCAAAGCCGTGAAATCCAATCCCGCGCAGCGAGCGCTCATCGGCAGCAGACTGGTCTCTTTCATGCCGGGCAGCGTGTTGATTTCCAGCAAATAAAGCGCGTTGGCCGCGGACAGCATGAAGTCGACGCGCGCATAGTCGCGGCAGCCGCACGCCGCATACGCCGTCTCGGCCGCCGCTCGCACCGTCGCCGTGAGCTCATCACCCAGCGGAGCCGGCGCAAAATACTCCGAGGCGCCCTTCGTGTACTTGCTCGCATAGTCGTAGACGCCGGACTTCGGGCAGATTTCCACGACGCCCATGGCCTTGCTGCCCATCACGCCGACGGACAGCTCGCGGCCGACGATCCGTTCCTCGACCAGCCAGTCGCCCGACGTGATCTTGCCAAGCGCCGCTCCGAGTTCGGCACGGTTTCCCGCCAGACTCAGGCCCACGCTGCTCCCTTCGGCGTTCGGCTTGACGACCACGTTTTCGCCCAGCTGGGCGATCACCGCTTCCACTGTCGGCTTCGCTGTAGCCGTAAACAAAATCGCCTTCGCCCCGCGCACGCCGCGCGCCGCCGCCGCCTGTTTCGTGAGGGTCTTGTCCATCGTCAGCGCGCTGCTGGCGATATCACAGCCGGCATACTGCACTCCGGCCGCTTCGAGCAGCCGCTGCATGCCGCCATCCTCGCCAAATGTGCCATGCAACGTGGAAAACACCACGTGCTGCCGCCGATCGAGCCCGGCCGGCAGCGCGTTCGCCGTGATATCGAACAGCCGCGTCGGAAACGACCGTGCCAGCGCCACTGCACAGGCCTGGCCGGAGCCAAGGGAGACTTCCCGCTCGGACGACGTCCCGCCCGCGAACACCGCAATCACCGGGGTCGTCACAGCACGTCCCTCCAGTTCTTCCCATAGAGCATCACCTCGGGCTCCAGCTCCACACCCTTCACCTGCCGCACACGGGCACGCACCCGGCGCACCAGCTCGAGCACGTCGGTGCTCGTGGCCTCGCCACGATTGACGATGAAGTTCGCATGCACGGTGGAAACTTCGGCGTCCCCCACCCGCTCACCCTTGAGTCCGCTTTCATCGATGAGCCGGCCAGCGGAGTTGCCCGGGGGATTCTTGAAGATGCAGCCCGCACTGGGCTCACGTGGCTGGGATTCCTGGCGCTTGCGCTTGTAGACGTCGATCTGCCGCGCGACCGCCTCCGCGTCAGCCTGCGACGCCGGCCGCAGCCGCGCCCCGAGCGCGATGGCGTGGTGCAGTTCCGCGCAATGCCGGTAGTCCACATGCATCGCGGCCTTCGCCAGCGTCTTCACCTCGCCGTCGAGCGTCATCAGCTGGACCTCCTCAACGACATCGAACATCCAGCCCCCCATCGCCCCGGCGTTCATCCGCAGCGCGCCACCCACGTTGCCCGGGATGCCCTCGAGAAACTCGAAGCCGGTCAGCCCGGCCTTTGAAGCCAGTCCGCAAAGATTCTTCAGCCGAAGTCCCGCGCCCACCCGAACGCGGCCATCGTCGCGAGGCTCGAATTTCGCCCACGCCTCGTGGGCCAGCGACACGACCAACCCGTCGACGCCTTCATCCGGCACGATCAGGTTCGAACCGCGCCCGAGCATGAAAACTTCCACGCTCCGCGCCGCTGCTTCGCGCAGCAGCACCTGCAGGTCCGGAATCGACGCTGGTTCGGCATACACGCGCGCCGCGCCGCCCACCCGCATGGTCGTCTTGGTCGCGAGGGGTTCCTCGCGCTTGAACTTGCTCTCCGGTGCGAGCAGCGGTTTGACCGCCGCAAAGAAATCATCCCACCGTCGGGCCTGCACCGCCTCGCCGGCCAGCACGGTGAGCCAGGCGCGCGCCTTGCGGTCGATGTCGCCGGCCCCCACAAACGCCACGAGGTCGCCGCGACGCGCATCGCGTGTCAGGGCTCGAAAAAAATCCGCGTCACCGCCGGGCAGATAACTGACCGGCAGGGCCGCCGCGATGCGCTTCAGCTCGGCATAAATATCCGCCGTCGTGCCGCCGGCGCTGGGTGGCTCACCCGCCGCATACACATCGAGCAGGTGCACGCTTTCCGCCACGGTCAGCGCTGCGGCAAACTCCGCCTTGAACTGCGCCGTGCGGCTGAACCGGTGCGGTTGAAAGACCACGATGAGCCGCCCGCCCGCGCCGACCCGCGACCGCAGGCTGGACAGCAGCGCCCGGATCTCCGCCGGATGGTGCGCGTAGTCCTCGATGACCGTCAGTCCACCCGGGGCCGGCAGCACCGCCTGGCGGCGCCGCACCCCCGGAAAGTCCGCCAACAATGCCGGCGACAGCGTGGCGCCCATGAGCTGCGCTGCCGCCAGCGCCGCGGTGGCGTTGGCCGCGTTGAACTCACCCTGCGCGTTCACCGTCGCCTCGGAAATCGTGAAGTCGCCGCCGAGCCGGAGCGTCAGGCGCGAGGCGATTTCGCCGATAATCACGCCAAGAAAATCTCCCGATCGGCCAAAAGTTTTAGGTAGGGCGAATCCTCCGGATGAGCCGACCTTGGCGCGGACAGGCCCCGGCTCATCCGGAGGATTCGCCCTACCTGCTACCCGGGCACTCATGGCACATGCGTCGCTCACCAGCACCCGTCCACGCGTGCGCGCAAAGAGCGCGGCAAACGTCGCCTCCAGGTCCGATTGCCGGCGATAGTAGTCGGGATGATCCCAGTCGAGGTTCACCGCGACGGTGATCTCGGGCGCAAACTGCTCGATGGTGCCGTCGCTCTCATCGATCTCCGCCACGACCCATTCGCTGGAGCCGATGCGCGCCGGCGGCGTGTCGTCGGCAAACAGGCCGCCCAGAATCCAGCCCGCGGGGAAATTGGCCCGGCGCAGGGCCGTGACAAGCATCGCCGTCGTGGTCGTCTTGCCGTGCGAACCGCAGACGGCGACCAGTTTTTTATCGCGCAGCACCTCGGCCAGCAGCTCGCCCCGGCGGACCAGCGGAAGTTTGCGGGCCACCGCCGCGACATAGGCCGGATGTGTCCGGGCAATGGCCGATGAATAGACGACGAGTTCGCAGTCTGCCGTCATCGGGCCGACCATGACGCGCTCGCGGGCCAGCAGCGCCCGGACGTCCGGAGTCAGCGCATCATCCTCGCCGGTCACGCTGAAGCCGGTCTGCGCGAGGTAAATGGCCAGCGGCGCGACGCCCATGCCGCCGACGCCGACACAGTGGATGCGGGTGACCTCCCGCGAGAACAGCGGTGGGCGCGACCCGGATCTCATGCGGCGGAAGGTACCGGGGCGGACGGCGCCGTCGGCGGCGGAGTGACGATTTCCTCGAGGTCGCCCAGCATCACCTCGAGCGAGTTTTCCCGGTCCATGCGCTCCAGGTTCGCCCGGAATTTGCGCAGGAGCCAGTCGTTGAAAATGGTGTCGAGCACCTCGGCGTGCAGCGCCGCGATGAAGGCCTGTTCCACCACGAGACCACCGCCCTGCCGCTCGAAGAAGGCGGCATTGGCGCGCTGGTGGTCATCGGCCGCATGCGGATAAGGAATGAGGATGGCGGGTGTCACGCAGCGGATGAGCTCCGCGATCGTGCCGGCGCCGGCCCGGGAAACCACAAGATCGGCCGCCGACAGCAGCTCGGCGATCTGATCGCAGAACGGCGTGAACACGGCGCGGATCGGCGCGCCCGTCTTGGTCTTCAATTCACGCGACTCGGCCGCCACGCCCTTGTCGAGCCCGGTCACGCAGTAAACCTGGATGCCCTCGGCCGCGAACAGGGCCAGCTTGCCGCGCACCCAGTCATTGAGCGGGCCGGCGCCCTGGCTGCCGCCAAACACCACGAGAACCTGCTGATTCGGATCTAGCCCAAGCGCTGCGCGAGCCGCCGCCTGCGGCAGGCGCTGGATTTCCTTCCGCACCGGCATGCCGCCGTGGCGCGTGGCCGCGGAATGCACACTCGCCAGCCGGATGCCCGCGGGAAGATAGACCCGCGTCGCCAGCCGTCCCAAAACGCGGATGGCGAGACCGGGCACGCGATTTGATTCATGCAGCGCAACCGGCACGCCACGCAGCCAGCCGGTGAGCGCAACGCCCGCCGAGGTGAAGCCGCCGAAACCCACGATGCCGTCGGGACGCAGCTCCTTCACCAGCTTCAGGCAAAATAAAAAACCGCGCACCTGCGTGACGACGCAGCGGACAAACTTGATCGGCGACCAGGAGAAACCCGTGCCAGGTACCCGCCGGAATTCGAAGTGCGGATATTTTTCGATCAGCCGCGCGTCCACCTTCTTCTGGCTGATGAGGAGCGTCACCGAGTGCCCACGGGCCACCAGCCCCTCGGCGAGGGAAATGCCCGGCGAGAGATGACCGCCGGTGCCGCCGCAGGAAATGAGGAAGCGACTCATAGAGGCCCCTTCGGGGGAAGTTCGAAGGTTGAAGCACGAAATCCGAAATATTGATTAGAGCACAGGGTCATGGGGATGAGATGCTGGAAGGTCCGGGCTTTCGAATTTCGGATTTCGACCTTCGAGCTTAGACAAATACCTCCTGCATCGAGCGATCCCGGCCGCCGAGTGTCGCACGGCCCCAGGTGCGCTGCGTGTTGAGCAGCACGCCCAAAAGCAGACCCATGAGCAAAAGGTTCGACAGACCCGCGCTGATGAAGGGCAGCGACATTCCCTTGGTCGGGAAAATCCCCGTGACGACCCCCAGGTTGATGATACCCTGTAGGCAGATCATCAGCAGGCAGCCCGTCACGAGGAGAAATTGAAACAAATTCGGCGCCCGGCGCAGGTGGATGAGGCCGGCGATGAACATGATCGTGAATACCGCGACCACCCCCAGCGTGAACCAGAGCCCAAGTTCCTCGCCGACGACGGCAAAGATCATGTCGGTGTGCGCCTCGGGCAGAAAGTTAAGCTGCTGCCGTCCCTGCCCCAGCCCGGCGCCATCCACGCCGCCGGCGGCAAAGGCCGCGAGCGATTGGTAGAGCTGGTAGGTGCCGGCGTTCTTGTTGCCCTCCACGTCCATGAACGCGGTCATGCGGCGGAGCCGGTTCGGGTTGTGGATGACCAGCACGGTGAAGGCCATCGCCACCAGCCCGATCGTCGGCAGGATATAGCGCCATTTCGCGCCCGCGAGAAACAGGAGGACCAGCCCGACCGCCACGATGAGCGCGGTCGTGCCAAAGTCGGGCTCGCGGATGATCGGCACGGCAAACGCGCCGATGATCCCGAGCGGAATGATGTAGCCCGGCTTGAATTCGCCGAGGCGGGTCTGGTTGATCGCGAGATAGTGCGCGAGGCAGAAGACCATGGTGAGCTTGGCAAATTCCGAGATCTGCAGGCGCGCACCGCCGAAGCCCAGCCAGCGCTGGCTGCCCTTCACCGCGATGCCGACGTGCGGCACCAGCACCAGCACGAGTAGCAGCAGAGTGCCTCCCGCGATCCACCACACATGGGTGCGCAGGTAGTCGAGGTTGAGCCGGCTGGTAACGAAGCACAGGACCGCGGCCGCGGCCACGCCGATCAGCTGCTTGCTCAGGTAAAAATACGGGCCCTGCTTGTACGACGCGCTCGCGCTGAAGAGGATCGTCAGCCCGAGAATCGTGAGCGCGATCGCGCAGACGACGATGATCGCCACGGGGTTCACGACAAACCGCGCGCGGGGAGCATCAACGGACCGGGCTGGGGCCATGGCGGATCAGGTCAGGGTTTTTTCGCCGTGGGCACGTCTTCCACCGAGATGATCGGCGGCGTATCACCCGCGGGTTTGGTCTCCGGGGTGTCACCCGTGACGGAAATGGTCGGGACGACCGCCGGCGCCGCCGCGGCCTTCGGGCCGGACTTCGACGACTTCGTTGCTGGCGCCTGCCAGCCGGGGATGATCAGCTCCATGCCGGGATAAATCTTCGCGGGATCGGTGATGTTGTTGGCCACCGCAATGTCGTTCTTCTTCACCTGATACTTGCGCGCAATCGCACCCAGGGTTTCACCCGGTTTCACAGTGTGCTTCACGGCGTCGGCCGAACCCTTCGGGGCGGGCGCAGCGGCGGCGAGCGGCGCCTTCGCGGTGCTGAGATCAGCGGTCCGGGCCGCGGCGGAGCCGGGCGACATCGCCTTGCCGGGGATGATGAGCTTTTGGCCGAGCCGGACGGAGGCTCCGGCCTTGAGGTTGTTGGCCGTGGCGAGGTCCGAGACCGTCAGGTGATTTTTCTTGGCGATGGTCCAGAGGCTGTCGCCCTTGGCGACCGTGTAGGTCGTGGCCGGCGTGACGTCGGCGACCGGCTCGGCTTCCAGCGCGCCGGCGGCGGCGGTGCCGGGACGGGTCGGGCTGTAGCGGATGCCGACAGAGACTGAGACGGCGGGTGCATTCGGATCGAAGGCAATGGGCGCGGCGGCGACCGGCGAATCCGCCGGGCTCGGGCTCGGCATGGAGATGGTCGGCGAGGCCGCCTCGGGTTTGGCGACGGTGTCGGCGGCCGTGGGGGCGGGCTGCGAGGTCGAACTGCAGCCGGGGTTCGCGAAAATGAGGATCAAGGCAAACACGTGGATGCCGACCACGATGCCGAAAACTTTGAGCAGTTTCATAGGTGAAGTGTTGTTGGTTTGCTGGTGTGAATGCTATCTAAAATTGGCCGCGGCGCTGAATTCGCGAGCGAGACGTTCGAACTGGTCGCCCCGGTCCTCGTAGTTGCGGAACTGGTCGAAGCTCGCGAAGCCCGGGCTGAGCAGCACGTGGTCGCCCGGTTCCGCCAGCTCGGTGGCGCGGCGCACGGCTTCGTCCAGCGTCACGCAGGACGTATGAGCCACGCGGAAGGTCGAGCAATGGAACGCCAGCTCGGCGCTCGTCTCGCCGATGAGCACCGCGTGCTTCACCCGCGGCGCGATCCGGTGGACGAAGCCCGCAAGGTCGCCACCCTTGCCCTTGCCGCCGGCGATCAGCACGATCGGCGCGGGAAATTTTGCCAGGGCCGCCTCGACCGCGTGGAAATTGGTGGCCTTCGAGTCGTTCCAAAAAGTCACGCCGTCGTGCTCCGTCACGCGCGCCAGCCGGTGCCGGCCGAGGACAAAGGTCCGGGCCGCTGCGATGAGCGCCCGCTCATCGAACCCCATCGAGCGCCACCATGCGGCGGCCAGCAGGAAGTTTTCCCGCTGCGGGTAGTCTGCAAACACCGTGTCCGCGAGCCGCGGATCCGCCGGCTGGCCCTCGGTCGCCACCGCGGCCCCGGCCGGCAGCGGACGGTCGTACTTCTGGGCGAAGCGCTGGACGGATGAGCCGGCGAAGATCGCTCCGGCTGCCGTATGGGTCAGCAGGTTCCACTTGGCGGAGAAATACGCCTCCATCCCGGGATGCCGCTCGAGGTGATCCTCGGCAAAATTGGTCCACAGCGTCGACCCGGCCTGAAAATAGCGGAGCGGCTCGGCCTGGAACGAACTCACCTCGCAGATCGCAAAGGCGTCCTTCGTGCCGCCGTCCGTTTCCGCCACCAGCTGCGAGAAGGGATGCCCAATGTTACCCGTGGCGAATGCACTGAGGCCGGTCGAGCGGAGCGCATGCGTGAGGAATTCCGTGAGTGTCGTCTTGCCGTTCGTGCCGGTGATCGCAACGACCCGGCCGCTCCAGCAGAGGGCGGCGAAATCGAGTTCGGCCAGGCATTCGACCCCGGCCGCGCGGGCCCGGACCAGCCACGCGTGATCCGGCGCAAAGCCGGGCGAAAAAATCACGAGTCCATGGCCGGCCGCGGCCTTGGCGGTGAATTCGGCGCCCTTGGCGTCGTAGGTTTTTCCATCCGCCCCCAGCGTGGCGAGCAGCGCGCGCACGCCCTCCCCGCTCACGCCGCCGCCAAAAATGGCGACGGGCCGGGTGAGCAGCAGCTTCAGGAAGGAAGAGGGTTTGAGCGGCATGTCAGCGGAGTTTCAGCGTGCCCAGGCCGGCGAGCGCGCAGATGATCGAGAGGATCCAGAAGCGCAGCACGACCTTCGTCTCGGGCCAGCCCTGCTTTTGAAAATGGTGGTGGATCGGCGCCATCAGGAAGAACCGCTGGCCCTCGCCCGTCGGGCTGAGGCGCTTGGTGTACTTGAACCAGCCCACCTGGATGATGACGGAGACCGCCTCCCAGACGAACACGCCGCCGACGATGATGAGCGTGAGCGGCTGCTGCACCATGAACGCGATGATCCCGATCAGCCCGCCGAGCGCGAGCGAACCGGTGTCGCCCATGAATACCTCGGCCGGATACGAGTTGTACCACAGGAACGAGAGGCCCGCGCCGACCACTGCGCCACACACAATCGTGAGTTCGCCCGTGTACGGCACATGGTTGATCAGCAGGTAATCGGAAATGATGACGTTGCCCGCCGCGTAGGCCAGGAGGCCGTAGACGAAGGCGACCGAGATCGTGCAGCCGATCGCGAGGCCATCGAGACCATCCGTGAGGTTGATCGCGTTGGAAAAGCCGACCAGCCAGAGGAAGATGAAGACAAACAGCGCCCAGATCGGCAGGCTCGTGACCGGGTGCTTCACGAACGGCACCCACAGCTCGCGAATGTTGTCCTTGCTGTCGTGATGCAGCAGCAGCGCGGCGAGCGCCACGATGGTGATCAGCGTCTGCCAGATGATTTTCTCGCCCGACGAGATGCCGTTGCGAGACTTGCGGACGACCTTGAGGTAGTCGTCACGAAACCCGACCGCCGTCAGCGCCGCGTAAACGAAGAGTGCCACCACGACCCAGATGTTCGGCGTGGCCCACAGCACCGAGCTCACGAAAACCGACACGAAGATCAGCAGGCCCCCCATCGTCGGCGTATTCTTCTTGTCGAAGCGTTGCGCGAGGTCGCCGGTGCGGTCGTCGTCGTAGTGCTGGCCGAATTTCAGGCGGCGCAATTTCGCGATCAGCCAGGGACCGATCATGAACCCGATGAAGATCGACGTGACCGTCGCCATCACGGTGCGAAACGTGTGCGACGCCAGGAGGCGCAGCGGGCCAAAGTGATTCGCGTAATCGGCGAGATAGCTAAGCATGGGCGGCCTCCTGCGCGACGACGCCTGTCAATGCCTTCTCCAGTTGGTAGCGGCGGCTGCCCTTTACGAACACCGCGCCGCGCCACTCGGCGAAGACCGCGGCGATCGTCTCCAGCGTCGAGACGATCTGGATCCGGCGAGAACTGTCACCCTGCTCGAGCACGCCGGCGCACACGTCGTTGGCGTGCGTGCCCATGACCAGCAGCCGGTCGCCTTCGCGCAGGTTCAGGGAGCGGCCCAGGGCGCGATGATGCGCGGCGGAATCTTCCCCGAGTTCCTCCATGCACCCGATCACATAGAGCCGGGGCTCGGTGACCGGCGCGATGGCCTGGAACGTCGCGAGCGCGTCGGCCATCGAGGCGGGATTGGCGTTATAGCAGTCGAGATAAAGCAGCCGGCCGTCTTCGCGGCGGATCTCCCCGCGGAGCGGAGCGGCCGACCAGGCCGCCAGGCGTTTCTGCAGGAGATCGGCGGCGACCCCGAGATAAAGGGCGGCGGTCAGCGCCAGTGCGGCGTTCTGCGCCATGCCATCCGTCACGCGGGGCAGCTTGAACATCGCGGGCGGCGGCGGCCCGTAGGCGATCACGATGACCGTCTCGCCCGCGCGCTGGAGCACGTTGAAATGGATCGTATGCCGCGGCTGCGTCGCCGGCCGCAGCACCGCGGAGCGCTCCAGCACGAGCTGGTTCACGAACATGTCCTGAAACGCGGCGAAGTGCGCGCACTGCTTCGGGAAGATCGCCAAACCGGACGGACGGATCGCGGCCGGCAGGGCCGCCTTTTCCCGGGCCACGCCGTCGAGGCCGCCCAGTTCGGCCGTGTGCGCCGCGCCAACCAGCGTGATGATCGCGAGGTCCGGCTCGATCATGCCGGCCAAAGTCTTCATTTCCCCGGGCGCACTGATGCCCGCCTCGATGACGGCAAATTTGTGCGCCGCCGGATCCAGCCGCGTCAGGGTCAGCGGCACGCCAAGGTGGTTGTTGAGGTTGCCCTCCGTGGCGAGCACCCCACCCGCCTCGCCGCCCAACAACAGGGCGAGAAGATTCTTGGTCGATGTCTTGCCCGCGCTCCCGGAAATCCCGATGACCAGCCCGTGGAACTGGCGGCGGTGCTCCCGGGCGATCGCCTGGAACGCCGCGAGCGGATCCGTCACGACCAGCTGCGGCAGCGCCAGCGCGGGGTTGGCCACCGCGACGAGCGCGGCACTCGCGCCGGCGGCCTCGGCGGCCGGCAGAAATTTGTGGCCGTCGCGCTTGTCCGTCTTGAGCGCGACAAACACCTGGCCGGCGCGCAGCTGGCGCGTGTCCATCGTGAAGCCCGTCAACGGCGCCGCCGGCAAGGCCGTCCAGCGGCCGCCGGTCCACGAAGCTAACTGGGCTGGAGCGAAGGTGGGCATCAGGTCTTCAGGGTCTTGATGCCTATCAGTTCGCGCACGACCTGGCGGTCGTCGAAGGGAATGACCGTGTCGGCAAACTCCTGGTAACTCTCGTGCCCCTTGCCCGCGATCAGCAGGCAGTCGCCGGCCTTGGCGGTGTCGAGCGCGAGGCTGATCGCGCGGCGGCGGTCCTCGGTCCAGGAAATTTTCTCGGGCGCGGTGACGCCCGCCTTCATGTCGGTGAAAATCTGCGTGATCGCCTCGCTGCGCGGGTTGTCCGCCGTCGCAAAGGCAAAGTCGGCGAATTCCTGCACGGCCTTCACCATGAGCGGGCGCTTGGAGCGGTCGCGGTTGCCACCGCAACCGAAGACGACCAGCAGCCGGCCGGGTGTGATCGCGCGGAGCATGCCGAGGGCGTTGCGCAGGGCGTCATCGGTGTGCGCGTAGTCGACAAGCACGTTGAAAGGCTGGCCTTCCTCGATGCGCTCCATGCGGCCGGCGACACCGCCGAAGGCACGCAGCCGCGCCAGGAACACGACCGGATCGCGGCCAAGGCCCCACGCCGTGGCGATGGCGGCGAGGAGATTGCTGACGTTGTAGCGGCCGATGAGCGGCGAATCGAGCTCGAGCGTGCCACCCGGCCAGACAAGGCGGAAGGTGGTGTTCTTGAAATTGAGCGCCACGTTTTCAGCGCGGACGAGGGCGCGCGGGTTTTCGCCAAACGTGACCGTCTTCACCCCGGCGGGAATCTGCGCCGCGAGTTTTTCGCCGTAGGGGTCGTCGAGGTTGACGACCGCGACCTTCGGCGGAGTCCCCGTGCCACCCGTGAAGAGCTTCGCCTTCACTGCGAAGTAGGCCTCGAGCGTGTGGTGATAGTCGAGATGGTCGCGGGTGAGATTGGTGAACACCGCCGCGCCAAACTGCAGGCCGAGCACACGCTGCTGGTCGATGCCGTGCGAGCTGACCTCCATCACCGCCTGGCGGCAGCCGGCATCGCGCATTTGCGCCATCATGCCGTAGATGTCCAGTGACTCGGGCGTGGTGCGGAACGACGGCACGGTGCGCGCACCGAGGTCGTAGTTGATCGTGCCGAGCAGGCCGACGCGCTGGTCGCCGTTGAGGAAATGCTTGATGAGGTGCGTAACCGTGGTCTTGCCGTTCGTGCCGGTGACCCCGACGACGGTCATGTCGCGGTCGGGAAACTTGTAATAGCGCTGGGCGACTCGCGCGAGCGTGGTGCGGACGTCGGCCACCTCGATAAACGTGACCTTGGCGGGCGCGTGGCCGGGCAGTTTCTGAGTGACAATGGCGACTGCGCCGCGGCTCACGGCCTCGTCGATGAAGGTCGCGCCATCCGCGCGCCGGCCGGGGATCGCGAAGAACAGGTTGCCTGGCACCACGCGGCGGCTGTCGATGGCGAGGCCGGAGATGGGACGGTCGAGCCCGCCCTTCTGGGCGAGAATCTCGCCGTCGGGAAAATAGTCGGAGAGTTTCGGGGCCATTTTGAAAACGCGGTTGAGAGCGAGGGTTTCGCGGCGCGAGCGGGACGCGGGGCACGGCGAGAACGCATGGATGAGGGCGGAGTTGGAGGTGAGATAACCGATCATGGGCGGCCTCCGGCCACGGCCATCATGGTGGTGCCGGTGGTCTCGTAGACCGGCTTGATGTTGCGATAGGGAATGAGTTGCTCGGCGAGGTGCTTGAAGGACGGCGCGGCGACCTTGGCGCCGTAGGCGACGCCGTTCGGCGACCGGGCGTCAGCATCGTCCACAATCACCGAAATCTCAATCTGCGGATTGCTCGCGGGCAGGAATCCGACGAACGACACCACGTGGTGGGTCTTGGAGGGCAGGTTGCGGACCGTGCCGTTGGCCATGGTCACCGGCATGTACTTCTGCGTCGTGCCGGTTTTGCCGGCGACTTCGTAGTTGGGAATCGCCGCCTCGGGCGCGGTGCCCTCAGTGCCATAGCGCGTGGGGCGGTTCGAGACCACGCCCTGCAGCAGCCGGGCCATGGTACGCGCCGTCTCCGTGGTCACGACCCGATGTTTCACGATGGAGCTGTAACGGTAAACCGCCTCGCCCCCGGCATCCGTGATCTGGGTGATGATCTGCGGGCGCAGGAGATAACCGCCGCTGGCGATGACGCCCATGGCCATGTGCATCTGCAGCGGGGTCGCCGCAATGGACTGACCCATCGGCATGCGGGTGATCGTGAGGCCGTCCCACTTCGCCGGCGACGCCATCGAGCCGACAATCTCACCGCCGACCGGGAAGCCCGTGAGCTGGCCGAAGCCGAAAGCCCGGGCGTAATCATAGAAGCGGTCCTCGCCCATCTTCATGGCGAGCTGATCCGCGCCGCGGTTGCTCGAGTGCGAGATGATCTCGGCCACGGACAGCGGCTCGTCGAAGTGGTGGTCTTCTCCCGGGAGGCTGCGGGTCTTGCCCTTGTAATCGATCTTGTCGATCGAGCAGTCGAAGCGCGACGCGGACGTGACGAGCCCCTCGTTCAGCGCACCCGAGGCGGCCACAATCTTGAAGACCGAGCCGGGCTCGTACATGTCGGCGACGGCCACGTTGCGCATGCTGCCTTCCTCGTCCTTCGGCACCTTGTTGTAATCGTTCAGGTTGAAACTCGGGTAGTTCGCCATCGCGAGGATGAAGCCGGTCCGTGGGTCGCTCACGATGACCGTGGCCTTCACGGGCGAATATTTTTTCGCGATCACATCCAGTTCCTCCTCCGCCATGTGCTGGATGTTGCTGTCGATGGAGAGGGTCACCGAATAGCCGTCGGAGGCCGGCACATCCCGCGTGCGGAACTGCGCGAGTTCGCGGCGCAGACCGTCGCGCTCGCCTTCGCGCCAGCCGTCGCGGCCGTGCAGGTAGAAGTCCGCATAACGCTCCATGCCGGCCGCCGCCTCACCCTGCTTGTTGACATAGCCGATCAGGTGCGCGGCGAGCGTGTTGTGCGGATAAGCCCGGCGGTAGACGCGCTGGCCGTAGATGCCCTTGATATCGAGCGCCTCGATCTTGGTGTAAGTGGATTCCTCGACGCTCTCGCTCAGCTTGGCCCAGCGGATGAGCCGTTCACCCTTTTCGTTGGCCGTGTCGTCCAGCACGGTGTCGTCGGTCGTTTCAGCGGCTACGGAGTCGGCCGGCTTGGCCGCAGCCGGCTCGGCCTTGGCCGTGACGGCGGCCGCCCGTTCCGGCGTGAAAGTGATGGCAACACCCGCGGACGCCGGGGCCGAAGCAGCGGACGCCGACAAGTGCACCGGGGTGGCCGCGCGGGTTTTGGTCGTGAGAATCGTGGTCAGGTCGGACAACGGCACGCCGAGAAGCTCGGCGAGCTGTGGCCATTTCTTTTCGTCCTCCGGACGGAGCGATTGAGGGTCAGCCCCGAGGACAATCAACGAGCGGCTGGTCGCGAGGATCGCGCCATTCGTATCGAGGATGTCGCCGCGGCGGGCGCTCTCGACGATGATCTGGCGGCGGGCCTTGTCGACGTAGCGCACGAGTTCCTCCCGGTCGATGACGTGCAGGAAGACGAGGCGCGCGCCCAGCCCGACGAAGCAGACGAGGATGCCGGCGGCGAGAAGGACGATGCGGTAGGTGGAGGCAAAGCCCTTGGACATGGACGTCAGGGAGCGAGACCGGCGACGGGCGGAAGGGAAATGGCGGCGGACACGACGCCGTCGGTGAAGAGGCCGCGGTTGCGCTTGGCGGCGAGCCGCATCACGGGATCGCCGGCGATCTGGACGATCTGCGCCTGGCTCGGCTGCACCAGCCCCAGGCGCAATTCGACATTCCGGCGCTTCAGCACGGTCGGGTCCTGCTCGGTCTCGATGACCGTGGTCGTCTCATTGATGCGGCGTTCCACATCGGCGATGCGGGCATCGAGCACTTTCGTGGCGTTGGCCGTGAGCGAGATCTGATGGCGCAGCCACACCGTGCCGAGCCCGATGGAGCCGCTGAAGCAGATCATGACCAGCGTGTAGACGAGAAGCTGGTTTACGAAGGCGTGGTTCGAGGCTTTGTTCATGGGGGGCGGCTTGCGGATCAGAGTTTGCGGAGGACGCGGAGTTTCGCGGAGCGGCTGCGGGGGTTGGCCGCGATCTCGGCGTCGCCCGGCGTGGCGGGCTTGCGGGTGAGCGGCTCGGCGAGTTTCACGCGGAAATCCTGCGGCGTGGCGTCGTCGGCGCTCTCCGGCTGGCCGCACTGGCGGCGGAAGAACTGCTTCACCGGCCGGTCCTCGAGGGAATGAAAGCTGATGACGCACAGCACGCCGCCGGCGCGGAGCTTGGCGAAGGCCGCGGGCAGCGCGCGCTCGATGGCGCCGATCTCGTCGTTCACCGCGATCCGGATGCCCTGGAAAGCGCGCGTCGCCGGATGAATCCTCATCGTGTGCCGGTCGCGGGCCGGGATCGCCTCGGCAATGAGGTCGGCCAGGGAAGACGTGCGGGCCAGCGCCCCGGTGCCACGGGCGGCGAGCAGCGCCCGCACCACCCGGCGCCAGTGCGGCTCCTCGCCCAAATCGCGGACGGCACGGACGAGCATTTCCTCGGTGGCCGTCTCCAGCCAGCGCGAGGCCGGCACCCCGGACCGTGGGTCCATGCGCATGTCAGCCGGGGCATCATTCCGGAAGGAGAAGCCCCGCTCGGCATCGTCGAGCTGGAACGAGGACACGCCGAGGTCGAATAGTACCCCGTCAAAGTCCGCCGCCGGCAGTTCGGCCAACCGGCCAAAATCGTGGTTCACGAGCTCCAGCCGTCCGCCAAACTCCGCCGCCAGCTCTGCGGCGCGGGGCGCGGCCGCCGGATCGCGGTCAAAGGCGGTGACACTCACGCCGGGCGCGGACTCGAGCAGCGCCCGGGTATGGCCGCCGCCGCCAAACGTGGCGTCGAGGTAGCGGCCGTCCGCCTTGGGCGACAGGAATTCGAGCACCTCGCGCAGCAGGACGGGCTGGTGGCCGGGCGTCATGGTCGCGGCAAAGGCTTCAGCGGGCACCGTGCGCATAGGAGGCATGCCTCAGCGGATGGGGCTTTTTCTGCTCCACGAGCCGGAGGATCAGGCAGTCACGCACCCGCGGCGTGGCGACCGTGGCGGAAAACGAGACGCCCGACTCGGCGTCGATCCAGGCCGGGAAGGCGGGGCGCAGCGTGAGGGCGGCGGCAACCTTGCGCAGCGACACGCGCACTGCGGAAACCTTGGCTTTGGCGAGGTGGCGCATGGTCAGATCCCCAGGCGGCGCATGAGGTCGCCGAAGTTCTCGCCGGAAGTGCGATCCTCCACCTTGCCCCACCGGGCGGGCGCATAGATGTTGAATTTCGTCAGCGAGCCGACGAGCACGGCGTCGCGCTGGAGGCCGGCGTGCTTGATCAACGCCTCGTCGAGGCCGATGCGGCCGGCCTTGTCGAAGGAGAACGACTGCGTCTGCGCAAAAAACCGGGCGACAAAATCCTGGCCTGCACCGTCGCTCAGCGCCGTCTGCGCGATCTTCGCGTGGAGTTTCTCCACCTCGGCAGGCGGCAGGACCGCGATATAACCATCCGGATGCGGCGTCGCCAAAAACGTGTCGGCTTCCTCGTGGGCGTAGCGCCACGCCGACGGAATCGTGAGGCGATTTTTGTCGTCGAGGGTGTGCCTGAAAAGGCCGGTATAAAAAGCTTTGCCGGGTTGCGCCATTGGGCTGCGAAGCGCCAAGCGCCCCACAACACCCCATTTCAACCCATTTTCCCCCACAACCGTCAAGCCAAGACGTGTCAAAAATTGAAGAATTTATTCACATTTTGCGCGCAACGCCCGTCCGCCGTTTTCCCTCGGCGAATTCGGCGACCCGCCAAACAAAAATGTCCGGCCTGGTCCGGGATTTTTCTCGCCTGCCGGTTCATGGAAAATACACCGTCCCATTTCGCCGCCGTCCCCGCGTGACCGGCGCCCCACCCAACCCGCATGTTCGCCGTCACCACCACCGCCGGAGCCTCGAAGGCGGAGACCTACCGCGAGCTCACCACGCAGCTTTCCGCGCTGCTCACCGGTGAAACCAACGGCCTGGCCAACGCCGCCAACACCGCCGCCCTGCTCCACCAGGGCCTCCCGGATTTGAACTGGGCCGGCTTTTATTTTCTCCACGGCGACGAACTCATCCTCGGCCCGTTTCAGGGCAAGGTCGCCTGCGTGCGCATCGCCCTCGGCCGCGGCGTCTGCGGCACCGCCGCCCGGCAGCGGACCACGATCGTCGTGCCCGATGTGGAAAAATTTCCGGGCCACATCGCCTGTGATCACGCGTCGCGCTCCGAGGTCGTCGTGCCGCTCGTCAAAGATGGCCGGCTCATCGGCGTGCTCGATCTCGACAGCCCGTCGCTCGCGCGGTTCGACGCCACGGATGCGGCCGCGCTTGAGGCGATGGCGGAGATTTTCCTGCGCAGCTCGGATCTGAGCCGACTGACTTCCGGCCTCTGACTTTTAAAATGGCCGCTGCTCTTTCCGACCCTGCCTCACTCACCCTCGGCGGCGGCTGCTTCTGGTGCTTCGATGCGGCGTACCAGCTGCTGCCCGGCGTCATCCGCGTGACGTGCGGCTATGCGGGCGGCACGGTGGACGCCCCGAGCTACGAGCAGGTTTACACCGACACCACTGGCCACGCCGAGGTCGTGAAGATCGACTACGATCCCGCGCGGATTTCCCTCGAGCGCCTGCTGGAATTTTTCTGGCAGGTTCACAATCCCACCCTGGTCAACGGCGAGGGCGAGGACAGCGGCACGCGTTATCGCTCGGTGATTTTCTACACGGATGCCGCGCAGAAATTCGCCGCGGAAATCTCCCGCGCCACGGAGCAGGCCGGCCTGACCGCGCCGATCGCAACGGAGATTCTGCCGCTGCAGAAATTCTGGCCGGCCGAAGATTACCACCAGAACTATTTCGCCCAGCACCCCGAACGCGCGTACTGCGCGGCCGTGATCAAACCCAAGGTCAAAAAACTCCAGGCCGCTCTCGCCGGCTCACCCGCTTAACCCCTCCCCATGAAGAGCAAAAAACGCCCCACCCCGAAAAAAACCAGTCCGACGCGCAAGTCCGCGCCGGCTCCCAGCACGCCGGCAAACATGCCGCACGAGGTGACGTTCACCGCGCAGGGCAAGTACGCCGACCCGTTCAACCAGGTGGTGCTCGACGTCATCTTCACCGACCCCGCGGGCCAGACCTTCCGCGTCCCCGCCTTCTGGGCCGGAGCCAATCACTGGAAGGTGCGTTATTCGTCCCCCCTCACCGGCGAACACACCTACCGCACCGTGTGCACGCCCGCGACCGACGCCGGCCTGCATGGCCTGACCGGCAAGGTCACAGTGAAACCCTACAGTGGAAAAAATCCGCTCTACGCGCACGGCCCCGTAAAGGTCGCCGCCGACAAACGCCACTTCGAGCACACCGACGGCACGCCGTTTTTCTGGCTCGGCGACACCTGGTGGATGGGTCTGTGCAGCCGCCTGAGCTGGCCGCAGGGTTTCAAGACACTTACGGCGAATCGCGTGAAGAAGGGCTACAACGTCGTGCAGATCGTCGCGGGCCTCTACCCCGACATGTATGCCTTCGACCCGCGCGGCGCGAACGAGGCAGGCTTTCCGTGGGAGGAAGGTTACTCGCACATCCGCCCGGAATTTTTTGACGCGGCCGACAAGAAACTCGCGCACCTCGTGGCGAACGGCATCACGCCCTGCATCGTCGGCGCGTGGGGTTGGTTCGTGAACTGGATGACCCAGGACCAGCTGAAGGCGCACTGGCGCTACCTCATTGGCCGCTACGGCGCGTGGCCCGTCCTCTGGTGCACGGCCGGCGAAGCCAACCTCCCCTGGTACCTCGCGAAGAATTTCCCGATGGATGACCGCGACATGGTCCACGGTTGGACGCACCTCATCCGCTACCTGCAGGAAAACGATCCCTTCAACCGTCCCGTCACGATCCACCCCACCGCGATCGGACGCTACACCGCGCGCAACGCCACTGACGACGAGACGCTGCTCGACTTCGATTTGCTGCAGGTGCTCCACGCTCAGAACGAGATGGTGACGCTCGCGATCAAGGCCGTGCGCGAGACCTACGCCGCGACCCCGCGCATGCCCGTCATCAACGGCGAGCCGTGCTACGAAAACCTCGGCGGCACAATCACCGCGCCCTGGCCCCGCCGGGCGTTCTGGTCCTGCGTGCTCAATGGCGCGATGGGTCACACCTACGGCGGCAACGGCATCTGGCAGTGCAACCAGCCCGGCATTCCGCACGGCGCGTCGCCGCATGGCGGCAACTATGGCAACACGCCGTGGATCGAGGCGATGAACTACACCGGCTCCGCCGAGTGCGCGCACGGCAAAACGCTCCTCACGCGCTACGACTGGTCGAAATTCGAACCCCACCCCGAGTGGGCCGCGTACGCCGGCAGCGTTGAACTGCCGCTCAAGGGCGCGCAGTGGATCTGGTCGTCGCGCGAGGAAGGCGCCGCGAAGGACGCGCCCAACACCCGCCGTTACTTCCGCAAAACCTTCGAGCTGCCCAAGGGGAAGAAAGTCGCGGGTGCGCGGATGCGTTTCTCCGGCATGAATCATTGCGAGGCGCAGCTCAACGGTGCGCCCGCCGGGACCTCGTACGACTGGAAGTTCGGCCACCAGTTCGACGACCGCGGCGCGCTGCTCAAGCCGGGCACGAACACCCTGACGCTGTGGTCCGAGTATCGCCCCTCCTCCGGAGACCCCGTGCCCGCGCTCATGGCCTGCATCGAGATCCGTTTCACCGATGGCAGCGTCCAGCGCCTCGGCTCCGACTCCTCGTGGAAAGTGCTGAAATCAAAAATCAGCCAGTGGGAAACCCGTGCGTTTGACGACAGCGCCTGGCCTGCCGCGCAAGTAGTCGGCCAGCTCGGTGACCAGCCGTGGGGCCCATTCACGCCGCTGGACATGAGTCTCCACGGCCCGCAAACCGCCGGCACAGCGCAAACCCGCGTGACCTACGTCCCCTACCACGAGCCCGTCGTCGCGCGCGGACTCGCGGCTGGCTCCACGCATCGCGCCTGTCACTTCGATCCGGTCACCGGCAAGACCAAGAGCCTCGGCACGATCAAGGCGAGCGCCGACGGCACCTGGACCTGCCCACCGCCCAAGGGCATCGCCCACGACTGGGTCATGGTCCTCGAGGCCAACGCCTGATCCTCAACCATCAAATTTTTAACCACGAAGCACACGAAGGTCACGAAGAGGAGACATCCCAAACCCGAACAGTTTGGATCCTCCGAACTTCGTGATCCTCGTGCCCTTCGTGGTTAATATCGGTTGATTGCTAGGCCGAGTGCGCCGGCGGGCCGCCACTCACGCCACTGATCACCCGCGCGCCGCGGCGGTACGTGAAGTACGAGTAGACCCACTGGATCAGCACCGAAACCTTGCTGCGGAATCCGACGAGGAAAATCAGGTGGATGGCGAGCCAGGCGACCCACGCCGGAAACCCGCTGAACTCGAAGTCACCGATATCCGCCACCGCCGAGGAACGGCCGATCGTCGCCATCGAGCCCTTGTCGTAATAGGCAAACGCCGCGCGACCCGCCGGAGAAAACCGTTCTCCGCGCAATTCGCGCGCAATCACCTTCGCGGCATGGGCGCCGGCCTGCATCGCGCCCTGCGCCACGCCCGGCACCGTTACGCCGTTCGCATCGACCAGCGAAATGATGTCGCCCACCGCAAACACCTCGGGATGTCCCGGCACGCTGAGGTCGGGCAGCACCTTGACACGGCCCGCCCGGTCGGCCTCCACGCCGAGTTGTTTGGCCAGCGGCACCGCCGCCACGCCCGCGCCCCAGAAAATATTATCGGCCCGGAAGGTCTGTCCGCCGGCCACGATCTGCCCCTCGGTGATCGCCTCGACACGCAGGCCCGTGTGCACCTCGACTCCCAGTTTTTCCAGCTGGCGTTGTGCACTCGCCGAGAGTTCCGGCGGATAGGTCGCCAGCACGCGCGGACTGCCCTCGATGAGGATGACCCGCGACTTCGATGGGTCGATGTGGTCAAAGTCATGGTTGAGCACCGTGCGCGTGAGCTCCGCAAAGGTGCCCGCCAGTTCCACGCCCGTCGGGCCGCCGCCGACCACGATGATCGTCATCGCCGCGTCGCGCTTGGCCGGGTCCGGCTCCGTTTCCGCCCGCTCAAACGCGAGCAGGATCTTCCGGCGGATCTTCAGGGCGTCATCGAGCGTCTTGAGGCCCGGGGCAAACTCCTCCCATTCCGGATGGCCGAAGTAACTCGTCATCCCGCCCGCCGCCACCACGAGGTAATCGTACGTCAGCTCACCGCGTTCGTGGATGACGCGCCGGCCCGCCAGGTCCAGGCCGGTGACCGCAGCCATGATGACCGAGAAATTCTTCCGCGAGCCGAAGATCGCGCGGATCGGCTGGGCAATGTCCACTGCGGACAGGCCGGCGGTCGCCACCTGATAGAGCAACGGCTGGAAAAGGTGGTGGTTCTGCCGGTCGATGAGCGTGATCCGGGCGAGCTTGGCCGGGAATTTCTGGCAGAAGGTCAGACCGCCAAAGCCGGCACCGACGACCACAATGTGCGGGAGCTTGGCAGCGTCAGCGGATTCCATGGGAAGCCAACGTGAAGGCGGTGGAAGCAGTTGGCAACGTGCCGGAGGACAAATTTGCTGTCCTTCGGGGAACGATGCAGGTTACTCATCCCAACCCGTCACATGCACGCCCCCGTCAACATCCAGCTCATCGGTTCCGAAGTCGCCATCGTCTGGGATGACGGCGCCGAGAGCTATTTCGCCGCCGATAAACTGCGCGCCGCCTCCCCGAGCGCCGAGACCCAGGGCGAGCGCGACATCTTCGGACAGAAGTACGGCGGCGACGGCCCGAAAAGTTTCGCCGGGGTGCAGGTGCTCGGCTGGGAGCAGGTCGGCACGTACGCGCTGCGCTTCGATTTCAGCGACGGCCACCGCACCGGGCTTTACAGCTACGATTACCTGCGAAAACTCGCAGGTCTGTAAGCCACTCCTTCTCGCAGTCCAAAACGCGCTGCCTTCATTTCGGATTTCGTACTTCCTCCTTCGAACTTATCTTCCTCCATGCCCACCTACGTCTTCCCCGCCCGCACCACGACCGCCGAGATCGAGCTCGGCACAACGCTGCAGCCGAAGTTTGGCCCCGACGGCCTGATTCCCTGCATCACGCAGGACGTCCACTCGGGCGAAGTGCTGATGTTCGCGTTCATGAACGCCGAGTCGCTCGCCCACACGCTCGCGACGAAAAAGGCCACCTACTGGAGCCGTTCCCGGAACAAGCTGTGGATGAAGGGCGAGGAATCCGGCAACGTGCAGCACGTGAAGGAAGTCCGCACCGACTGCGACCAGGACGTGCTCCTCATCAAGGTCGAGCAAACCGGCTCGGCCAACGCCGCCTGCCACAACGGCTACCAGTCCTGCTTTTACCGCAAGCTCGGCGACTTCGCCGACCCGTCACTCAAGCTGCAGTTCACCGCCCAGCGCCTCTTCGACCCAGCGACGGTGTATAAGAAGAAGTGAGAGGCGGGAGCGGTAGGCAGATGCAGCGTGCCAAACCCAATGTCACGTAATACGTGACATTGGGTTTTCATCGCAAATGCACCAACAAGGCTAGGTCTGGAGCGTTTGTCATTCTGAGCGTAGCGAAGAATCCAGTGAGATTCGGCTGCCGGCTCCGGCGTTATCCCATTGGATTCTTCGCTACGCTCAGAATGACAGAGCGAAAACCTGCAGGGTTCATCCGCTCACCAAGCCTAAAGCCTATCGCCTAAAGCTTACCGCCAGCGGCGACAGCCGTCCCTGCCGCCGGCACACTCTGACCGGTCGCGTCCAACCGGCGCGTGCCGGCGATGTGCTGCCCGCCCCAGTCGGCGATGGCCCGGATGATCGGGCGGAGCCCCTCGCCTTTCGGAGTGAGCAGATATTCGTGGCGCGGCGGGTTGTCCTGGTACGGTGTCCGGGTGACGATCCCGGCGGCCTCGAGTCGGGCCAAGCGCTCTGCGAGAATGTTCGTCGGGATCTTCTCCTTTGCCGCGGCGAACTCCCCGTAGCGGCGGCGACCACGCAGCAGGTCGCGGATCACCAGCAGCGTCCAGCGGTCGCCAAAGATATCGAGGCTGCACGCCACCGCACAGGGGGAACGGGCCTCGGCGGGCAGGGATTCGGGAGAGGAACGGCGCTTCATACCGGAAAGGTTTCTTTTATACTTGCAAAACGCAAGTCACAACTCAGGGTCTAGTCACTTTCATTATGCAAGCCACAATCTCTTCCTCTCCTTTGGCGCCCGCCGCCACGCCGTTCTCCCCCGCGCCCACCGTCATTGTGCGGCCGGTCCGCCAAGCCCTGCCGGTCGTCAGCCGCCGCACCCTGCTGCTGGCCGGCGCCGTGCTCGTGCTCGCCTTCGCGGCCTGGCGCGGCGGACGGGCCCTCACCTTCGCCCTGGCCCATGAATCGACCGACGACGCCCAGGTCGAGGGACACGTGAGCCCCGTGCTGCCGCGGGTGCCCGGCTATGTTGCCCGCGTCCTTGTCGCTGACAACGAACGCGTGATCGCCGGTCAGCCGCTGCTGGAAATCGAACCCGCCGACCTCAATCTGAAGTCCGCCAACGCCTCGGCCGCTCTCGACAGCGCCCGCGCTGCGCTCCAAATCGCCGAGGCCAACCTTGCCAGCGTCCGCGCCGCGGCCGAGGTCGCCTCGGCGAATGTGGCCACGGCTCTCGTCACGCAGGCCAAGACCGCCTCGGACCTCGCGCGCGACGACCAGTTGGTGAAGACTAGCGTGATTTCCGCCCAGCAATGGACCGACTCGCGTGCCACTGCGGATGCCGCCGCCGCCCAGCTCGAGGCGACCCGCCGGCAGGCCGCTGCGGCCGCACGGCAGATCGATGTCGCCGCCGCGCAGGTCGGCGCCGCCCGGACCCAGGTCGCCGAGCGTGCCGCCGATCTCGACTACGCCCGGCTGCAGCGCGCTTATGCGACGGTCACCGCGCCCATCGCCGGCATCGTCTCGCACAAGAACGTGGAGCCCGGCCAGTTCGTCCAGGCCGGCCAGACGCTCCTGTCGGTCGCCGCCGACACCGATCTCTGGCTCGTCGCCAACTTCAAGGAAACGCAGGTGACGCGGATGCACGCCGGTCAACCCGTGGAGTTCACGGTCGACGGCTATCCCGGCGTCACGTTTCACGGCCGCGTCGATTCGCTCGCGGGCGCCACCGGGGCGCGGTTCGCTCTGTTGCCACCCGACAATGCCTCCGGAAATTTCGTCAAGGTCACGCAGCGCGTGCCGGTCAAGATCCTCGTGGACCATGCGGCCGGCGCGGATTCTGTGCTGCGGCCAGGCATGAGCGTCGACGTCGCCGTGCGGATCAAGGACTGACGCCGTTATTTCCCTCCCCGCCATGTCCGCCCAACGTCTCCGCCAGGTCATCATCACGATCACGGTCATCGCCGCCGCGATGATCGAGCTGATCGAT
Organism: uncultured Opitutia bacterium; assembly: GCA_903859715.1. Lineage (GTDB taxonomy): Bacteria > Verrucomicrobiota > Verrucomicrobiia > Opitutales > Opitutaceae > Opi-474. The sequence goes on from CAIONS010000023.1 coordinate 98,881, forward strand.
ACCTCGATCGTGAACGTCGCCCTCACCGACATGAGCGGCAACCTCGGCGCCACGCTGGAAGACGTCGCCTGGGTCGTCACGTCGTACGCGATTGCGAATGTCATCATCATCCCGATGACGAGCTTCCTCGCCGCGCGGCTGGGCCGGCGGAATTACTACATCGGCTCGATCCTGCTCTTCACCGCCGCCTCGATCGCCTGCGGCAGCGCGACAAATATCTGGGAGCTGGTGGCCTTCCGTTTCATCCAGGGCATCGGCGGTGGCGCCCTGATCGCCACCTCGCAGGCCATCCTGTTCGAGGCCTACACCGTGGCGCAGCGTGGCTTCGCCTCGGCCATGTTCGGGCTCGGCATTTTCATCGGCCCCACGGTCGGACCGACGATCGGCGGGTGGATCATCGACCATCACTCGTGGCCCTGGATTTTCTACATCAACCTGCCGATCGGGCTCGCCGCCGCCGTCCTCGCCTATTTCTACGTGGCCGAGCCGGCCCAGACGCGCCGCTCCGACATCGTCGACTGGACCGGCATCGGGCTGCTTGTCGTCGGGCTCGGCTCCCTGCAGGTCGTCCTGGAACGCGGCGAGTCCGAGGACTGGTTTGCCGCGCCCTACATCGTGGTGCTGACCCTGCTGGCAGCGGCGAGCCTGGTGACGTTCATCGTGCACGAGCTGCGGACGGCCCAGCCAGTGGTGGACCTGCGGATCCTGCGCACACGCTCGCTCGCCGTGGCCGCGATGCTCACCTTCGTGCTCGGGTTTGCATTGTTCGCGACGGTCTTCGTGGTGCCGGTGTTCGCGCAACGGCTGCTGGGTTTTACCGCCACGCAAACCGGTCTGCTGTTTCTCCCGGGAGCGGTGATCTCGATCCTCGTGCTGCCGGTGGTGGGGCGTCTCCTGACCAAGGGAGTGCCGCCCAGTTTCATGGTGGTCGCCGGCTTCGGTGCGGTCGCGTTGTTCAGCTGGCTGCTCTCGCACTCCAGCCTCGCCATGGGTGCGGATGATTTTTTCTGGCCGGTGATTCTCCGCTCGGTCGGGCTCTGTCTGCTCATCGTTCCGCTCACACAGCTCGCGGTTTCCGGACTGGAACCGGCCGACATTCCGCAGGGCACAGCGCTCAACAACATGATGCGGCAGCTCGGCGGCTCGTTCGGCATCGCTCTCGTCAACACCTACATCGTGCACCGGCTGGCCTCGCACCGGGTCGATCTGATCAGCCATCTGGTTCCCGGCGATCCCGCCACCGACGCCCGGCTGCAAGGACTCGCCGCGAGCATGCAGACGCACGGCAGCTCCGCGCTCGACGCGGCACAGCAAGCACTGGGTCTGCTGGAAAGCACCGTCGTCCGCCAAGCCACGTTGCTCAGCTATCTCGATGCCTTTGGGATCGTGGCACTCCTGGCGTTGGTCTGCATGCCATTCGTCTTCCTCGCCGGCCGGCCCAAGGCCGTCTCGCGCGCCGCTGCCAGTGCCGCCGCTGAGGCGCATTGATCGGTGCATCCTTGGTTGTCATGCCGGTCACCCGCGGCAGACTCGGGGCCATGACAAAGACCATTCGTCAGACCGTGATCATCAGTGCCAGCCCCAAAGCCACCTACGCCGCGCTGATTCAGGAAAAACGGCATACCGCCTTCACCGGCGTCAAAGCGAAGATCGCGCCCAAAGTCGGCGGTGCGTTCATGTGCTACGACCGCTACATTTCCGGTTACACCCTCGATCTCGTCCCCGCCAAACGGATTGTCCAGGCATGGCGCTCGCAAGGCTGGCCCGCGGGAACCTATTCCCTCGTGACCTTTGCGCTGGCCAAGGCCGCCGGCGGCAAGACCCGCCTGACCTTCACACAGATCGGAGTGCCCGCCTCCGATTACAAGGCCAAGAACGCCGGCTGGCGCAGCCATTACTGGCAGCGGCTCAAAGCGTACTTGGAAAAGCGGTAGGCGATAAGCTTTAGGCTGCAGGCTTTTGGTTTCGCACGCCGCTTGCCTGCCCTCGCCGAGAATGCAGGCTCAAAAACCACGCACTTCTCCCCGTAACGCCTAAAGCCCACCGACTAGCGCTCCCTACCCCACCCATGAAGCCTCTCCTGCAAGACGCCAGCGCCCGTTCGATCCGTTACCTTGAGGGCCTCGAAGCCCGGCCGGTGATGCCGTCCGCGAAAGCCGTCGCACAACTGAGCGCGTTTGACCTGCCGTTGCCGGTCCGGCCGAACGATCCGGCCGAAACCCTGCGGCTGCTTGATGAAATCGGTTCGCCCGCTACGATGGGCATGGCCGGCCCGCGGTTCTTCGGGTTCGTCATCGGCGGCTCCCTGCCCGTCACGCTCGCCGCCAACTGGCTCGCCGGCGCCTGGGACCAGAACGCCGCGCTCTACCGTGCGACACCTGCCGCCGCCTTTCTCGAACAGGTCGCCCTGCGCTGGCTCCTCGAAGCCCTGCGTCTGCCGCCCGACTGCGCAGGCGCATTTGTGACCGGTGCGACCGTGGCCAATCTCACCGCGCTCGCCGCCGCCCGTCACGCCGTGCTCAAGCGGGCCGGTTGGAACGTCGAGGCCGACGGCCTCTTCGGCGCGCCACCCATCACAGTCGTAGTCGGAGCAGAAGCCCATCCGTCGGTGACCAAGTCGCTCGGCATCCTCGGACTCGGCCGCACGCGTGTCGTCAAGGTTCCCGTCGACGCCCAAGGCCGCCTGATCGTGGACAAAATGCCCGCACTCTCCGGCCCGACGATCATCTGCGCCCAAGCCGGCAATGTGAACACCGGCTCATTCGACGACCTCACGGCCCTCTGCCGCCGGGCGAAAGCCGCCGGGGCATGGGTCCACGTCGACGGCGCCTTCGGCCTCTGGGCCGGCGCCGCACCGTCGCGCGCCGCGTACGCCGCCGGGGTCGAGCTGGCCGATTCGTGGGCGACCGACGCCCACAAATGGCTGAACGTGCCCTACGACTGCGGCCTCGCCTTCGTGCGGGATGCCCACGCGCTCAAGGCCGCGATGGCCATTACGGCGGAATACCTGCCGACCGAGAGCGAGTTCCGGAATCCGTCGGATTTCACCCCGGAGCTCTCGCGCCGCGCCCGCGGCGTCGAGGTCTGGGCAGCATTGCACGCGCTGGGCCGCGAAGGCCTCGCCGAGCTGATCGAGCGCAATTGCGCGCAGGCCCGGCGCTTTGCGGAAAAGCTTTCAGCCGCCGGCTTCGAGATCCTCAACGAGATCGTGCTGAATCAAGTGCTCGTCGCCTTCGGCGATGCCGAGAAGACCAAACGCGTCATCCAAGGCATCCAGGACGAAGGCACCTGCTGGGCCGGGATCACCGTCTGGCAGGGCCGGACGGCCATGCGTATCAGCGTCTCGAGTTGGGCAACGACCGACGCCGATGTGGACAAGAGCGTCGAGGCGATGATCGCGGTGGCGAAAAAGCGATAAGCTGTAAGCTTTAAGCGGTAGGCTTTAGGCAGAGAGCCTGAAATGTGGGCGGGGTGCCCTCACCCCGCGATTGATGGCGGTTGAGGTAGGGCGAATCCTCCGGATGAGCCGCGTCCGTCCACGAACGGCTC
>CAIONS010000024.1 GCA_903859715.1 uncultured Opitutia bacterium
GCCCTGTTCGCGCAGATCCTCGACGATGCGGGGCGCTCCGTAGTTGCCCCGACTGGCCCGGTGGGCCGCGGCGATTTGAACGGCCAGATCGGCATCCTGACGCTGCCGGGCGCTGGGCCGGTGCAGGCGCCAACGGTAGTACGGGATAAGAATAAGTATCTACTCAAGTCGTTGGACGAGATTCCACTTCGCGGACAAGTTCGGGCCTCGCACTACAAGGCCTACATTGGAGCGCTCAGCTGGGCCTTCGACCAGACCAAGGAGTTTGCCGGGCTCGCGGTAGCCACGCGTCTGCTCTGTTTTCACAACCGACGAGATAACCATTTGCCGTGCAAATGGCGTCACCCCGAAATGGTCCGTCGCGAAGCAGTTAACGTGCTTACTTTTGCATTTTATGACATATTCAATGAATTAAGTGCAACTTGATGCATTTTAACTCCAACTCCTACTTTCATTGACGAAACATGGTTAGTATGCATCTTTAAGCACATTAATGCTATAAACCCTATCAATCGGTAAAACTGAGCCTGTTATGGACCTATCTTACAAGACCCCCGAGGAATTGCAGACGGTGATGGGCGAGCGACTGCGGTCGCTTCGTCTGAGTCGCAATCTGGCCCAGAGCGAATTGGCCAACAAGGCCGGTTTGTCGCTACGGGCTCTTCACAATCTTGAGGCGGGTGCGGGTTCGACTATCGAAAGCTTGGTGCGGGTTCTGAAAGCGTTAAACGCCGCGAACGCCATCGAGCTGCTGGCGCCGCAACCCCAGGTCAGTCCGCTGATGCTGCTCAAGCAGGGACACCAGCCTCGCCGAGCTGGGCGGGTGCGCGCCCGCAAGGGAGGCGAAGCATGACCTCTGTCATTGAAGTTCGGATATGGAATACGCTCGTCGGCGCCGTTGCCTCCGATCCTGCGCTCGGCTGCTATGCCTTTGAATATGACGCGGGCTGGCGTCGTCGCGGGATCGAACTGGCACCGCGCCTGATGCCGACCACCGCCGCGGAGTCGATCTTTGCCTTTCCGGCCCTCGGCGAGTCCTACAAGCGTTTGCCGGGACTTTTGGCCGACGCTCTGCCGGATGACTTCGGCAACGGCTTGATCGATTCCTGGATGGCGACACACGGCGTGGACAAGAACGAAGTCACCGCACTCGACCGGCTGGCTTACATGGGCAAGCGCGGCTTGGGTGCGCTGGAATTCCGCCCGAGCAAAGGGGCCACCAAAGAAAGCGCCCGGCCGCTCCAAATGAAATCCCTCGTGGAAACAGCCCGCAAAGTTGTGAAGGGGGATTTCGGCGACGACACTCATGCGCAGGCGGCGCTCGCCAACATTATCAGGGTGGGCACATCCGCCGGCGGCGCTCGGGCCAAGGCGGTGATCGCCTGGCATCCCGTCACGCACGAAATTCGCAGCGGCCAGTTCGACGTCGCGCCCGGATTCGAGCATTGGCTCCTGAAATTCGACGGCGTCGGCAAGGATTTGGAACTCGGAACCTCGGCCGACTACGGCCGAATCGAACACGCCTACTACCGCATGGCGACCGCCGCGGGCATCGTCATGTCGCCGTGCCGCCTGCTGGAGGAAAATGGTCGCGCCCACTTCATGACCCGACGCTTCGACCGCGAAGGAAACACCAAGCATCACCTCCAGTCGCTCTGCGCGTTGTCGCATCTCGACTACAAGCAGCGCGCAACCCACGCCTACGAACAGTATTTTCTTCTCATCAGCGAACTGAGGCTCGGTGACGAGGCTCTGGCGCAGGCGTTCCGCCGGATGGCCTTCAACGTCATGGCGCGAAATTGCGACGACCATACCAAGAATTTCGCCTTCCGACTCACGCAAGGTGGCCAGTGGGAACTGGCCCCGGCCTATGACGTCACCCACGCGCACAACCCAAAGAGCGAATGGGTCAGTCAGCATCTCATGAGTGTAAACGGCAAATTCGATGAGATTGGGCGGACGGATCTGCTCAAGGTGGCCGACCGATTCGGCGTCGGCCGAGCTGGATCACTGCTGGCAGAGGTCAAGGCGGCTGTGGGGAACTGGTCATCGTTCGCTGGCAACGCTGGCCTGGGCTCTGCCGTCACCGACAAAGTCGCGCGAGATTTTCGTGTGGTCTAGCATGAGAAGTCATGCACAATTTCTGGTCGGCGGCAAATGTTACGACGTATCCAACAAATGGACTGTAACATCGCCGGCCCATTTCAAATTAGGTTGCCACAAGGTTGCCAGAAATGGTGTTTTTGGCTTCACTTTTTGGGATTTTGGTGCTTCTCTTTGCTCGTTCTAAAACACTAACAATCAACTAAGTCCGCGTTTATTCGCGATTTAGCTTCAGCGGCCAGAATCGGTTCGAGTCCCGTTGGCCGCCCCATTTTGATGGCGAGCAGGTTATGTACGTGCGGTCGGGAACTTCCAGGACCGGATCTGTACTGTCCTTTTTATCTCCGCCTTTGCCGTTGCCCAGCTATCGGTGGGTTTCAGGCTGGATGGGTCCCATGCCGCGCGTCCGCCTCCTCACCTTCAATATCGCCCATGCCCGCGGACTTAATCCCATCCAGGGCCTGACCTCGGCGCGGAAGCTGCGGCTCAACCTGCGCAAGATCGCCCGGCTGCTCGACGAGTTGAAGCCGGACATCGTCGGACTGCAGGAAATCGATGAGTGCTCCCGCTGGGCGGGCAATTTCGACCATCTTGACTACCTGCGGCTGCATGCCGGGTTTCCCCACGCCGTTTTTGGCATCAACAACCGCCGGAAGGGCCTGCTGAACCTGTGCTATGGCAACGCCTTCCTCTCGCGCCATCCCATCGTGGCGACGGAGACGATCGCGTTCGGCCTGCGCAGCGTCGGCGAGAAGGGCTTTCTCTTCGCCGAATTCGACATCGGCGGCCGCCTCGTGCCGGTCGTGAACCTCCATCTTCATTTCAGCTCGCGCGAGCACCGGATCCGGCAGCTGGGCCGGCTGCTGGCCTGGCTGCGCGAGAAGCAGGGTGTCCGCCGCAAGCACTGGCATGTGCCTCCGATCATCTGCGGCGACTTCAACAATCCCGGCACGAGTCCCGACGCGACCGCCGCGCTGCTCAGCCATCTTTCGGATTACTACGACTACGTCCTGCATCCGGTGAACGGCCGCACGTTCCCGTCGCCGCTGCCCAGCCGGATGCTGGACTTTGTTTTCCTGCCGCCTACCTGCATGGAGGTGCGGAGCGAGGTGGTGCGGACGTACATCTCCGACCATCGGCCGGTGATGGTGGATTTCGAACTGGCGTAGCCTGATTCAGGCTGGTGGGAACCACGAATGGACACGAATTCATTTCGAGCAGTCTGTGTTGTCCGGGGCAAATCACGCCGTGCTTTCCAGCAACATCGAGGTTTGCTCCGGGGTGATTTCCTATTCGTGTGGATTCGTGTCCATTCGTGGTTGAATGGCTTGCTCAGGTCTTTGGCCAGGACTCCTGCTCGTCGAAATCAGGCAGGACGGCGTCGCGGAATTTCTCCCCGTGGATGAAGCGCCGCGGGGTGGCCGGACGGGAGAGGAGCGAGTAAAGTTTGCGGGCGGAGAACACGATCAGGTCCGCCGGCGAACCGGGTGCGATCAGACCGTAGCCGGGCAGGCCCATGATTGCGGCGGGCCCGGTCGTGACCACGGCGGGAGAGAAGGCCAGCCGGGTGTCGAGGTGGGCGAGGCGCACGCTTTCGATGTAAACCTCGATCAGGTCGAAATCGCCCCAGCCGATGAAGGCATCGCGGACATTGTCGCCGCCGCAGGCCACCGTGACACCGGCCTCGATCAATTCATGCAGCAGCGTCAGTCCGCGCCATTGCGGGGTGCGCGGCGCGCCAAAGGCCTCTCCTTGCGGTGCGGGGCCGCGCGTCCGGCCCTGCAGGTGAAGATTGGTGAGCGGCAGCGAGATGATACCGATGCCGGCTTCCTTCACGAGGGCGATGGTCTCGCGCGCCCGGGCCGGGTCCTGGACGGAAAGCGAACAATTGTGGCCGCAGGCCACGGGATGGGGAAACTGGTTGCGCAAGATCGCCTCGGCGGTGGCGCGGAGGCACTCGGCGTGGGCCAGACCGCTTTCGTCGACGTGCAGGTCGAGGCCGATGCCGAGTTCGCGGGCCGCGGCCATCAGATAATCGAGTTGCTTGGGCAGATCGGGATTCGGCTGGGGAAATCCGCCCATGGCCGTGGCCTTGTACCGCGCCGTCAGCTCGATGATGCGGTCGCCGCCGCCGGAGAAGAACTCCGTGAAGCTGCACAGCGAGATGGTCTGAATCTCGACGCGACCTTTCCACTCGGCCCGCAGGCGCTCGAGTGCGGCGTGGCTGCCCGCCCCGACTTTGCGACCGGTATCGAGATGGGTGCGAAGTGCGTTGGTGCCATGCGCCCAAGTGGTGCGCAGACCGAACTCGGCGCGGCGGTAAACGTCCTCCTCCGTCCAGCGCACGCTGTCGGCTCCGAGAATGGCGAGCGATTCCCAGAAATCACTGTGCCGGCCGGGCGCGCGGTCCCACGTGTAGCACTTGTCGAGGTGTGTGTGGACTTCGAGGACACCGGGAAAAACCAGGACGCCGCCGAGGTCGGTGACGGCGCCGGCAAAATTTCCGGCTTCGGCCGGGGCCCCCGAATCGCGCACGGCGATGATGCGATTGCCCTCAACGGTTACGTCACATTCCCGCCAGGGTTCCAGTATAGCGTCCGCCAAGCCGGCTGGCTGATTGAGCGGAGCAGGCAGGCAGGCGAGGGGAATGCGGGCGCGGCGGAAAAGATGCATGGCAGAGAAGGTGGGTGGTGAAAATGAGCAGGCGGTGCGATTCGTCCGGTCTGGATTGAGCTACTTTTTCCCGGCAGCGGGGTCCGCCGGCACAAACTCGAAGCGGGCAAATTGCTCAAGGGGCATCGGCGCCGGTAGAACCTTCAGTTCGACGAGGGTGTTGACCATGTCCGTCAGGCGGGCGGGGGTGATCAAGCCCAAGCGCTCGCCTTTGGCCGGATCGCCTTCCACCAGGCGGTGGGTTTTCAAGGCGGCGATGGAATAGGCGATCATGCCCGGAGTCTGCGTCGGGCTTTCCCGCTGAATCAGAACGCCCGCCGCCGCGGAGTCGCCGTGCAGGTACTCTGTCCACCCGCGGGCGGACGCCGCCAGGAACGCCCGGACGGCGTCGGGGTGCTCACGGGCAAAGGTCTGACTCGTGAAAATCACCCGGTAGGGATCGTAGCCGCCGTCGGCGATCAGCAGGGTCCGGGTCTTCACTCCCTGCAGGCCCACGTAATACGGCTCATTGGAAATGAAGCACTGCTGGATGAAATTCTTGTCGGCCATGAACCGCGCGAGGCCGAAGTCATGCGGGAAAATGCCGAGATGGATGCCGTAGTGGGCCTCGACAAACGCGATCCAATTGGAGCCGGGCGAGGCCATGACGGACTTCCCATCCAGATCCTTGAATGATTTTACGGGACTTTCCTCATGCAGGAGGATCGCCTGCGGATCATGCTGCATCTGCGCTCCCACGATCAGCAGGGGCAGGCCGCGGGAGACCGCGAGGATGACATCGTCGCTGCGGCCCATCGCAAATTCGATCTGCCCCATGGCGATTTTTTGCAGGCCCGAGACGCCGGGGCCGCCCGGGACGATCGTGACGTCCAGGCCGGCATCGCGGTAATAATTTTTCGCCAGGGCCTCGAAGTGACCGCCGTGCTCGGCGGAGGGAAACCAATCGAGCTGAAATCCCACCTTCACCAGCGGCTTTTCCCCGGCGGGAACCGGCTCGGCGGAGGTCTTCGCCGCGTCGGCCGACCGGCTGCAGCCCGCGAACAGGATTTGCGCCAGCATCAGACACCCCACATTCCAGCAGACAGAGAGCTTGGTACTCATGGAGAGGTACGGTACGGGGTCTGAAGTGGAGGATTCAAAATGAAATTCGGCTCTGACCGGGTGATAGCAGCATTCATGCTAACACCGTTTGCCGGGCGCGAGGTTTTCGATGTGCACCGGGCCGGATCGGGCGCAAAAAGAGCCGTTGCACCACGGCGGGTTTGCCCTTGAGTTGGCCGCTCGCATGACCCGCCTCGCTGAAACTTTCGCCCGTGTCCGCGCCCAGAAACGCGCGGCCTTCATCGGCTACGTGTGTGCCGGGGACCCGGATTTTGAGACGTCCCTCGCGGTCTGCCGCACGCTGCTCCAGAGCGGCGTCGACATCCTTGAGCTGGGCGTGCCGTTTTCCGATCCGCTGGCCGATGGGCCGACCAACCAGCTGGCGGCCCAGCGCGCCCTGGAAAGTGGCATGACCGCGGCCCGCGTGCTTGAGCTGGTCCGCCGGATCCGGGCGGAGTTTCCCGCCGCGCCGCTGATTTTCTACACCTACTACAACCTCGTGTTCGCGAATGGCGTCGACGCCTACATTCGCGCCGCCAAGGCCGCCGGTCTGGATGGCTTGCTGACCCTGGACCTTCCGCCGGAGGAAGCGGGCGAAGTCACGGCCGCCTGCCGGCAGCATGGAGTGGACACCGTTTTCATCGTGGCGCCGACCACGCCGGAGGCGCGGATCGCCACGATCGCTGCGGCGACGACTGGGTTTATTTATTATGTCTCACGCGAAGGCGTGACGGGCGTGCGGAAGGATGCCGCCGTCAACATTCCCGAGGCCGTGGCGCGGATCCGGGCCCATACGAAGCTGCCAGTGGCGGTGGGATTCGGTATTTCCACCCGCGTCCAAGTGGCCCAGGTCGCCGCGCAGGCCGATGGCGTCGTGGTCGGCAGCGCCCTCGTCAACTGCATCCGGGACAATCTGGGCGCGCCGGCGAAAATCGTCGAGCAACTGGCCGCGGTGACGGTGGAGCTGGCGGCGGGCACGCATCGGAGTTGAGCAGGAGCGATGTGGGCCGGCAGATTGCAGCCACCCTTAGCTTGCCCCGCTCCTCGTCCCCCACCTACTGTCTTTCATGGCCAAGATTCTTGTCACCGGTGCCGCCGGTTTCATCGGCAGTCACACCACGGATTTCCTCCTGGCCGAAGGGCAGACCGTGGTGGGGGTCGATAACCTCCGGACCGGTCACCGGGAGAATCTCACGGCCGCCCTGCGATCGCCCCGGTTTGCCCTGCATCCGCTCGACGTTGCGGCCCCCGGCGCCCTGGCGGCGCTGGTGGCGGCGGAGCGGCCGGACGCGATCATCCATCTGGCGGCGCTGGTCAGCGTGCAGGAGAGCATCGCGAATCCTGCGTTGAATTTCTCGCTCAACCTCCAGGCCACCCATCTCGTGGCCGAGGCGGCGCGGGCCTCGGGTGTCGGCCGGGTAGTGTTTGCCTCATCTGCCGCGATTTATGGCGATGGCGTGGCGCAACCGGTCCGCGAGGCGGCGGAAAAGCGCCCGGTCAGTCCCTATGGTGCCGCGAAACTTGCCTCGGAAGATTTGCTGCTGGGGCATGGCGCTTGCTACGGCTTCACGGTGCGCTGCCAGCGGTATTTCAATGTCTACGGTCCCCGGCAGGACCCGGCCTCGCCCTATTCGGGGGTCATCTCGATCTTTGCGCGGCGCTACCGCGAAGGAAAGCCCGTGGCAATTTACGGCGATGGCCGGCAGACCCGGGATTTTGTCGCGGTGCGCGACGTCGCCCGGGCCAACGCACTCGCGGCGACACGGCCCGGCCTCATCTCCGGGGCGGTCAACATCTGCACGGGCCGCGCGACATCGCTGCGCGAGCTGGCGGAGATTTTTTCCACGCACAATCCCGGGGTGGCTGCGCCCACGTACGCCCCGGCGCGGCCGGGTGACATCCTTCATTCCCTGGGCGACCCGGCGTCGGCCGGCGCCGAACTCGGGTTCAAGGCGACTACGGCTGTGGCCAAGGGCCTGGCGGAACTGATCTCCGAAACCGCCGTCCCTCTTCTCTCATGAGCCGAAAAATCCTGATGATCGATGATGACCGGATGCAGTACCGGCTCACCCAGGCGCATTTCAAAAATTTCCGCGGCGAGGACTTCACATTGGACTGGGCCGCCACCTATGAGGAAGGACTGGCGCGGCTGCTGGAGGGCGGCTTCGCCGCCTGCCTGCTGGATTACCAGCTGGGCGAGCGCAACGGACTCGAATTGATCCGGGCGGCGGTCGCCGGCGGATCCCATACGCCGATCGTCTTCCTGACGGCGGAGGCGTCGGAGCGGGTGGACATCGAGGCAATGAATGCCGGGGCGCTCGACTATCTGGTCAAAGGGGAAATTTCCTCGCGCACGCTGGAACGCTCGCTGCGTTACGCATTGAAACTTGGGGATACGCTCGAAGCGCTGCGGAAGCTGGCGACGCACGACCAGCTCACGAGCCTGCTGAACCGCCGGGAGTTTGATCGCATTCTGGCCGAGGAAAAGGAACGCTCGCGGCGCTTCGGCCATCCGTTCGCGCTGGTGCTGGTGGACATCGACCATTTCAAGTCGGTCAACGACACGCACGGCCATCCGGTGGGCGATGCGGTGCTGCAGGAAGTCGCGATCCGGCTGACGCGCGGACTGCGCGATGTCGACCGGGCGGCGCGATTTGGCGGCGAGGAATTTGCGCTCATCATCATGCAGGCCGACCGCAAGATCGCGCTGGAGGCGGCGCAGCGCGCCTGCGCCTCGGTCCGGAGTTCCCCCATCCAGATCGATGGCGGCCCCGAACTGCAGATCACCGTGAGTGCCGGCGCGGCGGAGATGCCCGCGGATGCGGCCTCGGGAATGGAACTCGTGGCGGCCGCGGACAAGGCGCTCTACGCCGCAAAGTCACGCGGGCGGAATTGCGCGGTGGCTTTCAGCGAGCTGTGACATCCGTCGGAGCCAGCACGCGCAGGCTGCGCGGCTGGGCCACAAATTCGATGCGAGCACCGGCCTGATGCGTTTCGCCGTCGGTGTGGATGAGTCCGGGAGCAGGCCGGACGACGACGAAGTCCGGACCTTGGAGCCGCAGGACGCCACCGGCGCGGCCAATCGAACCGGAAAAAAGCCGCGCCAGCAAGGGGAGGGCGTTCCAGACAGTCACGCGCGGCACGACGGTGAGATCGAGCAGGCCATCGTCGACGCGGGCGCCGGGAGCGATGAAGGCATGGTTGCCGTATTGGTCGCTATTGGCGACGGCCACGGTGAATGCCTGCACCTCGGTGCGATGTTCGCCCTCTTCGATCCAGCAATCCTGCGGCGCCCACGTGCGCCATAGCCGGGCGCTGGTCGTGAAGTACCGGAGTAATCCGCGGTGAGTGAGCTGGTTAAACTGTGCGGCCACTTCGGCCTCAAAGCCAAGGCCGGCGGCGGTAAAGAATGGGTGGCCGTCCGCGAGGCCGGTATCGATCAGTCGTGGATGACCGGTGCGGAGAATTTCCAGCGAGTGTTCCACCGGGCCGTGGATTCCGAGATGCCGGCCCAGGCCGTTGCCCGAGCCGCAGGGAATCAGACCCAAGGTGGCCGGCGTATGGACCAACCGGGCCGCCACTTCGTTCAAGGTGCCGTCGCCGCCGACCGCGACGATGAGTTCGCAGCCGTCATCGAGGGCCCGGGCGGCCAGGGCGCTGGCGTGACGGGGATGCGTGGTGACGTCGACTTCAGCGCCTAGCGTGGCGGCAAAGGTCTGCACCCGGAAAAGGACCCGGTGGGCTCCGCCGGAATGCGGGTTAACGATGAAGCGGGTCTTCACGGTCCAGAGAAAGACGACGAGCCATGGGAAGGGCGAGCGCCGAGCTGATTCTTCGCCTCGCGCGTTGCGGCAAAGATGTCTTGATGGGCGCGATGAAACCCACCGTCCATGTCCTCACCGGCTGCACTGCCACGGGCAAGACGGAGTGGGCGTTGCGCTGGGCGGAGGCGAGGAGTGCGGAAATCGTGTCGTGCGACTCGCTGCTGTTTTACCGCGGGATGGATCTCGGTACGGCCAAACCCACGGCCGCAGAGCAGGCGCGCGTGCGGCATCATCTGATCGATCTCATCGATGTGACGGGACGGATGGATGTCACGCAGTACGTGATCCAGGCCCGGGCGGCGGTGAGGGACATCCAGGCGCGGGGCCATGCGGTGCTGGTGGTCGGCGGCAGCGGGTTTTATCTGAAAAGTTTTTTTGCGCCGGTGGCGGACGAAGTGGTGGTACCGGCGGCGTTGAGGGCGGAAGTGGCCGGCCTGACGCGGGAGGAAGCCGTGGCGCGGCTGCGGTCGCTCAATCCCGGCGGACTTGGGGCGCTCGACGTGGAGAACCCGCGCCGGGTGACCCGGGCACTGGAGCGATGCCTCGCCTCCGGCCGGACTTTGGCGGAGCTGGCGGCGGATTTTGCGCGGCAGCCCGGGCCGTTCGCGGACTGGCGGATCGAGCTGACCCAGATTGACCGGCCAGCGGAGGAGCTGGCACAGCGCATTGAAATCCGCGTCGCGGAAATGCTGTGCGCGGGACTGGTGGCCGAGGTCCGGCAATTGCTGGCGGCGGGGTTGAAGGAGAACCCGAGCGCGTCGCGGGCGATTGGCTACCGCGAAGTGATCGACTGTCTGGAGGGAAAATTACCCGAAGAGAAACTGGCGGCGGAAATCGCCCAGAACACGCGTGCACTGGTGAAGAAGCAGCGCACGTGGTTTCGTACGCAGCTGCCATCGCACCGGACGGTCATGGCGGCGGACCTGACGATCGCGGGTCTGTTTGCCGTCTGACGAGCCAAGCCGCGGGGGGCCGTGACTACGCAGGCGCTTACTTTTCGGCCAGCATGACGTGGTAAACGTCGAGCGAAGTACCCTCAAGGAAGCGGAGATTGGCGAGTGCGTTGCGCAGGTTAACCTCGGCCTGCAACTGGGTCACGCGCGCGGTCTCCAGGGCGTTTTGGGCCTGAAGCACATCGTAGCTGGTCGCGAGGCCGGCATCGAATTTGGCCTTTTGCAGCTCATACTGCTTCTGCGTGAGAGTGGTGGTCAGCGTGGCGGCCTCGACGCCCTCCTGATTGGAGAGCACGGCGCGGACGGCGGCCCGGACCTGCACCATGAGCGTCTGGTCGGTCTGGTCGTAAGTGGTCTGCTCGCTCTGCAGGTTGGCGAGCGCCTGCCGGTATTGGGCGCGGGTGGCGCGCATGCCGATCGGAATACTGAGCGTGAGGCCCACATTCCAGTTGTAACCGGGGCCGGACCACACGGTGGAATTGGCGTCGGAATAGGAATGCTCGGTGCTGTTATAACCGGCGCCGGCGACGGCGTTCAATTGTGGCAGGTTGCTGCGCTTGGCCCGCAGGGCGTCGAGCTTGTATTGCTCGATGGTGGCCTGGACCACGGCGAGATTCGGGCCGTTGTCCCGGGCCAGCTTGTAGGAATAGGCAAACGAGGGGTTGACCGTGGGCAGGGCGGGGAACTCCACCTGGCCGATGGGGCTGGTGAATTCGCGCTCACCGAGGGCTTGGAGCAGCGTGTCCTCGGCGTTGTCCATCGCCTGCTTGAAGCCGATCAGCGCGCTCTGCGCGGTGGCGACGCCCGCCTGGGCTTGGACGACATCCAGGTCCGTGAGCACGCCCGTGTTCCGCTTGGAGGTGTTTTCATCCAAGAGCTGCTGGGCAAGTTTCAGGCTGTCCTGGCCGACGACATACTGTTTGCGCGTGTAGATCAGGTTCGAATACGCGGTCTCCACGTTATAGATCGTGGTGAGGACGGAACTCTTGAGGTTGAGGTTGGCGATCTTCTCGCCGAGCTGGGCAATCTGGATGGTGGCGCGGTTGTAGTCGGTGCCGGCGCCCTGCAGGAGAGGTTGGGTGACGTTCAGGGACACCGCGCCGTTGTAGGCGGGGTTGAACAGGGTCTGGACGGTATTGCTGTAGTCGCGCGACAGGCCGTAACTGGCCGTGACCGTGCCGCCCGTGATCACAGGCTGGATCAGCGACAGACTCATGCTTTGATCGTTGGTCTGGGGATTGGCTCCGCCGATCGTGGTGGACGTGCTGTAAAGCGCGACCGGGCTTTCAACCACGGACTTCTGCCAGGTGGCGTCAAACACCGGGTCATATCCGGCCTTGGTGATGACCACCTGGTCCTTGGCGAAGCTGACCGCGAAGTTCTGGATCCGGACGGCAAAATTCTTCTCGAGGGCCCGGGCGACGCATTCCTCGATCGAGAGCGCGGGTGCGGCGGCCACCGGCGGGGTGCTGAGGGCCGGGGTGGCAGGTGCTTCGGCCCGGGCGACGGTGAGCGCGGCCAGACTGAGGAAAAGGAGAAGGGCTCGAACGGATGGGCGTGGCATGATGGAAAAGGCGTGAGCGGGAAGTGAAAGTGAGAACACGGTGGCTGTCGAAAAGTTACTGGGTTTCAGGCCCATGGGTGAAAGACGGGCGAACGGGCCCGGAATCCACGCCGATCATGCGCCTATGACGGATCGAGTCAGCAAAAGTTTCATCGCGTCCGGTACTTAAGCCATGGGGCGCGGACCCGGCGGTCAGGGAAACGGACGTGGCAACGAAGGACGGCATGGCGCGACGACCTTCGTCGCGGTGAGGCCCTGATTCGAGGCGAAACCAGTCGAGCGGTTCGCGGCGGGGATGAACGGTTGGCGCCCGGCGGCCAGGGTCATTTGGCCGCAGGCTCGGTCCGCTTCAGCTCCTGCTCGACGAGGGCGTTGAGCTGGGCGCTGGCGCCAATGCGGGCGTTGACGGTGGCCAGCTGAGTGCGCATGGCGGTGTAGGCCGGCCCGGTCTCGCTGAAATCAGGCAGCTTCTTGTCGATGACGTAGACGAAGAGACCCTGGTCCTTGGCCACGATCATCTCGGAGACCTGGCCCTTTTCCAACCGCTCCAGCGCGCCGGCGACGGAATAGTCGAGGTCCTTCGGGGGAGTGCGGCGCGTGAACGGGGCGAGGGTCTTGGGGACAATCTTGACGGAGGTGGCGCTCGCGGCGGTGGCGATGGCCTTGTCGAAGGGTTCGCCTGACTTCAGGAGTTTCTCGATGAGGCTGCGGAGGGTCTTGCCAAATTCGACGAAGCGCTTGCTCCGCTCGTTTTCCGTGTAATCGGCGGTCACCTTGGCCCGCACCTCGGAGAACAGGGGCTGGCGCGAGGGAATCGACTCCCGCCAGAAAAGCACCACGGCGCCGCCGGGCGCGGCGAGGGCGTCGGAGTAGGCGCGGCTGGCGTCGAGCTTGAAGGCCTCGTTCGCGATTTCGGCCGAGCCGCCGAGTTCGGCGGGGCCGGCCTCGCGGGTAAACGGCGCAAGGGACTTCAGCGTGATGTGCTGCGCAGCGAGAAGGCTGTCGAAGGCGGGCGTGCCGGGGGCGATCTTGCCGTCGTAGAGCGCGAACGAAAGGTCGGAGGCGGCCTTCGAGGCGAAGCGCTGGGCGCGCTCAAGCTTGAGGGCGGCCTCGACCTGCGGGCGAACGGCGGCGTAATCGGCGGCGGGATCGGGCTTGGCGCCGGCAGGTTTGACCGCGGGATTGGGGAAGCGGCCGGGATTCGCGTCGTAGTAGGCGCGCACGTCGGCGTCGGTCACGCTGACCGAACCCGTGTAGGCCGCGGCGGGAAAGTAGGCGACGGCGGTGGCGACGCTGGGCGCGATGGTGTAGCGGAAGGAATTGTCCGCAAAAAACCTGGTCAGGACGGCGTCCGTGACCGGGATGGACGGATTGAAGCTCGCGTAGTCGGCGGTGGCGGTGGCGAGCGTCCAGACGGAGTCGGAGCGGGCCAGCTGGGCCTTGACGTCGGCGGGCAGCACGTAACCCGGGCCGGCGATGATCTTCTGGACCTGGTTGGCGCGGACATCGTCGGAAATCACGCGGCTGACCTCGGCCTCGGTGAGACGGGGATTGGATTTCAGGGAATCGCGGAAATTGCCATAGCGCTTGGCGTCGAACTGGCCGTCCTCGCCGGCGAAAACCCGGAGGCCCTTGATGTAGTCGGCCACTTCTTGGGCAGTCGGAGGGGGAAGATGGAGCTGGTCGGCGAGGGCGAGGGCGGCGACGCGCTGGAAGGCGTAGTTTTGCAGATCGGCACCCTCGAGCGAGTTATAGCCGGTCTGGAGGTTCACACTGATGCTCGCATCGCCGATGAGGCGGGCCTGGTCTTCCTGGGAGCCGAGGTTGTAGCCAAAGAAATCGCGGCTGACCGTCTGGCGCTCGGTGCGGCCGAGATTGGAACCGGGGCCGAACGCGATGATGAACGAGATGATGGTACTGATCAGGATCAGTGCAAAAATGACGCGGAAGTGTTGCTGAAAGGTTTTCTGGATCCAGGAAATCATGGAGGGAAAAACGGCGACGCTAGGTCGCCAGTGGTGCGAGGCAAGGGCGAAGTGGGGACTAGCGCCGGGCCGGCTCGCCCATGGCGAAAGGCGGCTGGGAGTCGTCGAAGGCGTGCTCGGCAAAGAGCTGCTCAAAGCTTTTCTGGAACAGCTCCTGTTCGCCCATCCGCTCAAGGGCGGCACTGTAATGCTGCAGGATGGGGTCGATGCGCTCCAGCTCCTGGCCGACCGGGTCATCGCCCAGGTTGTTGTCGAGGCGCTTGAATTCGAACAGGGTGATGTGGCTCAGCGGCCGGGCCGGCTGATAGAAATAATCCGTCGGTGCGCCCCCGGGCGGCGGCGGGATCGGCGTCAGGAGCTTCATGTCCACGAGCCGGTTGAGGCACTCGTTGAGGGTCTGGGTGGGGACCTTGAGCATGTCGCCGAGATGCGAGGCGGTGACGGCCGGCAGGCACTCCCGGAAGCGCCGGCAGATCGTCAGCAACACGACCAGCGACAGGCGCTCGCGCATCGATTCGCTGAGGCGGCTCCACGCGGCCTCGCTGCTGCGGAAATGGGCGTTCTGTACCGCATAGCTGAGCTGCCCGCCGATGAGGACGAAGAGCCAGAAAACATACAGGCCGAGCATGAGGATCGGCAGGACGCCGAGGGAGCCGTAGAGGCTCTTCTCGAGGTAAACCCGCCGCAGGTAGAGGAAGGCGACGAAGTTGTTCAACAGCAGCAGCGCGGCGACGACGACGGCCCCGATGAAGGCGGCGCGCCAGAGCACGCGCGTATTGGGCGTGAAGCGGTAGAAGAAGGTGAGCAGGATGACGAGCACCAGGCCGGAGAAGAGCGGCAGGGACCAGCGCAGCGCCTCGAGCAATTCGCGGCCGAAGGGCAGGCGTTCGAGGAAGACGTTGATGAAGGCGCCGGCGCCGAGCAGCGTGAGCGAGGCGAAGAAGAGGACGGCGCCCAGCGTGAGGACGGTCCAATAGAACATCACGCGCATGAGGAGAGTGCGGCCGTTGCGCACGCCCCAGATCTCGTTGAAGGTGTCCTCGATTGTCTTGAAGAGGAATAGGACGATCAGGATGAGCGTGAGGGCGCCGAGTGCGCCCGCCGTGCCGGAGCGGGAGCCGGCGATGATGCCCTTGATGAGCTCGGTCAGCCCGGTATGAGGCGCCGAGGCGTTGGTGCCGACGCTCATGCTTTCCAGCTGCTGCAGCTGCGGGGCCACGCTCTTGATCACGGTGCTGAACTGGTTCGCAAGCACGGCCGGGTCGCTGTCCTGCCCGAGCATGAAGCCGCCGACGAGCACCGCGACCCCGATGAGCGGGCCGAGCCCGAGCAGCGAGCTGAAACTCAGTGCGGCGGCGCGGCTGGCGGCCTTGGTTTCGCCGAAGACGGTGAACGTGATCGAGATCACGCGGAGCACGGCATAGGTGCGACCGCGCAGCGAATGGTCCTTCAGGTAGGCCGTCTGCCAGATTTCCCGATGGAAAAGTTGGACGATTTTTCTGCCGCGCTCAACAAGACTGGCCATGGGCGCGTGGCGGGACTCAGGACATCAGGTACCACGAGACCGCCCCGATTCCGCACAGGCCGAGCGCGGCCGAAACGAAGACGGGCAGATAGCTCACAAAGATGGTGCACAGGTACATGCCCAGCGAACCGGCGGCGAGGGCCAGCAGCGGCATCGGATGGCCGTTGGTCCAGAAAAAGAATCCCACGAAGCCGAAGCCCGCGGCGGCCCGGAAACGGATGAAGGGATAGAAACTCACCACGCCGAGCCCCAGCATGGTGGCGAGGAAAAGGTCGAAGGCGGCGAGGATCACCAGCGGATAGCCGAGCAGTTTGGGGTAATCCACGGCCATGATCGCGTCCACGGCGGGCAGGGCTTCACCGGCGGCGGCGAGCAGCAAAATCACGATGATGGCCCAGCGGCCGATGCCGGCGGCGCGGGCCATGGCGATGCTGGGGTCCTGCTTGCCGGATGTCTCGGCGGTGCGGCCCTCGGCGGCGGCGAGCATTTCATCGACGGTGATCGGCGCGGCGCTGTCGTTTTCCTGGTTGAGCAGGTCGAGCTTCACCTTGCTCTTGATCTTGAGCTTCTTTCGCTGGGGAAAAACCTGGGCCATCAGATCGGGGTTGGAGCCGATCGCTGCCCATTGCTCGGAGGTGGCGTCGTAAAACAGGGTCTCGGCGGTCACCTGGCCGGTGTCGGCGAGGGAGATGAGCTGCTCGAGGTTGAACGGTCCGCGGGCTTCCGTCTCGGTCTCGCTGCGGATATAAATTTCCTCCAGTGCCATAAGCCGGGCAATGTGGCCGTGCCCCCGGGGCGCAGCAAGAGTTTATTGGCTGCGCCGGAACACGTTCTTCACATCCGCGTCAGCGTGCGCAGCCCGAGCAGGTTCAGGCCGGTCTCCAGGACCAACAGGGTCCGGCCGCAGAGCAGCAGCCGGCGGGCGCGGATCGCGGGATCACCGACCGCGACTTTGTCCGCGGCGTAAAAGGCGCTGAATTCGCCGGCGAGCTCGTAGAGATAGAGGGAAAGGAAATGTGGCCGCAGGGTGTCGGTCGCGAGCCGGATGGCGTCGGCAAACTTCACGAGTTTGCGGGCGAGCGCGAGTTCGGCCGGGGTCTCCAGGGCACCGGCCTGCCCGGTGGGATCGGGGTTGGCAGCGGTCGCGCCCGACTCCGTCGTGCCAAGCTTGCGGAAGATCGAATGGATGCGGGCGCCGGCGTAGAGCAGGTAGGCGGCGGTGTTGCCTTCGAGGGAAATAATCTTGTCCCACGCGAAGACATAGTCACTGGAACGGTTTTGAGAAAGGTCGGAGTACTGGATCGAGGCCACGCCCACGACAGCGGCGATCTTCTGTCGTTCGTCGGGCGGGATGTCGGCGCTGCGTTCGCTGACGAGGGCAAAGGCCCGGGCTTCGGCTTCGGCGAGCAGCTCCTTGAGCTTGATGGTTCCGCCATCGCGGGTGCGGAGCGCCTTGCCATCCTCGCCAGTTATGACCCCGAAGGTCACGTGGTGCAGCTCGGGCAGCCGGTAGTGTTTCGCGGCGAACCATTTTTTCACCGCGAGGAAGAGCTGCTCGAAATGGTCGGCCTGGCGGAAATCCGTAACGACGACGATGCCGTCGGCGTGGAAGTGCTCGGTGCGGTAGAGCGCGGTGGCGAGGTCCGTGGTGGCGTAGTTGCTGGCGCCA
Source organism: uncultured Opitutia bacterium (assembly GCA_903859715.1). Lineage (GTDB taxonomy): Bacteria > Verrucomicrobiota > Verrucomicrobiia > Opitutales > Opitutaceae > Opi-474. Next base: position 17,398 of record CAIONS010000024.1, read on the forward strand.
TCGGCCTTCCGCATGATGAACGGCTGGGTCTTGAAGCGTGCGTGCTCGGGATGAAACACGACGAGCGCGCCCTGGCTTTCCTCTGCGAGGCCGGTCTCGGTCAGTTCGCGATAGATGCGCTCGACCTGGTCGTTGTAGAAGCTTTCACCGAGGGTGACGTCGAACGTGATGCCGAGCTGGTCGTAGATCTGCTGGAAGGCGCCGAGACTGGCTCCGTTGATCTCTTTCCAGATGGCGAGGTTGGCGGGATCGCCGCCCTGCAGCTTTACCAGCTCCTGGCGGGCCTGTTCGAGGACAGCGGGATCGGCCTCGGCGGCGGCATTGCCAACTTTATAGAGGCGCTCAAACTCCTCAAGCGGATCGGCGGCGAGGGCGACGGGGTCGAGGTGGCGCTGATAAGCCCAGATGAGTTTGCCGAACTGCGTGCCCCAGTCGCCAATGTGATTGTCGCGAATGACCTTCGCGCCGCTGAACTCCAGCAACCGGCAGATGGCCTCGCCGATGACGGCCGAACGCAGATGACCGACGTGCATCTGCTTCGCCGTGTTGGGCGACGAGTAATCGACGACCCACGTCTGGCCCTGCCGGACGGTGGCCGCACTGGCCTTCAGGTGGGCGGCGGAATCGTGGGTGCGCAGCCACGCGAGCAGGGTGGCGGGCTTCAGCGTGAAATTGATGAAGCCGGGTCCGGCGATGACGACATCGTAGTCGGCGGACACTTCGGCGGGCAGGGCGGTGGTGAGCTTTTCGGCGACTGCGCGGGGGTTGAGTTTGCGGGCCTTGGCGTAGCCGAGGACACCATTGGCCTGAAAATCTCCATGGCGCGCATCTGCCGTGCGCACCTCGGGTGCGAAGGCGGCGGCCTCGAGCCCGGCGGTGACCGCGGCGGACTTGAGGGCCGTGTCGAGGGCGTCGGCGAGATTGAACGGAACAGGCATCCGCTCACTTCACAGCCGTGCCCCGGGCTCGCGCAAGCGTGGAGTTGGACCGGGTTTAGGCAGGCAGGGCAGGACTTGCACAGGACAGGCCGAATCCGTCTGCCGGCACCGGCTCCGTGGCTGGACGCTTGATGAGTCGGGCCAGGTCGCCCTGCCTGAAGGGTCCGTCCCCAAGGGGATTTGAGTCTTAACGCAGGGCAGTTTCGGCTCGACAAATTCGCTGGAGCGAGTGTGATGGCAAACTTTTCCGCGCCGCGGCCCCTACCGTGGCACCCCATCTTATCCACATGAGCAAACGCAATATTCCTACTCGCCGGTTCATCAAACCCACCTTCGAGTTCCTGATCGAAAAGAAGCGCGACGGCGGCGAGTTCACCCAGGAGGAAATTCGCTACATCATTGATAGCACGCTGGATGGCGAGATGCCTCAGCACCAGTTGTCCGCGCTGATGATGGCGATTTATTTCTCCAACATGTCCGCCCAGGAAACGGCCGACCTGACCGAGGAAATGATGCTTTCCGGCGAGGTGATCGACCTTTCGCACATCGCCAAGCCCAAGATCGACAAGTACTCCACCGGCGGCGTGGGCGACAAAACCTCCCTGGTGCTTGTACCCCTTGCGATGGCCAGTGGCGTCGTCGTTCCGATGATGTGCGGGGTCGAGCACGACTACGTCATCAACACCCTCGACAAACTGGGTTGCTTCCAGGGCTTCAAGAGCCAGCAGACGATCGAGCAGTTTTCCTCCCAGCTCGCCTGCATCGGCGGCGCGATCGTTGCGCAGAGCGAAGCCCTCGCTCCGGCGGATGCCAAATTCTATGCCCTCCGCAAGGAGACCGGCACCATTCCGAGCCTCCCACTTATCACCGGCAGCGTGTTGTCCAAGAAGCTCGCCGAGGGTTCCGAGGGTCTCGTGATCGACGTGAAGTGGGGCAACGGCTCCTTCATCAAGGACCTCGAGCAGGCCAAGCAGCTTGCCCGTTCCATGACCCGCGTCGGCCGCTCGATGAAGCGTCGCTGTGTCGCGCTCGTGACCGACATGAACCAGCCGCTCGGCGACACCGTCGGTACTTCCCTCGAGGTCAAGGAAGCCATCGCCCTCCTGAAGGGCGAGGGTCCGGAGGACATGAAGGAACTCGTGCTCAAGCTCGGCATGGAGATCGTCCGCCTGGCCGGCGTCGCGGGTTCGACCCTCTCCGCCAAGCAGACTGTGCAGCGCCATCTGACCGACGGTTCCGCGCTCGCGAAGTTCAAGGACCTCGTGAAGGCGCAGGGCGGCGACACCACCTTCATCGACCACCCGGAGAAATTCCCGGCGGCGAAACACATCCGCAAATTGCCCGCCCCGAAGCGTGGCTATGTGCACACCATCAATGCGGCGATGATCGCCCGCGGCGTGCACCTCCTGGGGGCCGGCCGGGAAAATCCGCAGGACAAGCTCGATTACGCCGTGGGCGTTTCCGAGATCAAGAAGGTCGGCACGCAGGTGAAGCAGGGCGAGCCGCTGATGATGATCCATTATAACGACGAGGCGAAACTCGAGCAGGCGCTCGACCACTTCAAGAATGCGTACCGCCTCGCGCCGAAGCGTCCGACGCCTCCGCCGCTCATCGTCGAGCGCGTGGCGTAAGGCCTCCGCTAACGTCTACAAAAAAGCCCCGGCTGCGAAGCCGGGGCTTTTTGTTTGATTACATCCAGTATCCCCGGACGAAGACGTAGCCTCCGCCACGGTTTTCCCAGTGGGCGGCGACGTAGCTCTGGCTGGTCGGCGGGGGAATTTCCCAGTGACCCTGAGCCCACGTGTAGCCGGCGCCATTGTAGTCCCAGTAACCCGGGATCCAGAGGGCGTTCGGGGCCGGAGCCGGACCGACCGTCTCGGTCACCTGCGGAGGTGGCGGTGGGGCGGGAGGGGTCTGCTGGACGACGACAGTGCGATAGGCGACCGGGCGTTGGGCATAGCCGCCGCCGTAGACCGTGCCGTTCTCGTTATCCTTGGCATTGCCGAGCGTACCGCCGGCAATGGCACCTGCGGCAGCGCCAATCAGGGCGCCGGCGGCGCCATTATGGCCGCCGCTGTTATTGCCGATAATCGCCCCGGCCAAAGCGCCGAGGGCGCCACCGGCCACTGCGCCTTGCTGGGTGTTGGGTCCGGTGCCCACGCAGCCGGTCAAAAGCGTACCCAAGGCGAGGGCGGGAATGAACAGATGTTTTGAGTTCATGCTGGTGAAAATTGAAGAGGAAACGTCAGGCAGTTACCAGCGGCCGTGACCGTGATAAAAACCGCCGCCATGATAGTACCCACCGTGGTAACCGCCATGGAAGCCGAAGCCCAAGCCGATGCCCAGCGCGAGCGGACCATACAGACCCCACGGGGAATAATACGGGTCACCCGCATAGTAATACGAAGCATACGGGTCAGCCTGGGTGTAAACCACGGTCGGCGCAGCCTGCGTGTAGACGACGGTCGGCGCGGGCGAAGACGGAACCGCGACGGTGTTCGCCACCACGGCAGTCTGGCCAGGCGAGCCGGCGGACGGGAGGAGTTGGTACGCGACCGTGTTCAGCTGCCCGCTGGCCAATTTGTAGGTGACGGTGATCTGAGCGGCCGTCTGGTCGATTTTTTCGACACTGATGCCTTGGGCGGCGGCGACGTTGGTCAGTTCAGCCGGCGAAGGAAGCCGGGGAGCGTAAATGATCCGGGATGGAGCCGGAACCGCGGCCGAATCGGCCACGGGAGCGGCGGTCTGGGCTTGGGCACCGAGGGCGATAAGCCCGGCGGCGAGCAGGAAAGCAGGAATGAGTTTGGTTTTCATGGTCTGGAAGTGGTTAACGTTAGCTTAATCCTATGACTCCGAAAGGACACCTGAGGTTTCGCGATTTTTGACAATGATTCGATTTGAAGGTTTCCCGCGGCTGGCGTGTCTGTCGGGCGAGCCGGTTAGCCGGCGGATCGGACAGGCACTCAACCTTTGTAATGAGCGAACCCTACCATTGGTCCGGTGGATTTTCAACCTAGAGGCCTGCTTCGTGCGGGCCATGAAGAAGGCGCGGCCTCTTATTTATGCCATCGGCCGTACGGCGCGTCCGAGCGCCGCCAGCTGCGGGCGGAAGCTTTCGTCGATCAACCCGGCGGCGGTCAGCGGCACGTCCCACGAGACGGCGCCGCCCTTGCCGTTGATGAACTTGGTGTAGCCGATGGTGAGTTCGTCGGGGAAGCGCACGGGGCCCTTGCCCCACCAGTCGCCCATGAGGGTGAGCACGTGGAGCTGGGCGCCGTTGAGGAAGCGCCCGTAGTTCGCGAGGCGCGAATAGTCCGTCACGTTGCCCGGCGCCACGGTCATGTCGCGCTCGATTTCGCCGGGCGTATAGTCCTCGTACTCGGTCATCGAGTAGAGCGGGGTGCGCAGCCCGTTGTTGAAAGCGACGATGGAATCGGGATTCCCTGCCTTAAGCGCTGCAGCGAAACTCCGGTAGTTGGGCGCGTCGAGGTGCTGGTACTTCGCGTGATCGTAGGGGCCGTCGATCCACCAGCCGCTCACGGTTTTCCCCCAGCGCAGCGACCACTCGCGGACGACCGCTTCCCAGTTGGTCTGCAGCGCAGTCATGCGCTCGTCCGGCGTCCCTTCGAGGCGGGTCCTGGCGATGGCATCACTGGCGGGCGCGGCTCCGGGCAGGTACGCCATGAGGCGGATGCCATGGCGGGCGAGGGCACGTCCCAAGTCGGCGACGAGGTCGCGCTGCGAGCACTTGCTGGGTTGAATGCCGACGATGTCGTCGTAGGTCCGGTTGGGCGAGAGATAGAAACCGGAATTCTGCCCGAGGGTGAAAATGAAATAAGGCACGCCGGCATCGGCCAGCTGCTGCGCGAGGGCGGCCACGTCGAATGCATCGATGCGCCGGTTCCACTCGCTGACCGGCAGCGCGGTCGGCTGCAGGTTGCTGGCCGTGTCGGCGAGATAGCAGCCGAAGACGCCCCAGCGGCACTTCATGAGCCAATCGGTGTTGGCGCGTTTCCAAGGCTCCAAGTTCGCGGGCGGCTTCATATGAGGAGGCAGGGATGAACGTCCGGCCTTTCCGCTTCAATCCCGCAGTAATCGGAATGAGGGCAGGCCCCAGGTATGCTCCATCGCTGTGCGCCGCCTGCTTTTCTTGGGAACCACCCGTCGTGGAGGGACACGATAGATATCATGAACAACGGGCTTAATTACTTCCTCTCCATCCTCTGGTTCGTGCTGTGGATCGTGGCGATCGTCGATTGCGTGAAGAGCAGCAATCCCAACAAGGTCCTCTGGATCATCGTCATCATCCTGCTGCCGTTCCTCGGATCGATTCTGTATTTCATGCTTGGGCGTCGCACTGCCGCCTAAGGTGCACGGGTTCCCGCAACCTGCGCTCGACCCGCGACGAACGGCCGCTTTGCTGGTGGCATGAATTTGCGCGGCTGGTGTTCAGTTGCTGGATTGACCCTCCTGTGGGCCACGGGCGCGGCGGCCTCGACGGCGCTGGTTCACGGCGTGGTGTTTGACGACCGCAATGGAAACGGCGTCCGCGACGTCGGCGAGCCGGGCCTTGCGGGTGTCGGCGTTTCCGATGGCACAGCGGTGGCCCTGACCGATGCCAGCGGCCGCTACGAATTCGCTGCGTTGGACGGAGCCACGCTCTTCGTCATCAAGCCCCGGGGCTGGCGTCCGCCGGTCACGGCGCAGCATCTCCCGCAGTTTTATCGCCGGCCCGTGTCCGGCATGCCGCCAGGCACAGCGATTGATTTTCCGCTCTTAAAAAGTGACGAGGCCGATGATTTTCGCGTGCTGCTCTTCACCGATCCGCAACCCGCTTCGGCCAAGGAGGTGGGCTACTTCGACCGGACGATCATTGACGGGCTCGCCGGCACCCGTGACTTCGCCTTCAGCGTGACGCTCGGCGACGTGGTCTATGACCGGCACGAACTCTATGCCTCGCTCACCGCGGCCATGGCCCGGATCGGTGTTCCGACGTACAACGTCGCTGGCAACCATGACCTCGATCTCGGGACTGCCGACGACCGCCATGCGATGACGAGTTTCGAACTGGCCTACGGTCCATCGACCTATGCGTTTCACTACGGCCGGGTGTTGTTCGTGGCGCTCAACGACGTGCGCTTCCTCGGCGGCCCGCGTTACATCGGCGGACTGCGTGAGGACCAGTTCGCATTTCTGGAAAATCTTCTGCGGGTGACGCCGCGCGACGAACTCGTGGTGCTGATGATGCACATCCCGTGGTTTTATCCGAATCCGCTGAACGCCGAGACGTTTCGCGTCGCCGACCGTGCGCGCCTGTTCGCGCTGCTGCAGGACCGGCCGCACAATCTCTGGCTCTCAGGCCATACGCATTACCAGCGTCACGTCTTCTACGGCGCCGCCGATGGCTGGCACGGCGCCCAACCGCTTCACGAGTACAACGTCGCGGCTGCCTGCGGCAGTTTTTGGGGCGGTCCGCCCGATGCCAGCGGCATTCCCATCGCCACGATGGCGGATGGCACGCCGCACGGCTATGGCATCCTCACGGTAGCGGGCGCCGAGGTGCGCCTGGATTACCGCGCGGTCCGCCATCCGCCTGACGACCAGATCGGCCTGCATGTGCCCATGGCCGTCAAGCCACGCACGGGCTACATTTCCTATTACGCCAATGTCTTCAACGGCCACGACGGTTGGAAGGTCGAGTCACGCGTGGATGGCCGGACGTGGAATGCCATGCGCCGCGTGCTCGACTGGGATCCCGCCTATGCGAAACTGTATCTCGACCAGGACACCCTGACGGTCCCGCTGGCAACGCCGCGGCTGCCGGACCCGATGGTCTGCTATCATCTCTGGCGCAGTTATCTTCCCGCCGATCTTGCCGTCGGCCCGCATGTCATCGAAGTCCGCGCGACGGATCCGGCCGGGCAGGCGTTTACGACCAGACAGGAGATGCGAGTGGTTGAACCTCAGTAGACCGGGCGTCGGCGAATGGAGCTATGTCAGCTCCGCTCACGGCGACGGTTCGGGTGGCGGCTCTTCGTCAAACATGATCAGCGCCAGGGTACCGAGAGTAACGGCGAGACCGATCATGGTCTTGGGCTCCAGGAGAGTGTCCAGCCAGGCATCCGCCTGCAGTCCCAGCTGGTTGAAGGGACTGGAACCGAGAGAGGGGACCATGATCAGGCCCAATCCGACCGCGAGCGCGGCGACGAGCCATTCGAATGGCCGCCAGCCAGCGATCAGCCTTGGGCGGGCGGGCAGCGCACGGACGACTCGCATGGAAAATCCGTCGTCGACGACCGGCGCGAACCGGGATTGCCGAAGCAGAGCGTCGAGCGGATCGCTTTCCGGTGAAGGCAGGGGATTCAAATTTGAGGATTCCATGAGGCAAGAAGAGGGCGGAGCTTGTCTTTGCCGCGGGCAAGATGGGTTTTCACGGTGCCGAGCGGCCAGCCGGTGATCCCGGCGATCTCCGGGTGAGTGAGGTTCTGTTCATAGAAAAGATGCAGCGCGGTTTGCTCGTCGGGATCGAGCCGGCGCAGGGCGGCGCTGAGATCCTCGTGGAGTTCGACGGCGCGGGCGGGAGACGGCGCGGTTTCGCCGCTGCCAGGATGATCCGGCTCCCAAGCGGCAGGTTCCGGCCGGCGCCGGGCGTTGCGGAAATGGTTGTGAGCGATTCCGAAGAGCCAGGTGGTGAAGCTGGCCTCGCCCCGATAGCGGGACAATCCGCGATAGGCCTGAAGGAAGGTTTCCTGCGCCAGGTCGTCGGCCAGCGCATGGTTGCCGCGCGTGAGATGCCGCAGGAACCGGCGCACGGCGGACTGATGGCGCTGCACGAGTTCGCCGAAGGCCGCACGGTCATCATGGACAAGGGCGCGGGCGATGAGCTCGGAATCGGGCGGGATCACGGCTTGCCCGACGGATCGCGATCAAACGGTCCGGCGGACTTGTCCGAGCGCATCAGGCCGAACAACCCGAGCAGCAAATAAGCGATGCCGATGAACGCGGGGATGGCGGCAAACCCCCGCGCATCGCCCGCCATGCAGTAATAGAGTGCCGCGCCGACCGCGATCAGGACCAGGCCGCGGCGCAATTCCCACCAAGGACTCCAGCGATGGGCCCAGCGGCGGCCGCACCGATCCGCCACGATGTCCCGGTCGGGCAGCGGCTGGCCTTTTTCCAAGGCGAGGCGCGCGGTTTCATGCCAGAGTTCCTGCCGGCGCTGCCGGAAGAAGCCCGAGATGAGGACCAGACAGATGACGAAGCCGAAGATGACGATCAGGTTGTTGTCAAAACGGCCAAAGAGGGCGAAAGGATGAAGCAGGCAGGTGGCAGTTGAATACATGGATATGAATTGGTTTCGGAGGTGAGTGTCGCGAGGGCGGCGGTTGGATTCAAAAATCCTCCAATAAAATTGCCCGGGGACCGGAGCTGGTTCCAATTATGGCCATGCCTGACCCGTTGCCCACGGAAAATCTTGAGACTACGCCCGCCCGTCCCGAGCCGGCCGAGCGCGCCCCGATCGACCGCTCGGCGTGGCCGAAGCCTTGGGCGCAGTTGAAGTACTTCACCTTTGCACCTGCGATTTTCCCCCGGCTGCTCGGGCAAGTGTCGTCCGATGCGCGGCAGGGCGACTTCGTCAACGTTTACGACAAGAACGGCAATCTCATGGGCGGCGGACTCTTCAACCCGCGCGCCAAGATTCCATTGCGGGTCGTCTGCCACTCGACCGAGCCCGTCACCGAGGCGTATTTCGACACGGCAATCCGCCGCGCGGTCGCGTTGCGCCGGGAGCTGTTCAAGCTCGACGAGACGACGGACGCCTACCGGCTCATCAACTCGGATGGCGACGGCCTCAGCGGCCTGACAATCGACCGCTATGGCGACACGCTGCTGTGCGAGATCTACAGTCTCGGCATCGCGCAACGGCTGCCTGCGTGGCTGCCGCTGCTGCATGAACTGGCCGGGACGAAGTTTGCCCGTGTCCACGTGGACCACGATCTCGGCAGCCTGGAGGGCATCAAGCCTTCGATCTTCAAGGAGACCAACGCCGCCGCGCCGGTGAAGGTGAAGATCCGCGAGCATGGCGTGCGCTACGAGGTGGACTATGCCGAGGGGCACAAGACCGGCTTTTTCTGCGACCAGCGGGACAACCGGGAGGCCTTTGCGCGGTTCACCAAGGGGGCCCGCGTGCTCGACCTGTGCTGTTACACGGGCGGGTTTTCGCTCAACGCCAAGGTGCTCGGCGCCGCGGACGACGTGACGAGCGTGGACCTCGACGAAGCCGCGATCGCGCAGGCGAAGCGGAATGCGAACCTCAACCAGGTGCGGCTCAAATTCGTGCACGCCGATGCCTTCGCCTACGCGCGGCAGATGCAGCAGAACGGGGAGAAGTGGGATGTCGTGATGCTGGATCCGCCGAAGTTCATCTTCACCCGAGACGACCACGGCAACTGGGAGGGGCGTCAAAAATACGAGGACCTCAACCTGCTCTCGATCTCGCTGGTGAAGCCGGGCGGGATTTTTGTGACGTGCTCGTGTTCCGGCCTGCTGAGCCTGGAGGATTTCGAGGCGCATGTGATCAAGGCCGCGCACCGCCAGAACCGGCGCCTGCAGTTTTTCGACCGCACGGGCCCGGGCGTGGATCATCCGGTCTACTCGAACTGCCTCGAGAGCCGCTATCTCAAGGTGCTCTGGGCGCGGGTGGTCTGAGCGTGAGATTCGACGGCTCCCTGGCCTATACTCGGGTGGGAGTGGTCGGTCGGCCTCAGCCGATCTCCTCGTCGAGCTGGGTTGACACTGGCTACCATCAATCTACCATCTTGGTATGCCAGCAACTACCATTAAGCTAGAGTCCGATCTGGTCAAAAAGGTCACGGTCATGAAGCCGAAGGACGAAAGCATCTCCGGTTATGTACGCAGCTTGATCGAGAAAGAGCACCGCGCACGCACGCACCGGGTGGCGGCGAATACCTACCAGCAGTTCTTGCGGGAGAATCCCGAGGAACGGATGGCCATGGAAGTCTGGGAATCGGCGCCGCTCAGCGAGCAGGTGGAGCCACCGAAGCCATGAAGCGCGGCACAATGGTCTGGGTGGATTTGAACGACGCGATGCCGCCGGAACTGGGCAAGGTGCGGCCCGGAATCGTGGTATCGGGTACGCCGCACAATGAAATGCTGGGCACCGTGGTCATTGTGCCAACCTCGAGTCTGGCGCCGGAAATATGGCCCCTGCGCCTGGGCGTGGGCCGCTTTGCGGGCAAGGAGAGCTTTGCGGTCGTTCCCGGCATTCGTCAGGTGAAAAAAAGCCGGTTGCGCGGGGTGTTGGGAGAGCTCTCGGTAGAGAGCATGGAACAATTGGACGAATGCTTGGAAGCGTACCTACACGAGTGAAATCCGCGCGCAAATTTCGGGTCAGGACGCTGGCCCAGGCGCATGCCTTTGTGCTGGCGGCAAGTGCGCGATTTTCGCCGACAAGAAAGTGGATCGGCCGAACCTCTGGGATGTGACCGACATGCCGGGAAAGCAGCCGGGCGAGGCTGGATGGGGTAAAAGGGTCGGCGCGGTCTGGGGTTGGAAAAACCAGCTGCCCGCAGAGTACCCTGATGAGATTTTCTATGGCAAGGACGAGACGGGACGGGCGGTGCTCATGACGCTCGGGCACTTGGCGGAGGAGCATTACCCGAAGTTTCACCGACCCGTGGAAGAGTGCAGCCCGATGGCGCGGAAAATCCATGCCTTGGTCAAAGTCGAGCCCATGACCACAACTGCGCTGCGGAAGGCCGTCGCGCAAAAGGACAAACTCCTGCGCGCGGCCTTCTCAAAGGCACTGATCGAGCTGCAGGTGACGCTGAACATCGTCCGCTCGAACGCCCCGGAGATTGAGACCGACACCTGGCTGCGCTTCGGCGAGCTGTACCCGTCGATTGGATCCGGCGCGAAGTAGCGGCCAGTAGCAGCCGACGTAAGGAGGCTGGATTGGAATCGCGCAGGCGGAAGAGCCTCAAGCTGACTCTGAAGGGATGGCCACAAAAAGGCGCAAGGGCATGGGGCTGCGAAGGAGTCGACATCGCGCTTATAAGCGCACGGGAGACTGGAGCCGGAGCCTTGGAATTTTTGTGCCTTTTTGTGGCCAAATGTCCTGGCCGGTATTTCCGAGGTGCCTCGAAACAGCCTCCTCACGTTGGCTGCTACAGCGGTCTTTTAAGCCTAGCCAAACAACGCCTTCAGTCCCGATGGAAACGTATCCGCCAGCGCGGTGTAATGATCACGCTTCGGGAATTGCTCGGACGTGATCTGGAGGCCGGTGAACGGCTTGGCCGCGAGCTGGGCCTCGAGTAAAGCGAGGTCGCCGTGCATCGATTCCGAGTCCTTGCCGCCGACGCCGAGGTACAGTTGGGCGGGCAGGGCGGATTGATGCGCGCGCAGGCGTTTGGCTTGGTCGAGAATGGCGCGATTGTCCCACCAGATCGAGGGTGCGCTGGCCAGATGGTGCGTGAAAAACGGCGTCTTCTGGAACAAGGCGTGGAGCACGAGCAGCGAACCCAGGGAATGTCCGGCGATACCGCGGGTTTTGGCGTGAACCGGATGGCGCCGCTCCAGTTCCGGCCAAAGCGTTGTCGTGAGGAATTTTAGGAACGCCTCCGCTCCGCCGCTCGAAGGTTCATCGGGATGAGGCGCGGGCGTGTAGTCGCGACCCCGTTGGTTGGTCCCACGGCCGTAGCCGGCGCCATAGCCGACGCCGACGAGCAGGAGCGGCGGCACCGCGCCCGCGGCGCGCACCGCGCGATAGCCTTTCACACCATAGCTGAACTGATCGTCCCCATCCATGAACAGCATCACCGGCCAAGGCCCCGGCTCTGTCTCAGGATCAGGCGCGCTGACGTAGATCCAATAGTCCGTGCCGGTTTCGGGCGACGGGAGCTGGAAGGTGGGCTTCACAGGCGCTTCGCCGGGTCGCGCGCTTTCCTAGCGTGAGCCGCAGGGTTGCGACCGGAGCACGCGAAGGGTTGATGCGGGATTTTTCAGGAGCTGGGCAGCGGGACGGATGGGCCGCCGGACTAGCTCCCCGCCGCAATTAGGGCAGACAAAGCCGAGCTTGGTCGAAGCGCAGTCGAAACAGAATGTGCACTCGAAGGTGCAGATGTAAGCGTCCCTGGCCGACGGCGGAAGATCCCGGTCGCAGCATTCGCAATTGGGGCGAAGTTCGAAGGACATGGGGAACGATGGGCCGCAGGCTCACACCGTCTTATGCGAACCGTCGCAGAACGGGGCGTTCTTTGACTGCTTGCACGCACACCACGCCACGGTCTGGCGCTCAGTGAGCTCGGTCTTGCGCGGCGCGAAGCCGGTGCCCTTGTGGCTGCCATCGCAAAATGGCTGGTTCTTCGAGTTGCCGCACGTGCACCACCAGTAGGTGCCGGGCGGCATTTCCTGAACGATGGGGGATCTTTGCGGAATATTGGGCGTGGGCATGGAAGGGAGCGACAGGAGTTTGGAACGCGGATGATTAAGACCCAAACTTTCGATCCGTTTTACAGGAGGTAACGGAGGGAACGGAGGAGGAGATTTTCTGTTCCAGGCCTTGCTCGGTTTCCTCCGTTACCTCCTGTAAAATGGATCGAAAGTTTAGGATCGGAATTTTATTTGACCGCGGCCCACACCCGCTGGACGTCGTCGTGGTCCTCAAGGGCCTGCAGGAATTCGCCGACGTCGCCACGCGCGGCGTCGTCCAGCTCGGGAAACATCTTCGCGAGGTAGCCGATTTCACTCGTGACGACCGTCCAGCCGTTCTTCGTCAGCCAGACCGAGACGGCGTGGACGGAATGGCGCTCGGTAATGAAGCGGGCCCCGGCACGCTCGGCCGGGATATCGTCGTTCTGTTCGTGGGTGAGGACCTCGAAATCATTGGCGCCGGCCTCGATGGCGGCCGCTTCCCGGTCCACGGCCATATCGGCATGGTGCGCCTCGACGAGGCCGACATGCTCAAAGAGAAACTTGTTGCTGCCGGCCTGGCCGAGGATGCCTCGCTTGAAGAGCTGGCGGATTTCCGGGGCGATGCGCTGGTGGTTGTCGGTGTAGGCCTCGACGATGACCGGCACCTTGTGCGGGGCGTAGCCCTCGAAGACGACGTGCTCCAGCGCGGTCTTGTCGCCGCCCACGCCGGAGCCCTTGGCGATAGCCCGCTCGATGACGTCGCGCGTCACGCTGGCCTTCCGGGCCTTTTCGACCGCGGCGAAGAGCCGGGCATTGGCCGCGAGGTCACCGCCGCCGAGCTTGGCGGCGACGGTCATTTCCTTGACGAGTTTGCCGACCGTCTGGCCCTTCTTCAGGTTGACGATCGCGCGTTTGGCGTGGAGCCACTGGCGTCCCATAAGACCGGCCAGTGTGAAGGCCGCCACGGCCGCGGCAATGCCGAACATGCGGAGGGTTGGCCACAAAGAGGCACAAGGGCTCCAAGGCTTCGTCTCGTCTCTCCCGCGCGCCTATAGGCGCAAGGGTGGCTCGTTCGCAGTCCCCGAGCCTTTGTACCTCTTTGTGGTCAACCCGGCTTGGAATTAACCATGGCGGCTCGGTGATGGAGTTCGGGGTGGACAATCGTGGCGGGGTTCGGAGCATGCCGGTGCGTATGGACTCCCTGACTCACTTGTTTGATCAGAACAAAGCCTGGGCGGACGCCATCCGGCGGCGGGATCCGCAGTTTTTCGAGAAACTCTCGCTCCAGCAGAGCCCCGAGTATCTGTGGATCGGCTGTTCCGACAGCCGCGTGCCGGCGAACGAGATCATTGGCCTGCTGCCGGGCGAGGTCTTCGTGCATCGCAATATTGCGAATGTCGTCGTCCACACCGACCTGAACTGTCTTTCCGTGATCCAGTTCGCCGTCGATGTCCTGAAAGTGAAGCACATCATGGTGGTGGGGCATTATGGCTGCGGCGGCGTCCGCGCCGTGTTGCGCTGCGAACGGGTCGGCCTCGCTGACAACTGGCTGCGGCACGTGCAGGACGTGAAGGACAAGCACGACGCTTGCCTCTGTACCGAGCCCGACGAGGGCGTGCGCAGCGCGCGGCTCTGCGAACTGAACGTCATCGAGCAGTCGGCTAATGTCTGGCAGACCACAATCGTTCAGGATGCTTGGGCGCGCGGGCAGGAGCTGACGATTCACGGCTGGATCTACGGCCTGCGCGATGGCCGGTTGCACGACCTCAAATGCTCGGGCAGCAGCCTGAAGGAAGCCTCGGCGAATCACGACGCGGCGATCGCCGCGGCGACGAAGTCGTAAGGTGGGGCGTTCAGGAAGGTAGGCGAATCCTCCGGATGAGCCGCGCCTGCCCGCGAAAGGCCCAAACGGCTCATCCGGAGGATTCACCCTACCTCGGAACACAAAAAAGCCCGCGAAATGAACCGCGGGCTTTTTAAGCAGAAAGGATTGTCTGGACTCAGACGCGTCCGAGGTACGTGCCGTCGGCCGTGCTGACCTTGATGATCTCGCCTTCCTTGATGAAGAGCGGGACCTGCACCATGAGGCCGGTCTCGAGCTTGGCGGGCTTCTGAACGTTGCTGGCGGTGTCGCCCTTGATGCCGTCGGAGCTCTCGATGACCTTGAGCGCCACGGTGGAGGGGAGTTCGACGGTGAGCGGCTTTTCGTCGACGAAGAGCACGTCGACCTTGCCGCCGGGCGTGAGGTAGTTCTTCACGTCGCCGAGGGTCTCGGCGCTGAGCTCGGTCTGCTCGAAGGTCTCGGGATCGATGAACGCGAAGGCCTCGCGGTCGGCGTAGCTGTACTCGAGGCTCTTTTTCTCGGTCGGGAGCACCTCGATGGTGTCGGTGGACGCGAAGCGCTGGTCGAGGGCCTTGCCGTAGCGGAGATTGCGCATCTTGATCTGCACGAACGCGCGGAGATTGCCCGGCGTGCGATGCTGCGTCTCCATGACGAGGTGGGGTTCACCGTTGAATTTGATGACTTGGCCTTTGCGGATATCGTTGGCGGCGGGCATGACGAAGGGGTCGGTTGGATGCGGTTTTAAGGAGTGAAAGGGTCCAGAGTGAAGAACCGGCTCCGGCGGTGTCAAGGCCGAGCCGGGCGGGGCAAGCTCGAAGATGGAAATCCGAAATTCAAAAGGAGTTCGGAGAATCCCAATTCGAATTTCGTGCTTCGCCCTTCGAACTTCGCCGGGAATCTCCGCTCTTGCGCTCTGCCCGGCGGGTTTCCGAGACTGCCCCAACCCTATGAAACAACGCACCCTCGCGCGCGAGGTCTCCATCACCGGCAATGCGCTGCACACGGGCGAAGCAGTCACCCTGACGATGAAGCCCGCGCCCGCGGACCATGGCATCGTGTTCCGGCGCATCGACCTGAGCGGCAGCCCGGAACTGCGCCCGCGCGTCGACCAGGTGACCGATGTCGTCCGGGCCACCACGATCCAGTCCGGCCACGCGAAGATCCACACGGTCGAACACGTCCTCAGCGCGCTCAGCGGCTGCGGCATCGACAATGTCATCCTGGAGATGAACGCCTCCGAGCCGCCGATCATGGACGGCTCCGCCAAGCCCTATGTGAACATGATCCTGCAGGGTGAGCCGGTCGAGCAGGACAAGGAACGCGAGTATTTCACGCTGGATGCGGCCGTGTCGGTCACGCGCGGCGACTCCTCGATCATCGCGCTGCCGTGCGACGAGCTGAAGATTTCCTGCACCTCCGCCGACAATCGCGGCATCCACACGCAGCATCTGTCCCTGACGATCGACCCGGACGTCTACATGACGCAGGTCGCGGCGGCCCGGACGTTCACGATCTACGAGGACATCGAGGAGCTCCTGAAACTCGGCAAGATCAAGGGCGGCTCGCTCGACTGCGCCGTGGTGATCCGCGGCGACAAGATCATCTCGAAGGAGCCGCTGCGTTTTAAAGACGAGTTCGTCCGTCACAAGATCCTCGATATCATCGGCGACATCGTGCTGCTCGGCATGCCGCTGAAGGCGCACATCATCGCGACACGCCCCGGCCACGCGATCAACGCCGAGCTGACCAAGGCCCTCTACGCCAAGCTGGAGGAGCGCCGGAAGGGCCCGAAGAAGAAGCCGCGCCCGGTGACCGTGCTGCCGACGGAGACCTCGCTCGATATCCGCCGCATCCTCGACACGATCCCGCACCGCTACCCGTTCGTGATGGTGGACCGCATCGTGGAGTTCATCGGTCAGGACGAACTGGTCGCGATCAAGAACGTCACGATCAACGAGCCGTATTTCATGGGCCATTTTCCGACCAATCCGGTGATGCCCGCCGTGCTCCAGCTGGAGGCGATGGCGCAGGCCGCGGGCATCATGATGCTCCGGCGCAGCGGCAACGTCGGCAAGACCGCCTTCTTCATGAGCGCGGACAAGGCGAAGTTCCGGAAGCCCGTCCGCCCCGGCGACCAGCTCATCATCAATGCCAAGATCACCAAGATCCGCGGCGACAAGATCGCCGCCGCCGAGTGCAACTGCACGGTGGACGGCCAGGTCGTCTCCTCGGCGGAGCTGATGTTCGCCATCGTGGACGAAGGCGACGAGTAAGCCCATGGCCGGCAAAATTCATCCCACCGCCATTATCGAACCCGGCGCGCAGCTGGGTGCCGACGTTGAGATTGGTGCGTATGCGTATGTCGGCGGCACGGCGGTTCTCGGGGCCGGAACGCGCCTGCATCATCACGCCACGGTCGAGGGCCATACGGTGATGGGTGCGCAGTGCCAGGTGTTTCCCTACGCCTGCATCGGTGGCAAGACGCAGGACCTGAAATACAAGGGCGGGAAACCGGGCGTGCGCATCGGTGATCGGAATGTGTTCCGCGAGTATGTGAGCGTCCACGAGGCGACCAACGACGGCGAATTCACGATCATCGGCTCCGACAATCTCATCCTGGCCTACTGCCACGTCGCGCACGACTGCGTGCTCGGCAACAAGATCATCATGAGCAACTACACCGGGCTCGCCGGTCATGTGATCGTCGAGGACTCGGTGGTGGTCGGCGCCTACGGCGCGGTGCACCAGTTCTGCCGCCTCGGGGCCCATGCGATGCTGTCGGCCTGCTCGAAGCTCGTGCAGGACCTGCCCCCGTATTTTATCGCCGACGGCTCACCCGCCACGCTGCGCGCGTACAACAAAGTCGGCCTGGAGCGCAGCGGCTTCACCGCCGAGCAGATCGACCGCGTTCGTCAGCTCTACCGTCTGCTGTACCGCGACGGCCTGAACCGCTCGCAGGCGCTGGAAAAACTCGCGGCCCATGAACACGCCGCGACCGCGGAGTTCCAGCGGATGATCGCCTTTGCGAAGGCCAGCGAACGCGGACTGGCGCCGGGTGGATCGTAGGTAGGGCGAATCCTCCGGATGAGCCGTTCGTGGACGGACGCGGCTCATCCGGAGGATTCGCCCTACCTCAAC
>CAIONS010000025.1 GCA_903859715.1 uncultured Opitutia bacterium
GACTATATCGAGACATTTTATAACCCAACGAGGCGCCACAGCTCGCTCGGTTATCTCTCCCCTGTGGCGTTCGAAAACCAACAGAAACTAAACCACACCAAAGCCGCCTAATTGGTGTCCACTTTTTCGAGGCAAGCCCAACCCCAACTGACACCTTTATGACCACTCGACTTTTTATGCTCCTTGCCGCGTTTGCCTCCGCTTCCTCTGTAATGGCCGCGGTGTCGGCGGCTCCATCCGCGTCGCCGGCGAATGGCGACGATCCTTACTTGTGGCTGGAAGATGTCACGGGCGCGAAATCGCTCGACTGGGTCCGGGCGCACAACGCCATCAGCCAGAAGGAGCTCGAGTCCGCGCCCGGGTTTGCGGCGCTGCGGGAACGGTTGCTGGCCATCGTCAATTCCAAGGCCCGCATCCCGGCGGTTTCGAAGCACGGGGCATTCCTCTACAATCTCTGGCAGGATGCCCAGCATGTGCGCGGCCTGTGGCGGCGCACCTCTCTCGCCGAATTCCGCAAGGCCGATCCGGCTTGGGAAACCGTCCTTGATCTCGACGCCTTGGCGGCGGCAGAGAACGAGAACTGGGTCTGGAAAGGCGCGTCGTTCCTTCATCCCACGTATGACCGGTGCTTGCTCGAGCTTTCACGGGGCGGCGGCGATGCAGTCGTCATCCGCGAATTTGATGTGCTGACCAAGACGTTCGTGCCGGACGGATTTTTCCTGCCCGAGGCCAAGAGCGAGGCTGGCTGGCGGAATCGCGATTCGATTTATGTCGGCACGAATTTCGGTCCCGGTTCCATGACCGACTCGGGCTATGCGCGCATCGTCAAGCAGTGGCAGCGCGGCATGCCGTTGACGGCCGCCGTCACGGTGGCCGAGGTGAAGCCGGCGGATTTGGCCGTCGCCGCTTATGTTTCGAACGAACCGGGTTACCGGCGCGAGTTTGTGAACCGGCAGCTCACGTTCTTCACGAGCGAGCTCTTCCTGATCGATCCCCGTGGAGTGGGCCACCCGGGCGCGGCACCGGCGGGCGAACTCCGCAAGCTCGACGTCCCCACGGATTCGAGCACCGGCACCTATCGCGACCAGATCATGGTCACGCTCAAATCCGACTGGACCGTCGGCGGCCATGTGTACCCATCGGGCGCGTTGATCGCGATGAACCTGGAGCGGTTTCTTGCGGGCGAACGCGACTTCCAGATCCTCTTTGCGCCCACGGCGACGACTTCGCTAGAGAGCACGGACTCGACGAAAAACTACCTGCTCCTGACCGAGCTCGACAACGTCCGCACCCGGATCGAGGCGCTGCAGCTCAAGCACGGCCAATGGGAGCGGTTCGCGCTCCCGCTGCCGGGCATCGGCATCGCCGGAGTGAGCGCAGTGGATGAGTTTGAGTCGGATGACTACTTCCTGACGTTCACCGACTTCCTCACGCCCAGCGCCCTGTATCTGGGCACGGTCCGTCCGGCGGCGACGGTGTCGGACCTGGCGTTGCTCAAGCAGCTCCCGGCGTTCTTCGATGCGACGAGCCTGGAGGTCACGCAATTCCATGCGATCTCCAAGGACGGCACCTCGGTGCCGTATTTCCAGGTCGCGCGGAAAGGCCTGAAACTCGATGGAAGCCAGCCGACACTGTTGTACGGCTATGGCGGCTTTGAGGTTTCGATGACGCCGGCCTACAGCGCCACGATCGGCTCGGCGTGGCTGGAGCAGGGCGGAGTCTACCTGCTGGCCAACATCCGGGGCGGCGGCGAATTCGGCCCGCGCTGGCACGAGGCCGGGCTCAAGGCGAACCGTCAGCGGGTCTATGATGACTTCATCGCGGTGGCGGAGAATGCGATCGCCCGGAA
The DNA here is from genome assembly GCA_903859715.1 of uncultured Opitutia bacterium. Taxonomy (GTDB): domain Bacteria; phylum Verrucomicrobiota; class Verrucomicrobiia; order Opitutales; family Opitutaceae; genus Opi-474. The sequence continues at coordinate 1,850 of CAIONS010000025.1, forward strand.
GCTCACCTCGCCGCGCCACCTGGGCATCATGGGTGGCAGCAATGGTGGCCTGCTGATGGGCGTGATGCTGACGGAGCGGCCGGATCTTTTTGGCGCCGTGGTCTGCCAGGTGCCGCTGCTGGACATGAAACGCTACAACAAGCTGCTCGCAGGGGCGTCGTGGATGGGCGAGTACGGCAATCCAGACGTGCCGGAGGAATGGGCGTACATCCGGAAGTATTCGCCGTACCAGAATGTCTTCGCGGACCGGAAATATCCGCGCGTGTTCTTCATGACGTCGACGCGGGATGACCGGGTCCATCCCGGGCATGCGCGGAAGATGGCGGCGAAGATGGATGCACAGGGCCATGCGCTGCTGTACTACGAAAATATCGAGGGCGGTCACGGCGGCGCGGCGAACAACGAGCAGCGGGCCACCATGAGTGCGCTGGCGTTCACGTTCCTGCTAAAAGAGCTGCGCTGAGGTTCAAGGGGTGATTCCTGATTTGTGGGACAAAGATCCTGCAGTACGCTTTACTTGAATCCGGGTAACGAAATCCGGCGTCGGACCCTTGCTGCGGGCAACCCTTCCGGTCATTTTTCTCTCGGGCTTCCAACGCAAAAACCAAAGGCTGATCATGAAAATCCACGTTTCGATCCTGTCGGGATGCACCGTGCTGCTGAGCATGGCGGTGAGTGGCAAGGCCAGTGATCCCATATTTGTGGGCGGTGTGGGCTCGACGATTGTCCATGCGCGTCCCGAAATCACCGGGGAATTGCGGGCGCGATGGCTCAAGGATACGATCGATCTGACCACCGAGCAGACCGATAAAATCGCGATTCTCTTCATCAACGAAAAGGTCGAGCTGAATGCCCTCGGTTATGTGCCGCCGCATGGGGCCGTCGCGGCGGTCCGGCAGCGTTATCTGGAACAGGTGCGGGCTCTGCTCACTCCCGGGCAGCGGGCAAAATTCAATCTCATTGCGCAGAAGTTTGGCGGCGGCCGCATCGGGAGATCTCCCTGGGATCTGGTGGACCGGCTGGACAAGCTCGTGCACCTCACGCCCGCCCAAAAATCGGCGGCGCTGGATGTGTTCATCGTGGGGACCGAATTAGTGACGGAAAACGACGGACCGGAGCAGGCGGCCATGGCGCGCAAAATCCGGCTGGCGATGAAGGATGATATCCGCGGCCTGCTCACCCCGGATCAGCAGAAAATCTGGGACACGCAGCCGAGGAAAAACCAGGCGAAATCCAGCGAGACGTAAATTCCCGGGCGAGGGTCGCGCGCTACAGCACGTTGATGCCGCGGGCCACCAGCAGGACCAGGACGGACAGCGAAATCAGGGCCTGCGCCATCGAGAGCAGCTTGGCCCAGCGGGCCAGCACCAGGGTGTCCGTGGGGGAAAAGGCGGTGCTCGTGTTGAAGGCGACGAACAAATAATCGACGAAGCCGGGTGACCAGTTTTCCGCGCCCATGGCCTTGCGTTCACCGCTCTCGATCTGCAGCTGGGGAAAGAAAAAGGCGCGGCTGCCATAGGGCACGCGCCGGCTGCGCTGAACCGGCCCGCCACCATCCAGCCGCCAATACCACAGGGCGAATGTGAGGATGTTCGAGCCCCAGAGCAGCATGGCGGAGATGAGCAGGGTGACGGGTTCCTCCTTGTGCGCCGGCAGGGCTTTGACGAGCAGGACCAGCGATCCGCAGAGCGCGACGGTGACGACGGCATTGCACACGATCCCGAGGAAATGATTCCAGGAATGACGGCCGGTGCGATGAGACACGACCGTGGGCACCAGCAACACCAGGACCACGACGAGCAGGAGCCAATGCGGCCCGACGCTCAGGGACTCGGGCAAGGCGTAGGAAACCCCGCCGGCGGCCAAAAGGGCCAGCGCCGGTTCCCACCGGAGCTTAACCCCGGGCGCAGGCGAATGGGTTGAAGGCGTCAGATTCGGGTCCACTTCATCCAATATACAGCCACGCGGTCTCTTTCACGCAACGACGTTTCACAGGCTTGGCCGGTCCCGGTCCAAGGGTGGCCTTGCTCGCTGCGGTGATTCGCAGTTCCGCGACCGCTCACTTACTTCTGCGGCGGGTTCTTTAAGTAGGGCTTCAACCTTTCCAGAACGTAGTCCACGTGCTTGTCGTGGTTCATGGTGTACATCTGGGTCATGGCCTCGGTCAGCGCTGTACGGACATCCATCTCTTTCGCGGGCGCTTTTTCCTCGCGCACCACGGACGCGATCGGAAACACGCCGGCGATGCCGTCGTCGCACAGAAAGTCGAGGGAACCGGGTGGATAGCCCGGGGGATCGATTCCGAGGAATTGCGCCAAGCCGCTGTAGGAATCGAGGGCCTTGATGCTCTCGTGGTGAATCCGATACCAGTGGCCGACCTTGAGTTCGTTGTCCGTCATCGGAAACGACGCTGCAGGACGCCAGGCTCCGCGTCAAATGCTGGAATCCGGTGAGTGGATCCCTCTTTTCGGTCCATCCCTAGAGTCGGTCTGGGCGATTGGTTGATGTTGATACGACTGACGCTGGTTGTCCATCCCTGGCGGAGGGAAGGCCCGGCTCGGCGGGCCTGACCGGCGCC
>CAIONS010000026.1 GCA_903859715.1 uncultured Opitutia bacterium
GGTCTTGTCGCCGGCATAGAACATCAGGAAACCGCCACCGCCGGCGCCGATCAGCTTGCCGCCCAGCGCCCCGTTGGCCATGGCGTGATCGTACCAGTCGTTGATGTGGGCATTGCTCATGCCGGTGCTGCGGGCCTTTTTCCGCTGCCAGTGCACGTCCATCAGGCGCGCAAATTCCGCAAGGTTGCCGGTCTCGAGGGCCTCGAGCGACTTGTACCCGAGCTCCTTGGTGAAATGCAGGTTGTCGAGCATCGCCTGGTCATTGCTTTTCGACTTGTCGTTCTGATCCTTGAGAATGGCCGAGGCGCTGCGCGAGTAGCCGGTGAAAAAGAGGAGGAGGTTGTCCTCGAGGTTGAAGAGGGTTTCCTCGGAAATCTTGCAGGGCCGGTACTCGACCCGCCCGTCGGGATGGAAAGTGAAGGCGGTGATGCCGCCGATGGCGGCGATATACTGGTCCTGCTTGCCGATGGGCTCGCCCAGTTTGTTCAGCTCGATGTCACAGGCCTGCTCGGCGAGCTCGGCGGGATGGACGATATTTTTCTTCAGCGCATGCAGCGCCCGGAGCAGGCCGGTAGTGAAACTCCCGGAAGAGCCCAGTCCCGTACCGCCGGGAATATCGGCCATGGAAGTGATCTCGAGGTTGGGCGCCCCGACCTGCAGGGCCTTCATGGCCTCGCGAATGATCGGGTGTTCGAGCTGGTCGATCGAGGTCACGCGCTCGAGCTTCGAGTATTTGACGATCAGTTCCTGGACGAACGTCTGGTGCAACGTGATGTAGACGTACTTGTCGATCGCGGCCGCGACCAGGAAACCCGTGTGCTCGCGGTAATACGACGGCAGGTCGGTGCCGCCGCCGCCGAGGGAGATCCGAAGGGGGGAACGGGTGATAATCATGGAAAAACGCGATGAGTCATTTCAGGATAACAATCAAGAACACCTTTCCCGCCATCCGGCCGGAGTTGGCCGGCTGGAGGGCAGGCGTCCGGGTGCCTCAATAACCACTGCGGCGATAAATCTCCTCGACCGTTTTCAAGGTTGTGATGCCCTCGCGCAGACCGGGAGAAGGTTCGCGGCCGAGCCGGATGTCGTCGATGAAAGACTCGGTTTCGATGCGCCACGAGTCGTCGCTGCCAGGATACTCGAAAACCGTGGTTTCCGGCGGGCCCATCTGCGGCAGCATCTTGTAGAACGTGAGTCGTTCCACCCCGTAACTGCCCCCAAGGCCGTCGATCGCGATTTTTGCGTCCCGGCCGTAGATTTCGAGGGAGAAAAGGTTTTTCCACTCAGTGCAGCTCACATGCAGCCACGCGGTCTGGCCGGCGGCGGTGCGGAGCGAGAGGAACGCGTTGTCATCGACCTTCATGTCCCAGAAAAAAGTCGCGGCGTGGCCGTCGATCGTGGCGAAGTCCCCGAGGAACCAGCCGGCGAGGTCGATGAGATGCACGCCCTGGTCGATCAACTCGCCGCCGCCGGAAAGTTTTGGATCCGCGCGCCATTCGCGGTCGTAACCCTTGCGCCCGCCATGACCGTACCGCGCGCGCAGGAACATGAGGGGCCCCAAGGCCCCCGCGTCGATCAAGGCGCGTGCCTTTTGCAGGGAAGGGTGGTAACGGTGATTATAGCCGAGTCGGACCCGGGCCCCGGTCGGCCGGGCCGCTGCCTGGATTTCCTCAAGTTGGGCCGCGCGCAGCGCACCGGGTTTTTCAACGAGCACATGCTTGCCGGCGCGGACCGCGGCGAGCGTGATGGGCGCGAGGGACGAATTCAGGGTCGAAACGATCACGGCATCGAGTTCCGGATCGGCCAGGAGGGCATTATAGTCCGTGGCCGGCCGGCAGCCGGCCACGGTGCCGGCGAGGTCGGTGGCCCGCGCCGCGTTGAGATCGCAGGCGTAGAGCAGTTGCGCTGACGCCTTCCCGGGTGTTTCGGCTCCGAGGGCCTTGAGGGCATTGGCGCGTTTGCGACCGATGAGACCGCATCCGACAATGGCGAAGCGCAAGGGGGTTTGAGACTTGTCACC
>CAIONS010000027.1 GCA_903859715.1 uncultured Opitutia bacterium
ACGATGCTCTTCCCTCCGTCCACCTCCCGCAGGAGGCGGACTTTGTCTTCGGTATTGTAGCGTTTTCCTTTCATGGTCTGGGTCCTTTTTAGGGGCCCAGACCGACTCTTCAAGCGGCCCGAATAAGCGGGATCACGTCAGTAGTTTTCTATTTTATTAGGTGACAGACATTCCGGTTTGGCCGGAAAGGGTGTTCCCGGTCCATAAGTCGTTAGCAGTATGCTTGCCAAGCGACCTAATGCTCCCGGTTGGTTGTGAAATAACCGCCGAATACCGTGTCATCAGGCTGGCCGTCGCGCGTTGATTACATCGGATGAAGCGCTCTCCGGGTCCGTTGGCTTGGTTTCTGCTACCCTTAAGACGCTTTTCCAGAAGTGGACCCGCCTCCTGTTCACATACGCCGCCTGCGGGCGAATTATTTCAGGCCGGCCCGCCCATGGAGTGAGCTACAACCCAAAACCAATGAATAAGAAAACCTCCTCAGTTATGCTCGTCGCTGCCCTGACGTTGGGCGGATTGACCGCTTCCGCGCAGACCGCGACCACCCCGGCCCCGGCTGCAGCCCCTGTCGCCGACGCGGCCTCCAGCGCATCATGGACGGTCACCCCCTCCATCGCCTCACAATACATGTTCCGCGGCGTCCGCCTGGGCGGCCTCGCCTTCGAGCCCTCATTGGAATATGACAACGGCAATCTCGCCGTCGGAGTGTGGAATAACACTCCGCTGGCCAACAAGGTCCCCGGCCAATCCGATCCGGAGTTCGACTTTTACGGGACCTACACCTTCGAGGTGCAGAAGGATATCTCCTCCCTGGTGCCAGGCTACACGCTCTACACCTACCCCAATGCGGTCAAGGGCAACGGATTCTATCAGGCCACGTTTGAACCGAACCTGGCCTTCAATTACTCCATTTCCGCGCTGAAACTGACTCCGAAGGTTTACTATGACTTCGTACTCAAGGGTCCGACGCTGGAATTGAACGCCGCATACGCGGTTCCGCTCAAGGATGCCGGCACGGAACTTGATTTTGCCGCCACCGTCGGCACCTATGAGTGGACTGACGCCGCCGCGAATACGACGCCTTCGGTCAAAAACTGGGGCAATTACTGGCTCGTCGGTGTCAGTGCCCCGTTCCAAGTGAATAAGGATTCCAAGTTGACGCTGGGCTGGGCTTACACCCAGGGATCGGGCAACTATTTGAAGCAGGGTGGAACGCCGAAGGTGACCAACACGGGCGCGGTCGGCCGCGGCGTGCTGAGCATCAGCTACGCCTACACCTACTAATCCCGGCGCCTTCGCCAAGTAGCCGTCCGTTCTCCGGCCCGCGTCTGGCAGCGCGGGCCTTTTCGCGGGTTAAAAGGCTCGGACCGACTACGGCGTGTGACGACTGGCTGCGGGGAAGGAAAAACTCTTGTCACTGCGCGCGCGCGTCGCGCAGAGTTTGATTTCCAGTGTCATATGCGCGGTAAATATTTCCCGGGGCCGTTGCCCCTTCCGCTCTGTCTGACGCCCAAGTCCTGCCATCATGATCGAATTCAAAAATAAAATCCTCTTCGTCGGTTACGGCGCGGTCGCCGAATGCACGCTGCCGATCCTCTTCAAGCACATCAAGGTGCCGGCGAAAAACGTCACAGTGATGGATTTCGAAAACCGCGCGGCCAAGCTGAAGCAGTGGACCGCCAAGGGCGTCCATTTCGTGCGCGACCGCGTGACCGAGGAGAACATGGGCAAGCTGCTCGCGAAGCACGTCGGTGCCGGCGACATTCTCATCGACCTCGCCTGGAACATCGACGCCCTCGAGATCCTGCAGTGGTGCCGCGATCACGGCGTGATGTACATCAACACGTCGACCGAGCTCTGGGATCCGTACAAGACCGGCGCGCATCCGACGGAGAAGACCCTTTACTGGCGTCACATGAACCTCCGCAAGATGACGTCGAAGTGGAAGACCAAGGGCGCCACGGCCGTCATCGAGCACGGCGCCAACCCGGGGCTCATCTCGCATTTCGTGAAGCAGGGCCTGATCGACATCGGCAGGAAGCTCATCGCCGACAAGAAGGTGAAGGGCGCCGCCGCCAAGAAGATCGCCACGCTCAGCGAGGCCGGGTCGTTCAACCTCCTCGCCCAGGCGCTCGGCGTGAAGGTCATCCACTGCTCGGAGCGTGACACGCAGATCACGGACCAGCCGAAGCAAGTCGACGAGTTCGTGAACACCTGGAGCATCGAGGGCTTCCGCGAGGAAGGCACCACGACCTCCGAGCTGGGCTGGGGCACGCACGAGAAGCAGCTGCCGAGGTACGCCTTTCAGCACAAGAACGGTCCGAAGAATCAGATTTGCATCGCGCGCATGGGCATCAACACATGGGTCCGCTCCTGGGTGCCGGGCTGGGATATCCAGGGCATGGTCGTCCGCCACGGCGAGGCGTTCACGATCTCTGACAAGCTGACTGTCTGGAAGAACGGCAAGGCCGTCTACCGCCCGACGATGCACTACGCCTACTGCCCGTGCGACGAGGCCATCGCCTCGCTGAACGAGATGCGCGGCTACAATTACAAGCTGAACGTCAACCAGCGCATCATGAACGACGAGATCACCAGCGGGGCCGACGTCCTCGGCGCCCTGATCATGGGCCATGATTACAACGCGTGGTGGGTCGGCAGCGACCTCAGCATCGAGGAGTCCCGCCGGCTCGTTCCGCACCAGAATGCGACGACCATGCAGGTGGCGATCTCGGTCGTGGCCGCGCTGATGTGGATGATCAAGCACCCGCTCGAGAGCGTCTGCGTGGCGGACGACCTCCCGCACGACTTCATCCTCAAGGTTTCCAAGCCCTACCTCGGCAAGTGGATCTCGAAGCCGTACGATTGGACGCCGCTGAAGAATCGCGACACGACGTTCGACGCCTACGCCAAGCCCGACCTCGACAAGAAGGATCCCTGGCAGTTCAAGAACTTCCTGATCTCCGACGCCGGCTGAGGCGCGCCCCGATGATCGCGAAGTCCCTCCTTCAGAAACTGGCGAGAAAGCACGGCACGCCGCTCTTCGTGATCGATCACGAAGAGCTGCGGAAGAACTACCGCCAGTTTCGGAAATACCTGCCGCGCGTGCAGGTTTACTTCGCCGTCAAGGCCAACTCCGATCCCGCGATCGTCCGGACCCTCTTCAAGGAGGGCTCGAGCTTCGATGTCGCCTCGATGCCGGAGTTCATGATCGTCCACGAGAACATCAAGCATCTGCCGGCGAAAAAGCGGCAGGAGTGGATCTGGGACAAGATCATCTATGCCAATCCGACCAAGCCGGCCGACACGCTGGAGAAACTGAACCAGTACAAGCCGCTCGTCACCTTCGACAGCTTCGAGGAGATCAGGAAGATCAAGCAGCACGCCCCCAACGCCGGGCTGGCGCTCCGCCTGCAGGTGCCGAACACCGGCGCGATGGTGGAGCTGTCGTCCAAGTTCGGCGCGGCGCCGGGCGAGGCGGTGGACATGATCCTCGCGGCCGACAAGGCCGGCCTGACGGTCGAGGGCATCAGCTTCCATGTGGGCAGCCAGACGACCAACTTTGAGAACTACGTCCAGGCGCTGAACCTGACGGCGAGCGTCTTCAAGGAGGCCAAGGATCGCGGCTACACGAAGATGAACCTGATCGACATCGGCGGCGGATTTCCCGCGCCCTACGATGCGAGTGTAAAGCCGTTCAAGGAGCTCGCGAAGGTGATCAACACTGAGATCGACCGGCTGTTTCCGAAGGACATCCAGATTCTCGCCGAGCCCGGCCGGTTTCTCGTGGCCTCGGCGGGCTACGCGGTTTCCAAGGTCATCGGCAAGGCCGTGCGCGACGGCAAAATGTGCTACTACATCAACGATGGCGTGTACCACACCTACTCCGGCGTCATCTTCGACCACTGCAAATATCCGGTGAAGGCGTTCAAGCAGGGGCCGACGCAGATCTGCTCGGTCTTCGGCCCGACCTGCGACGCGCTCGACGTGGTTTCGATGGCGGAAAACCTGCCCGACCTCGAGCGGGATGATTTCGTCTACAGCGTGAACATCGGCGCCTACAGCCACGCCTCGGCGACCTTCTTCAACGGCTTCCCGCCGGCGACGGTCGTGCACGTGAACCAATAATCCTTGGTTTGGTTGTAGGGCGGGGTCGCTGACCCCGCTGGTCTTGGCTGGAGGTGGGACGCGTTGGCTCCAACGCGGAAGACGGGGTCAGCGACCCTGCCCTACAAATCGACCTAGCTCCGGTAATCCGCGTTTTCGCTCACGTACTCGTGGGTGAGATCGCCGCCGAGCACGGTGGCGCTGGCGGTGCCATGGCCAAGGTCTGCGACGATCTCCACGCAGCGTTCGTGCGGCGGATAGCTGATCGGCGCGGTGAAGACACCGTCCTTCGGCAAGGCGCTCGCATAGAGCTCGGCCTCGCGCAGATGTGCGACGAGCGCGGTCTCCTTGGCGGGGTTCAATTGAAATACACCGTTGGCGAAGATTTCGATACCGCCGAGCGTCAGGCGGAGATGCGACAAATCCGTGGAAGGAGCCTGCGCACCCACGTGCTTGCCGATGGCTTGGACGAGCCGGCCGACATTCGGGTCGTTGCCGGCGACCGCGCATTTAAAAAGCGGGGCATTGACGATCGCCTTGCCAAGTGCCCGCGCCAGTTCCGCCGTGGGCGCATGCTGCACCTGCACGCGGATCACGTGGCGCACGCCTTCGCCGTTGCGCACGACGTCCTCGGCCAGATCGCGGCACACAGTGGTGAGCGCCTGCTCAAAGGCCGCATGATCGACTCCGGGCACACGGCCGGACGAAACCAACGCGACGGTGTCGGAGGTGCTCGTATCGCTGTCGACGCTGATGGTGTTGAAGGTCGCATTCACCGCCCGGGTGAGCATCGCGCGCAGTTCAGCGCGCGGCACGGCGAGATCCGTCAAGACATAGACGAGCATCGTGGCCATGTTCGGCTCGATCATGCCCGCACCCTTGGCGATGCCCACGATGCTGCCACCGCCGAGATCGGCGCGGCGGATTTTCGGATAAAGGTCGGTGGTCACGATGCCCTCGGCCGCCGGCAGGATGGATCCACCGGTGAGCGTGCTGACCGCCGAGGGCAGGGCGCCGATCATTGCTTCTACGGGCAGGCCCCAGCCGATCACGCCGGTGGAGCTGGGCAGAATCTGCCCGGGCTTCAGCTCGAGCAGGCGCGCGGTTTCGGCGCAAATTTTCTCCGAGGCCTCCACGCCGCCCGGCGCGCAGACGTTCGACACCTTGTTGTTCACGATGATGGCGCCGAGCGTTGGCTCATCGAGCCGGCGCCGGCCGATCACGATGGGCGCGCCGGGCAGCGCGTTGCGTGTGAAGACCGCGGCGAAATCCGCGGTCGGCCGGTCGAGCGCGATGAGCGTAAGCGTCATCTTCGCGGGCTTGGGCGCCTCGCGCGGCGTGAAATCAAACCGCATCGTGCCGACACGAAACCCGGCAGGCAGCCTGGCCTGCGATACAAGCCAGGTGTGATGCGCCTCGCGGGAGGCGAAGGTGAGATGAGTGCTGGACACGAGAAAGCAGTGTGCGCGCTGTGGGCCGGAGTGAAGTAGATTTTATTGTTACGAAATTACGGCTGCGGCTCGCGGCTGAAAATTTTTGTGGAAATGCGCGGCCGGTGTGCCTTATTCACGTGCTTACTTTCGAAAACCACCGTGCACGCTGACTTCCTTGTTTCCTCTTTTTCCGCGGCCCAGAGCCGCGCGCTTTAATCGCGATGAATGTCGCTGAAGTCACGGCCAAGGCGAAGGTCCTCATTGAGGCGCTGCCCTATATCCAGGATTTCCGGGGCTCCACGTTTGTCGTGAAGTACGGCGGAAGCTTCATGGATGATCCGGATCCGATCGCGCGCGCGCGCGTTGCCTACGACGTCGCATTCCTCGCGGCCGTCGGGATCAACGTTGTTGTCGTCCACGGTGGCGGCAAGGCCATCACGCGGGCCATGGAGTCGTCCGGCCTGAAGGCCACGTTCGTCAACGGCATGCGCGTGACGGACGAGGCCACGATCTCCGTCGTGAGGAAGACCCTCGACGAGATCGTCAACAAGGATGTCTGCGACGCCATTTTCTCGGCGAAGGGTAAGCCGAAGGGCCTGCCGGGCGACACAGTGCTCGTCTGCCAGAAGCTCACCACGGACGACGATGGCAACGCGGTCGACCTCGGCTACGTCGGCGACGTGACCGAAGTGAAGGTGAAGCTCATCAAGAAGGAGATTGCCGATGGCTATATCCCGGTGATCTCGCCCGTGGCCGAGGGGCTCGATGGCAAGCCGTACAACGTGAACGCCGACCTCGTTGCGGGTCGCGTCGCGAGCGCGCTGCGCGCCCGCCGCTTGGTTTACATGAGCGATGTGCCCGGCCTGCTGGCGAATCCGGCGGACATGGAGTCGCTCATTTCCACGCTCAAGATCAGCCAGATCGACGACCTGAAAAAGAAAGGCGTGATCGACAAGGGCATGCGCCCGAAGGTGCTCAGCGCCATGCGCGCGCTGCAGGAAGGCGTGCAGCGCGTCCATTTCATCGACGGCCGCCTGCCGCACAGCCTGCTGCTCGAGATCTTCACCGACCGAGGCATCGGGACGGAAATCGTCCAGGGCTGAACTATTTTCGATTCTTGATTCTCGATTTTGGATTGGTTCGCACCCGGTGCGTCCGACCGAAGTCGAAGATCAGGAATCCAAAACCGAAAATCCATGAACCCGCCCTCCATCATCCGCACCAGCACCGCTGAGCTCTACGATGCCAACGTGCTGAAGAACTATGCTCGTCCCGCCCTGACGCTGGTGCGAGGCGCCGGGGCGCAGGTCTGGGACGACGCGGGCAACCGCTACCTGGATTTCACCTCGGGGATCGCGGTGAGTTCGCTCGGCCATTGTCATCCACACTGGGTCGCGGCGATCTCGCGCCAGGCCGGCGAGCTGATCCACGTCAGCAATCTTTTCCGCCACCCCAACCAGGGCGAACTCGCGCGCCGCATCGTGCAGCGGGCCGGCCCGGGCCGGGTCTTCTTCTGCAACAGCGGCGGCGAGGCCGACGAGGCGCTCATCAAGCTTTCGCGGCTGCACGGCTTGGCGAAGAGCGGCGTGGAAGGAAAATGCATCAAGGTCATCTGTGCGAAGAACGCGTTTCACGGCCGCATGTTCGGCGGCATGAGCGCGACGCCGCAGGAGAAAATCCAGAAGGGATTCCGCCCGCTCGTGGCCGGCTTTGCCTTCGGCGAGCTGAACAACCTGCAGAGCTTCGCGGACCTGATCGACGCCGACACGGCGGCGATCTTCGTGGAGACGATCCAAGGGGAGGGCGGCATCAATCCCTGCACGCCGGAGTTCCTGCGCGGGTTGCGCCAGCTGTGCGACCAGCACAACCTGCTGCTCCTGCTCGACGAAGTGCAGTGCGGCGTGGGCCGGACGGGGAAATTCTACGCGTTCGAACATGCCGGCATTCTGCCGGATGCCATCGCCATGGCGAAGGGTCTGGGCGGTGGCTTTCCCATTGGCGCGATCTGGATCCGCGACCGCTTCGCGGACCTGTTCACCCCGGGCAGCCATGGCACGACCTTCGGCGGCACGCCGCTGGCCTGCGCGGCGGGACTGGCGGTGCTCGATGTCTTCGAACGGGAAAACATCCTCGAGACCGTGCGCGCGCGCAGCGGCCCGTGGATCGAGGCGCTGTCGAAGTTCATCGCGGAATTTTCCAACCAGGTGGTCGCGGTCCGGGGCAAGGGATATCTGGTAGGCATCCAGCTCACGTCGGATCCGGCGCCCTACGTCGCGGCCCTGCGCGAGCACGGGCTGCTGGTGGTGAGCGCGGGTGGCAACGTCATCCGCGTGTTTCCGCCATTGGTCGCCACGACGGAGGAACTGGCCCAATCGGTCGGGATCTTCCGCACGGTTTTCTCCGCCAAGGCCTGATTTCCAGCCAGTTTGGCGGGAAATTTGCTCTCGTGCACCCTCCCGGCGCCCGTTTAACGTCATCCTTTTCCCAGATGAAGCACTTCCTTAAAGAGACCGACTTCAAGGCCCATGAGCTGGCCGGGGTGTTTGCGCTCGCCCGGGAATTCAAGGCCCAGCGGGGTCGCGCCGCCTCGGCGGTGCTTGCCGGGCAGACGTGGGCGCTGCTTTTTTCCAAGTCGAGCACGCGCACGCGGGTTTCCTTTGAGGTCGGTATCCACGAGCTGGGCGGGAACCCGCTGTTCCTGAACCGGAATGACATTCAGCTCGGCCGGGGCGAGTCCGTCGAAGATACCGCCCGCGTGCTCTCGCGCTTCGTCCATGGCCTGATCGTGCGCACCTTTGACCACAACGACGTCGTGCGGCTTGCGGCGGCGGCCAGCGTTCCCGTGATCAACGGGCTCACGGATTTCCTGCATCCCTGCCAGATTTACTCGGACGCCTTCACGGCGGCCGAAATTTGGGCCGGGCCGGGCGGCGATCTGGTCGGATCCCTGAAGGGCCGCAAGATCGCCTATCTCGGCGACACCTGCTTCAATATGGCCAACTCGTGGATCCTCGGGGCGAGCCTGTTCGGCATGAAGGTCGCGCTGGCTGGTCCGCAGGTTTATGAGCCGGGTCCGGAGATCAAGGCGCAGCTCGCCGCCGAAGGCCGCGCCGCCGATTACCAGTTTACGACCGATCCCTTTGAAGCCGTAAAGGACGCCGACATCGTTTACACCGATGTTTGGGCCAGCATGGGCCAGGAAGACGAGGCCGAGGAGCGCATTGCGCAAATGCAGCCCTACGCCGCGACGGCGAAGCTGTTTGCGGCGGCCAAGCCCGACGCACTCTTCATGCACTGCCTGCCCGCGCACCCAGGCGAGGAAGTTGAGCAGGCGGTCCTCGACAACCCGCGCTCTGTGATCTTCGACCAGGCTGAAAACCGCCTCCACATGCAGAAGGCGATTTTGGCGACGCTGAGTCGGCATCACGCGGCCCCATAGTTCCTCGGCGAACATCGAACGTTCAACGTCGAACGTTGAAGCCAGCCTCCTCACGTCGGCTGCTACCACGCTGTCCGGGCGCTTGGCGTTCAAGGTTGGAAGTTGGACGTTGAAGGTTCGATGTTCGCCCGTCCGAAGCCCAGCGATTCGATTTGCCCCCGGGACGCGGCTGGCTTCACCTTTTTGCTCTCCATGAAAATCGTCCTCGCTTACTCCGGCGGCCTCGACACGTCCGTCATCGTCAAGTGGCTCCGCGAAACCTACGACGCGGAGATTGTCACCTTCGCCGCCGACATCGGCCAGGAGGAGGAGCTGAAAGGCCTCCCGCAGAAGGCCCGCAAGACCGGGGCGTCGAAACACTACACACTCGATCTCGTCGAGGAATTCGCCCGCGACTTCATCTATCCGATGATCCGCGCCAACGCGATTTACGAGGGCCAGTATTACCTCGGCACCTCGATCGCCCGCCCGCTGATCGCCAAGGCGCAAGTCGAGATCGCGGCGAAGGAGAAGGCCGACACCGTGGCGCACGGCGCCACCGGCAAGGGCAATGACCAGTGCCGCTTCGAGCTCACCTACATGGCGCTCAACCCGCGCCTGCAAATCCTCGCGCCGTGGAAGCTCGAGGCGTTCCGCGACGAATTCCCCGGCCGCGCCGAGATGATCGCCTACTGCGCGGAGCACAAGATTCCGGTCGAGGCCTCGCTCAAGAAGCCTTACTCGATGGACCGCAACCTCCTTCATATCTCCTATGAGGCCGGCATCCTCGAAGATCCGTGGTTCGACCCGACCACCAAGGCGAACAAGGGAATGTTCAAGCTTTCCGTCTCGCCCGAGGACGCCCCGAACAAGGCCGAATACGTCGAACTTGATTTCGTGAAGGGCAACTGTGTCAGCGTGAACGGCCAGAAGCTTTCGCCCGCCGGTGTGCTCAAGGCGCTGAACAAGCTCGGCGGCAAGCACGGCATCGGCCGCGTGGATCTCGTCGAGAACCGCTTTGTCGGCATGAAGAGCCGCGGCGTCTATGAGACCCCGGGTGGCACCATCCTCATGCAAGCCCACCGCCAGGTGGAGTCGCTGACGATGGACCGCGAGGTCATGCACCTGCGCGACTCGCTCATCCCGAAATACGCCGAGCTGGTTTACTACGGATTCTGGTTCGCCCCGGAACGCGAGGCGCTGCAGGCGCTCGTGGACGAGAGCCAGAAGTACGTCACCGGCACCGTCCGTCTGAAGCTCTACAAGGGCAATATCATCACCTGCGGCCGCAAGTCGAAGTACTCGCTCTACGACATGAACATCGCGTCGATGGAAGGCGTGAAGAGCTGGTACAACCAGACCGACGCGACCGGCTTCATCCGGCTGAACGGCCTGCGGCTCCGGGCGCGCAATCTCGCCCAGGGCGGTCCGAAGATCTGAGCCGGATCAGCGTGCCACGTAGCAGCCGACGTGAGGAGGCTGGTTTTCCAACGCTGGACTCGAACCAGCCTCCTTACGTCGGCTGCTACGGGTGGCCCGTTAATAAAAATTAGAACAGCGAGTTGGCCACGATCCCGACTGCGGTGATGGGGCCGGAATCGCCGAGGCCATCCAAGGCGCGGTCCGCTTTCTTGAGCGTGCTCTGGGCCGTGTTGTAGAGGGTGTCGTCGTTGATGAGCTTGCCGAGGGTGCCTTCGCCCTTGGCCAGCTTGTCGGAGACGGAACGGATGTTGGTGACGGTGACCCGGAGATTGTTGGCCATGGTTTCATCGTAGACCAGGGTGCCGAGGGCGCCTTGGCCGGATTTGACCTGGGCGATGATGCCCTGGGCGTCCGTGATGAAGCCCTTGGCCTGCGAGGCGGTGGATTTGATCTCAGCCACGGCGGCGATCAGCTCGTCATGCAGGGCCGGATCGTTGATGAGTTTGCCGAGGGTGCCTTCGCCCTTGTTGAGCTTGGTGGTGATCTCCTGCAGGTTCGTCATCGTGGTGCTGACCCGGTCGCTGTTGTCGGTCACGATCTTGTCGAGTTTCTGAAAGAGCCCGCCACCCTTGCCATCGCCATTGAGGGTGGTGCCAAACGCACTGAGGGCGCCCTCGAGTTTCTGGCCGAGGTTGCCGATCTCGGTCATGATCGTATTGATGTCGGGTGTCACGCGGGTCTGGATCTCGGCGCCGTCCGCGAGCGGGGCGGCACCCGCCGTACCGAGATCGATGCCGATGTAATTCGTCCCGATCAGGCCGGCCATGACGATGCTGGCGGTGGCGTCGCTGGCGATCTTGGCGTCCGCATCGATGCGCAGCACCGCCTCGGCGCGGCGGCCGGCGAGCCGGGTCTTCTCGACGGAGCCGATCTTGACGCCGGCCATGCGCACTTCATCGCCCTCCTTCAGTTCCTTGAGGCTCTCGAAGCCGGCCACGAGCGTGTAGCCCTTGTTCTTGAAAAGCGTGCCCCCGCTGAGGGTCTCGAAGGTGACCCATGTAAGGGCGAGCCCGAGGATGAAGAAAAGCCCGACGCGGGCCGTTTGCTGTGCGTTGTTCATGGTTCAGGTCTCCAGTTTTTTGAAACGAGGATGTTTAAGGTCGATTTTGGGATAGAGAAAGCCGGCCACTTGCGCGTCCTTGGGTTCGCGCAATTCCGCCGGCGTCCCGAGGAAGATGAGGCGGCCGTCCATCATGATGCCGACGCGGTCGGCGATGTTCAGCGCGAGATCGCGGTCATGGGACACCACCAGGGTCGTGACATGGTACTCATCCTTCAGCGAGGCGATGATCTCGCTGATGGTCGCGGACATCACCGGGTCGAGTTCGCTGGTCGGCTCGTCGTAAAGCATGAGCTGGGGCTCCATCACGAGCGCCCGCGCAATGGCGACGCGTTTTTTCATGCCGCCGGAAAGCTCGGAGGGGAATTTTTGCGCGGTATCCTCGAGCGAGAGGATCTGCAGGGCATGCATCACTTTTTCCCGGATGCCCGCCTCGTTGCTGACGCGGTGCTCGCGCGGATAGAGGGCGAGGTTGTCGTAGACGGTGAGCGAGTTGAAGAGGGCGCCGGACTGGAACACCATGGCCATGCGGACCTGCTCGCGCGTTTCCTTGGCCAGGGCGTCATGGCCGTTGACGAGCACGCGGCCGGAGCTGGGCGCCTCCAGCCCGACGATGTGCTTGAGGAGGACGCTCTTGCCGGTGCCGCTCGGGCCCATCAGCACGAAGATTTCCCCCGGCTCGACCGAGAAACTGACGTCGTGCAGCACCACGTGGTCGCCAAAGCTCTTGGAGAGGTTTTCCACGGTCACGCCCACGGCGGGCGTCTCGATGGCGGTGAACGGATTGCGGGTGTGGCTGCTGCAGGGCATGGCGGGGAGTTACAGGAGGATCTTCGTGACGAAGTAATCGAGCACGAGGATGAGGATGAGGGAGACGACCACGGCGCGCGTGACGGCCGCGCCGATTTCCCGCGGACCACCGCGGGTGTTGAGGCCGATGTTGCAGCAGACGAGCACGACGCCGAAGCCGAAGGTCTCGGCCTTGATCAGGCCGTTCATCACGTCCTGAAACTTCATGTAGCGGCGCAGGACGGAGAAATAGGCCTCGGGCTCAATGCTGATGAAACTGGTGTATTTGGCGACGATCGCGCCGCCGAACCAGCCGACCAGGTCCGCGATGATGGCCAGCACCGGCACCATCACCAGCACGGCGGCCAGCCGGGGCAGCACGAGCATGCGCGCGGGCGGGATGTTCATCGTCTCCAAGGCGTCGACCTCCTGGTAGACCTTCATGGAGGCGAGCTCGGCCGTGATCGCCGAGCCGACGCGGCCGGCGAGCAGGATGGCGACCATCACGGGGCCGAGTTCGCGGGCCATCGACAGGCCGACCAGCGAGCCAATGAACTGCTTCGCCCCGAAATTCTGCATCGAGTAGCCTGCCTGCAGCGCGAGCACGGCGCCGATGAAGAAGCTCAGGATGGCGACAATGGGCAGCGTGGTGTAACCGATGAGGTAGCACTGCTCGATGAAGCGCGCGCGCTGGCGGGGCAGACTCCCGATATAGGAGAAGGTGCGGACCAGGAGCTGCAACGTGCTGCCGAAGCCCTCGAGGATGGAGTTGAGCTGTTTCATGTCAGAGGGACTGGGTGGTAACCGTGTTCACTTTGGCTTGGAAATCGAACCAGAAGAGACGCCAGCCCGACTGGCCGGGTTCGCGTTTCAATCCGACCACGCCATTGCCCAGTGCAATGCGTCCCTGCTGCGGGCGGGATTCCACGCTCAGCAGCGGGCCGAGATGAAACTCCTTCTCCTCGTGGGCCCGACGCCAGCTGACGGCGTTCCAGAGGAAAGACCAGCGCTGGTCATCGGGGCCCCGACGGTCGGAGCGATAAATGGCGAAGAGCGGCGTCCAGGATTCACGCACGTGGTCGTTCTCGGGGAAGAAGATGTCGAAGGGACTGAACAGCTGGAACTGGCGGCGGCCCGCACCGTTGTCCCACTTGCTGTACAACGGCCAGATATGCGTGCGGTCGGCATGGGCCGCGCGGGGATTCGTCGTGCTGCGCTGTTCGAGCGACCAGTAAAGCACGTAGAGGAACTGGGTCTTGGTCTGCTCGACGCCGGAATCGGTCCAGGTCGCCTGGCGGATGAGCGGCCACATGATCCAAGTCTTGTCCATGCCCTTGATGATGGAGTGGGTATAAAACGGACCCCAGCGGTTGATGTAACTGTCGCCGCGGCCCTGCACGAGAAACGGCCAGAGGTAGCGGGTCTCATGGTAGCGGGTGGGAAGGGTGCGGTCCGTGTAGCCGAAAAACGGCCAGACAAAATTTTCGTTGATGAACCCCGCGTGGGTTTCGCGGGTATAGAAGGGAATGAAGCCCACCTGCTCCGTGGGCGGCGTGCCGGCGGGTGCGTCCTCCGGCGGCTGGATCGTATTGTTCCAGCCGAGCGGCCAGAGATAGAAGAACCGGTGGAAGCGCTCAGGCCTGTCGCGCCAGCCGAACAGCGGCCAGAGCGCGAAACCTTGCTCGGCGCCTTGGGTCATCCGGATAAACGGCCAGGGTACGGAGGTTGTGACGGCCCCCTGTTTTTCCGTGCGGAAGTAGAGCGGCCAGATCACCCAGGAGAGTTCGTCGAACCCGAAGCGGCCCTTGATCGTGCCGACGATGGGGAAAAGCGCGCGATACGAGGTCTCGGGCGACCCGGTTTGCCGTGAAAACCAGAAGATCCACAGGTCGAACGCATGGGTCTGGTCCGCGCGGTACACGGTGACGCCCTGCTTGGGTCCGGCGCGCGTGATAAGATTCAGGATGGTCCATTGGTAGGTGTCGCTGTCCGCCCGGTAGATGAAGATCGGGTAAAGCACCGTGGCCGACGTGGTCACGCCATTGACGTCGTCGGTCTGCACGTAGAACGGACGGACTCCCTTGATCGTGCCGCTTTCGGGTGCGGGCTTCTTGAAAATCAGCGGACCCACGGCTTCCCACGACGCGACGTGCCCGGCGACGTCCAGCTGGTCCACCTTTACCGGCCACGCATTGCGTTCTTCGGCTCCGGCGCGCGCGCAAAGCACGGCCAGACAGCCGAAAAATGCGAGAAGACGGACGGGTTTCATGGTAAAAAGACGAAAATCGGGCGACTGGCGTTAGTGCTCGGCGGATGGGTGACAGTTCCCACCGAACGCGATGATATTTAGCGGCCTACGATTATGTCTTTCCGGCTTTGGCGCAAATTCTATGTTGAATCTGCGGTGCGCTTGGCCGGCTCCGTCTCGATGAAGAGGCCGCGAGAATGCCGGCCGTTACACGACGATGCTCTCGCCCGGGGCCAGGATGCGGAAATTTCCCTCGGTTAGGCCCGCCGCGATCCGCGCCTGCTCCAGGGCTTTTACCGGATCCTCGCGGCCCTCGTCCGTCAGCTGAAATGCACCCCAATGCATCGCCACGCTCTGGCGTGAGCCCGAGTCCTGATGCGCCCGCACGGCTTCCTCCGGATTCATATGGGCGGGTTGCATGAACCACCGGGGCTCGTAGGCCCCGATGGGGATGATCGCGAGGTCGGGCGCGCCGCAGCGTCGGCCGATCTCGCGGAAGAGCGCCTCGTCGTAGCCGGAATCGCCCAGAAACCATACCCGTCGCGCCGCGGTGTGGAGATAAAAACCGCCCCACAGCCTCCGGTTGGTGCCGCCGATGCTGCGCCGGCTCCAATGCTGGGTCGGGGTGAGCGTCACGGTGAGATCCGGCCAGGGCTGGTACGTCTGCCACCAATCGAGTTCGATGATTCGCTTCGCCCCGGCCGCCGCCAGCAGCGTGCGGTGCCCCAGCGGCGCGATGAACAGCGGCTGATGCCCATGGGCCAGCCGGCGCAGCGAGGGCAGGTCGCAATGGTCGTAGTGGTCGTGGCTCAGCAGCACGGCGTCGATGCGCGGCAGCGAATTAAACGTCACGCCCGGCGCATGGACCCGCCGCGGCCCGGCCCAGCTGACGGGACTGATGCGGTCTGAAAAAACCGGATCGGTCAGCAAATTACCCTGGGCGGTTTGCAGCAAAAAGGTCGAATGATTGACCCAGGTGGCGGCGACGCCGCCGTCCGGCGGGACGGGTGGAAGCGCATGCGGTGTGATCTCCACCCACCGCGGCCAAGGCGTGAGCTGCCGGTTGAATTGCCAGCGCAGCACGTCCAACAGCCCGGCATTCGCGCGCTGGCCGGGGTTGAAAAAGGTTTTCCCGTTGAAGTGGTCGGTGACCGGCGGTGTCATGGGTCGTGCTTATGAATCCGCTTTCTGGCGCAGAGCAAATTTTCCGTCGGGAGGCAGTATCGTGCGCATAAGCGGCGGCGTCGCACGGGGCATTCCGCTCGTGGCGCCGAAGGGCGATGCTGTCCGCCCGGCGACCGATGGCATGCGGCAGGCGGCCTTCTCCAGTCTGGGCGCCTATGTGGTGGGCGCGCGGTTTATCGATTTATTTGCCGGGAGCGGAGCCTATGGACTTGAGGCGCTCAGTCGGGGTGCGGTGAGTGGTGTTTTCGTGGAAAAGAACGCCAAGGCGGCCGCGTGCGTGCGCCAGAATCTGGCCGCCGTGTGCAAGAGCCTGGGCCGGAGCGCCGCCGGTCTGGAAGTGTTCCAGGCGGATGCGCTGACGGTGCCGCTCGATGGTTCCGTGGCGCCGGATCTCGTGTTCATCGATCCGCCCTACGAAATTATTCCCGAGGTTGCGCCAGTGCTCTTCGCGCGATTGACGCCGGTGCTGGCGTCCAAGCCCGATGCGCTGGTGGTCTTCGAGATGCCCGGTGAAATCGAGCTCACGCCGGCGGGCTGGACGCTGGTGAAACGGCTCGGCAAGGGCGTGCGCCAGCCGACGGTCGCCTTTTTCAGAGCAAACCGAGTTTCGCCCTGACGACCGCAAGCGCGGCGATCACGGCGGTTTCCGAGCGCAGGACGCGCGGCCCGAGATGGGCGAAGCCGAAGCTCTGCGCCCGCAGCAGGTCCCGTTCGGCGGCTGACCAGCCCCGCTCGGGTCCGAAGGCGAGCGCCACAGGCGGCGTGATTCCGCCCGCGGAGAGCGGCTGCGGGGATTCGTAATTGTCGAGGGCGAGACGGGTCGCGGGTAGGGGCAGGGTGGCGATGACTTCGGCCAGGGATTGGCCGTGCGTGAGCGCCGGCAACCGTGTGTCGAAGGCCTGTTCCGCCCCGGTGATGAGATGGCGGCGCCATTCGCCGGAGGACCAGAGCGTGCTCTGGGCGTAACTGGATTCGCCTTTTTCCGTGCGGAAAAAATGCAGCGCAGAGACGCCGAGGGACGTGGCTTCGCGCAGGATGTCACGGGCGGTCTGGGGACGCGGCAGGCCGATGAGCAGGGTGATGGACTCAAGTGGAGGAAGCGCTGCGCCCCACGTGAAGCGAAGCGTGAGCGAGTCCGGCCCGATCTGCACCAGCGTGCCCTGACCGCGAGGGCCGTTGATCACCCCGGCATCGAATGTCCCGCCGGCCTCCCGGCGCAGGACTCCGAGCAGGTGAACGGCCCGCGGATCGGTCCGCGGCAAGGGCGCGGTCAGCTCGGCGGGTTCGAAGAGAATGAGGTTCACGCCGGGAAAAGATTGCGGATTGCGCTAGGGGAGTCGCGCCCTAAGTTGCCACGGCATGAGCTCCCTTGCGACCCCGGCTGGCAGCGTTTTCAAAAAGATCACCGTCCGCGAAGCGGCCATCCTGCTTTTCATCGCGTGGCTGATTCCCTTCCTGGTCCATCTTGCCCCGTGGGCTGGCGCACGTCCGCTGGGCGCGTACCTGCTGCCGATGTTCTGGGCGACATTTATTGCGGTGTATTTTTACGGCCTGGGCGCCGGCCTGCTGACCGGGCTGTTCGCACCGGCGGTCAACCTGCTGGTGACCGGGCTGCCCGCTTGGAAATTTCTCAGCGTGATGAGCCTCGAGCTGGTGATCTTTGCCGTCGTCACGGCCTGGGCGCTGCGTCTCGCCCCGCGGTTCTGGCTGCTGGCCCCGCTCGGCTATCTCGTGGCCAAGACCGGATCGACGCTGCTGCAATCCGCGACGCTGGTCTTCGGTGACATCGGCGCGCCGGCGCGTTTTTTTGCCACCTCACTGGCGGGTGGCGCGGTGGGGTTGGCCGTGTTGGCGATCATCAATTTTATGCTGGTGAGGATTTACCCGAAACAATGAGGGCTGGCGGAGCGGTCGCGCCACGTTTTGCCGGATCGCACCCGATGAGAACGAGTGCCGTCCGGATGAGGGAGAATCTCTGGAATTTTCTCGGTAAATCCGTCCGGTTTGGATCCGGGCGGTGTTTATCAGGATAATCCCCATGCCTGAAGACACCGACCTTCTGAACCAATATGCCCAAACGCGGTCCGAGGCTGCGTTTGCCGATTTTGTGCGGCGCCATGTCGACCTCGTCTATTCGGCGGCGATGCGCCGGGTGGGTGGCGACCGTAATCGGGCGCTCGAGGTCACGCAGGAGGTGTTTCTCTCGGCGGCGCGCCAAGCCCCGCGGCTGGCACGGCATCCGGCCCTGGCGGCCTGGCTGCATGTAAGCACGCGCAACGCCGCCGCCAACCTGCGCCGCGCCGAGCAGCGCCGGGACCATCACACCCAACAAGCCCAAGCCATGCATGATCTTCAATCCACGCCATCCGCGGCGGCCGATTGGACGCGGGTCCGGCCGGTGCTTGATGAAACCCTGGACCGGTTGAACGAGCGCGAGCGGGAGGCTGTCATTCTGCGGTTTTTTTCTGGCCGTTCCTATGTCGAGATCGGCGCCGTGCTTTCTCTGACCGAGGATGCCGCGCGCAAGCAGGTCGGGCGGACTTTGGAGAAACTGCACCGGTTGCTCACCCAGCAGGGCGTGACGTCCAGCGAGCAGGCTTTGGCCACCGTGCTGAGGGAAAATGCCGTATTGGTTGCGCCGGCGGAGGTGGCGGCACTGATCACCCGTCATGCATTGGTCGGAGCGGGCGCCGGTGGTTCGGCAGCTCTGCTGCATCTGACGAAGGCCACGGCGTTGAAGATAGGCGCGTTGACGGCTCTCGTCGCGGCCGGGGTGGGACTCGTGATTTACAGGAAAACCCCGCAACCGGAAACGACACGGCCGAATGTAGCGGCAACACCGGCTCCCGCGACCAAACCTCCCGTTTCCGCCGCGCCAGCCACCACTATCCCGGTGGCTGTCGCGGTGGACAACACCGTGGATGCGGAGCTGGCGCAGGCACTCGCCTATGACCAAGGTACGAAGACCCGCCGCGACTCCCGTCTGGCGGCCGAATGGTACCGGAAAGCGGGCGCCCACGGATCCGCCGCCGCGGAATTCCGACTCGGATATCTTTGTGAAGTCGGCGATGGCGTGCCGCAGAGCTACCAGGAGGCGCGGTCGCATTATGAGCGTGCTGTCGCCTTGGGCCTGCCTGCCGCGAATCTTCGTCTCGGCATCCTGGACCTGGAGGGATGGGGCGGTCCGCGCGATGTCGGGTCTGCGGTCCGGCGCATCACCCTAGCTGCCGATACGGGCGACCGGCCGGCGCAACGTGTCCTCTCCGGCATGTACTTTGGCGGCGTGGGGGTGAAGGCGGACCTGCACCAAGCACTGGCCTGGCAAACCCAGGCTGCCCGCGCGGATGATCCCAAGGCTGAAACCGATGTCGGGACCATCCTGGGGTTGCTCGACCAGCAAAATGTCAACCTCGCGCGGGAATGGTATCAGCTATCGGCCGAGCAAGACTACGGGAATGGCCTGCTGGCGATGGCCTCAACCTTTTTGCGTCCGGGAGCCTCTCCTGAACAGGTTAAGCAGGGGCGCCAATGGCTGGGGCTCGCGGCTGATAATGGCAGCGGCTCCGCGGCATTTTATCTCGCAGGTCTTGAGTTGCTGGGTTCGCCCTATGCCTCGCAGCCCGATGCTCCGAAGCGGGCGAAGGCATTGCTGGAAAAGGCCCGGGAAGAAGGAGAACAGCTCGCGGCCGAAGTGCTGGAGCTGGCGGCCTCGCGTCCCCTGGCGGCGGCGTTCCAATATGTGGTGACCGTGCCGCCGGACCAGAGATACTTGGCGAGCGCCATGGCGGCAGGGGCGCAGGCCAGGCCCGATGCCCACGGCTTTCTTCCCCCGGTGCTGGCCAAGATGGTCTCGCCGGTCTATCCAGCGGTCTTCCGCGTGACGGGCACGGAGGGCGAGGTTCTGGTTGATTTCGTCGTGGACACCACGGGCCGCCCGCGACGGATCAAGGCGGTCCGGGCGTCGCACCCGGGATTCAGCGATGCCGCGGTGCTGGCGGTCGAAAACTGGCGCTTCAACCCGGCGCAGATGAAAGGGCATGCGGTGGAGACCCACGTGCAGGTGCCGATCAATTTCAAACTTTCCAACGTGGCGAACAGCGCCGATCCGATCCGCTGCGAAATCCAATCAATCCGCTGTGGCAGGGTGTCGGGCTCCATGGTCGATCTCCGGACCGAGGTCGAACGCCGCTCAGCTCCGGTGGACATGCCGATCGATGCTGACATCACGTTGAAATTGCTGAGCACGGCGCCGCTGGGGGTCCGGGCGTCGCGGGCTGTAGTGACGACGGCACAGGACGAGACGGGCGCGGACCTGAAGCTGCCGAATCCTTCCGATCTGTACGAAACGTCGGTCGGCATGGTTTCATCCGAGGCATTGAAAGCCGTTACCCTGCGGCCGCTTTCCATCCGGCTGGGTTTGCCGGCTTCAGATCCGAAAGCGCTGCGTTTACTGGAGGGGCGCGTGGAGTTGGTCATCCCGGACCTCGATCCGGGTTCCACGATCACAGTGCCCGGGATCCTGGCCACGGCTGGAACGCCGGTGCATGCCGCCGCTTTGACCGAAGAGGAGATCACGCTGATCATCTATGACCAGCAGGCCGCCGAAAAATACCGCGACGCAAAATTCGGGGAAGGTGGGCCGCAGGATTATGATTCCGGGCCGATGTTCAGCGCGCGGGCGGGAGCGGCTGCGCTGGGGGATTTGCCGCCGGCGGTGGTGAAGGCGATCGCGCAGCAATTTCAAAAGATGGCGGTGCAGATGAAAGCGAACGAACTGGCCGTCGGCATTTCCGATCCGCACGGGCATCTGGTGGGGGTTGAGTTCCGCACGAAGGACGGACTGCCGCTGCCGTACGCCCATAATGGCAACTATCACTCGAGCGGAATGCCGGGAAAGCCGGACCGGAGGTTCGATGTCTATGACCTTCGCGCTCCGATTCCGCCTGATGTGCAGCTGGTGTGTTGGGTCGCGACCAGATCCTCGCTGGTCACGGTGCCGTTTCACTTTACGGACGTTCCTCTTCCTCTGCCTCCGTCCAAGTCCCAATAGGGTATGCCGTGGCTGGTGTGATCCGGGTCAACTCTCCCCGCCCGCCCATTTGGGTTTCTGGCGCAGGTGGTAGAGGCGCTCGCCGGCCTTGGGTACGAGGAGGACGCCTTCCGCTTCCCGGTTCGCGTAGTCCTGCGGGCTGATCGTGCGCCAGTCGCGATAGCCGAGATTGATTTCGTGGCATTGGGCCTCGGTGAGGCCGGTGGCGAGGGTCACGCGCACGCGCGGGGTCTCGATGCCGGTGGTCTCGTCATAGGTGCCGATGCCATGGACGTGCGTGGAGTGCGCGAGCGTGCCCCAGGGCTCGTCCTTGAACTTGTCCCACTGCTTCAGGAAATAATCGCGGCAGTGGTACCCGATGCGGCGGATGTGTTCGCCGTGGGTCAGAGAGATCTCGTGCAGGTGCGGCGCGTAGATGATGAGTTCGCCGCCGTCGGCGACGACAGGCTCCAGCTTGTACATGCATTTGCCCGCGACCCAGAGCTCGTCGTACATCGGCGGTGCGCAGGAGAGCACGGTGTGGAACGGCTGGTCCTTGTAGGTGATGTGGAGTTCCTTCGACAGCTCGCTGGCGGAGTCCCATGCCTCCTCGGGCGTCCCGGCGAACAGGCCGGAAAATTTTCCGCCGTCACCGACCACCGGGCAGAAGCAGAGTTTCGGCACCGTGACCATGGCGCCGGCGCGGTCGACAACTTTCCGGACGGGCGTCCACTTGTTGCCGATGATCATCGGGTTGGTGACGACGGCGCCGAGCCAGTGGAAGAAATTCAGGATGTCCGCGCCGCCGACCCCGGGGAACAGGTACTTGTTGCCGCCCGAGAAGCCGACGACCTCGTGGGGGAAGACCGGTCCGCAAATGATGACGAGGTCGTACTCAAACAGCCGCCGGTTGACGTGCACGGGCACGTCCATCGCGAACAGCCCGCCCGAGAGCGCGTGGATTTCCGCGGCGGGAATGACCCCGAGGTCGCGCAGCGCCGCGGGATTGTCCCATTCGTGATTGATGAACTCGACGTCGCGATAAGCGGAAGTGCGTTCGGCGGCGGTGATCTCAACGCGGGCGTTGATGGCCTCGTCGGACATCGCGGGATGCGTCCCCAGCGCGATCATCACGTCGAACTTTTTCACCACGGGGGCGAGCTGGGCATGGAGCGCCTTGAACATCAGCCCGATCGGCGCCGTGCGGGTCCCGTCGGGAATGATGAGGAGCACCCGCTGGTCGCGGCAGTCCGCGGCCGGGGCCGCGCGCGCGATTAGCGCCGCAGCCTCGGTGGCGGTGAGTTCGGCGCCGGCGGCGGCGGTGAGCTGGTGGGGAGCGGGCATGGCGGCGAGGCGGGAGGGATCAGGGGCGGCTGGCGGTGTGGCCCAGCCGTTCGGATAGCTCGCTGGCGACGGTGCGCACCTTGCGGGCCATCTCGGGAATGCGGTCCTTGGTGAAGCGCAGCGTGGCGGCGGTGATGCCGATGGCGGCGGCCACCGTGCCGTCGGCGGCGAAGACCGGCGCGGCCAGGCAGCGGACACCCGGGTTGAACTCCTCATTGTCGAGACTGTAGCCGCGCTTGCGGGTGAGGTCGGCCTCCTTCCGGATCGCGCTGAGCGTCGTGAGCGTCTGCGGCGTGCGCGCCGTCGGCGCCGCCTGTGCGACCACCTCGGCCAGCCGGGCTTGGTGGAGGTAGGCGAGGAAGACCTTGCCGGTCGACGAGCAGTGGAGCTCCGCCAGAAAACCCGGGCGCGACGCGGCGCGGAGGGGGTGGGGACTGTCCTGCACCGCGAGGATCAGGGCGCGGTCGTCACAGGGGATCGCCAGGTGCGAGGTCTCGTCCGTGGTCTCGGTCAGCTGCTGCAGCAGCGGCAGTGCGAGTTCGCGGATCTCGGTGCCGGCGAGGGCGGCGTTGCCCAGCTGGATCAGCACGGGGCCGAGTTCGAAGCCGCCGCCGGTTTTGCGGGCCAGGCCCTCCAGCGAAAGCGTCGTCATGATCCGAAGCGTTGTCGTGACCGGGATTCGCAGCTCGCGCGCCAGTTCGGCGGCCTTGAGCCCGTCCGGGTGCCGGCCCAGCAGCTTGAGGATGCGGCAGGCGTTGCGCAGGTTCGGGATCACGTACCGCTCGGCGGTGGCGGATTTCACGGGCGGGGCGCGGCGGACGGGGGCGGACGGCACGGAGGGCACGGTTGGGATTTTTCGCCGGTTACCAAGTGAATAACGGACGCGCCTCAGCGGCGCGTTTTCTGGTTGCCTCAGCCTGCCGATGTTCAAATATGAAATGCAAGTTCATTAGTGAACTGATGCTTTCACCCCCGTTTGCCCTCTGGCCTTCGCGCCGGCTCCCGCCGGTGCGCCGCTTCCGGAGCAGCCGGCGACCGACCCCAGTCCCTCGACCAAGATGAATTGCCCCTCCTCCGGATGGCGCCCGCCCGGTGCCAGCCCTTTGCCCGTCCGCGCCGGCTTTCGCCGCCTGGTCCGTTTCTTCCCGCGCGCCGCGTTCGTCCCGGTCTCGCGGTCGAACCGGCCGGACTCGAAGCCGGCCGGCCTTTCATCATGAAACTGCACGACAGCCTTTATCCGGCAATGGCCACGGCCTTTGCAACGGACGACCTGCGGAAGGAATTTCTCATTGCCGGATTGTTCCGGCCGGACTCGGCGGAATTTCACTACTGGGACACCGACCGCACCGTGCTCGGCGGCGTCCTGCCTCTGTCGCAGGAGGTGCCATTGCCCAGCCCGACGGAGCTGCGCAGCGCCCATTTCCTGGAGCGGCGCGAAGCCGGCGTGGTCAACCTGGGCGGACCCGGGTTCATCCGCGTCGACGGTATCGAGCACCGCCTCGAGCCGCTGGATGCGCTCTACCTGGGTCGGGGCGCGAAGGATGTCGTCTTCGGCTCGCAGGGCACTGGCCAGCCGGCGCGCTTCTGGCTGCTCAGCTATCCGGCCCATGTGGCCTACCCGACACGGCACGTCGCTTTCCGTGATGTGGCTGG
Source organism: uncultured Opitutia bacterium (assembly GCA_903859715.1). Taxonomy (GTDB): domain Bacteria; phylum Verrucomicrobiota; class Verrucomicrobiia; order Opitutales; family Opitutaceae; genus Opi-474. Next base: position 23,749 of record CAIONS010000027.1, read on the forward strand.
GGCGCGGCTCGGCCAGCGGGAAAGCGCCAACGAGCGCACGCTCTACAAGCTCATCCACCCCGGCGCTTTTCCGACCTGCCAGGTGGTCATGGGTGTCACCCGACTCGAGCCCGGCAGCGTCTGGAACACCATGCCACCCCACACGCACCTGCGCCGTTCGGAGATCTACCTGTACTTCAACCTGCCGCCCGGCCAGGTGGTCTTCCATTTCATGGGTCGGCCCCAGGAAACACGGCATCTCATCGTGCGCGAAGGCGAGGCCGTGCTCTCGCCGCCGTGGTCGATCCACTGTGGCGCCGGCACGTCGAACTACAGCTTTGTCTGGGGCATGGGCGGCGAGAACCAGGAGTTCACCGACATGGATCCCGCGCCGCTCGCGGCGCTGCGCTGACCGCCCATGGCTGCCGTGCTCGAGACCTTCCGGCTGAATGGCAGGGTGGCGATCGTCACCGGCGCCTCGCGCGGGCTCGGCGCGGACATGGCGGTCGCGCTGGCGGAAGCCGGGGCCGATGTCGCCTTCGTCGCGCGTGGCGACACCTCTGCCGTCACCCGCGCGGTCACGAAGCTCGGCCGGCGCAGCTGCACCGTCGCCATCGATGTCGGCGCGGGGGCCGCGGCCGAGCACATCCTGCAGACCGTCATGGCCCGGCTGGGTCCGCCCGACATCCTGGTGAACAATGCCGGCATCATCCGCCGCGCGGCGTTCCTCGAGTTTACCGGGGCCGACTGGGATGATGTCATGAACGTGAACCTCCGCGCGGCGTTCCAGCTGAGCCAGCGTTTCGCGGTCGCGCTGGTGGCGCGAAAGGCCCCGGGCAAAATCATCAACACCGCCTCGCTGCTCTCGTTCCAGGGCGGACTCCGGGTCGCCTCCTATGCCGCCGCGAAGAGCGGGCTGGCCGGCCTGACCCGCGCGATGGCCAACGAGCTCGCCCCGCTTGGCATCAATGTGAACGCGATTGTGCCCGGCTACATGGCGACCGACAACACCGCGGCGCTGCGCGCCGACCCGATTCGCCAGCGCGCCATCCTTGAGCGCATCCCGGCGGACCGCTGGGGTGAGCCGGCCGATCTGAAAGGGGCCGTTGTCTTTCTCGCCTCCGCGGCCTCAGACTATGTCCACGGCATTACCCTGCCGGTCGATGGCGGCTGGCTTGCCCGCTAACCCCGATTCCCCATGAAACCCCTCCGTTTCGCCATCTTGCTTGTGGCGGCCGGCCTCCTGTCGCGGTTGCCCGCGGCCGAGCGGCTCACCGTCACGGTCACGCACACGCTGAGCATCGCGCGCCCGGCTGAGACCATCAGTGTGCCATGGTCCCGCGTCGCGGAAATCCTGCCCGGTGCGCAGATCTACCATCTCGAGGTCAGGGACGCCGCCGGTCACGTGTTGCCCTATCAGGTCACCAATCTCGCGCCGACCCTCAAGGACCCCACCGGCCGGGGCGCGGCGTATGGTGAGCTCCTTTTCCAGCATGATTTTGCGGCGGGAGAAAAATCCGCCGGATTCACGATCGAGAAGATTGCCGCGATCACGCCACCGTTCCCCGTCCAGGCGTTCGCCCGCTATGTGCCCGAGCGGCTCGATGATTTTGCGTGGGAAAACGACAGGATCGCCCATCGCATCTACGGGCCCGGCCTCGCTGCCCCCGCGCCCCCCGGCTCGGGCAAGGAAGTGCTCGTCTCCAGCGGCATCGACGTCTGGTGCAAGCGCGTCAGCTATCCCATCGTCGACCGCTGGTACAACAAGGGCCATAATTTCTTTCACAAGTACGACCTCAGCGAGGGCATGGACATGTACAACGTCGGCCAAACCCGCGGGTGCGGCGGCACGGGCATCTGGGACGGCCACCGGCTGTTCGTCGGCCGCAACTATCAAACGTGGAAGGTCCTCGCGAACGGCCCGATCCGCGCGGTGTTTGAACTCACCTACGATGCCTGGGACGCGAACGGTCTGAAGGTGGCCGAGACGAAGCGCTTCACCATCGATGCCGGGCATAACCTCGACCAGATGGAAAGCACGTTCACGGTGACCGGGGGCTCCGCCAAGGAGCTGACGGTCGCCATCGGCCTGGACAAAAGCCCGACGGACAAGGGTCAGGATCCGAAAATTGATTTCACGACCGTGGCGGCCGATGGCTCACTCGCGCAGTGGATCGTGCAAACGACCCACGGCTCGCTCGGCACGGCCGCCATCGTGTCCGGCGACGCCTTCCGCGGCTATGCCGAGGACGAGCACAACCAGCTGGTGCTGGCGAAGGTCACCCCCGGCCAGCCTTTGCGCTATTGCATTGGGGCCGGCTGGTCGCTGGCCGGCGAATTCACCACCGAGCAGACCTGGACCGATTACGTCGCGGCCTGTGCTGCGCGCATGCGTTCGCCGGTCACGGTCACGGTCGGAACTGTCCCCTGATGCTGCCCGCCTGCCACTTCCTCGGGATCACCGCGCTGGCCGTCATTGCCCTGCATGCAACGGCCGCGGAAGTTCCGCCGCGGTTCAACGGCGCCACGCCGCTGGAATGGTCGGAGCGGCTTGCGCAATCCGAGATGAAACGGCTCGGCCATTCGCTCGAGGCCGGGGTGGGCAAGGCGCGCTGGGACTACTCGCCGGGCGTTCTCGCCCTCTCGCTCGTCCGGCTCGGTGCGGTCACGGGCAACGAATCCTACACCCAGTTTGGCACCCGCGCGGTGGCCTCGCATGTCAATGCCGATGGCACGATCCAAGGCTACAAACTGGAGGACTATAGCGTCGACAACCTCCCACCGGGCAAAGTGCTCCTTGCCGCGCTCGCCCGGGGAGAGCCGAACGCAGCCTACACCCAGGCGGTGCAGACCCTCCGCCAGCAAATGGCCGCCCAACCGCGGACCAGCGAGGGCGGCTTCTGGCACAAGCAGCGGTACCCGCACCAGATGTGGCTCGACGGCCTCTATATGGCGTCGCCCTTCCTCGCGCAGTACGCGGTGCTGTTCAAGGAGCCCGCGCTTTTCGATGACGTCGCGAAGCAGATCATTTTGATGGACCGCCACGCTTACGATCCCGCCACCGGTCTTTACTGGCACGGGTGGGATGAGGCCCGCGCCCAAAGCTGGGCCGACCCGAAGACCGGGGTCTCGCCGAATTTCTGGAGCCGGGCCATTGGCTGGTACGCGATGGCCATCGTGGACTCGCTTGACTACCTGCCTGCCGGCCAGCCTGAGATCGACCAACTCGTGGGCATTCTGCAGCGCGTATCCGAGGGGGCCGTCAAGTGGCAGGATCCCGCGACCGGCGAGTGGTGGCAGATTACGAATCTGGGCACCCGGCCGGGTAACTACCTTGAGGCGTCCGGCTCCGCGATGCTGGTCTACGCCATGGCGAAGGGCGTGAACCGGGGTTATCTTCCGCGCGAAAAATATCTGCCGGCCATCCTCAAGGGCTACGCCGGGCTCATCCATGAATTCGTCAAGGCCAACCCGGATGGCACGATCCGCCTGACGCAGATCTGCTCGGGCGCCGGTCTCGGCTACACCACGAACGCCGGGCGCCCGCGCGATGGCAGCTTCGGATATTACATCTCTGAGCCCGTCGTGGACAACGATCCCAAGGGCACGGGCCCCTTCATTCTCGCGGGCATGGAGGTTGAAAAACTCTTGTCCACGGCGAGCGCGCCCGTCGCCCTCCGCGGCTGGGATTCGCTGCCGGCGTTGCTCGCCCGGATCAAGGCGCCGGGATTTCCCGCGCATGATTTTCCCATCACCGCTTTCGGGGCGAAGCCCGGTGGCGACGTGACCGCAGCCCTGCGCGCGGCGATCGCCGCCTGCCATCAGGCGGGTGGCGGCCGGGTGATCGTGCCGGCCGGCGAGTGGCTGACGGGCGCGGTCCAGCTCCTGGGCAACGTCAACCTGCACCTCGCCGACGGCGCCACGCTCAAGTTTTCCACCCGGCCCGCGGACTATCCGGTGGTGTTCACCCGCTGGGAAGGCGTCGAGTGCCTGAATTACTCGGCCTTCATCTATGCGTTCGAACAGGAGAATATTGCCGTGACCGGCAAGGGCACGCTCGATGGCCGGGCCTCCGACGAGAACTGGTGGGGCTGGAACCAAAAGGCATCCGGCCGGCCCGTGAAACAAAAGGCGGCGCGCGACAAACTGAACGGGATGGGCGAGGCCGGCGTGCCGGTGGCGTCGCGCGTGATGGGTGAGGGGAGTTTTCTGCGGCCGAACTTCATCCAGACCTACCGCTGCAAAAATGTCCTCATCGAGGATGTGACGATCGTGCGCTCGCCCATGTGGGAACTGCACCCGGTGCTGTCGGAGAATGTCACAATCCGCGGCGTGCAGATCCACTCGCACGGCCCGAACAACGATGGCTGCGATCCCGAATCGTCGCGGGACGTGCTGATTGAGGACTGTGTGTTCGACACGGGGGATGACTGCATCGCGATCAAGTCCGGCCGCAACAGCGACGGCCGGCGGGTGAATGTCCCGAGCGAGAACCTGGTCATCCGCCACTGCCGGATGATGGACGGCCATGGCGGCGTGTGCATCGGCAGCGAAATTTCCGGCGGTTGCCGCAACGTTTTCGTCGAGGATTGCAAGATGGACAGCCCGAGCCTGGACCGCGCGCTCCGCCTCAAGTCCAACGCGCAGCGTGGCGGTGTGATCGAGAATGTCTTCATGCGCTCGGTCGACGTGGGACAGCTGGCCGAGGCCGTCCTGACCATCGACCTGCTTTACGAGGAGGGCGCGGCGGGATCGTATCCGCCCGTGGTGCGCAACGTGCAGCTGGACCATGTCACCAGCCGCGCGAGCCCGCGCGTGATGTGGATCGCGGGCTTCCCCGGCGCTGTCATCACCGGGGTAAAATTCACCGACAGTACGTTCCGCGGCCTGACCGCCACCGACCGGATTGAAGGCGCCGGCAGCATCAGCCTGGACAACGTCACGGTTGAACCCGCCGCGAAAGGCCGCAGCCGCAATTACAACGCGATGCCGGCGCCAACCCCATGAGCACGGTGGCAAGCCCGATCTCCGCTACGACCGGCCGGTACCGCTGGGTTATCTGCGCCCTGCTGTTCGCCGCGACCACGGTCAATTACATGGACCGGCAGATCCTGTCGCTGATCAAGCCGATCCTGGACGACCAGTTGCATTGGTCCAACGCGCAGTTTGGCTACGTCAATTCCGCCTTCCAGGGTGCGTATGCCGCCGGGCTCCTGTGCTTCGGCTGGTTCATCGACCGGTATGGCACCAAGCTCGGCTATGCCGTCTCCATCGCTGCCTGGAGCGTGGCCGCGATGGGTCATGCGCTGGTTTTTTCCATCGGGGGCTTCTTGGTGGCGCGGGTGGCGCTGGGGCTGGGCGAAGGCGGCAATTTCCCCTCGGCCATCAAGGCGGTCGCGCTCTGGTTTCCCCGGCGCGAGCGGGCGTTGGCCACGAGCATCTTCAACTCCGGCGCCAACGTCGGCGCCATCGTCGCTCCCGCCGTCGTTCCCTGGATCGCGCTCACGTGGGGCTGGCATTATGCCTTTATCGCTGCGGGCGTGGCCGGCCTGGTCTGGTTGTTTTTCTGGATCCCATTCTACAACGTCCCGGAGAAAATCGCGCGCCTCGATCCCGCCGAGCTGGCGCTGATCCGCAGCGACCGCGACGGGTCCCCGGCCGAAAAAATTCCCTGGCTCCGCCTGCTGGCCTACCGCCAGACGTGGTCCTTCATCGTGGCGAAATTCCTGACCGACCCGGTGTGGTGGTTCTTTCTGATCTGGCTGCCGGACTATTTCAAAAAAACCCGCGGCCTCGATATCAAGAACAGCTGGGTGCACCTCGTGAGCATCTACTCGGTCGTCACCGTGCTGAGTATTTTCGGAGGCTGGGTGACGGGGCACCTGGCCAAGTCCGGCTGGACGGTCACCCGGGCGCGCCAGACCGGCATGTTCATCTTCGCGCTCTGCACGCTGCCCATCCTCGTGGTCACGCAGGTGGGCGATTGGACCGCGGTGCTGCTGATCGGTCTGGCCGGCGCGGCCCACCAGGCGTGGTCGGCGAACCTTTACACGACGGTCTCTGACATGTTTCCCAAGAACGCCATCGCGTCGGTCATCGGGATCGGCGGCATGGCGGGATCGGTCGGCGGCATGCTTTTTCCCATCTATTCCGGCAAGCTGTTGGACCGCTTCACCGCGGCCGGCAACGTGACGGCCGGTTATGCCGTGCTGTTCGGCATCTGTGCGTGCGCGTACCTCGTGACCTTCGTGCTGCACCACCTCCTGGCGCCCAAGTTTGAGCAGATGAAACTGACCGCATGAGCGGCCGCCTGTCCATGGCCTGCCGTGTGATCGCGATCCTGTTCGTTGCGCTGCTGTCTGTCGTTCGGGCGGCGCCGCCCAAGGCCGATGCCGTCGTCGCCGCTGACGGCTCCGGCGAGTTCCGGTCCGTGCAGGAGGCCATCAGTGCGGCCCCGATGCGCACCGCCGCCACGGATCCGTCGTGGGTCATCTTCGTGAAGGCCGGCACCTACCGGGAGCGCGTTTACGTGCAGCGGGAACGCGGGAACATCACGGTGCGCGGCGAGGATGCGGCCAGGACCGTCATCACGTATGATCTCAACGCGAATCTGCCCGGGCCCGACGGCCGGCCCATCGGCACTTTCCGCACGCCCACGGTGCAGGTCGACGGCGATGGCATGGTGTGGGAAAACCTCACGATCGCCAATGGCGCGGGACCCGTGGGCCAGGCGGTGGCGCTGCGGGTGGACGGCGACCGCGTGATTTTCCGCCACTGCCGGTTTCTGGGCTGGCAGGACACGATCCTGGTGAACCGCGGGCGGCAGTATTTCGCCGACTGTTACATTGAGGGCCACGTGGATTTCATCTTTGGCGCGGCGACGGCGTATTTTGACCGCTGCCAGATCCACTGCCTCAAAGACGGCTACATCACCGCGGCCTCCACGCCGGAAGGCCAGCCGTACGGACTGGTTTTTGCCGATGGCAGCATCACGGGCGCACCCGGCGTAAAAACCTATCTCGGCCGGCCGTGGCGCGATTTCGCGCGGACGGTGTTTGTCCGTACCGCGCTGTCCGAGGTCGTGCGGCCGGAGGGCTGGTACAACTGGAAGCGTCCGGCGGCGGAAGCGACCGTGCACTATGGCGAATTTGCCTGCACCGGCCCGGGGGCCGCCCCGGCGCGGCGCGTGGCCTGGGCGCAGAAGCTGGAGTCGGGCGACTCGTCGCGGTTCACGCCGGAGGCCGTGCTGGCCGGAGCCGATGACTGGCGGCCGGCGGGCGGCCCGACGCTGCATTTCGCCGGCGACTCGACGATGGCCGACAAGCCCGACCTGGATTATCCGGAACGGGGCTGGGGCCAGCTGTTCCGCGAGCTGGTCCAGCCGCCGCTCCGCTTCATCAACCACGCGGTGAATGGACGCAGCACCCGGTCCTTCCGCGCGCTGGGCCACTGGGACCGCCTGCTTGCCGCACTCGCGCCCGGCGACTGGGTGCTGATCCAGTTCGGTCACAACGATGCGAAGAAGGACGACCCGTCCCGTTACACCGATCCGGCCACCGATTACCGCGACAACCTGCGGCGGTTTGTGGACGAGGTGCGGGCCCGTGGGGCTCATCCGATCCTGGCCACCCCGGTCGTGCGCCGCCAGTGGAGTACGGCGGGCGTGCTCGAGGATTCCCACGGTCCCTATCTTGTCGCGGTGCGGGCCGTCGCAGCCGAGAAAAAAGTGCCGCTTCTGGACCTTGAGGCGCTCACGCGGGAGCAGGTGACCCGGCTTGGTCCCGCCGGCTCCAAGACACTTTACCTGAACTACGAACCCGGTGAGCTTCCCCGGCTGCCCGAGGGCAAGCATGACAACACCCATTTCAATACCGCCGGGGCCCGCTTGGTGGCCGCGCTGACCGTCCGCGAGCTGCGGCGCATGCAGTTGCCGTTCGCGGACCATCTGACCATGCCGGCGACTTCTCCCTGGATTTCCGATCTCGGCGACAGCATCCACCGCAATCCCGCGCGGCCCGCCGATTATTTTGCGTGGTTTCACGTCGAGCCTCCCTCATGATGCGGATCCTATGAATTCGTCCCAGTACCTCGAGTCGCTGTTTGGTCTTTCCGGCAAAGTGGCCCTGGTCATCGGCGGCACCGGCGAACTTTGCGGTGCCATGGCCGAGGGCCTCGCCGGCGCCGGCGCCGAGGTGGTGCTGGTCGGGCGCAGCGCGGAGAAGGCCGCGGCCCGGCTCGCGCGGATCGCGGCGGCGGGCGGGCGGGGCTGGTTCCACGCCGCCGAGGCCACGAGCAAGGCGGAGCTGGAAAAGCTGCGCGACGCCGTCCTGAAAAAATCCGGCCGCATTGACATCGTCATCAACGGCGCGGGCATCAACTCCCCCACGCCGTTCCTCGACATCACCGAGGAGGAGTTTGACCGCATCGTGCGCGTCAACTTCAAGGGCGTGTTCCTCGGCTGCCAGGTTTTCGGCAAGTATCTCGTCGACCGCGGCCAGGGCGGCTCGATCATCAACCTCGGCTCGATGTCCGGCGTCGTCCCGCTCTCGCGCGTGTTCACCTACTCTGCGACGAAGGGGGCCGTGCATAACCTCTCGCTCAACCTGGCCCGCGAGTGGGCGCCGCACAAGGTCCGCGTCAATGTGATCGTCCCCGGTTTTTTTCCCGCCGAGCAGAACAGGAAGGTGCTCACCCCCGACCGCGTCGCCAGCATCATGGGCCACACGCCGATGAAGCGTTTCGGCGAGGCGCGCGAGCTCATCGGTGCGACGCTGCTGCTGGCGAGCGATGCTGCCGGGTCGTTCATCACCGGCGAGGAACTCATCGTCGACGGCGGTTACCACGCGATGACGATCTGAGCGTGTTTTTAGCCGCAAAGTACGCGAAGGTCTTCGGCGCCACCTGCTGCCTCGAATTCGATCCGGCGTACCGCCAAAGGACCTGGACTCGAACGATCCATTTGGGGATTTGACGACAAGGCGCCGGGATCCTCTTCGGATTTCGCGCTTCAGCCTTCGAACTTCCAGCGCAACGCGCTGGAGCGGGTGGACGGAATCGAACCGACGATACCTCTTTGGAAGAGAGGAGTTTTACCACTAAACTACACCCGCGGAACGGCCGGGGCAGCTTCGGCGCTCGCCCGAGAGGGGGTCAAGCTTGCGTTCAGCCTCCTCAAGCATGGATTGTAGCCGCCGACGTAAGGAGACTGGGTTTTTTGTGCCCTGTCATAACCCAGCCTCCTCAAGCCGGCTGCTACCCGGCGTAAGGCACGCGCTTGTTTCACGCCCGCCTGCCCCGCCTCTCAATTTTTTTACCGCCCGGCGCTGGAAATGAGGTTGCGGGAATGGGATCGGGGCGTTTGCCTGAGGCCGCTATGGCAATCATTTCGTCCGCCTCAGGTTCCGCCGGATCACTCCAGGACGCGCAGAAGGGCCGCACCAATGTGAAGACGGCTCAGGCGCTGGCGAAGATGAAGGCGCTCGAGAAGAAGGCGAAGAAGTACAAGCTGCCCATGGGCTAGCTGGCCATCTTCACGCAGCAGCTGGCCTCGCTGCTCACCGCCGGCCTGCCGTTGGTGCAGTGCCTTGAGGCGCTGCAGGACCAGACCGAGGACCAGTGCTTCCGGATCGTCATCCGCGATGTGCGCGCGGACATTTCCTCGGGTAACTCCTTCTCTTCGGCGGTCCGGAAATTCCCCAATTCCTTCAACACCCTGTTCGTCTCGATGGTGGAGGCAGGCGAGGCGAGCGGCGCGGAAATTTTGATGAAGGTCGCGGGCTATTTCGAGTCCACGGTCAAGCTGACCAAGAAGGTCAAGTCCGCCATGACCTACCCGATCGCGGTCATCGGCCTCGCGGTCGCGCTGGTGAACGTGCTGCTGATCTTCGTGATTCCCGTGTTCGCGGCCATGTTCGCCGACTTCGGCGCCAAGCTGCCGGCGCCCACGCAGTTCCTCATCGATCTCTCGAACTTCATGAAGAAGTGGTGGTGGCTGATCGGCGCCAGCGTCTATGGCATCTACTGGGCCGGCGGCAAATTCATCGCGACGCCCAACGGCCGCCGCCAGAAGGACAAGTTCCTCGTGAAGGCGCCCATCTTCGGCAATCTCGTCCACAAGATCGCCCTGTCCCGCTTCTGCCGCACGTATGCGACCCTCATCCGTTCCGGCGTGCCCATCCTCCGCACCCTTGAGATCGTCTCCGCGGCGAGCAACAAGGTGCAGATCGAGGATGCCTGCCAGGAAATCGCCAAGCATGTCAGCCAAGGCGGCCAGGTCTCCGAGGTGCTGGCGGCCAATCCCTTTTTCCCGCCGATGATGAAGCACATGGTCAAGGCCGGTGAGGCCACCGGCAACGTCGACGGCATGATGACCAAGATCGCCGATTTTTATGACGTGGAGTGCGAAGCGACGGTCTCTGCGCTCACCTCGCTGATCGAGCCGCTGCTGATCGTGTTCCTCGGTGTGGTCGTGGGCGGCATCGTCATGGCGATGTTCCTGCCGATCTTCCAACTGGGTGCCGTCGCCGGCGGCCTGCAGTAAAAACCCCTGCGCCGCCGATTGACTTCGCTCCGCCTTGGTGGCGAAGCTCTCGTTTCCCATGCCTTCCGTCCTAATCGTCGACGACCTCCTCTCGATTCACGAGATGCTGGAGGCGGTCATCCAGCCCACGGGGTTTGTCACGTCCTTCGCCACCGATGGTGAAAAGGCCCTCGTCCGCTACAAGAACGAGAAATTCGACCTGGTCCTGGCGGACATCGACATGAAGCCGATGGACGGCATCACGCTGCTCAAGCAGCTCAAGCTCTACGATCCGAACTCGATCATCATCATCATGACGGCCTATGCCAGCACCGAGAGCGCGGTGCAGGCGTTGAAATTCGGGGCGTTTGACTACCTGCAAAAACCCTTCCGGGTCGACGAGCTGATCGCCACGCTCCGGCGCGGCATCGAGTTCAAGCAGTTCCAGACCGAGCGCGCGCAAACGGGCATGGTCCCGATCGCCCGGACCGAGGACCTCGAGGGCCGGCTGATCGGCCAGAGCGCCGCGATCAAGAAACTCATCCAGCAGATCAAGAAGCTCGTCGTGGTGCGCACGCCAGTGTTGCTGCAGGGCGAGAATGGCACCGGCAAGATCGCCGTGGCCGAAATCCTCCACGCCGCGAGCGGGACACCCGAGACGCAGTTCGTGCGCATCGACTGCTCGCTCAGTTCCGAGGCGAGCTTTCGCGAGGGCGTGCTGGGCCAGAACGGGACGGGCGGCGCCTGGGTGCAGCAGGCCAAGGGCGGCACGCTTTTCCTCCAGCACCTGCAATGTCTCTCCCTGACGGTGCAAAAGGAGCTGGTGAGCGTGCTGCGGAACACCGCGCACGGCTTCCGACTGATCTGCACGACGACCGAGGATCTGGAAAAAATGTCCGACGAGGGGCGGTTCCATGACGAACTGTTCTACCGCGTGGCGTCGCTGCCCGTGCTGATGCCGCCGCTGCGCGACCGGCCCGAGGACATCCCGCTGATCGTCAAAAAATACGCTTCGAAGGCGGCCAATCCGCATTTCGACGCGAACCTGATCGAGTTTACCGACGACGCCATGGCCGTGCTCACGGCCTATCACTGGCCGGGCAACCTGACCGAACTTTTCCAAGTCATCTCCAAGGTAGCCGCGAGCACCGAGACCCGCGTGATCACTTCCGAGCAGCTGCCCCTGCGGCTGCGCGAACTGAAGCATTGGCCGTCGCTGTCCGAGTACCTGGCCGGCCAGGAAAAGCAGTACATCGACCTCGTGCTCCACGTCTGTCGCGACGACAAGGCCGCGGCCGCCAAAGTGCTGGGTGTCGACATCGCCAAGTTGGGATAAGCCGCCGCGCGGCGGAGAAGGGAAGACGGCTGAAAATGTAGGGCAGGGTCGCTGACCCCGCCGGCTTCGGCACTGCCAAGCGGCGGGCTTCCTTTCTCCCTCCTCCTTTCTCCCCGTTCCCCAGCGCGAATCCGCCCAAACCGGGAGGTTTGGGCCGATTCGCGCTGTTTCCCGCTTGCCGGACGTTTCGGCGCCGCCAACCCTCGCGGGCGCTCACGTCCATGCCCAAACGCACTGACCTCAAATCCATCCTGATCATCGGCGCCGGCCCCATCGTGATTGGCCAGGCCTGCGAGTTCGACTATTCCGGCACCCAGGCGTGCAAGGCGCTCAAGGAGGAGGGTTATCGCGTGATCCTGGTGAATTCCAACCCGGCCACGATCATGACCGACCCGGAGTTCGCCGATGTGACCTACATCGAGCCGCTCACCGTCGATATCCTGGAGAAAATCATCGCGGCGGAGCGGCCCTCGGCCCTCCTGCCGACCCTCGGCGGCCAGACGGCGCTCAACTTGTCGATGGACCTCAACAAGGCGGGCATCCTCGCCAAATATGGCGTCGAAATGATCGGCGCGAAGCCCGAGGCGATCAACAAGGGCGAGGACCGCGAACTCTTCAAGCAGTGCATGATCAAGATCGGCCTCGATGTCGCGAAATCGCGCACCGTGAAGTCCATGGCGGAGGCGCGTGACGCCGCCGAGTTTCTGGGCGCGTTCCCGCTGATCATCCGCCCGTCCTTCACGCTCGGCGGCTCGGGCGGTGGCATCGCCTACAACCGTGAGGAGTTCGAGGGGATTGTCGCCAACGGTCTCGATCTCTCGCCCGTCCACGAGGTCCTTGTCGAGGAATGCCTGCTCGGCTGGAAGGAATATGAGATGGAGGTCATGCGCGACCACAAGGACCAGTGCGTGGTCATCTGCTCGATCGAGAACTTTGACCCGATGGGCGTGCATACCGGCGATTCCATCACGGTGGCGCCGGCGATGACGCTCACCGACAAGGAATTCCAGGTCATGCGCGACGCCTCGTTCGCCGTGATTCGCGAGATCGGCGTCGAGACGGGCGGCTCCAACATCCAGTTTTCCGTGGACCCGGTGACCGGCCGCATGGTCGTCATCGAGATGAACCCCCGCGTGTCGCGCTCCTCCGCGCTGGCGTCGAAGGCCACCGGGTTTCCCATCGCGAAGATCGCGGCCAAGCTCGCCGTCGGCTACACCCTCGACGAGCTGCGCAACGACATCACGCGGCTCACGCCCGCGAGCTTCGAGCCGACGATCGACTACGTCGTCACGAAGATCCCGCGCTTCACTTTCGAGAAATTCCCCGGCGCGGATACCACGCTGACGTCGGCGATGAAGTCGGTCGGCGAGGCCATGGCCATCGGCCGCACGTTCAAGGAGTCGATGCAGAAGTGCCTGCGCTCGCTTGAGACCGGCGCCCGCGGCTTCGGCGGCGGCGGCAAGCACGGTGGCGACGAGCCGGTCGACGAGAAGACCATCAACGCGAAGCTTGGCACGCCCAACGCCGAGCGCGTCTATTTCATCCGCCACGCCTTCCGGGCCGGCTACACGGTCGAGCGGATCTTCGAGATCACCAAGATCGATCCGTGGTTTCTGCACCAGCTCCGCGAGATCCACGAGATGGAGCAGGCGCTGGCGAAGGAAACGCTGGCCTCCCTCGGCACTGAGGCATTCCGCCGGGCGAAGCAGTTTGGTTTCGCCGACGCCCAGCTCGCGCACATCCTGAAGAGCGATCTCGCCACGGTGCGGGCCGCGCGGAAGCAGCGCGGGATCAACACTACCTACCGCCTGGTCGACACCTGCGCGGCGGAGTTCGAGGCGTTCACGCCCTACTATTATTCCAGCTACGGCGACGAGAATGAGATCATCCCGTCGGCCAAGAAGAAGATCATGATCCTCGGCGGCGGCCCGAACCGCATTGGCCAGGGCATCGAGTTCGACTACTGCTGCGTGCACGCGAGCTTCGCGCTCCGGGAGATCGGCTACGAGACCGTCATGGTGAACTCGAATCCGGAGACGGTCTCGACCGACTACGACACCAGCGACCGGCTGTATTTCGAGCCGCTCACGCTCGAGGACGTGCTGGAGATTTACCAGCAGGAGAAGTGCGACGGCGTGATCGTGCAGTTTGGCGGCCAGACCCCGCTCAACCTCGCCACCGCCCTGAAGGCCAACGGCGTGAACATCATTGGCACGTCGCCTGAGAGCATCGAGCTGGCCGAGGACCGGAAGCTGTTCGCCAACGTGCTGAACAAGATCGGCCTCAAGCAGCCGGCCAACCGCACCGCCCTCAACGAAACCGAGGCGCTCGCGTTTGCCCACCAGGTCGGCTTTCCCGTGCTGTTGCGTCCGTCCTTCGTGCTGGGCGGCCGCGGCATGTTCATCGTTTACAGCGAAGAGGAGTTCAACGCCGTCATCCGCCAGGCCTTCGAGGTCATGCCCGGCAAGCCGGTGCTCATCGACAAGTTCCTCGAGGACGCCATCGAGCTCGACGTCGACTGCATCAGCGACGGCGAGACGAGTGTGATCGGCGGCATGCTGGAGCACATTGAGTTTGCCGGCGTGCACTCCGGCGACGCGGCGATGGTCATGCCCCCGCATACGCTGGGCGCAGAGATGCTCACGACCGTGCGCAAGGCCACCTACGCGCTCGCCCGCGAGCTGGGTGTCATCGGCCTGATGAATGTCCAGTTCGCGATCAAGGGCGGCGAACTCTACGTGCTGGAGGTCAATCCCCGCGCGTCCCGCACCGTGCCGTTCGTGGCCAAGGCCATCGGCCTGCCGCTCGCGAAACTCGCCGCCAAGGTCATGACGGGCCTGAAGCTCAAGGACCTCGGCTTCACCCGCGAGCAGACCCCGAAGCACTGGTGCGTGAAGGAGGCGGTGTTTCCCTTTGTGCGTTTCCCCGGTGCGACGATTGCGCTGGGTCCCGAGATGCGCTCGACCGGCGAAGTCATGGGCATCGACGCGGATCTCGGCGTGGCCTTCGCGAAGGCGCAGGCCGCGGTCAAGCCCGGCCTGCCGGTCAAGGGCAACGTCTTCCTCTCCGTCAAGGACGCGGACAAACCCCGCGCCATCGAGTTCGCGCGGCGGATCGAGGCGATGGGCTTCACGATTTACTCCACGAGCGGCACGGCGAAAACCCTGGCCGACGCCGGCATTGCGGTGAAACGCCTGGCCAAGCTCAGCGAGGGCCGGCCCAACGCCGTCGACATGATCAAGAACGGCCAGATCCAGATGGTGATCAACACGCCCGGCGGCATGATCCCGCGCCGCGACGAGAATGCCATCCGCGCCGCGGCCTACGCGCACAACGTCTGTCTCATGACCACGATCACCGGCGCCGAGGCGGCGGCCAACGGCATCGCCGCCCTCAAGCACAAGCACGTCGGCGTGCGGCCGATCCAGCTCTATAAAGGGAATGTCACGGTGGTTTGAGGCCGTTTGTCATTCTGAACAAAGTGAAGAATCCAGTTGGACCCCGCCGAAGCCCGCCGCGAAATCCCACTGGATCCTTCGTTGCACTCAGGATGACAACCAGGGATTGATTCCCCCATGCTCGCGATTCGCATCCATGAAACCGGCGGCCCGGAAAAACTGAGGGTCGATGATGTGCCGGTCCCCGCGCCGGGTGCGGGCGAGCTGCGGCTGCGGGTCGAGGCGGCGGGTGTCAACTACCTCGACACCTACCTTCGCACCGGTCTTTACCCCTCGGTGCTGCCGTTGATCATCGGGTCCGAGGCCGCGGGTGTGGTGACGGCCGTGGGCGCCGGCGTCACGGACTTCCGTGTCGGCGACCGCGTGGCCACGGCGAAGGCGTCTGGCGGTTATGCGGCGGAAACGCTTTCCCCGGCGGCAGCGACGGTGCGCGTGCCTGATTCGGCTTCCTCGCAACTCGCCGCCGCCCTGCTGCTGCAGGGACTCACGGCGCACTATCTCGCGTGTTCGACGTTTCCCCTCAAACCGGGTGATACCGCGCTGGTCCATGCCGGCGCGGGTGGGGTGGGGCTGCTGCTCATCCAGGTCGCGCGGATCCGCGGTGCGCGGGTGATTGCGACCGTCGGCAGCGACGCGAAGGTCTCGCTGGCCCGTGAGGCCGGGGCTGAGGCGGTCTGCATTTATACCAAGGAGAATTTTGCCGAAGCGGCGCGAAAATTCACCGATGGTCGAGGGGTGGATGTCGCCTATGACGCGGTGGGCCGCGACACTTTTGAAGGCACGCTGGACAGTCTGCGGCCGCGCGGGATGTTCGTCTCCTTCGGCAACGCCAGCGGACCAGTGCCGCCCTTTTCGCCGCTGGTCCTGTCGAAGAAGGGCTCGCTGTTTTTCACGCGTCCCACGCTGGTGCATTACATGAGCACCCCGGCCGAACTCCGGTCCCGGACCGACGACCTGTTTGCCTGGCTGGCCGCCGGCACGCTGAAAGTGCGCATCGGCGCCACTTTCCCCCTGACCGCCGCGGCGGAGGCCCACCGCGCACTTGAGGGCCGCGGCACCACGGGCAAGCTCCTGCTGCTGCCCTGAACTGGCAGATATCGGATCATGCGATGCTCGGTAGCAGCCGACGTGAGGAGGCTGGCTTGATCTGCTCACGCCAAACCAGCCTCGTGACCTCGGCTGCTACGAGCCAGGGGCCGCTCCTTAAGACACTTTGAAAACTTGCCCGCGCTGCTGCCCGCTTGCGTCGGCCAATCGTTCCTCGTAAATCGTCCCTCGTCCCTTCCCAATGTCTCAGACCCTCATCGCCCTCCTGCACGGCCCGGATCAACCGGGTCTCGTCGCGCGCGTGTCGGGCTGGGTCTTCGAGCACGGCGGGAACATCCTGCATGCCGACCAGCACCGCGACACGGAGGCCGGGGTTTTTTTCCAGCGGGTGGAGTGGGAGGCGAAGCCCGGCGCGGATGTGACCGATGCCGCGGCGTTCCGCGCGTTTGCGACGGGACTGGGCATGAACGTGCAGGTGGCGACTTCGGCGCACCGGCCGCGGGTGGCGGTGTTTGTTTCCAAGGCGGACCATTGCTTCCATGACCTCGTGCTCCGCTGGAAGGAGGGCGAGTTCGCCTGCGAGCTGGTCGCGGTGATCGGCAACCATGACGATCTTGCGGGGGTGGCGCGCGGCTATGGTCTGCCGTTTCATCACCTCGCCGTCACGGCCGAGACCAAGGCAGCGGCGGAGGCGCGGCAGCTGGCGCTCCTGCAGGAGACCGGCGCGGAGCTGGTCGTGCTCGCGCGCTACATGCAGGTGCTGTCGGCGGATTTCCTGGAGAAATTCGCCCGGCCCGTGATCAACATCCACCATTCATTTTTGCCGGCGTTCGCCGGCGGCCGGCCGTATCATCAGGCGCATGCGCGGGGTGTGAAGCTCATTGGTGCGACGGCCCACTACGCGACGCGCGACCTCGATGAAGGTCCGATCATCCATCAGGATGTGGCCCGCGTGACGCACCGCCATGGGGTGGAGGATCTGGTTCGCCGGGGCCGCGACCTGGAAAAGATGGTCCTCGCGCAGGCCGTGCGCTGGCACTTGGAAAGCCGGGTTCTGGTCTACGGGCACAAGACCGTCGTTTTCGATTGAGGCTTGAACGGTCCAGTTGCCCGCGAATCACGCGAATTCGTACGAATGGACGGAATTCCGTTGGGTAGGGGAATCCTCCGGATGAGCCGTCGGCGGGCGGGCGTTCCGGCTCATCCGGAGGATTCGCCCTACCATATTCGTGCGGATTCGCGTAATTCGCGGGCACTCCGATCGCAGGATCAGCTCGTTTTCCGGCATTTACAGTGCCGCCGGGTTTTGTTTTCGTACCCGTTCCATTCCTCCCTTTCACGCCCCATGACCACGCCCGCCACTCCTTCCGCTCCCAAGTCCGCCGGTGACAGCCCCAACCTCGTCGCCGTGGACGAAGCCTACACCGCCCTGACCTTCGAGGACCGGCTGCGCATTTTCTGGCAGAAGAACGGCAAGACCGTGCTCGCCTTGCTGGTCGTGGCCTTGGTCGCCATTCTGGCCAAGGGCGGCTGGGATTACATGGAGGCGAACAAGGAGCAGGACATCGGGCATGCGTACACCGAGGCGGGCACACCCGACAAGCTCCAGGCGTTCGCCGCGGCGCATGCCGACCATGTGCTGGCGGCGGTAGCCAAACTGCGCATCGCCGACGAGGCTTATGCCGCGGGCAAATCCAACGAGGCGATTTCCGGCTACGAGCAGGCGATTGCGGCGCTCAAATCCGGCCCGCTGGTCAGCCGCGCCAAACTGGGTCTGGCGATGGCCAAGCTCCAGGCCGGCAAAACGGCCGATGGCACCGCGGCACTCCAGCAGCTGGCCTACGACACGACCGAGCCCAAGGGCACCCGGGTCGAAGCCAGCTACCAGCTTGCGAGTCTGGCCAGCGTGGCCGGCAAGGCCGACGACGTCAGGAAATATTCCCAGCAAGTGATGCAGATCGACCCCAGCAGCCCGTGGACGCAGCGGGTGTTCATGCTGCAGGCAAACCTGCCCGCCGCCGAACCGGCTGCGACCAGCGCCGCTTCCGGGATCAAGCTCCCGGCTGTCGGAAAATAGGTCCGAAAGGTGGGCGGGCACGTCCCGTGCCCGCTCGTTGTGCTTTGGTGCACGCTACCCTGAACCGATGAATGACTGGGCCAATTTTCTGATCGCAGAAATCGGGGCGGCCGCGGCGCTTACCGGGCTGATCTTCGTCAGCGTCTCGATCAACATCGGCAAGATCCTGACCGTCGCGACGCTGGCCGAACGGGCCCTAGTCGCGATCCTCCTGCTGCTGACCGTGCTGGTGGTCTGCTCCCTGCTGATTGTGCCGGGTGAGACGATGCGCCTGGCTGGCTGGGAAGTCCTTGCCGCCGGGTTCGTGACGTGGGTCATCGTCGTCCGGCTCGACCTCCGCATCCTGCGGAACATCGATCCCGCCTACCGCCATCACATGCGGCTTTCCGCTACAATCAACCAGCTGCCGCTCCTGCTTTACGGCGTCACGGGGGTCGCGGTTTTGGTCCGGGGTCCTGCCGGGATGATGTGGCTGGTCCCGGCCGTGCTGATTTCCTTCATCAAGGCGCTTGCCGACGCCTGGGTCCTGCTCGTCGAGATCAACCGCTAGGAGCGGAATTCAGGAGCTGGGCGGCAGGCTGGTCTGGGCGATGAAACAATTCGCTAACGCAGCGCGCGGTGCCGTAAGGAAAGGAACAGATGAGCTACGACCTTACGCATTGGCCGCAGATCGATTTGGCGAAGGTTCGCGCTGCCTTTCGCGAGGTCTCGCTCGAGGATTATCCGTCCCTGCGTCACTTGAGCCGGGCTCAAATCCACGAGCGGCTCGCCGGCCAAGGCGGACTTTTTTTCGCGCACGACATGGCTCGGCTTCTGTCGCTCGCGCCCGGAATGCACGTGCTGGATCTGGGCTGCGGAGCGGGAGTGACGTCCATTCATCTGGCCCGCACTTACGGCGTGAAGGTGAGTGCGGTCGACGAAAACCCGCCCGACGACTTGGCGGCGCGGGCGACGGCGGCAGGCGTTGGCCATCTGATCACGCCGGTGCCGGCGGACTGCCGGCTGCTGCCGTTTCCGGACCGGCACTTCGACGCGATCTTCGCGATGAATTCCTTTTTCTATTTCGGCACGGATGACCTCTATCCCTCCTACCTGCTGCGTTTTCTCAAGGAAGGCGGTGAGCTCGTGATCGGCAGTCCTTGCTACCGGGAGGAGCTGGCTGCGGACACCCCGGAGGAATTCCTTTTGGAGTATCCGGCCTGTCTCGCGGTGCACTCGCCGGGCTGGTGGCGGGATCATTTCATGAAGATGGGCCAAGTTGCCGTGCTCCATTCCGCCTCCATCCCCGCGGCGGAGAATTTTGGGAGGACCGGGTCCGGTTCTTACTGGAAACGGCGCCCCATCCCGACATGCCGTGGTGGCAAGACATGGTGTATGCCATGATCCGCATGCTTAACCGGGATGCAGACGGCTTCGTCTCGCACTTCATGCTGCATGCCCGAAGATCGGGTCCGCCGCCGGTGCTGGGGAAGGCCGGGTGATCGACCTTCCATCCCTGCGTCTGGGCGCGAAACGCTGGGTCTCACGCAGAGGCGCAGAGACGCGGAGAAATCCCAAGGAACGTCCAGACCGAAGCCCTCTGCGTCTCTACGTGAGAAACGAGGACATTGAAAGAATTCGCGCTGAAGGCCGGGATGCCTGACAGTCGGGCCATGCCCAGACCATTTCCCCTGTGGTTCTCCGCCAGAGATTGCCGGCGCGTCGGGTTGCTCGCCGGGCTGTTTGCCCTGATCGCTTCCACGGCTTTTCCGCAAAGTCCGGCCAAGCCGGTGAATCACAAAACCACGGCGGACTTGCGGCTGGAGATCGAAAAGATCCTCAAGAAAACCCATACGCCCGGCGCGGGCGTGGCGATCGTCAGGCGGAACGGACCGGAATGGATCGCCGGCATCGGACTGGCGGACGTGGAGGCGAACAAGCCGGTCACCCCGGACACACTTTTCCGCATCGGCTCGACTTCCAAGGCCTTCGTTTCGCTGTCCGTGCTCAAGCTCCAGCAGGAAGGCAAACTGAGCCTGCAGGACACGCTGAAGTCGCGGGCACCGGACTTGGAATTCACGAATCCATGGGAGGCCACCGATCCCATCCGCATCGTGAACCTGCTGGAGCATACCACGGGATGGGACGACATCGCGTTGCGCGAATATGCCTACAATCCCGATCCCGAGGTCACGCTCAAGGAGGGGCTGGACTACAATCCGAAGTCGCGGACCTCGCGCTGGAAGCCGGGCACGCGTTTTTCGTACACGAACTCCGGGCCGCCGGCGGCAGCCTACGTGATCGAGAAAATCACGGGCCAGCGGTTCGAGGATTACGTGCAGCAAAACTGGTTCAAGCCGCTGGGGATGACCACGGCCAGTTACTTTGACACGCCTGAGGTGCGGAGCCGCCTGACGAAGCTTTATCGCGCGGATGGCAAGACGACGATTCCCTACTGGCACATCCTCATGCGGCCGGCGGGATCGATCAACGCGTCGGCGAAGGACATGGCGAACTATGTCCAGTTTTACCTGAACCGCGGTTCCTTCGGCGGCGTCCAGCTCCTCCCACCCGCGGCCATCGCCCGGATGGAGGAGCCGACGTCCACGTACGCTGCGCGCGAGGGACTCAAGACCGGCTACGGGCTGAGCAATTACACCACGGTCAGGGCGCGGGTCTTCCACGGCCACAATGGAGGGGTGGACGGTGGCCTGACCGAACTGGCGTACCTGCCGGACGACGGCGTCGGGTTTGTCGTGATGATCAATTCCGGCAACGGCGGGGTGCTCGGGCAAATCGAGGCGCTTGTTCGTTCCTATATCACGGCGACATTGCCCAAACCGGCCGTGCTGCCGGTCCCGCCTGTGGCGGCTCAAGTCGTGGCCGGGTATCTTGGCTGGTACGAGCCGATCAGCCCGCGCACAGCGAGTTCACAGGATTTCAGCCGGATCGCCGGACTGATGAAAATGACCGCGCAGCCCGACGGATTGAACCTGACCGGGCTCATGGGCTCGGCTCGGGATTATGTGCCGGTGACCGACCGCTTTTTCCGCCGCCCGACCGAGGCGGCCCCGACCCTGGCGCTGATCGCGAACCAGTCCGAGGGAACACTCATCGAGTCCTATGGGCAGACCTACCGGCGGGTCCCCGCGTGGATGCCGTGGCTTGAGATCGTGGGGTGCGTCCTGGCTGTGCTGCTGATGCTGACTTCGGTCGGCTTCGCGCTGATCTGGGTGCCGCGCAAACTCTTCGGGGATCTGAAGTCCGTGCAATACCTCAGCGTGCGGGCGATGCCGGTCCTGGCGACGCTTTCGATGGCGAGCGCGCAACTGCTGGTGATACTGGCGGCGCCGCGTATGTTCGGGCGGCTGGGGCATATGACCCTATGGTCGGTGGGCCTCTGCGGATTGACCCTGGCCTTCGCAGCTTTCGCTTTCCTCGGTTTGGCGCTCGCCCTGCGCTTCCGGAATCAGCCAATCCGCCGCCTGATCTGGTGGCATGCGTTCTCGGCCTCGCTCGTCTTCACTGTGGTAGCGGTCTATCTGGCGTACTGGGGCCACATCGGTTGGAGAACCTGGGTCTAGTTTTCCGGCGGCTTCCCGCCGGAGTCGTCGAGAGTAGGCCGCCTGCTGGCAGGCGCTCCGGCCCTTGAGCGCGAGCAAGCTCGCGGCCTACTTGCCTGCCGCCTCCACGTCGCCCGGCTGGCTCTCGCGGTAGCGGGTCTTGTAGGTCTTGTTGCTCGCGGCGAGCTTCAGGAACGTATCGAGCGGCACGATCTCAGGCTTTTCCTCCAGCTTGGAAATGATGCTCATCACCCGCTTGAGGCTGTTCCATTCCCGCACGTCGATGCACAGGTAATACGGCCGCACGGGATTGAGCCGGATCAATTCGTCAAGATCGGCCACGACATCGGCCTCGGGGACTTTTTCATCCAGGTAATAGTCGTACGACATGAACGCCTGGCCGTTGCGGAGATCGTAGGTGTGCGCCGCGTAATAGCCATTGATGAACCCGACGGCGCCGGGCGCGTATTTGTAGTACAGGTCCACCGTGCGCTTTGGCAGGTCGAAATAACCGGCGGGTACGCCGCGCAGTGAATAGTCCATGATGCCCACGACATTCTGGCTGAACTTGGCCATCTGCTCGTTCATTTCCTGCATCAGGACCGGAAAGCGGTCGGCGGGCGTCGCGATGGGATACATGTACCCCGACTGGCCGCCGATGAAGTAGTCGTTCGGCGTCTTGTCATGCGTGAACATCTCGATGATCGCAGGATACCAGCGGGCGCCATCGATGCCGAGGCCCCAGTTGTAGGGAATCTGCCCGCGCTCCGGTTCCTTCCAGGCGCCCAGCCCCATGGCATCGGTCTGCACGAGGCAGAGATAGACCTTCTTTTCCGCTGTGACCTGGGTGTCGCGGGTGACGTGCGTGTTATTGGTCAGCGTGAAGCCGGGGGAGAAGTCGACCTGGCTCACGAAGGTGAAATTCGGAAACGTATTCAGGCCGATCACCTTCAGGCCATAGCTTGACGTGAGCGTGACCCACTGGCCTTCCGTGTCCTTCACGTAGGAATGCCAGCCGAACACGTAGGAGCCCGGCTTCAATTGCCCGAGCAATTTGCGGTGCAGCGCGTACTCTTCCTTGTCCTTCGGATCGGCGGAGAGATCGGCCACGAAGGCGTGCGTAGCGATGGCGATGTCGGCCATGCCCGGCTCCATCACGTCGCCGCCGCGCCCGCCCAGCCACACAAGATAGTCGCGGCTGCAGTCCTTCCAGTACTGATCGTAGGCCCACTGGTAAATCTGCACGTCGGTCTGGCCCGTGAACTTCCCGCGGAAATCGGCCAGCGGCTTGAGCCCGTGCTGCTCGGCGAGCGGGATCAGGCTCTCGTCCACCACGACGCCACGCAGGAGGCCGGCGGCAGTGAAGGCGACGTTGAGCGAGGTGCGGACCTTGCGGTCCCATACGATGTAGCCCTTGGCAAACGAACCCAGGGCTTCGAGCGCCGCTTCGGGCGTGGCCAGCTGGGTGAATTTCATGCCATAACGCGTCTGGTAAAACCCCTTCACGAGGGAGAACTCGTGAAATTCCCACGAGGCTGGATAATCGAGGTAGAGACGGGCGGCGTCGGTGTTGGCCAGGCCCTGCAGGCTGATGATGAAGGCATTCACGGGCAGCTCGCCTTGGAGCTTCCAGTTGTCGCGCAGGGTGAACGCGTACGCCGTGGCGGGCGCGGCCACGGGCTGGCCGGGCACGGCGCGCAGCACGGGCAGGAGGAGGAAAAAGCCGAGAAGGAAGCGAAAGGGTTTCATGGCGGGATCACGCGCGGGTGTAGGTGAAGGTGAGGGCCTGGTCGCGCGTGGAGCGCAGCTCATAAACCTTGAGGGTATTGTGATCGGCCGAGAGCCGGTACTCGCGGTAGATGTGCACCGGGTAGTCGCCCTGCTGCATTTCCAAGCTCAGGGTGATCTCGAGCCGGAGGATGCGTCCCCCGTCCAGCCAGCCGGCCGTGACGTGCTGCTGGTGGTCGCCGCCGATGTAGGCGTTGTTATAAGCGCTATCGAACCAGTATTTTGCCGGGTTATCGGTGACGGTGTGATCGTCGGGACGCACCACGAGCAGCTCCGTGCCCTGCTTGGCGATCGTCCAGAACAGCGTGCGCTTAAGTTCAAAGGTTTCGCCTTTCGGCGTGATTTCCAAAGTGATGTTCGCCCAGGGTCGGATCGACGAGCTGCGAGCCGGGTCCAGTTTCCATCGGCCCTTGAATGGCGAGGCATCGCCCGCGAATGCAAAACCGGCGGAGCAGATCCAGCACAACGACAACGCGACCAGCAGATGTTTTCTCATGGCTGACCCGCAGTGTACACCTCGCCGCCCGCAAAGGGAATGGCCGCGCTTACGAAGCGATGGCAATTCTTCCGCTTTGGGCGCTCTTGGGTTTGGGCCGCGCCTTGACTGCCCGCATTTTTTCCAAGCTCGCCGGCCATGGCGTCTTATTTTTAACGTCGCGAATCATGCTCTACGCCGTCCGCTTCTTTGACCGGCCTGAACAATTCGCGGTTCGCCAGGCGCAGCTGCCGACACACATCCAGTGGCTCGACGAGCACAAGGACGCAGTCCTTGTCGGCGGTTCGCTGCGCCACGAGCCGGGTGAGAATCCAGTGGGCGGCCTGTGGATTGTTGAAGCGCCAAACAAGGCAGCGATCGAGGAGCTGCTGCGCACCGATCCGTTCTGGATTCATGGGCTGCGTGAGCGCTACGAAATCCTCTTCTGGTCCAAGGCGTTTGCTGACCGAAAGGTCCCGGTGTGAGTGGGGCCGCCTGACTGACACTTAAATTTATTCGTGATGACTGCTCCATTGCCGGTTCTCCGTCCCGCCACCCTGGCCGATGTTGCGACGACTCTCTCGTGGTCGCCGACGCACGAGGCGCTGCGGCGTTGGGCAGGCAGCACGGTGCGCTGGCCGGCCACGGTGGAATCGCTCTGGGCGGACATCAACAATCCCGATGCCACCACCTTTGCCTTGGAGTCACCGGAGCACGGCATGGTTGGTTTCGGTCAGGTGCGCTTCCGGGAACAGACCTACGGTCACCTGGCGCGCGTCATCGTTTCGCCGCACCACCGGGGCCTCGGCCTGGGCCGCGCGCTGTGCCTTGCGCTCATGCGCGAAGCGCCCCGGTTGCACGCCATCTCGGCGTATTCACTCTATGTTTTCACCGACAACCCGAATGCGATCGCACTCTACCGCACGCTCGGATTTCAAGAGAAAGGATTTCATCCCAAGCTTCCCACCGCGATGCTGATGGAGGCGTCGCTCGACGCGTTCTCACGCGAAAAATCGTGAGCCGTTGGAATGGGCGGCTCGAAAGGGGCCGGCTTCCGGTCACGCGTGCTTCGAACGCGACGGCGAGGTGCGGACACGTTTCACGCCCGGCGGCAGGGTGACCTTGCTCTTGATGGAGCCATCGGCGGCGCGTTCGTGACGCACGCGGATCGGTCCCTTGGGCGTGGGGTACGTGCCCTCGGCCCACTTGAGTTTGCCGAGCTGCGGCTCGATCCGCACCTGCGTGAAACCGGGCGCGGCCGGCGTGATGCCGAGGACGTGTTCGCTGAGAAACGCGGTCGGACCGCCGGCCCAGCCGTGACAGAGACTCCGGCGCAGGCCCACGTAGCAGTGTTCGCCGAAATCGCCGTGCAAGTCCTTGCGCCCTTTCGCGACAAGTTCGTCGATCGGCCCGGCCTCCTTGGTCCACGCGAGATCGAATTCCTCCCAGAACGTGGTCGCACCCTGGTCGAGCATCCCGCCCCAGAAGCGGCTGATGAAATCGAGCGCAGTGTTGGTTTCGCCCGCACGGCCGAGGGCGCGCAGGGCGTAGAATCCGCAGAAGGTCGAAAGATCGCGGGGCCCGCCTTGCGCGAGCTCGGCCACCGCGGGGGCCGCATCACGCAGGCCCGCGAGCAGCGAGAAAGCGGCGGGAGTCTTGCGGCCGCTGACGGCCGGCACGTGCCGGCGCAGCCGGACCACGGTGGCAGCGCAGAGGTCGGCGGTGGATGCGTCACCGAGAACCCGGAGCAGGCGTTCACCGCTGGCCATGGTCAGGATCATCAGCGCCTGGAGGCCCTCGTGAACGGCGACGAGGTTGGCGGACGTGGGCCAATCGACGAACCGCATCCCATCGAGAACCTCGCGGCCTTCCGCATCCACAAAACCCGCCAGGCGGCAGAGCAGCGCGGTGAGATAGGTCTGCTGCTGACGGAGGTAGGCGAGGTCGCCGTGATGGAGATACCAGTCCTCGTGAATCATGATCCACCACATCGAGTAGGCGCTGATCGTGTTCATCCACGCGGTGACCGGCGTTACGTCGCGGGTGAGGTCCAGGCTTTTGCGCACGACGTCCTGGTCGCCGAACACGGCGTTGATCACGGCGACCTCGGGATGCATGTCGCCGATCCAGACCAGCCGGTCGCGTTTGATGCCGTCCCAGAGAAAATCCTGCATGTTGAGCTGCACGGTCCACGCGCCGGTCTGCCAGATCCGGTTGAGCCGGGGATTGGAGCAGGTGAACGATCCCACGTAGGGCAGGTCGCGAATCGAAAGGAGCGCGCGCACCGCGGTGATCTGCACATGGGGCGCGGCGGTGGTGGCGTCGAGCCGGACAAAACGAAAGCCCGACTGGCCGACGGTGGCGCGGCCGAGCCAGGGCAGCGTCACGATCTGGTCGCGCAGCGCATGGTCGTTCTGGGCGCCGCGGTCGGGGACATCGGCCATGACCTCGGCGACGGATTCACCGAAACGCACGCGGACAGTGGCGGGCATTTTGGGATGAAACATCGGCGTGAAAATCTCGATCGAACCGGCCAGCTCGGTGCCGAAGTCGAGCACGATGCCGCCCGGCCGCCGGCCGGCTTTAAGGATCAGGGGTGGCAATGGCTGGCTGAGCAGGGCCTGGCCGGGCGCGGGGGCGAGCAGGTTGGCGGCGTTCTGCACACCGGTGGTGCTGGTCCAGACGACGCGGACGGGAGCGATAAAATAAGTGGAGAGCTCGGATTTGACGGCCGGGAAGGGCAGGTGGGTCACGGGAGAAAAGGGAGGGTAGGATAGAGGGAGTACGATCCTGGCGGGTGAGGCGAGAATCGTATGCCGGACCCTCCCGTGGAGGACGCACCGCAATTCGGATTCAGGCGAACGCCACCGATTCAATCCGGAACATCGAACATTCAACGCCGAACTTCCAACTTCGAAGTCCGGAGACGGGACCTTCAGACGTGGGCAGATGCGAGCGACGGCCCGCGCATTTCAGCCGGCCGGGTTATCGTTGTCCATGGCTCGCCCATGACTCCGTCCGACCTTGCTGACCTGGTCCAATCTCAGGCGGCGCCGATTTTGCGCGTTAGGACTTCAACCTCGCGCTCGAGTTTGTCGCAGCGCTTCGCGAGCACGATGATGATCCCGGCCAGGCTTTTCTCGGTGTCGTTGGAATCAGAATTCAGGAGCCGCTTGGCGGCCTCCGCGAGGTCGGCGAAATTATTTTCCGGGTTCAGATCTTTCATGAAGGCAGACCCTGGCCGAGGGCAACCTTGCTAGCCAGCCCAATTGGCCGCCTGCTTGAGCAGATGAACTCCAAAAAATCCGCTGATCGCTTGGACGCAGCCGTGGGCCACGTGGGGAAATCATGGTCGGGGCGACAGGATTCGAACCTGCGACCTCCTGGTCCCAAACCAGGCGCTCTACCAGACTAAGCTACACCCCGCAGGCCGTGAGGGTCGAAAGGGACGCGCGTTGAACCGGGGTGTCAATGCTTGAGGCGGATGGCGTGTCGAACGACGAGAGACGAAAGTCGAGGGGCCGGAGGAGAAAACTAGGGAACGAGGGTGGAGTTATGAGGGACGAGGGAGGGAGGGACGGGATGCATGGAGTTGAAAGGTGAAGGTTGAAAGTCCGGCTCCGGGCAGGGAAAAGGCCACTGGCAGGCCCATGATTCCGGAATCGGGCGCCCGGTCTTCAGGTCCGATCCGATCTTTCAGGCCTCAACTCGCTTCTTTCAACCGTGGGTCCGCCGGCCGGCCGGCCGTCGCACAACTTGGCGTGAGAGCTGCAGTTTAGCCCTCGGCTAACCCGCCGATTGTTAATAATCTCTTCTTGCCACGCCCCGCTAATCCGCTACTTCAAAGCGTCTAACCTCTCATCTATGGATACCATTTCTCGCGAAAATAACAGCATGCTTCCGGTTGCCGGAGCCATCATGGGCGGCCTCGCGCTCCTCATCGGCGGCTTCGCTGCGATCAAAGTTTCCACGCTCCAGAAGACCGTTGCTGCTCAGCAAGAGAAGGTGGACAAGATCGATGGCCTCGAGTCCCAGCTGGGTTCCGTGTCCGCTGCCTCCGACAAGGCGACGAAGGACATCGGCTCGCTGACGCGCACCACGCAGGAAGCTTTCAACACGGTCGCCGCTGACCTCGCCAATCTTCACGCTTCCGTCACGAAGCTCGAGGAATCCGCGAAGAAGCCCGTCGCCGCTGCCGGCAAGGGTGGTCACAATGCGGGTCCCGTGGTCGCCGGTCCCGGCGAGTATGTGGTCAAGGCGGGCGACACGTTCGCCAAGATCGGCCGCGCCAACGGTGGTTTCTCCGGCAAGCAGGTCGCCGAGGTCAACCCTGGGGTCGATCCGAGCAAGCTTCACCCCGGCCAGAAGATCAAGCTGCCGGTTAAGCAGTAATCCGCTTCGGTTTTAATTTTATGCCTCCTCGCCCTTGTGGCCGGGAGGCATTTTTTTGCCCTGATGAATCCGCCCAAGCCCGGCCCCGCCCGCTGGCAGAAACTCGCCGACACGACGCTCCTGTCCACCCGCGTGTTTGAGGTGCACAGCACACATTATCGCCATCCCGGGCGCGAGACCGAGCGGGACTTCATCGTCGTGCAGCCGCCGGACTGGGTGAACGTCGTGGCGCTCACGCCCGACCACCGCATCGTGCTGGTGCGGCAGTTCCGGTTCGGCATCGACGGGTTCTCGCTGGAGATTCCGGGTGGCGTGATGGAGGCCGGCGAGGATCCGGTAACGGCGGGGCTGCGCGAACTGCGGGAAGAGACGGGGTTCACCGGGGTCTCGGCGCGCGTGCTGGGGAAGGTGCATCCGAACCCGGCAATCCAGAGCAACTGCTGCCATTTTGTCCTGGTCGAACAGGCGGTGGCCTCGACGGCGATGGAGTGGGATGCCGACGAGGAAATCGAAGTGACCACGCTGCCGGTGGAGGAGGTTTTAAAACTCGCGCGCTCCGGAGGCATCACGCACGGGCTCGTGCTGGATGCGCTGCTGTTTTTCGAACCGGTTTGGGGGAAGTTGAGGCCGCGGTAAAGGAGAGCGGGCCTTTTACTCTTGCCGGAGGCTAGGGCAACGGCCTTGGCAGCGATGCCCCTTTAATCGTCATCCTGAGCGGAGCCGAAGGATCGCTGTTATCCTTCCCACCGATTCCGCTTTTGATTCGGACACTTGAGCGTCGCCGTGGGAGTGTCGGTGTCTGACATCGATCGTGAGGGAAATAAGAACAGAGATCCTTCGACTTCGCTCAGGATGACGAGAGGAGGGTGGGTTTGCCGTTTGGTTGGGAAACCTCGTTTCTCCCCGGCATTTGACTTCACCCCATCACCCGCTTACCTGCCCATCCTCCCCTAACCATGTCCGCACCCCTGTTCGCCAACGCCTGCGAGACTCTGGGCCCCGCTTCCGGGGGCCAGGTGCCGGCGTTGCTGGAGAGCGAGATCCGGAAGATCTACGCGCGGAGCCCGTTGTATGGTCAGCGCTTTCCGCTGCATTCCAATCCGCTGCAATGGTCGTGTTACCGCGAGATTCCCGCGCTCTCCAAAAAGGAAATCATCGAGCGCGGTCACCAGGCTTTTTTCGCGGACTATGCGGAGGTGGACCGCGGGTTGCTGACCAAACGCTTCGAATACGAGAGCACCGGCGGCACCACGCAGTCGCCCATGACCGTGATCATGGAAGAAGGCTGGTGGGACCGGCAGACGGAGAACGCCTACCTGGCGTCGCCCATCCTGCGCGAGTTTGTCGGCCGGCCCTACCGGAAGTGCGTCCTCGCCCCCGTGGGCTGCTCGAGCAATCTCTGCCCGTACGAGGATCACCCGTTTCCGCACCGCTATTTCAACGGCACGGTTTACCTGAATCTCTCGAGCGATCCGTTTTCTTTCCCCGAGTCGGAGTGGGACCGCATCGTGCTCGAGCTGCAGGCGACCAAGCCCGAGGTGATCGAGGGCGAGCCGGTTTACCTGTCGCTGCTGGCCCGCGCCACGCAGAAGCGCGGCGTGAAGGTGCCGAGCATCCGCGCGGTCATCCTGACCTACGGCAAGGCGAGCACCGAGCACGGCCGGCGGATCGCCGAGGTGTTTCCCGCGCCGCAGGTGGATCTCTATGGTTCGACCGAGGCGGGCTATTTGTTTGTGGGCGAGGCCTTCAAGGACAATTCCCAGGTGATCGATGCCAACGCGTTCATCGAGTTGGTGCCGTGGCGCGCGGAGCTGCCCGGGGTGTTCCAGGTCCATGTTACGACCCGCGACCGCGAGGCGATGCCGCTGCTGCGGTATCACACGGGCGACATTGTCCAGAAGTTCCCGACCGGCTTCCGGCTGCTCGGGCGCGAGGGCAACCTGTATTTCCGCCCGGACGGTTCGCTGGTTTCACCGACCGAGATCGACGCCGCGCTGCCGGCCAGCTTCTCGTGCTGGCACTACTCGCTCGTGCAGACGGCGGAGCAGCGCTGGGATTTTCATTACGTCGCCGACGAACCGATGCCGCATGGCGAGGTCGAGGCGGCAATTGCCGGCGTGCTGGGTGCAGGCGTCCGCGTGAATGCCTTTCGCCGCCGCGTGATCGCGCCGGCGGCGAGCGGGAAGTTCGCGCTCCTCAAGCCGCTGGCCCGTTGAGTCGGCTGCTCGTGGAGTAGGGCGGGTCTTTGACCCGCCATCGAGCGACCCTGAAGGCGGGTCAAAGACCCGCCCTACCTCGGAGTAAATTAGTCCGATGTAGCGTAGCATTCTGTCTGCAGCGGAATGCCGATGCAGGCAGGATGCCTGCGCTACTTAGCCGGTTAGTCTCCCTAATAAGCCGGGGCGGCCGTTGCCGGCCTTGCCGATAAACTTTACATCTCACTGTTGCTCACCGAACGTCGGGGCACCCGCTTCCCCACCTATCCACGTGCTTTTGTAATGAATCTCGCAGGCAGTCTTTTCAGTTCCTCCATCGGCCGAAAAATTCTCATGGCGATCACAGGCGTGATCCTGATCGGTTTCGTCATCGGACACCTGATCGGCAACCTGCAGGTCTTTCAGGATCCCGATCACCTCAACGGCTACGCGGCGTTCCTCCATCATCTCGGGCCGCTGCTCTGGATCGCGCGGATCGGCCTGTTGGTGGCGGTGGTGATCCACATCTGGGCGGCCACGGTGCTCACGCTGGAAAATCACGCGGCGCGCGACGTGAAATATGGAGTGAAGCACACCATCCAAGCGACGCTGTCGTCCCGGTTGATGCGCTGGACGGGTGTCGTGGTGCTGGCCTTCCTGCTTTACCACCTCGCGCATTTCACCCTCGGCAAGGTCCAAGTCTCGACGTTCAAGGAAAACCTGCCGCCCTATACGATGATGGGCGACTACCGGGTGGCCGGTTTTCCCGTGGTGAAGGCCGGCGCCGAGGTGCTCGACGTGCGCAGCATGGTCATCCTTGGATTTCAGCAGCCCATCGTGGCGCTGTTCTACATCGTGGCGGTCGGACTCCTGAGCCTCCACCTGCTGCACGGCTTCGACAGCCTGTTCCAGACGCTCGGTTGGCGCTCGGAGAAATGGGCGGGTGCTCTCCGCAAGATCTCGATCGTTTTTTGCGCCGCTTACTTTTTCCTCAACGCCACCATTCCCGCGTCCGTGCTGCTCGGCCGGTTGAAGGTGGCTGAACCGGTTCACGTCGCCGCCCAGCGTTAACCTTCCATGGCCAAACTCGATTCCAAGGTTCCCTCCGGTCCGCTCGCCGACAAGTGGCGCAAGCACAAGACGGAGATCAAGCTCGTCAACCCGGCCAACAAGCGGAAGTACGAGGTCATCGTCGTCGGGGCGGGCCTCGCGGGTTCGTCCGCCGCGGCCACGCTGGCGGAGCTCGGGTACAAGGTGAAGAATTTCGTCTTCCATGACAGTCCGCGCCGGGCGCACTCCATCGCTGCGCAGGGCGGCATCAATGCCGCGAAGAATTACCAGAACGACGGCGACTCGGTTTACCGGCTGTTCTACGACACGATCAAGGGTGGCGACTATCGCTCCCGCGAGGCGAACGTCCACCGGCTCGCCGAGGTCTCGGTCAACATCATCGACCAGTGCGTCGCGCAGGGCGTGCCATTTGCCCGCGAGTACGGCGGCCTGCTCGCGAACCGCTCCTTCGGCGGTGCGCAGGTGAGCCGGACGTTTTACGCACGCGGCCAGACCGGCCAGCAGCTGCTGCTCGGCGCGTATTCCGCGCTTTCCCGCATGATCGGCGCCGGCGCGATCGAGCTGCATACCCACAGCGAGATGCTCGACCTCGTCATCGTCGACGGCCAGGCGAAGGGCATCATCGTCCGCGACCTGATCACCGGTGAAATCACGCGCCATGCGGCCGACGCCGTGGTCCTGGCCACGGGCGGTTATGGCAACGTCTTCAATCTTTCCACCTACGCGCGCGGCTCGAACGTCACGGCCATCTGGCGCGCCTACAAGCGCGGCGCCTGCATGGCGAATCCGTGCTACACGCAGATTCACCCGACGTGCATCCCGGTCACGGGCGACTACCAGTCGAAGCTCACGCTGATGTCGGAGTCGCTGCGCAACGACGGCCGCATCTGGGTGCCCAAGCGGAAGGAGGACCGGCTGAAGCCGCCGGCATCGATTCCCGAGGCGGACCGCGATTATTATCTCGAGCGCATTTATCCGAGCTTCGGCAATCTCTGCCCGCGCGACGTCGCCTCGCGTGCGGCCAAGCGCGTCTGCGACGAAGGCCGCGGCGTCGGTGAGACGGGCCTGGGCGTCTATCTCGATTTCGCCGAGGCCATCGGCCGGCTCGGCGAGGCCGGCGTGCGCGAACGCTACGGCAACCTGTTCGACATCTATCACGAGATCACGGCGGAGAGCGCGTACCAGCAGCCGATGCGCATCTATCCGGCGGTGCACTACACGATGGGCGGCCTGTGGGTGGACTATAACCTGATGTCGAACGTCCCCGGCCTCTTTGTGCTGGGCGAGGCCAACTTCTCCGACCACGGCGCGAACCGCCTCGGCGCCTCGGCGCTGATGCAGGGCTTGGCCGACGGCTACTTCGTCATTCCCTATACCATCGGCGACTATCTCGCGGGCCAGAAACCGGGCTCGCGTCCGTCGATCGACGCGCCCGAGTTCAAGGCCGCCGAGGAGAACATCCGCGCCGCGACCAGCCGCCTGCTCGGCATCAAGGGCAAGGAGCCGGTCAGCCATTTTCACAAGCGCCTCGGCAAGATCATGTGGGAGCACTGCGGCATGGCGCGCACGCGGGCAGGGCTGGAGGAAGCCCTGAAAATGATCCCGGCGCTCCGCGAGGAATTTTGGGCAAACGTGAATGTCCCCGGCTCCGCGGCCACGCTGAACCAGGCGCTGGAGCAGGCCGGCCGAGTGGGGGACTTCCTGGAGTTCGGCGAACTGCTCTGCCTCGATGCCCTCAAGCGCGAGGAAAGCTGCGGCGGCCACTTCCGCGAGGAGTACCAATTTGCAGACGGTGAGTGCAAACGCGACGACGCCAACTTCGGCCACGTGGCTGCGTGGGAATACCAGGGCGCCGGCCAGGCCCCACTGCGCAACGTCGAACCGCTCAACTATGAGTTCGTGAAGATGAGCGTCCGTAACTATAAATAATGCACGCGATCGAAGAGACGAAAAGTCGAGAGGTCGAAATGCCGGAGAAACCACAATTTCGTTTCGAGAAGCTCACCGTGTGGCAGTCTGCCCGGAGGCTTTGTGCTGAAATTTATACGGCCACCCAGCATTTTCCGAAAGACGAGCTTTTCGGGCTGACCAGCCAGCTCCGGCGCGCCTCCGTTTCGATTACGGCTAACATCGCTGAAGGAAGTGGACGAAATTCCGATCCCGACTTCGCGCATTTTCTTGAGATGGCCTATGGCTCAGCCATGGAATTGGCCGCGTTGCTGCATGTCGCGACCGATACCGCGCGACTTGATGCTTCAACGCGGGATAGCCTCTTGGGGCTTACGGCGGAAGTCTCCACTCAGTTGAGTGCGCTCAATCGTTCACTAAGCGTCGAACGCTCAAAGACGCCCTTCCCGCGCAGACCGCATTCCTGAAATCCGGCTTCTCGACTCCTCGCCACTCGTCCTTAGACGCAATTCCACCATGGTCGCCGAAAAATCCTCCAAGACTCTCAGTGTCACTCTCCGCGTTTGGCGTCAGGCTGGACCCGACGCGCCGGGTAAGTTCGTCGATTATGCTGCGGCAAACCTGAGCACCGACATGTCGTTCCTCGAGATGCTCGATGTCGTGAACGATGAGCTCACGGTGAAGGGCGAGGAGCCGATCGCGTTTGCGCACGACTGCCGCGAGGGCATCTGCGGCACCTGCTCATGCACGATCAACGGGAAACCCCACGGACCCGGTCACGGGATCGCGACGTGCCAGACTTACATGCGGAGCTTCCGCGACGGGGACACCATCGTGGTCGAGCCTTTCCGCGCGCGGGCGTTTCCGCTGGTGAAGGACCTGGTGGTGGACCGCTCGGCGTTTGACCGGATCATCCAGGCGGGTGGTTTCATCACGGCGCGCACGGGTTCGGCCCCCGATGCCAACTCCACCCCGGTGCCGAAGACCGACGCCGATCTCGCGATGGATGCCGCCGCGTGCATCGGCTGCGGCGCCTGTGTCGCCGCCTGCAAGAACGCCTCGGCCATGCTGTTCGTCTCCGCCAAGGTCTCCCAGCTCGGTCTTCTGCCACAGGGCCAGCCCGAGCGCGATCAGCGCGTGCTGGCGATGGTCGGCACGATGGATACGCTCGGCTTTGGCAACTGCACCAACCAGTACGAGTGCAGCGCCGCCTGCCCGAAGACGATCAGCCATGATTTCATCGCCCGGATGAACCGCGATTACCTGAAGGCCAGCGTACGCGCCGCCTTCAAGCCGGTCTCCGCCAGTGCCAGCGGCGGTGCGGGTTGAGCGAGCCAGTAGCAGCCGAGATCACGAGGCTGTCCCGCCGATGGGATGAACATCGAACACTCAACTTCGAACGTCCAACATCGAAGTTCGATTCGCGGCCTTCGGCCCTTATCCGGCCTTCGACGTTCGATGCTCAACGTTGAATGTTGGACGTTCGCCTTGTCCGGCATCTGGGCTTCAACCTTCGGCCGTCGCATTTTTTGTAACTTTCCGGGGACCGCCGTGTTTTCAGGGCAACATCACCTTGCCCATCATGAAGACCCTTCCTCTCATCGCCTCCTTTGCCGCGCTCGTCGCGTTTGTCTCCGTTCCCACCGCCGCCGTTGCCGGCCTGCTCTTTTTCGCCGTGACCCTCGTGACCATTTTCGCCGCGGATTACAGCCGGGTCATCAGACCCCTGGCTCCGCGGGCTGCCTTGGTCGCGTTTCCGCCGGCGCGTCCGGCGCAGGCTTGCGAGCTGGCGGCTTGATCCCCGCCGGTTCGCTGCTGGAGGGCGGTCCCTGCTTCCCGCGGGGACCGTCTTGCTTTTAGCGCGCCGCCTGCAGGCCGTGGAGGTCGAGCACGCCGTCGGAATCGGTCTTCACCTTTATGTCGGTGTCACCGCTGGTCATGAAGAGCACGCTCTCCAACCGGTAGCTGGCGGTGGTCTGGCCCTGCATCGACAGCAACTGCTTAACGAGGGCGGAATTCTCGATGATCAGGGTTACATCCCGCGTGGTGGTGCTCAGCGGCGGCAGGCCGATTGGCGTGTGGCTGACCGCGCGGCCGATGTAGGCGCCATTGAAATAGAGCTTGTGGGAGGAACCGGAGAAGCCAAAGGCGTTGAGACTCTCACTGGTGTAGCGCAAAGTCATCGTGACTTGCGTTTCCAGCAGGGAGGAGTCGATGGCCTTGAGATCCGCCACGGTCACGGTGATGCCGCCGGATTTGTCGACCGAATTACAGCCGGTTAAAAGGAGGCTCAGGCCGAGCACGAGAATGGCGAGGGTGGGGATGGTTTTCATGCAGTGCAGGGCGTTAGGGAAGGCAGGCCCGGTTCAAACTGCAAGGCTGCCGGGAATGTAGGGCGGGGTCGCTGACCCCGCTGGTTTGAATGGTAGGGCGAATCCTCCGGATGAGCCGTCCTCGTTCGGAAGGCGGGGTCAGCGACCCCGCCCTGCATCAAGGCCGCTCAAAACACCGTCAGGGCCCGCGCGCTTTCGAGCGCGACCCAGGCGCAGCCGCCGAGGAGCAGGGCGACCAGGAGCTGCCGCACGAACTTGCGGCCACGCAGCACGGTATCATGGAAATTCGTGTCGAGCCGCTTCCGGTTGCTCTGGGCCAGAAAGCTCACAAAGCGCGCATTGTGGCAGGGGCCGCGCGCATCCCGCATCAGCCCCAGGCGAAGGGCCGGCCGATGGAAGAGATGCTGGAACATGCGCCACACGGTTTCATCCCGGAAAATTGCAGCGGGATACTCAAGGGGAAACTCGCCAACGCGGGCCTTTCACGCTTTTTTCGCCCCGCGCCATGCATCACTTCCACTACACCGGCCAGGACCTGCACTGCGAATCCGTCGACCTCGCCGCCGTGGCCAAGCTCTATGGCACCCCGACGTACGTCTACAGCGCGGCGACGATGGCGGACCATTTCCATCGCCTGCAGCGCAACCTGCCAGGCCTCGACCTCCAGATCTGCTATGCGATGAAGGCCTCCTCGAGCCTCGCGGTGCTGCGCCACTTTGCCAACCTCGGCGCGGGCTTTGATCTCGTCAGCGGCGGCGAACTCCGCCGGGTCCTCGCGGCCGGGGCCGGGGTCAGCACCAGTGTCTTTGCGGGCGTCGGCAAGACCGAGGCGGAGATCAAGCTGGCCCTCGAGAACGACATCTATGCCTTCCACGTCGAGAGCGAGCCCGAGCTGGCCCGCATCAATCACGTCGCCGGCCAGCTGGGCGTGAAGGCGCCCATCGCCATCCGGATCAATCCGGACGTCGACGCCCACACCCACGCGAAGATCACGACGGGCAAGAGCGACAACAAGTTTGGCATCCCGCTCAAGCACGCCGCCGCCGCGTACGAGGCCGCTGCGAAACTGAAAAACCTTCGCATCCGGGGCGTGCAGATGCACATCGGCTCGCAGCTTACCGAGATCGGGCCGTTCGTGGAGGCGGTGAAGAAAGTCGCGCCGCTCGTGGCCGAGCTGAAGGCGGGCTACGGCATCGAGTATTTCTCCATCGGCGGCGGCATGGGCATTGTTTATCGGGACGCGCTCGCCAGCGGCCAGGCCGCATGGTGGGACGCCCAGCCCGCTGACAAGCGCCCGCTCACCCCCGAGGTTTACGGCGCGGCGCTCACGCCACTGCTGGCGCCGCTCGGGCTGAAGATCCTGCTCGAGCACGGCCGCTTTATGGTGGGCAACGCCGGCGTGCTGCTGGCACGTGTCGAGCACCTGAAGCGCGGCGCGGGCAAGAATTTCCTGATCGTCGATGCCGCGATGAACGACCTGGTGCGCCCGGCCATGTACGATTCGTACCACGAGATTGTGCCGGTGCACCGTGACAGTTCGCGGCGCGCCCTCGTGGCCGACATCGTCGGCCCGATCTGCGAAAGCGGCGACTGCTTCGCGAAGGACCGTCAGATCCAAGAGGTCGGCGAGGGCGAACTCGTGGCCTTCATGAGCGCCGGGGCTTACGGCCGCGTGATGGCCAGCCGCTATAATTCCCGCGGCATGCCCGCCGAGGTAATGGTGAGCGGCAGCGCCTTCGAGCTCATCAACGCCCGCGAAACGTTTGAGCAGATGGTCGCCGGGGAAAAAATCCCGGCGTTTTTGCGGTAACGCGCCTTGAATTGCGGATTTCGGAGACCGGAAGCCGGATCGGGGAGTCTCCGCACAGCCGAGTGAATTCCGTCGCTCAACGCGCGGTAACAGGCACAGCAATTTTTTTGGGCCGGCAATGGTCAATCCGTACAGCCGCGGTCCGGCTATCCGGTTTCCGGTCTCCGAAATCCGCAATTCCAAAGGTCCCCATTGACCCCTCGGTGGCGGCGTTCAACCTCGGAGGTCATGCTACGAGCGTCGCCGCCCCTTTCATCCGCTGCGACCGAGGACGGGGTTGAAACCGTTCTCGGCCGCCGGTTCAGCGAGCGCGAATATCTCGCCATGAACGCGGACGTAAGGGCGGGCATTACCGCCGGCCAGTTTTCCTCGGGCCGCGATCATTTTGAAAAATTCGGCCACACCGAAGGGCGGCTGGGCCGCGAGCCGGAGAAGACGGAGCCGTTCTTCGGTCATCAGCCCATCGATGAACGCGCGCTGCCGGCCTATCGCGCCGAGCATTTCCCCTATGCCGGACCGCATCCCTGGCTCGACCGCCCGGAATGGGAGGAGTTGCTGGACGAAAAGCTGCGTCGCGGCGAAATCACCTCTGCTGACGCCGCGCTTTGCCGCCAGTGGGCCCGCGATGGATATCTCATCCTGAAAGGGGCCGTGGTGGATCGCCTGCTGGACGAAGGCTGGGCCAGCTATGAGCGGGCGATCCAGGCCGGGGCGATCAAGCTGCTGGACGACAAGATCGGGCCGGATGATCCATGGCCCGGCCGTTATCTGGATCCGCATCTCAAGGTCCCGGAAATGTGCCCGGTGTTGCGGCATCCCGAAATTCTCCGGCTGGTGCGCCTGCTGATGGACCGCGAGCCCGCGCCCTTCCAGTCGATCGCCTCGCACAAGGGCACCCAGCAGGCGGCGCACTCGGACTCGATCCACATGACGACCTATCCGCTGGGGTACCTGACCGCGGCATGGGTTGCGTTTGAGGATATTCATCCCGACAGCGGCCCGCTCGTTTACTATCCGGGCAGTCATCGGCTGCCTTATGTCTTCAGCAAGGAGGTGGGGATCAAACCCGGCGAATTCGTGGCGGCCGGCTATGTGGCCTACGCGGAAAAATACGAGCCCTTCATCCAGCGGCTGCTTGAGCAGCACAACTGTGCGCCGGCTTATTTTCACGCGCAAAAGGGCGATGTGTTCCTCTGGCATGCGAATCTCATCCACGGCGGTGCACCGCGGCGGGATGTGCGCCGCTCCCGTCGGGCGATGGTCTGCCACTATTTCGTCAAGGGCGCCGTGACCTATCACGATCTCGCCGCTAGTGCGGCGCGCCCGCATCTGGGCACCTGCCTGTTGCGTCCGTCGACCGACTGATTCCCTGCACCATGAAATTCACCGTCATCGGCGCCGGGGCGTGGGGAACAGCGTTTGCCCTCCATCTCGCCCGCGCGGGCCAGGCCGTCACGCTCGCGCCGCGCCGCGCCGAACAGGCCCGGACGCTGGCTGCCGCGCGGGAGAATGTCGATTATCTGCCGGGGGTGGCGCTGCCGCTCGCGTTGCGGATCGATCCCGACCTGGCCTCGGCCCTCGTGGAAACCGAAGTGGTGCTACTGGCCTGTCCCGCGCAGGCATTGCGGGAAACCGCGCTCCGCATCCGCGAGCACCTGGGCGCGGCGCGCCCGCGGCTCGTGATCAGCCTGGCCAAGGGTCTGGAGCTCGGCACGCACCTGCGACCCTCGCAGGTGATTGCAGAGATGCTCCCGGGAGTTCACGCCGGCTCGCTCACCGGTCCGACCAATGCCGCCGAAATCGCGCGCGGGCTGCCGGCGGCGATGGTGCTGGCTGTGACGCCGGCGAGTGCGGCCGTGCAGGAGCTGCAG
Source organism: uncultured Opitutia bacterium (assembly GCA_903859715.1). Classification (GTDB taxonomy): domain Bacteria; phylum Verrucomicrobiota; class Verrucomicrobiia; order Opitutales; family Opitutaceae; genus Opi-474. The sequence goes on from CAIONS010000027.1 coordinate 63,550, forward strand.
GCGGCGCTGAGCGGCGCGACCCTGCGGGTTTACACGAGCGACGACCTGCCCGGCGTGGAATTTGGCGGCAGCCTGAAGAACATCTACGCCATCGCGGCCGGTTGCTGTGACGGCTTGAAGTTGGGCGACAACTCCCGGGCCGCGCTACTCACGCGGGCGCTGGCCGAGATGGTACGGGTCGGCGTGGCGCTCGGGGCCCGGCCGGAAACCTTTTATGGCCTCAGCGGGTTTGGGGATCTGGTGGCGACGTGTCACGGCGCCTGGAGCCGGAACCGTGAGTTTGGCTTCGAGGTCGGCGCCGGCAAAAGCGTGGCCGCACTGATGACGAACCGGAAGACGGTCGTCGAGGGCTACAAGACCGCGGAGTCTTTCCACGGGCTGTGTCTCGAAAAGAAAATCGACGCCCCGATCCTCCGCGAGATGCACGGAATCCTCTTCGAAAACAAGGCGCCGGCCAGCGCGATCAGCGCGCTGATGACGCGCAGCCTGAAGCAGGAAACGGGCGGCCCGCTTGCGGCCAAGGTTTGAGCGGGCTGCAAAGGTGGAGCGTGTTGCCCTCAACGCGCTGAGCACCGCTGCCCGAGTCTCATCGTCGATGGAGCCGTCAACGCATTGAGGGCAATGCGTTCCACCGGGCAGGCGGGTCAGCGACCTCGCCCTGCAATCGAACGCGGCGAGGGCGCCGCGGCTCCAGGCTGAGGCAACCGTCAGCTTGCGCCGGACCGGCGAAACGACTGGGGTAGGGGCACCCCATGAGTCACCCCACTCGTTCCTCCACGCTGGACCAGAAACACCGGCTCGTCGTCTTCGCCTCTTCGCTGGGGACGGTCTTCGAGTGGTACGACTTCTACATCTACGGCACGCTGGCGGCTTTTTTCGGCAAACTGTTTTTCCCGCCCGGCAATGAGACCGCGGGGTTTCTCTCCAGCCTCGCGCTGTTTGGCGTGGGGTTTTCCGTACGTCCGTTCGGCGCGCTGGTGTTCGGCCGCATCGGCGACCTGATCGGGCGGAAATACACCTTTCTGGTCACGATCGTCGTGATGGGGCTTGCGACGGCGCTGGTCGGCGTGCTGCCGACCTACGCGGCGATTGGTTTCTGGGCGCCGGTGAGCCTGGTCGTGCTGCGGCTTGCGCAGGGTCTGGCCCTCGGTGGCGAATATGGCGGCGCGGCCACGTATGTCGCGGAGCATGCCCCGCCGGGAAAACGCGGGCTGTTCACCAGCTGGATCCAGCTCACGGCGACGCTGGGGTTTTTCCTCTCGCTCGCGGTGATTTACCTGACGCGTCACCTGATGACGCCGGAGAGTTTCGCGACATGGGGCTGGCGGGTGCCGTTTCTGGTCTCGGTGCTGCTGCTGGCCATCTCCATCTATATCCGGCTGAAGCTGGAGGAATCCCCGGTGTTTGCGGAGATGAAGGCGCAGGGCAAAACCTCGAAGGCGCCGCTCACCGAAAGCTTCGCGCGCTGGGGCAACGCGCAGCTGGTGCTGAAGGCGCTGTTCGGGGCGACGGCCGGCCAGGGCGTGGTCTGGTATGCCGGCCAGTTTTACGCGCTCTATTTTCTCAGCACGACGTTGAAGCTCGATTACGAGAGCACCTATCTGCTGATCGCGGCGGCATTGATCCTCGGTGCGCCGTTCCTGATCCTGTTCGGCTGGCTGTCCGATCGCATCGGCCGGAAATACCTCATGCTCGCGGGCTGCCTGCTGGCGGTGCTGACCTACCAGCCGATTTTCCACGGGCTGACGCGCGCGGCCAACCCGGCGCTGGCCGAGGCCATGGCCCGGACTCCGGTCGTGCTGCACACCGCCGAATATCGCGGCCCGGTCACGCTGACACTAAAAGCCGTGCGGGACGCTGCCGGCAAAATCGTGGGCCTTAAGCAGGCGTCCTCCGAAACCGGGCAGGCGAGGAATTATCTCAACAGCCGCGGCATTCCGTTCATGTTGGCCCCGGCGGACGAGACTGCGGCGCTGGTGTTGAGTGTCGGTGGGACGGCGGTGAAGGGATTTGACGCGAAGGCCTACGAGGCCGCGCTGGCCCCGGCGGGATATCCGAAGGCCGCCGACCCGGCGCGGATCGACCGGGTGGGGGTGATCGCGCTGCTGACGCTGCTGATGCTTTATGTTGCCATGGTGTACGGGCCGATTGCGGCGTTTCTCGTGGAGCTGTTCCCGACCCGGATCCGGTACACCTCGATGTCGCTGCCGTATCATATCGGCAACGGCTGGTTCGGGGGATTCCTGCCGCTCATTGCCGCGAGCATCGTGGTGTTCACGGGCGATATCTATGCGGGCCTGTGGTACCCGATCGGCATTGCGGCGATGTCCTTCATCATCGGCCTGCTGTTCCTGCCGGAGACGAAGGACAACGATATCAACCGCTGATTTCGCTCCCCGGTTTTTGACACAAGCCGGGCTTGCTTGACGCAAAGCGAATCTGCGTAATGCCCCTTCCTTGGAATAATCCCACCCCTCGGCTTTCTCTTACCCCATGACTTTGTTAGGCCTGCATTGGATCGATTCGCTGATTCTCATCACGTACATCCTCGCGGTCCTGATCATCGGCAAGGTGCATTCCGGGAACGTCAAGGGGGAGAACGATTTCTTCCTCGGCGGGCGTTCGCTGGGCAAGTGGTTCCAGTTCTTCCTGAATTTCGGCAACATGACCGACCCGGGCCAGGCCACGACCACGGCCAGCTCGGTTTACCGGGAAGGGGCGGGCGGTGCCTGGCTCGCGTTGATCACGCTGTTCCTCACGCCGTATTACTGGTTCACGAACGTCTGGTTCCGTCGGGTCCGCCTGACGACCATGGCCGACATGTTTCAGGACCGGTTTGGCCGGCGCTTCCTCGCCACGCTCTATGCGGTCAGCACCATCCTGCTGGCGGTCGTGGGCATCGCCGGCGGCAACGTGGTCGCGCTGAAAACCCTTCAGCCCATGATGGTCAAGCCGGTGTCGGCCTACACCGCGGCCGACCAGGAGAAGGTGAATGAATTCCAGGAATTCTCGCAGCTGAAGAAGGAGCGGCAGGCGGCCTCGCTGCCCGGGGAGAAAGCCTCGCGGTATGAGGTGCTCAAGGGTCTCTATGACCGGGGCGAACTGCAGCCCTACGTCTCCTATTTGTCGCCGATACCCTTTTATCTGGCCTCGTCGTTGCTGGTCGCGGTCTTTGTCACGCTGGGCGGGCTCAAGGCCTCCGCGGTCGTGGACGCAGTGCAGGCCGTGCTGGTGATCCTGATTTCGCTGGTCATGATCCCGTTCGGCCTCAGCCGGATCGGCGGCGTGGCCGGACTGCATGCGAAGGTGCCGGAGGTGATGTTCAATGTCTTTGGCGGCGACAGCTCCAGCGAGTACACGTGGTATTCCATCGGGGCGCTGCTGCTGGTCCAGCTGGTCGGGATCGTCGGCTCGCAGGCAAACATGGTCATCGCCGGTTCGGCCAAGACGGAGTACGCGGCGCGCGTCGGCGTCGTGACCGGCGGGTTCAGCAAACGTTTCGTCACGATTGCGTGGTGTTACTGCGGCCTGATCGCGATCGCCCTGTTCGGGCCCAATCTGTCGGACTCCGACCAGACGTGGGGCCTGCTGACCCGGGCGCTCCTGCCGGTCGGGCTCATCGGCGTGATGATCGTCGGGATCCTCGGGGGCAAACTCGCGCTGCTCGGTTCGGGCTCCGTCGTGCTGGCGGGGCTTGTGGTGAAGAATCTCTACGAGCCGCTCTTTCCCGGTAAATCGGAACGCCACTACATGGTGGTCGCGCGGCTCGCGGTGCCGATCATGCTGCTCTTCGGAATCGGTATCGCCCTGTACCTGAACAGCGTCGTGGCGCTCCTGAAATTTGCGATCGTGCTCCTGGTGGTCTGGGGCGTGCCGATCACAGTGATTTTCCTGTGGCGCCGATTGACGGAGGCCGCGGTGCGGCTGCAGGTGATCCTCACCCTCATTTTCATCGTGGTCATCCCGTGGTCCGTGCCGTGGATCCCGGCCCTCGCGCAATCCAAGACCCTGACGGCGATGACGCTCGAGCGGACGGTGACGCACACCGTGCCCGCGACTGCCGCTGATGTGGCCGCCGGCCGGGCGGCCGCAGCCGGGGATCCGGTGACGCAGATCCGGCTGATCGAGCCGGTCTCGGTTTATTTCGAGGAAGGAGTCGTCCATGTGGATGTGCATGACATCCGCTCGCCGAAGACGGGCGTCGGTCTGTTCCGCGTGGAGGTTTACCTGCTTTCGCTGTGCGGCGTGGACGTGACAAAGTTCAACCCGGCCGGGTTGATGACGACCCGCTATCTGGTCGATGCGGTGGTGCCGGTGCTGATTCTCATCGTGGTCAGCCTGCTGACCCAGCCGACCGATCCGAAGCGGACCGCCCGTTTCTACGCGCGGATGAAGACGCCGGTGGCGCCCACCCTGGAAGAGGACGCGCGGGAAGTGGAGAAAAGCTACGCCGACCCTACGCGGTTTGACGACCAGAAGCTGTTCCCCCGCTCGAACCTGGAGCTCACAAAATGGAACCGGCAGGACACGCTGGGCTTTCTGGGCTGCTGTACGCTCGTCGGCTTCATCCTACTCTTTTTCAAGGCTGTGCTTGCCTTCGGCGGCGTGTGATCGCGAAGAGGCGAAGCCGCGAAGACGGAGCAAAGTTTGGACGGAAGTGGCATCGGCTCCGGGGCAAGCCGTGACGCATGATGTGCAGGCTTGGCCCGCGGAATCCGGTGTCCCAAGCTCGGCGCATGATTCATCCCGGGCTGGTCTCCATCACCTTTCGCGCGCTGTCGCCGGCGCAGATCACCGCGCTCGTGCGCCAGGCGGGCTTGCAGGGAATCGAATGGGGCGGCGACATCCATGTGCCGCATGGCAACACCGCCCGGGCGCGGGAAGTGCGCGAACTCACGCTGGAGGCGGGCCTGTCGGTCGCGGCCTATGGCAGCTACTACCGCGCGGGCCAGAGCGAGGCGGCCGGGCTGTCGTTCGGGCAGGTGTTGGACAGCGCCATCGAACTCGGCGCGCCGACGATCCGGGTCTGGGCGGGCGCGGTTGGTTCGGCGTCGGCCAGCCCTGAGCAGCGCATCCAAGTCGTGTCTGATCTGCGCCGGATCGCCGCCTTGGCGGCGGCAGCGCGGGTGAGCATCTCTCTCGAGTTTCACAATGGCACGCTGACAGACACGGCGGAATCCGCCCGGTGGCTCCTTGGTGAAGTCGCCCACCCGAACCTTTTCACCTACTGGCAACCGCCGCTGGAGCGCGATCAGGCCGGCAATGTGCAGGACCTGCGTTCGCTGCTGCCGGTGGTGACGCATCTGCACGTTTATCACTGGCGGCCGGCTTCGACGGAGCGGCTGCCCCTGGCTGACGGCGCGGCGCGTTGGCGGGAATTCCTCGACGTTGCCGCCGGGGCCCCGGGCGACCGTTATGCGATGCTGGAGTTTGTCGAGCGCGACGCGCCCGAGTGCTTCCTGCGCGACGCCGCGACCCTGAAATCCTGGCTCACTCCTTGAGCGGCCGGATGAAGTGGTAGGAGGAAATCTTCATCCGCTCGCGGAAGTAAAACCGGTGGGCGTCGAACCGCTGCACGCCGGAGTCGAGTTCCAGCACATCGCACTCGCGGGAGCGGGCCTGGCCGGCGAGCCAGTCGAGCAACCGGGCGCCATGGCCGCGGGAGCGATGGGTCGTATCGCTCACGAGGTCATCCACGTAGAGTGTGTGGCCGGAGAAAAGCTTTTCGTGATACCGGTAGCCGGCGACCGCGCGGACCGTGCCATCCTCCGTGAGCGCGGCGAGGTGGAATCCCTCGGTCTGCATACGGCGCACACGGGCGACAAACCCGGTTTCGGCCAAATGCGGCCGCAACTGGGCCATGACGGGAAAACAACGGGCGATATCGGTGTCGGACTCGGCGAGGGCGATCTGGATCGGGTTCATGGGGTAAATTCGGCGGCGGCCCGGATCAGGGCCCGGGCGACGGGCGGGATCTCGCCGCGCAGGGCGGCACGTTCGGACTGAAAAAGCGTGCCGATAAAAAACGGATGAACACTGCGGGGCAGCTCGGCGGCGCGGATTTGCCCGGCTTCGTCAAAGGCGGTGAAAAGCAGGCCCGCGGTTTCGAGTGCAGTCCGGTAGGCGGCGTTCAGCCCATAACTGCAGTTGTAGCCCTCGGTGGCGGTCTCGCGGCCGTAGATCGTCCGCAACTGGCTGCCCGGGGTGAAGCGCAGGCTGCCGGACTGGCCCACGAGCGAACAGGCCAGCGCGGAGACCACCGGCTCCTGCCCGGCAGGATTTGTCTCGGTGGTATCCGCCTCATTCAGTCCCGCGCAGGTGCGGGCGAATTCGATCAGCATGTGCTGAAACCCGCCGCATGAACCGACCAGTGGCCGCCGGGTCTCGCGCGCCCAGCGGATGGCCGCGAGTGCGCCGGCCATGTTGGCATAAGGACTGGCGGGTACGACCCAGAGGGCCGAATAGTCCGCGAGGTCGCGGGCCGCATCCTGAATCGAGGTCGTGCGTACCCAGTTCCAGGTCACCTCCCGCTGTTCGGCGGTGCTGGCGAGTTCGAGCGCCCGCGGGATCGCGCGATGCGCGACCACCTCGGGTGAAAAATCTCCGACGAGCGCGATGGAGGGTTTCATGTCAGGCGGGTTTCGGGGCGGCCTTGCTCTTCTGGGTCGTGATGATGGCGACCGCGGTGACGATCACGGCAGAAGCCACGAGGGTGCGCCCGGTCACGGGTTCACCGAGGATGAGCCAGCCGAGGAACACGGCAACCATCGGATTAACGTAAGCATAGGTGGATGTCCGGGCCGGTGTGCTGTGCTTGAGCAGGTAGACGTACGACGGAAAGGCGATGAGCGAGCCGGCCACCACAAGGTAGCTCCACGCCAGGACCGGGCGCAGGGCCAGGTCGGCCTGATGCAGGTCATGCCCCTCGCCGCGCGCGAGACCGAAGAGAAGCATGAGGCCCCCGCCGAGCAGCATCTGGAGCGTGGCGGCGGTCAGCGGCTCGGCGGGATTCCGGGCATAGCGTGAATAGAGCGAGCCGGTCGACCAACAGAGACAGGAGAACATCAGTCCCGCACAGCGCCACGGGTCGAGCGTCACGCCACCCGGCACGCGGCCGCCGAGCAGCAGGACAAGGCCGCCGAAGCCGAGTGCGAGGCCGGTGAACGTTGCCCGTGTGGGCCGGGCGCCGCGGGGCAGCACCCAGTCGAGCAGCACCATGAACAACGGGCTGACGGAAAGAATGAGGGTGGTGATGCCCGAGGGAATTTTTTGCTCGGCCCACACCACGACGCCATTACCGCCGATCAGCAGGAGGGCTCCGATCACGGTGTTGTCGAGCCACTGCCGCCGCGTGGCCCGCGCGCGGCCTTGGAACGCGAGCCAGCCATACAGCACGAGACCCGCTAACAGAAACCGCGCTCCGGCCATCAGGAAGGGCGGCAAGGTTTCCACGGCGACGCGGATGGCGAGGTACGTGCTGCCCCAGATCAGCCAGATCGCAGCGAAGGCGAAGATCACAGCGGTGCGGGAAGTGGCGGTGGGCGCGGTCACAGGGGGCGCACAGTGAAGACCGGCGCGCGGGCTGGAAATATCGGATTTCGGCGGGTGCAGAATGGCAGGCGATTGAACTGGGTCATAATTTCGGCGGGTGCGGTCAGCTCACAGATACGGAACATCGAAACTCAAAGTCCAGAGGCTGGAAAACAGGAGGGACGCAGGCGCGGATTGCTGCGATTTTCCGATTCTTACGAAAGCAGCAGAGACCTCGGGAAAAATTGCGCCGGCCGGGCGATTCCGTTCGTCTGCGGCTGATGACCGACGCTGAAAACACCTTTGCCGGGCTGGTGAGCGCGATTCTCGAGCGATACTTCCGGCAGAATGCCCAGCCGGTGCCACCGCCGGCGGAGCGCATGGAATTTGCCGCGCGACTCTGGACAGTGGTGATCGAACGCGGGCTGCCGCGGCCGCTGGCGCCGGCGGAACGCGGTGAGCCGGGTGAAATGTCCGATGACGAAGTGGCGCCGCTGCGGGAGCGGGCGCTGGGCGGATTCGCGCCCGGGTGGCGCGCCGCGCTGGAGACGCCGGCGCGGCAGCTGGTGAAAGCGTGCTTTTATCCGGAATTCAAAACCTGCCGGGATTCATTCCGGAAGGTTTCGCCCGATGGTTCCTGTCGCCGGCAGGAACTGGCGCGCACGCGCCACCGCGTGAGCGGGGTGCATTGCGTGGACTGTCCGTACTGGGTGACGCTTACACCGGAGCCGCACTTCCAATTTCTCACCCGCGCCTGGCGGCCCGAGAGCGTTGCGGAACTGGCCGAGCAGCGCGGCGTGTTTTTGCCGGAGGATTTCCGGACGCTGCGGCGCTTCCTGCACGACCAGGCCCGGGCGGGATCCTTGGCTTGAGCGCGGCCGCCCCGGACTCGGGGCCGACAGGCGAAACACGGTGGGGGTTTCAACCTATTCCAGCGACTGGTCCGAACTTGGGAGAATCTACCTATAGTCTTGAAACCACCTCGTGCGGGGATTGTGTGATAAGTTCGTGGCCACCCGCGCAGTCATTATCGAGGACGAAGCTGTTTTTCGCCATATGCTCAGCATGGCCCTGAGCCGGATGCGCGGTCTGGTGGTGGCCGGCGAATTTGCGGACGGCAAGGTGGGCTTGGATTTTTGCCTGAAGGAAAAACCCGCGTTGCTGCTGCTCGACCTGTTTCTGCCCGGCATGCACGGTCTGGACATTGTGCGGGAGGTGCGCGCGAAACTGCCCGCGACGCGCATCCTCGTGCTGACCGGCCACCCGGATGGCGAATTGCCGGCGCGGTTGATTGCCCAGGGTGTGCACGGCTTCGTGGACAAGGCCGAGCCGCTCAGCTACGTGATGCAGGCGATCGAGGCGGTGATGAGTGGCGGGATGTTTTTCGCGACCAATGTGGCGCCCAAGATTGTCACGGCCGACGCGATCGCGGCGGGCAACCTGCCGCACCCTCCGCCGTCCGCGAAGCCTGCGTCGCTCGCGCCCTCGGTGGAAGCCGTGTCGGTGCTTTCCGGTCGCGAGATCGAGGTCGTGCTGCTCGTGAGCGAGGGCTTTTCGTCGAAGGAAATCGCCTCCCGGCTCAACCTGAGCGTGCGCACGGTGGAAAAGCACCGCGCGAACATCATGGAGAAAGTCGGCGTGCGCGAAGTCGCGAGCCTCGTGCGCTGGTGCGTGCAGGCCGGGCTGGTGAAGAACTAGGCGAAAACTGGAGCTGCGGCGCCCCCGCCGCGGCCGCCGATAAAATCTTGCGGCCAGCTCAGTTCAGAACGCGGCGAGGGCGCCGCGTCTCCAGCAAACCGGCTTATGCGCCCTGGTGGGCGAAGGCCCGCAGGGCGACGGCGATGCGCTCGAATTCCGCGACGGTGGCGGTCACGTCCTCGGGGGTGATGTCGCCGCTGGGTACGGTCATCCGGGCCTCCAGTTCAGCCATGCGGCCGGAAAGCACATCCGCGCCGACGATATGCGAACTGCTTTTCAGGCTGTGGGCGGCCCGGCGGCGTTGCTCGCGGTCGCCGGACTTGAGGTCCGCCAGCACCGTGGGAAAATTTCCCAGGAACATATCCACCAGCTCGCGCGCCGAGTCCTCGCCGAGCGAAGAGCTCAGCTCGGCGATGGCGGCGTTGGGTGGAGGCACAAGGCTCATACAGCCGGATGCTAGGTCAGCCGCCGGAGAGACTGCAATCCCTCCCCGCGTTAATTCCGAGAAAAAGGAGTTCAGGCATGCCGGGCGAGGGCCGCGCCGCTCAGGCGGCAGATGGTCCAGTCGGTTTTGCGCTCGGCGCCGAGCGATTCGTAGAAGTCGATGGCCGGCTGGTTCCAGTCGAGGACCGTCCATTCCATGCGGCCGCACCCGCGCTGGTTGGCGAGGCGGGCGAGGTGGAGGAGCAGCGCCTTGCCGATGCCCTGGCCGCGGAATTCGGGCAGGACGAAGAGGTCCTCGAGGTAGAGGCCCGGCCGGGCGAGGAACGTCGAGTAGTTGGTGAAGAAGATCGCGCACCCGGCGGGCGCGCCGGCGGGGGTGAAGGCGAGCAGGCACTCCGCGGCGGGCCGCGGACCGAAGAGCGTGACGGAGAGTTTCTCTTCCGTGGCCTCGACCTCGTGCAGCAGTTTCTCGTAGGCGGCGAGGCCCCGGACGAGGGTGAGGATCAGCGGGACGTCGGCAGCAACGGCGGGGCGGATAAGCGGCGGCATGATGCCGCCTGAAGGCGCCGCGGCGGGGAGGAAAGTCAAGCCGCCGGCGGGCTTTGCCCCTCGACAATCTGGAAGCCGCCCGGATATTGGCGCGACTTCCGCCATTGGTATGACGCCCGCATTCATGTTTTTGCCTGACGCCCCGGGGTCCGTCCTCGCCCTGGGCCAGCCGGGTCCCGGCTGGTGGGCAGCGGGTGGGGCGGTCCTGCTGGCGGCGTGGCTGGGTTGGTGGCTGAGGCGGGGAAGCGTTCGCCGGAGCGAGCGGAGTGACCTGCACCGGTTTCTCTTCGAGAATGCGGTGGAGGGCATTTATGAGAATCCGATGGAGGGCGGCTTCCGCACGGCCAACCCCGCGATGACCCGCATCCTCGGCTACAGCAGCGTGGAGGAGTTGCTGCGGATCTCGGCCACCCAGACCGCCAGCATCTATGTGCGGCCCGGACGCCGGGAGGAATTTCTGGCGGAGCTGGGCGTCCGTGAGGTGCTCACGGATTTTGAGTCGGAAATCCGCCGGCCGGATGGCACCACGCGCTGGATTTCCGAAAACGTGCGCGCGGTGCGCGACTCGGCCGGTCGGTTGGTTTCAATCCAGGGCTTCGTCACCGACATCACCGCCCGCAAACAGGCGGAGGTGGCGCTGCGCGAGAGCGAGGAACGCTACCGCGGGCTGTTCTTGGCCAATCCCCATCCCATGTGGATTTACGACCGCGAGACGCTGCGGTTTCTCTCGGTCAACGATGCGGCGATCGCGCTGTACGGTTATACGCGGGAGGAATTCATGCGCATGTCGCTGCCGGACATCCGGCCGGAGAACGAATGGGAATACCTGAAGAATGCGGTGCGGGCGATGCAGCCGGGCCCGAACCTGCCGGGACTTTTCACCCATCGCTGCAAGGATGGCCGGCTGCTGCGGGTTGAGATGACCACCCTGGTTTTCACCGCCCAGGGACGCCAGCAGGTGCTGGGCATCGCCAAGGACCTGACCGAGCGGGAGCGGGCCCAGGCCGCACTGCACGAAAGCGAATCCCGCTACCGGCTGCTGTTTGAAAATTCGCCGCTCGGAATCGTGGAGTACGACTATCGCTCCACCATTGCCTGGATGGACGGATTGCGGGCCGCGGGCGTGACGGATCTGGCCGCGTGGGCCGATGCGCATGAGGAGGAAATGACCGCCGCCATGGCCCGCCTGCCGATCATCGGGGTCAATGCCGCGACGCTGCGCTTGGTGGGGGCGGGCACGATGGAAGAGGCCATCTCGAATCTCGACCGTATCATTCAGCCCTCGGCCTGGACGATGCGCCGCCAGTCGTTTCTGGCGGCGTGGAGCGGCCGGAACGAATCCGAGGGCGAAATGACGCTGGTCTCGCTGGATGGAGTTCCGCACCACGTGCACAGCCACTGGTGGGTTCCCATGGTCGATGGCCGGCCGCATCACGAGCGCACGCCCATTGTGCTGCTCGACCTCACGCAGACCAAGGCCGCGGAGCTGGCGCTGGCGGCGGAGCGCGAGCGTCTGGCCGTGACGTTCCGGGCCATGGCGGAAGGCGTAGTCACGACCGACCCCGAGGGCATCGTCCATTTCATCAACCAGGCGGCAACCACCATCACGGGCTGGACGGCCGCAGCCGCAGCCGGCCGGCATATCAGCGAGGTGTGCACGCTGCGCCATGCGCGGACGGGCGCGATTGTCATTCCGCCGGTGACGGCTGCGCTGGCAGCTGGCCGCGTGCTGGACCTGCCGCCGCAAACCCTGCTGCTGCGCCGCGTGGGTGGGCGCAGCATGATCGAGGGCTGTTGCGCGCCGATGCGGGATGCGGACGGGCAGGGCGTCGGGGCCGTGTTCGTGTTGCGCGACGTGACCGACCGTTCGCAGCTCGAGGCGGAGCTGGAGCGCGCGTCCAAGCTCGAGTCGGTCGGCATCCTCGCCGGCGGCATCGCGCATGATTTCAACAACATCCTGGCCGTGATCATGGGCAACCTGACGCTGGCGCAGCTCGATCCGGAAAAAAGTCCCACGGCCGATCGCTGGCTGAAGGAGGCGGAGCGCGGGGCGCTGCGGGCGCGGGATCTTACGCAGCAACTCCTCACGTTTGCCAAGGGTGGGGATCCGATCCGCATGGCCGTGCGGCTGCCCGAAGTCGTGCGCGAGGCGGCGGAGTTTGCGCTGCATGGCTCGGCGGTGCGGGCGGAATTCGAAATGTCGGACGAGCTGTGGGCCGCGGATGTCGACCGGAGCCAGATCGGCCAGGTGGTGCAGAATCTCGTGATCAACGCGATGCAGGCCATGCGCAACGGCGGGGTGGTGCGCGTGGCACTGAAAAACGAGGAGTTGGCCGACGGACAGCAGCCCCCGCTGCGGGCCGGCCGGTATCTCAGCCTGATTCTCACCGATACCGGTGCGGGGATTTCGCCGGACCACCTCACGCGCATCTTCGAGCCTTATTTCACCACGAAGGAGCAGGGCAGCGGGCTGGGGCTGGCGACGGTCTATTCGATTGTCCGCAAGCATCAGGGCCACGTGGTGGTCGATTCCGAGGTGGGCAAAGGCACGACATTCCGCCTCTGGCTGCCCGCCGCGCGGATGTCGCCGTCGACGCCGCAGGAAGGGCGTTCACTTCTCGAGCCCATGACGGGCCGGGTCCTGTTCATGGACGACGAGGAGCCGATCCGAGCGATGGCGGAGGTCCTGCTGGGCCGGCTGGGCCTCACGATCACCACGGTGGCCGATGGCGCGGCGTTGCTGCACGAGTTCACGGCCGCCCGCAGTGCGGGTGTGCCCTACGATGTCGTGATGATGGACCTGACCGTGCCGGGCGCGATGGGTGGGCGCGAGGCGATGCAGGAATTGCTCAAGCTTGACCCGAAGGTGCGCGCCATCGTCTCGAGCGGCTACTCGGGTGATCCGGTGCTGGCGAATTTCCGCGCCCACGGATTCTGCGGCATCGTGCCCAAGCCCTACCGGCTGTCGGACCTGGCGAACGCGGTGCGCAACGCGCTCGTGCGCCCGGCGGCGGGCGCCTGATTGCGGATTGCGGAAACCGGATACCGGATAGAGAAATCAGCGCAGGCCTGTGGCCTGCATCCTTGGAAGCCGATCACGTCTACAATCTCTGATCGGGCTGGAACGTCGGTCGTCAGGGGGATTCAGAACTATCCGGTTTCCGGTATCCGCAATCCGGTATTAAATCACGCTTTGCCCCATTTCTTCAGCTGTTCGAACGAAAGGCGGACGGATTCCATCGGCACGTGGGAGTACTGCTCGACTTCCACCACATACCATTCGACGGCGCCGATGGTCTCGACGGTCGCGAACACCTCGGTGAAATTGACCGGGCCGGTGCCGAGTTCCTTCTCGTCCTTGAGGTGGATCGTGCGGATGCGGCGGCCCTGCTCCCGGATGAACTCGGCGGGATTCTTGCCGCCGACCTGCACCCAATAAACATCAGCCTGGCAGCCGAGGTCGCGCGGGGCGGCGGCATCGAGGATCCAGTCGAACACCCGGCGACCGTCGATGACGGCGAATTCAAAGGCGTGATTGTGAAACGCGAAGTGCAGGCCGTGCGCGCGAAACGTCGCGCCGATGGCGCCGAGTTCCTCGCCAATGCGCGTGCAGGCGGCGCCGGAGTGATAGTGCCCGTGCGGCCAGTAGGGACAGATGACATGGCGCGTGCCGAGGAGCAGGGCCTCGTCCACGCAGCGGTTGAGATCAGCGCGGAGCTGGCCGATGCCCGCATGAATACCGGCGACCTTCAGGCCGGAGGCGTCGAGCGCGGCCTTGGCGCCCTTGGCGTCGGTGTTGCCGAAGCCGGCGATCTCCACGCCGGTGTAGCCCATGCGGGCCACGGCGCCGACGGTGGCGGCGAAGTCGCGCGCGGTGTCTTCGCGAACGGACCAGAGCTGCAGGGCGATGGGGATTTTTTTACTCATGAAAAATGGGGTAGGCGGCCAAGCACGCCGAGCCGGCGGGGTGAAGTCAACGGCGGGTTGCGTCACGGCGGGTCCGGTGCAGTTTGGCGCCATGAAATCCTGGCTCATTGCGCTGCTGCTGCTGGCCGGCGTGGCGGCCGTCCGCGCGCAGGAAGCCGGCGGTGACCGGCTGCGCCTGAGCAAGCTGCCCGTGCGCGAGCAGCTCGTGGCCGTCGTGAACGCGCAACTCGCGGCGTTCCGGGCGGAGGACTGGGAGAAGGCCTATGTGGCCGCGGCGGCGCCCTTTCAGGCCGTGATGACGCCCGCCCAGTTTATTTCACTCATCACCCGGAAATACCCGGTGATCTGGAAAAACACCCGGGCCGAATTCGCGCTGCCGAGCGATAATGGCCAGGTGGCCGTGGTGCCGGTCCGTGTGTTTGGCGAGGGCAGGAGCGAGGCCTACAACTGGCTGCTGGTGAAGGAAGGCAATGAGTGGAAAATCACGGGCGTCGTGCCGCAGTCGACGGCGGGCGGGGCGTGAGGCTGCCAATTGCGGAAACCGGATGAGTGATGCGGGATTGAGGGGTGGGGCGGATTATCCTTAGTCCGCCGGGTTTGGCCCTGACCAGCGCTGCTGCGCCAACCTCCTTACGTCGGCTGCTACTAGACAGGCGCTTCGACGGATTAGGACAACGGCTCCAGCGTGACGGCGATTCCGTCGGGATCGGTGAGCGTGTGGGATTGGCTGACGCCGGCCTTGGCGGCGGTGAAACCGGTCAGGCCGGTGAGCAGGCCGGCGGGGCGGCGGGCGGGATGGCCCCAGATGTTGAGCGCGACGTGGTGATGGTAGCCGTCGGCGGCGAGGAAGACGGCATCGGCCGCGTATTTTTGGCGGACGACGAGGCCGAGTTCGCCCGTGTAGAATTTTTCCGCCGGGGCGAGCGCGCTCACCTGCAGATGCATGTGCCCGAGAGTGGCGTGCGCGAGCGGCGCTGGCGGCGGCGGGGCCGGCAGCTCGCGAAGCAGGCCGCGATGATCGAGGGCGCGGGTGAACATCGCCACCTGTTCGCCATCCTTCGGCCAGTCGGCGCGCGGGCGGTCGCGGTAGATCTCGAGGCCGTTGCCGTCGGGGTCGGAGAGATAGATGGCCTCGCTGACGCCATGGTCGGACAAGCCCTCAATGGGCTGGCGGCGCTCGATCAGGCGCGCGAGGACGGCGGCGAGTGTCGGCCGGTCGGGCACGAGCAGGGCGATGTGGAAGAGGCCGGCCACGCGTTCTGCGGGCTCGATGGCCGCGGGGTCCTCGGTGAAGGTGATGACGGCCGGCGACTCCGCGGAAAAATGAAGGGTGAGCGTGCGGGCGTCCGGCTGACGGGCGACGAGCCCGAGCGTGTCGCGGTAAAACGGCAGCAGCCTCGCCAGGTTGCGCGAGACGAGGGCGACGTGGCGGAGGACGAAGGTGGGTCCGGAAGGCATCCTACAAAAATTGCACAGATTGGCGCCGTTGCAACGTACGCCAAGCAGCGGGATTTTTCACACGAAGATCGCAAAGAGCGCGAAGGTGAAAACGGATAAGGTGCTCCAATCGGGGTTGGCCACAAAGAGGCACGAGGGCGCCGAGGCTGCGAAGGAGTCTCCATAGCGCCTATAGGCGCGCGGAAGATTCGAGACGGAGTCCCGGAAATTTTTGTGCCTCTTTGTGGCCAAACTTCCGGGGTTCTGGTCCGGCGGTATCCGGCTCAATGCCCGCCGTCGAGTTCGCCGGGTTTCAGGAGCGGGAGGAAGAGGGCCTTGTTGGAGGCCTTCATGTAGGCTTCCTTGGCCTCGATCGTGTTGTCCTTCACGCGGGCCATGAGACTGTTGTCCATCGTGACCATGCCGTCGGCGCCGCCGCCCTCGATGAGGGAGCGGATGTTTGCGATCTGGCCGCTGCGGATCGTGTTGGGCAGGGCTTCATGAGTGAGGAGGATTTCGTGCACGGCGCAGCGGCCCTTGGGGATGCGCTTGCAAAGGAGCTGGGCGACCACGCCGGCGAGACAGCTCGAGAGCATGACGCGCACCTGGTTCTGCTCCTCGGCGGGAAAGGTGTTGATGATGCGGTCGATGGTCTTCGGGGCGTTGTTGGTGTGCAGCGTGCCGAAGACGAGCATGCCCATCGAGGCGCAGCCGAGTGCGAGCTTGATGGTCTCCATTTCGCGCATTTCGCCGAGGAGCACGATGTCGGGGTCGTGGCGCATGGCGCCCTTGAGCGCGGCGGCGAACGAGTCGGTGTGCTCGCCGACCTCGCGGTGCACGATGGTCGATTTCTTGGCCTGGTGGACGAACTCGATCGGGTCCTCGATGGTGATGATGTGCCGGGCGAAGTTCGTGTTGATGTAGTCGATCATCGCCGCGAGTGTGGTCGACTTGCCGGATCCGGTGGGGCCGGTGACGACGACGAGGCCCTCGGTGAGATGGCAGAGTTTTTTCAACGCCTCGGGGAGCTTGAGTTCGTCGAAGGAGACGATCTTGGCGGGAATCTGGCGGAAGACCGCGGCCTGGCCCCAGTGGTTGTAGAGGAAGTTGCCGCGGAAGCGCGCGACGCCGGGAATTTCGTGCGCCAGGTCGAGGTCCTTCCGGTCGAGATAATCCGCCCAGCGGCGCTCGGGGACGATCTCCTTGAGGAGTCGCTCCATGGTGCTGGCGTCGACCGGATCCGGGCCGATGGCCTGGAGCGTGCCGGAAATACGGGCCTTGGGCGGAAGCCCGATGGTGAGGTGCAGGTCGGAGCCGCCCTTCTCGAGCATGGTGCGGAGCAGTTGGTCAATGGCGGCCATGGTCAGGAAATTTTCGCCCGGAGGACGCGGTTGGTGATGTTGGCGAGGGCGGTCTCGGTGGAGACCTTCTTTTCCTGCCAGAGGGCGTAGACCACATTATCCATGAGGCACATGCCCTCGCGGACGCCGGTTTCCATCGTGTTGCGGAGGCCCTGGGACTTGCCCTCGCGGATGAGGTTCTGGATGGCGGTGTTGCTGATAAGGATCTCGCAGGCGAGCGTCAGGCCGCCGTCGGTGGAAGGAAGAAGGCGTTGGCAGACGACACCGCGGAGACTCTCGGCCACGCTGGAGCGAATCTGCGTCTGCTGCGCGGGCGGGAAGACGTCGAGCAGGCGGTTGAGCGTGGTGGCGGCGTCGCTCGTGTGCATCGTGCCGATGACCAGATGCCCGGTCTCGGAGGCGGTGATCGCCATCTCGATGGTCTCGAGGTCGCGGAGTTCGCCGATCACGATGACGTCGGGGTCCTCGCGGAGTGCGCCCTTGAGTGCGGTGAAGAACGACTTGGTGTGCGGGCCGACCTCGCGCTGGGTGACGTTGCAGCCCTTGGCGGGCTGGACGACCTCGATGGGGTCCTCGACCGTGATGATGTGGTCGGTGCGCGTCTCGTTGAGATAGGAAACCATCGAGGCGAGGGTGGTGGTCTTGCCGGAACCCACGGGGCCGGTGATGAGGATGAGGCCGTTGTGGTAGGAGAGGAGTTTCTTGAGTGTGTCGATGTGCGCGGAGTAACCGAGGTCCTCGAGTGAGCGCACTTTTTCCGGCACCATGCGGTAAGCGCCGGCCGCGCCGTTCTTGTGGAACATGAGGTTCACGCGGTACCGGTCGGTGGCGTTCAGCGCGAGGGCGTAGTCGTAGTCCTTGGTCTTGAGGAAGGTCTTCTTCTGCACCTCGGTGAGCAGCGCGGTGTTGAGGCGCAGGGCGTCGTCGGCGGTGAGCTTGTAGTCCGAGATGAACACGAGCTGGCGATTCTTGCGGATGAAGGGACGCGTGCCGGTCGAGAGATGAAGATCGCTCGCGAGGTGGCGGCCGGTGGCGCGAAGGAGGCCGCGGAGGCCGGCGGCGAGGGCGGCATCGTCCAGCATACCGATGGTATCGAATTCGAACTCGGGCACCGGCCCGGCGGAGGCGGCCGCGGCGGCCTTCTTTTGCTCGAACGAAGGCGCGGGAGGCGGCGGGCGGACAAAGGGAACGCTGCTGCCGGTGTCTTCAAACGGATCGCCGGCGGGCGGCCCCTTCTGGCCCTTGCTCATGGCGAGGCCGGCGATTTTTTCGAGGGCCCCGATGTCGTCGACATGAGCGTCATCGATGAGCTGCTGGGCAAAGTCGCCGATTTCGACGCGGTCACCGAGGGCGGTGCGGACGGCGACGCAGTGCTCGAGTTTGAAGAGGCCCTGATCAAGGCCGAGGCGGACGAGCCAAAGGACGTCGTTGTTCATGCAAAAAAGCCCGAAGGCAGCCCAAGATGGGCGGGCGCCGCGGATGGTGCAATTGCGGATTGCGGATACCGGAAACCGGATCGGTGGAAGAGCTCGGGCTTCCGGCATGGCCGGTGGGTGGAGAATGGATCGACCTCATATGGGACAGGCTGTGTCGCCGGCTCCAAACATCTCCGATAAATGGGTTGAAGCTCTCCGGTATCCGGTTTCCGCCATCCGGTATTGGATCGGCCGGCCCAGACGCCGAACCACCGGCCGCAATTGTGGTCCAAGCTTCAACTCATTCCTCCCATGAAAACATCCTTCCTTTCCCGAATCGTCGCCCTGCTGGCCATCATGCTGGGGCTTGTCACGTTGGGTCTTTCGTCCGGCTGTGTTGTGGTCGCGGCGGGCGCCGGCGCCGGCGCCGTGGCTTATGTCCGCGGTGACCTCGATACCACCCTGGATGCCGGCTTGCACCGGACGGTCCAAGCCAGCCGCAGTGCGATCCAACAGCTGGCCTTTGCCCAAGTGAGCGAAAAGAGCGATGCGCTCAACGGCGTGATCATTGCCCGGACCGCCGAGGACAAGAAAATCGAGATCAAGCTGGAGCGCACGGGTGACAACCTGACCAAGATCAAGATCCGGGTCGGCGTTTTCGGCGATGAAGCCCTGTCGATGGCATTGCTGGACAAGATCAAGGCGAACCTGTGACGTGTGGCACGCCGGGAGGGGCCGGTTTACTGGGTTGCAAACGCAGCTGTTTCGCCGACTCTGGTTCTTTTAACTCCCGACAATGCTGAAGAAATTTCTGTCGAAGCTGCGCCAAACCATCGCTCCTTCCCGTCCCTCCGCGCCGGCGCCCGCCGCCAGTGCCCCGTCCGCTTCCTCCGCCAAGCCGCAGTCCGCACCGCGCCCTGAGCGCGGTTCCGGCCCGAAGCCCCACCACGGCGGCCCTTCTTCCCAGTCGTCAGGTGGGCAGGATTCACGTCCGCGCCGCGATGACCGCGGCCCGCGCAACGACCAGGGCGGCCGCAGCGGCCGAGGCGGCCCGCAGGGTGGCGGCCGGGACAGTTCGTCCTCCCAGGGTGGACGCGGCGGTTTTCAATCCCGTTCCGGCGGCCCCAGCCGCGGCGGTCCGCGCGGCGAGCGCGAGCGGCCAACAATCGACAAGACCTTCGACCATCCGCGCTCCGCGCCGGTGAAACCCGTGGTGCACGTGGACGTGCCGAAGATGGACACGGAATTTTCCAAGCTCGGCCTGTGTGACGCGCTCGCCTTTGCGGTGCAGGAGATGGGTTACGTTTCCCCGACGCCGATCCAGGCGCAGGCCATCCCGGTCGTGCTGCAGGGCGGCGACGTCATCGGCTCGGCCCAGACGGGCACGGGCAAGACCGCGGCGTTCGCGCTGCCGATCATCCAGCGGCTGGGCACGCACGGCAAACTGCGCTGCCTCATCCTTGAGCCCACGCGCGAACTCGCGCTGCAGGTCGAGGAGGCGTTTCAGAAATTCGCCAAGTTCACCGACCTCAACGTCACCATCGTGTACGGCGGCGTGGGCTATGGGAAACAGCTCGAGGATTTGAAGCGCGGCATGGACATCCTCGCCGCGACGCCGGGCCGGCTGCTCGACCACATGGAGCAGGGGAACGTCTCGCTGAAGGACGTCGATATCCTCGTGCTCGACGAGGTGGACCGCATGCTCGACATGGGTTTCCTGCCCGACGTGAAGCGGATCGTCCAGAAGACGCCGGCGACCCGGCAGACGCTGTTCTTCACCGCGACGCTGCCGCCCGAGATCGCCTCGCTGGCGGCCTGGGCGCTGAAGAATCCCGTGAAAGTCGAGATTGGCCGCCAGCGTTCGCCGGCGGAAACAGTGTCGCACGCGTTTTATCCCGTGGTGGCTTCGCAGAAATTCGACCTCCTGCAGCTGCTGCTGGAGCAGACCGCATTCAAGAGCGTGATCATTTTCTCGCGCACGCGCATGGGCGCGGACCGCATCGCGCACCGCCTGCAGGCCAAGGGCCACACGGTGGGCGTGATGCACTCGGACCGCAGCCAGCGCGAGCGCATCGAGGCGCTCGACGGCTTCAAGACCGGCAAGTTCGAGGTGCTCGTCGCGACGGACATCGCGGCGCGCGGCCTCGATATCGCGGGCGTCTCGCACGTGGTGAACTACGACGTGCCGGAGAACGCCGAGGACTACGTGCACCGCATCGGCCGCACGGGCCGCGCCAGCGCCACGGGCGACGCGTTCACGCTCGTGACCGAGGATGACGTGCGCGATGCGCGCTCGATCGAACGCTACATGGGCATGGCCGTAGAGCGGAAAAAGATCGAGGGCTTCCCCTATATTTACTCCGCGCTCTTCGACGAGAAGGCGCTGGCGGAGACCGTCGCGGCTGCGGTCAAGCCCACGAGCCGGCTGCACCGCGGCGCGAGGCGCTGAGCCGCTAACCGCGCGAGGCGCGGAAGCTCGAAAGACGAAGTTCGAAATCCGAAAAAAGCCCCAGACCGGAAGAACGAAGCTGGAGCTTCGGTCCGGAATGGGGCTTCGAATTTATTTCGGATTTCGAGTTTTGAGCTTCGAGCTTGCGCCCCTCAGGGGCGCATCAGGTCAAAGCGATCCAGGTTCATCACCTTCGTCCAGGCGGCGACGAAGTCGGTGACGAACTTCTTCGACGCATCCGAGCTGCCGTAGACTTCCGCGACGGCGCGGAGCCGGGAGTCGGAACCGAACACGAGGTCGGCCCGCGTGCCGGTCCATTTGACCGCGCCCGTCTTGCGGTCGCGGGCTTCGAATAGCTCCGACTCCTTCGAGACCGGCTTCCACTCCGTGGCCATGTCGAGGAGGTTCACGAAGAAGTCGTTGGTCAGCGTCTCGGGCTTCTTGGTCAGCACGCCGTGCGGCGAACCGCCGGCCTTGAGGACGCGCAGGCCGCCTACGAGTACCGTCATTTCGGGCGCGGTCAGGGTCAGCAACTGCGCCTTGTCGACGAGCAACGTTTCCGCCGGGAGGCGGTAATGGCCCTTCTGGTAATTGCGGAAACCGTCCGCGGTGGGCTCGAGCACGCCGATGGATTCAACATCGGTCTGCTCGGCCGAGGCATCCATGCGGCCCGGGGTGAAGGGCACCGTGACATCGTGACCGGCGGCTTTCGCGGCCTTCTCGATGGCGGCGCCGCCGGCGAGAACGATCAGGTCGGCGAGCGAGACCTTCTTGCCGCCGGTGTTGAACGCCCGCTGCACGCCTTCCAGGGCCTCGAGCACCTTGGTCAGCTGGGCCGGCTGGTTGACTTCCCAATATTTCTGCGGCGTCAGCCGGATGCGGGCGCCGTTCGCGCCGCCGCGCTTGTCGGAGCCGCGGAAGGTGGAGGCGGACGCCCAGGCGGTGGAAACGAGTTCCGAGACGGACAGGTCGGTCGCGAGGATCCTGGCCTTCAGCGCGGTGATGTCCGCGGCGTTGATCAGCGGGTGGTTGACCGCGGGGATCGGATCCTGCCAGAGGAGTTCTTCCTTGGGGACTTCGGGCCCGAGGTAACGCGCGCGCGGACCCATGTCGCGGTGCATGAGCTTGAACCAGGCGCGGGCGAACGCGTCGGCGAACTGCTCGGGATGCGCGAGGAAGCGGCGCGAGATCTTCTCGTAGGCCGGGTCGAAGCGCAGCGCGAGGTCCGTGGTGAGCATCGCGGGGGCGCGACGCTTCGAGGCGTCAAAGGCATCCGGGATGGTACCGGCACCGGCGCCACTCTTCGGCTGCCACTGGTGCGCGCCGGCGGGGCTCTTCGTGAGTTCCCATTCGAAGCCGAACAGGTTTTTGAAGAAATCATTGCTCCATTTCGTGGGCGTGCTGGTCCACGTGACCTCAAGGCCGCTGGTGATGGCGTCACCGGCCGAGCCCTTGCCGTGGCTGCTCTTCCAGCCGAAGCCCTGATGCTCAAGGCCGACGGCCTCCGGCTCGGGTCCGACGTTCGAGGACGACGCAGCGCCGTGGGTTTTGCCGAAGGTGTGGCCGCCGGCGATCAGCGCCACGGTCTCCTCGTCGTTCATCGCCATGCGGGCGAAGGTCTCGCGGATGTCGCGCGCCGAGGCGATCGGGTCGGGTTTGCCGTCCGGGCCCTCGGGGTTGACGTAGATCAGGCCCATCTGCACCGCGGCGAGCGGGTTCTCCAGGTTGCGCGTGTGCGGTGCCTTGCTTTTGTCGTCGGAGTCGATGACGCCGTGCGCCGCGGCGACGCCGGGCGAGCCGTGCGCGTAGCGGACGTCGCCACCGAGCCATTTCTTCTCCTGGCCCCAATACACGTCCTGATCCGGTTCCCAGACGTCCTCGCGGCCGCCGGCGAAACCGAAGGTTTTGAAGCCCATCGTCTCGAGGGCGACGTTGCCTGTGAGGATCATCAGGTCGGCCCAGGAAATCTTCCGGCCGTACTTCTGCTTGATCGGCCAGAGCAGGCGGCGCGCCTTGTCCAGGTTGACGTTGTCCGGCCAGCTGTTGAGGGGGGAGAAACGCTGCTGGCCCCGGCCGCCGCCGCCGCGGCCGTCACCGGTGCGATAGGTGCCGGCGCTGTGCCACGCCATGCGGATGAAGAAGGGGCCGTAGTGGCCGAAGTCGGCCGGCCACCAGTCCTGCGAGTCGGTCATCAGCGCCGCGAGGTCCTTCTTCAACGCCGCGTAATCGAGGCTTTTGAATTCCTTCGCGTAGTCGAAGTCCGCGCCCATCGGGTCGGTCTTGGCCGAATGTTGGGCGAGGAGCTCGAGTTTCAGCTGATTCGGCCACCAGTCGCGGTTGGAGGTGCCGCCGGAGCTGGCGACACTGTGGGACGGCGGGATGGCGCCGGGGCCGGCACTGGCGGCACCATGGTTGAACGGGCATTTGGCTTCGGATGACATGGGGGTATTTCTCCTAGGGTAGGGTGATCAGTGTGGAAGTGGGTTTACATCACGCTGCGCCGGACGGGGGTGGCGGGAAGCGAGGTTATCCTGGGTGGGAGAGGGGAAGCGAAACGGACGGGCGGCCAAGCTAAGCACAGGTGTAATTTCTTGGCCAGCGTGGCGGCACTTTTTTGGGTTTTAGGATGGTAATCAAGCCCTGACTGCGGAGGCGGCCGCCTTCAGCGCGTTGGGCGGTGAGTTGGCGCGACCGGACATTTTCTGCGTCGCCAGCCCGGGGGGAACCGTCCATTACCCGTGGGTTTATCTCCCAACTCATGCCCTTCAAAATCACTTTTATCGGAGCCGGTTCCATCGGTTTCACCCGCCGGCTGCTGGCCGACCTGCTCGCCGTGCCGGAATTCGCCCATGTGGAGTTCGCCTTCACCGACATCAATCCCCGCAACCTGAAAATGGTCACGGAAATCTGCCGCAGCGACATCGCCGCCAACGGCCTGACGACCAAGATCACCGCGACCACGAACCGCCGCGATGCGCTGCGCGGGGCGAAGTACATCTTCACGGTGGTCCGCATCGGCGGGCTCGAGGCGTTCGCGCACGACGTGGACATCCCGCTGAAGTACGGCGTGGACCAGTGCGTGGGTGACACGCTGTGTGCCGGCGGCATCATGTACGCGCAGCGCGGCATCTCGGCGCTGCTGGACTTCTGCCAGGACATCCGCGAGGTCGCGGCGCCGGACTGCCTGCTGCTCAATTATGCCAACCCCATGGCGATGATGACCTGGGCCGTGAACAAGTACGGCGGCGTCCGCTGTGTGGGACTCTGCCACGGCGTGCAGCACGGGCATTTCCAGATCGCGGAGGTGCTCGGCAAGAAGAAGTCCGAGGTCGATATCATCTGCGCCGGGATCAACCACCAGACGTGGTTCGTGTCGGTCAAGACCGACGGCCAGGAGCGCACGCCGGAGCTGCTGGCGGCCTTTGAGAAGCACCCGGTTTACAAAAACGAAGAGAAGGTCCGCATCGATATGCTGCGGCGCTTCGGCTACTACTCGACCGAGTCGAACGGCCACCTCAGCGAATACGTGCCGTGGTACCGCAAGCGTCCCGACGAGATCAAGCGCTGGAGCAACATGAACGTCTGGATCGGCGGCGAGACGGGCGGCTACCTGCGCGTCTGCACCGAGGGCCGGAACTGGTTCGAGGCGGAGTTCGGCGGCAACAAGAAGCACGAGCCGCTCAAGTACACGCAGGAAAACCGCAGCGAGGAGCACGGCAGCCGCATCCTCGAGGCGATCGAGACCGGCCGCGTTTACCGCGGGCATTTCAACCTCCCGAACCGCGGCACCATCACGAATCTCCCGCCCGACGCCATCATCGAGGCGCCTGGCTTCGTGGACCGCCACGGCATCAACCTGATCCAGTACGGCGACCTGCCGCTCGGCTGCGCCGCGGTGTGCAATGCCTCGATCTCGGTCCAGCGCCTCGGCGTCGAGGCGGCCGTCGCCGGCGACGACACGCTGCTGCGCCAGGCCTTCATGATGGACCCGCTCGTCGGCGCCGTCTGCAATCCGCCCGAAATCTGGCAGATGGTGGACGAGATGCTGGTCGCGCTCGGGCCGTGGATGCCGCGCTACAAGCGCGCCATCGCTGCCGCGAAGAAACGCCTGGCCAGGGGCAAGCTGATCAAGACGAAGGTCACCCGCGGCGCCGCGCGCCTCAAGACGCGCTCGCTGGCCGAGCTCAAGCGCGCCGAGAAGCAGAATCCGCGCGCGGGACACTGAGTCCGTTCACCCGCGAATTTCGCGAATCAGCGCGAATGTCGGGGCTTTCTGATCGTCGGACGTTCGTGTTCATTCGCATGATTCGCGGGCAATCCCGGGAATGATTCGGCTTGATTCATATTCCTTAATAGGAATATAGATAAGGCATGCAGCTGGTCAAAATCTACGAATGCCTCTGCGACGAGACGCGGCTGAGGGTGCTCAACATCCTGGCGCAGGGGCCGCTCTGCGTGTGTCACTTCCAGGAAATCCTGCGCGAGCCGCAGGTGAAGATCTCGAAGCACCTCGCCTACCTGCGGTCGCGCGGGCTGGTGGAGTGCGAGCGGCAGGGCAACTGGATGATCTATGAGCTCCCGGCGAAGCCGTCGCGCGAGCTGCGGACCAATCTCGCCTGCCTGCAGGACTGCGCGCGGGAGCACCCGGCCTTCCAGCGCGACCTGGCCCGCCTGCAAAAGCTTGCGCCCAAGCTCGCCGCGACCGGCCCGTGCGGCTGCGCCACGGCGAAGCCGGCGGTCCGCTGAATTTTCCCATGTCGACCCAATCCCCCTTCAAAGTCCTGATCCTCTGCACGGGCAATTCCGCCCGCTCCATCCTCGGCGAATACCTGCTGCGCGAAAAAGGCCGCGGCCGCTTCGAGGTGTTCAGCGCCGGCTCCACGCCCACGGGGCGGGTGAATCCGCTCGCGATGCGCGTGCTGCGCGAGCGCTACAATCTCGACGCCGCGGCGGCCCGCTCGAAGTCGTGGGACGAGTTTCGCGGCGTGAAGTTCGATTTCGTCATCACGGTCTGTGACAACGCCCGCGAAGCCTGCCCGGTCTGGCCGGGCGTGCCGGTGCTCGCGCACTGGGGGTCGCCCGACCCGGCGGCGGTCGAGGGCACGGAGGAGCAGAAGTACTGGGCGTTTGTGCAGGTGGCATCCCAGATTGCCCGGCGCGCCGAACTGTTCTGCGCGCTACCCGAGGCCAAGCTGCTCGACGGCGTGGCCGTGCGAGCCGTTGGCGACCAGGCCAAGCTGGAGGGCGAAGCGACGATGAAGGCCTAGGCTGGCCACCCGGCATTGTCATTCTGAGCGCAGCGAAGAATCCAGTGAGACTCTGCTGCGGGCTTCGACGCCATCCAACTGGATTCTTCGCTGTGCTCGGAATGACAAGATCAGTGCCCCGTACATTAAATTTGAAATCCACTCCCACCATGAAACTCAGCGAATTCAAGACGCACCTGGGCGTTCATCCCGAGGCCCAGCTCATCATTTCCCTGCCAAGCGGCGGCTCGGTGCCGCGGCACTTCCACGTGACCGAGGTCGGCCATGTGGCCAGGAAATTTGTCGACTGCGGCGGCACCTTTCGCGCGAGCGAGAGCTGCGTGCTCCAGACCTGGACCGGCTCGGACCAGGACGACGGTCACCGGCTGACGGCGGGCAAGCTCAAGTCCATTCTCGGCCTCGCGCATTCGATCCTGCCTTCCGACGACCTGCCGATGGAGATCGAATTCGAGGATGGCGTGGTCTCGCAGTTTCCGGTCGAGGCAATCTCCGGCAGCCCGCTCGAGCTGCATCTTCAGCTCGGCTTCAAGCACACCGACTGCCTCGCGAAGGACCTCTGCGGAGTCGGCGGGGGGAAGGATGTCGGCGACGCAGATTCGGGCTGCTGCGGGAGCGGGGCCGGCGCCAAGGGCTGCGGCTGACGCGTGATGAATTCCATCTCCTCCCGTCTTTCGTTTCTCGACCGCTATCTCACCGCCTGGATCTTTCTCGCGATGGCCGCCGGCGTGCTGGCCGGGCGGTATCTGCCCGCGATTCCACAGGCCCTGACCGCCTGGAGCCTCGGGACGACGTCGGTGCCCATCGCGATCGGGCTGATCGTGATGATGTACCCGCCGCTGGCGAAAGTGCGCTACGAGGAACTGGGTGACGTGTTCCGGGACAAAAAAGTACTGATGCTCTCGCTGGTGCAAAACTGGCTGGTTGGGCCGGTGTTGATGTACGGATTGGCGGTCCTTTTCCTGCGCGACCGGCCGGAATATTTTGCGGGGCTGGTGATGATCGGACTGGCCCGCTGCATTGCGATGGTGATCGTCTGGAACGATCTCGCCGGCGGAAGCCGGGAATACTGTGCGGGCCTCGTGGCATTCAACGCCCTTTTTCAGGTGTTCTTCTATGCGCCGCTGGCGTGGCTGTTCCTGCGGGTGCTGCCGCCGCTGGTCGGCGTGCACACGGGGGCACTCGACCTGTCGAGCATCACGATCCTGAGCGTGGCGCGGAGTGTCTTCATCTACCTGGGGATTCCCTTCCTCGCCGGTTGGCTGACCCGGCTCGGGCTGCGGCGCGGGGCCCGGGTGGCGTGGTATGACAGAAAATTTGTCCCGGCCATCAGTCCGCTGACGCTGGCGGCGCTGTTGTTCACGATCTTCGTGATGTTCAGCCTGAAGGGCGACACGGTGCTGCGGATCCCGCTGGATGTACTGCGGATCGCGGTGCCGCTGGTGGTGTATTTCGCGCTGATGTTCTTCGCGACGTTCTGGATGAGCCTCCGGGCGGGCACGGATTATGAGCGGGCCGCCACGCTGGCCTTCACGGCGGCGGGCAACAATTTCGAGCTGGCGATCGCCGTGGCCGTGGGCGTGTTCGGGCTGGCATCGGGTGCGGCCTTCGCAGCCGTGGTGGGGCCGCTGGTCGAGGTGCCGGCGCTGATTCTCCTCGTTCGCGTAGCGCTGGCTTGGAAACGGCGGCTGGGCCCGTCAACGTGAGTTCGCATGGGCTCACCTGAAGTTCAGATCACGACCATGACCGCGGCGGACTGGCCGGAAGTGGCGGCGATCTACGGCGAGGGCATTGTGACGGGGCATGCGACGTTTGCCGGGGCCCCGCCGGCGAGCCTCGCGGATTTTTCCGAGGGGAAACTGATGGGCTGTGCGCTGGTGGCGCGCGATGAAGCCGTGGTGGGCTGGGCGACGGTGGCGGCGGTCTCGGACCGTTGCGTCTATGCGGGTGTGGCGGAAGTGAGCGTGTATGTGGCCGGGTCCGCGCGCGGCCGCGGGGTGGGTGCGGCCCTGCTGCGCGAGCTGATTGTCCGCACGGAGGGGGCGGGAATCTGGACGTTGCAGGCGGGGATTTTCCCGGAGAACACCTCGAGCCTCGCGCTGCATGCGCGTCATGGCTTCAGGGTGGTGGGCCGGCGCGAGCGGGTCGGGAAGATGACCCACGGCCCGCGGGCGGGGGAATGGCGCGATACGTTGCTGCTCGAGCGGCGGAGTGCTGTGGTGGGGCGGTAGCCGCGCCCCTTGGGCCGGTAGAAGCTGGGAGTTGGAAGATGGGAGATGGGAGATGGAGAAGGCGTTTTAGCCGGCAGGCTAAGGAGCTTGAGTTTCCATCTCCTATCTTCCAACTCCCAGCTTCGCGCCACGCGCCTCCATGCAACTCGACATTCCCGCCGGTGACTTTGACGGCTACATCTTCGACCTCGACGGCACGCTCATCGACACGATGCCGCTGCACTACCGGGCGTGGGACCGGGCCATGCAGGCCGCAGGTCTGCCGCATGCGCTCGACGAGGAGTATTTCTATGCGCTGGGCGGCGTGCCGACCCGCCGCGTGGCCGAGCTGTTTGGCGAACGCTACGGACTGAAGCTCGATCCGGACCGGGTGTTTCACGAGAAGGAGGCTTTT
Organism: uncultured Opitutia bacterium; assembly: GCA_903859715.1. Taxonomy (GTDB): domain Bacteria; phylum Verrucomicrobiota; class Verrucomicrobiia; order Opitutales; family Opitutaceae; genus Opi-474. The sequence goes on from CAIONS010000027.1 coordinate 92,249, forward strand.
TTTTCCGAACTGCAGAAGGACGTGCGCTTAATCGAGCCAGTCGTGGCGTTTGCCCGGCGCATGCAGCCCACGCATCCGCTGGCGGTCGCCTCCGGCGGTCCGCGCGTGATTGTGAGCCGTTCGCTCGAGATCACCGGGCTCGGGCCGCTGTTTCGCGCGGTGGTGACGGCGGACGATGTCGTGCATGGCAAGCCGTCGCCGGACATGTTCCTGCTGGCGGCACAGCAGCTGGGCGTGGCGCCGGAGCGCTGCCTGGTGTTCGAGGATGCGGAGCCCGGTATTCAAGGCGCGATCGCCGCGGGTATGAAAGTTGTCAGAGTTCCAAGCAGAGCGTAGCCCCACCGGGAAATTCCAAGGTCGAAATCCGAAATTCGAGGGAAGGCCGGAGAAATCCAATCGGAAAGCTCCAAATCAGATAGGTCAGGAGTTTTAGAGATTTAGTCGTTTTAGCCCATTGGGGTTTCCTTCGGATTTCGAGTTTTGACCTTCGAGCTTGCTGAAAATTGTGAGTTCGCGGGCGCGGTGAATTCTGTTCTCATGGCAGGATGAAGTTCGAGTCACTCGTGAATCCCCTGGTGCTGACGCAGCCGGTCTATGAGCCGGGCAAGCCGATTGAGTACGTCGCGCGCGAGCTCGGGCTCGATCCGGCGGGCATCATCAAGCTGGCCTCGAACGAGAATCCGTTCGGACCCTCGCCCCGCGCGCTGGCGGCGGCACAGCAGGCGCTGGTCCAGGGCGAGCTTTACCCGGACGGCGGGTGCTTTGCGCTGCGGCAGAAACTGGCGGCGATGAAGGGGCTCGACGCGGACCAGTTTATCGTGGGCAACGGGTCGAACGAGATCATCGAGCTGCTCGGCCATGCGCTGCTGCGGCCGGGCGACGAGGTGGTCATGGCCGCTCCGGCCTTTGTGGTCTACAAGCTCGTCACCCTCGTGTTTGGCGCGAAGGCGATCGAGGTGCCGCTGGTGAATTACCGGCACGATCTCGCCCACATCGCGGCGGCCATCACGTCGCGGACCCGGCTGGTGTATGTCTGCAGTCCGAACAACCCCACGGGCACGGCCAATTCGGAGGCGGATATGCTGGCGTTTGCGCGGGCGCTGCCGGACCACGTCGTGGCGGTCTTCGACGAGGCATATGCGGAGTATGTGGAAAATGCGCCGGACCTGCGGCCGCTGATCCGCGAGGGCCGCAAGGTCGTCTGCCTGCGGACGTTTTCCAAGATCTACGGACTCGCCTCGCTGCGCGTGGGCTACGGCTACGCGGGCGCGGACATCATTGCGCTGCTCAACCGGGTACGGCAGCCGTTCAACGTGAATGCGATCGGGCAGGCTGCGGCGGTGGCGGCGCTCGATGACCGGGAGTTCACGGAAAAGTGCGTGCGGGAAAATCGCGCCGGGCTGCAGCAGCTGGAGGCGGGATTCCGCGCACTGGGTCGCGAGTTTGTGCCGAGCGTGGCCAATTTCATCATGGTCAAGGTCGGCGATGGCGCGCGGGTCTTTGATGCGCTGCAGCGGCGCGGAGTGATCGTGCGGCCGATGAAATCCTATGGGATGCCGGAGTGGCTGCGCGTCACGGTCGGCACGCGGGCGCAGAATGAGCGGCTGCTGGCGGAGCTGAAGACGGCGCTGGGGTAGCTTGGAGTCTGATGTGGGCGGGGTGCCCTCACCCCGCTGGAGCCAAGGCGGGTGGGGGCACCCGCCCCACATATTGTTTGTCGGATGCAGGCAGGATGCCTGCGCTACCTGGCCGCTGCGCGGCGCAGGCGGTCGTTGATCGCGGTGGCGAGTCCCTCGCCGGGTGCGAGTTCGACGTGCAGGCGGCTGAAGTTCTTTCCGTCGAGCAGACGGAGCACGTGAAACAGCCGGCGGGCGACGCCGGGCAGGCGGCCGTGGGTGTCGAGCCAGAAAATGTTTTTGCCCGTGAGCGCGCGGGGTTTCGCCAGGAAAACCCAGGCTTCGCCGGCCGGGCCGCGCCGGGCGGCGGTCGGTGAAATCTTTTGGTGGAGAGTGACGGGAGTGCGCGGGCTGTAGTGTCGTGCGAGCAGGCCTGGGGCCAGCTGCGCGACCGCTGGCTGGACGGTGGTCTTGGCGGCGGCACGCAATGGAACGCCGAGGACGCGCTTGAGTTGGGCCTGCGTCACGGCGCCGGGACGCAGCAGACGCGGCGCGCGCGGATTGCGCAGGTCCACGATGGTGGATTCCAGGCCGATGGTGCACGGTCCGCCGTCGAGGATGTGGCGGATCTTTTTCCCGAGCCCGGCGCGGACATGCGCGGCGGATGTCGGGCTGACATAGCCGAACGGATTGGCGCTGGGCGCGGCGAGCGGTACGCCGGCGAGTTTGAGCAGGCGCCGGAACAGCGGATGGCTGGGCATGCGCACGGCCACGCTCGGCAGGCCGGCGGACACGATGCCGGGCACGACCGGTTTTTTCGGCAGGACGAGGGTCAGCGCGCCGGGCCAAAAGGCCCGCGCGAGCCGCAGCGCGGCGGCGTTGGGCTGGGCGACGTCCGCGAGTTGGGCGAGCGAATGGATGTGGACGATGAGCGGGTCGCTGGCGGGGCGTCCCTTGGCCGTGAAAATCTTCCGGCAGGCGCGCGCATCGAGGGCGTTGGCGGCGAGGCCGTAGACCGTCTCGGTCGGCACGGCGACGGGTTCGCCGGCGCGGAGCAGGCGCGCGAGGCGGGCGAGATTACGCGGGGTGCCGCGGTAGATGCGGGCGGAGGAATTCAAAGGTGAAAGGTGAAGGATGAAAGTTGAAGGACCGGATGTGACCGGGTGCTGAAAGGGACCTTCACCTTTCAACCCTCAACTTTCAACTCACCGCCGGCACGGCGGGGTCGGCGCACAAAAAAGGCCAGAGCCCGTAGACTCCGGCCGTTTGAAAGGGTCAGCGCCGCTTACTGCGCGAGCAGCATGTTGCGCGAGTGCTTGATCGTCTTGGTGATGGCGCGCTGGTGCTTTGCGGTCAGGTGCGTGTACTTGCGCGGCAGGATCTTGCCCGTGTCGGTGACGAAATTCTTCATGACCAAGGGGGTCGTGAACGGGATCTCGGCGGGTGTGAGGGTCTGTTGGGTCGTTTCGGTGGTGCTCATGGCGGAAAGGGAGGGCAGACAGTGGATTTGGAGCGGGGCTTGTCAACCGGGGATTTTGGGAGGGGAGATCAGGCTGGAACGGTCAGGCGTCAGCTTTCAGCGGTCAGCTTCCGAGGCCCGGATTCCAGCCCATGCGAGGGTACCGGATAATTGAAAGCCCAGAGCTGGAAAGATTTACGGCCGCGGCTCGCGCCGCAAATTTTAAAGCTGATCGCTGCCTGCTGAAAGCTGAGCGCTCCCGCCTCACCGCTTGGCCATATGGTATTTCTCCGCGAGCAGCTTTTGGGAAGTCTCGGGCAGGAAATGGGTGATCGATTGGTAAGTGCGGGGATTTTTTTTCCAATCGACCTCGTCACGATCTTCCCGGAAGTGCAGGTAGCCGAGGAATCTCCAGTCCTGGCCGTCCGGCGCCTGGGCGACATTTTGTTCGGTGCAGAGGATGGGCGGATAATGGATTATCGCGCTCATTTCCCGGGCGGATCGGAGGCTGGGCAGGCAGCAGATGACGGCCGCGATCAACCCCAGCGACCAAAGCCGCAGTTCGCTGGAGATCGCCGCGAGCAGGATCAGCAGCGTGAAGCCGAAGATCGCCAGCGTCTTGGCCATGATCAGTTCGTCGCTGGTGGTCAGCACGACCAGCCCCACGCAAAGGCCGGCGAGGAGCGGGATCCGGATGTCGCGCGCCGCCTTCCAGCGGGCCTGGGTCACCAGCATGAAAAGGGTCAGCATCCCGCAGAGCGCGGCCAGCCCGCCGAGATTGTGCCCGATGCAGCGATCAAACTGCCGCCCGGGGAAATAGCCCATCCATTCGTACGGACTGGTGCCGCCGAAAATCCCGAGGAAATGCACGGCAGCCGTGGTCGGGAGTTGCGTGACGCCGGTGTCCACAAATTGATCCCGGCCCAGCATGAGCAGGGCGACGGTCAAGGCCGCGAGGGCGGCGAGTGCGCCGGTTGTCAGCCAGGCGGGCCGGGTTGGGCGCAGCCCCTCGAAGCCGTGTTGCCGCAGTCCGCTGACCACGGTGAAGACCACGGGCCCTCCGCCGAGCACCAGGACGACATAGAGGAATTTCAGGCTGTAGAGCCCGGCGCAGAATCCCAGCATCAGCGCGGCCAGCGCCAGCGCCTCGGCCCGGTCGCGTCCCTCCTTGGCCGCCACGGCGGTCGCGAAGGCCAGGGCGGTGAACAGCGCGGTGATCGAGCCCCCGAAAAATCCGGCGATCCACGGCAGGATGACCAGCGGATGGAAACTCAGGGCGATGGCGGGGAGCAGGGCGAGCGACCAGTGTTTCAGCTGAAACACCCGCGGCTCGCGGCTGAAGGCCATCGCAAGGCTGGACAGCAGCGCGATGGGATACGCGAGGTAGGCCTGCGTGGGAATCAACGCGGTGCTGGAGCCCAGGCACGCCAGGGATTCGTAGATGAGGGGGCGCTCCCGCGTGAAAAGCACGTGCCAGGTCCAGTTGAAGCGCATGGGCGAGACCCCGATCACCGGCAACGTGCGCAGGGAATGATCCTGCAACCAGTCCGCCGTGATGACATAGCCCCACATGTCCAGACCGTGGATCCCGTACGCCAGCAGTCCCGGGATGCGCAGAAACGGGGCGCATAGCATCGCGGTCATCGCGGCGGTGCACACCCCCGCGCAGATCAGTTCCCGCCAGAGCCGGCCCCGGATCAGCGCGACGAGGCCTGTGGCAAAGAACGCCCAGAAGCAGGGCCGCATGGCATGGGCCGACAGCCCGGCGATCCACGGAATCGCGCAGAGCAAAAGGAAGCAGCACCAGCCGCAGAGCATGGCGGCGAGGGGGCTTTTGGAGGACACGAGGGATGAACCCACGCTCAAGCACGTCATGCTCAGCAGCAAAGCCACCACACCGACGGGCAGGACGGTAGTGAACATGGAATCCACTTTCTCGCGGATCGCTGCAGCGCTCAAGTCCTTTGGTCCCTCCAAAAAAACTTTCGATCCCTTTTACAGGAGGAAATGGAGGGAACGGAGAGACTATCCCAAGGCAGTTTTAACCACGGATTACACGGATGGCACGGATGCGGAATCAGAATTCAGAACTCCGGATCTGGCGGTTTTATCCCGATCGATTCCGTGCAATCCGTGGTTAAAAAATTCCGGCGGCTTGGGGAAACCCGCCCGGGCCGGCAAATTTTGAAAGGGACAGCCCGGCGAAACTCTGCTTTTTGGAAAGGCACGAAGCGCGGGTGTCAGACCGAGCCGGCGCGTCGTCCGGTCCCCGTAGCTCAAATGGATAGAGCGGTCGTTTCCTAAACGACATATTCCGGTTCAATTCCGGACGGGGGCACCAACCGCGACTCCATTAGGATCGCGAGGGTAGTGAAATGACCGGCTCCTACCGTTACAAATGTTTTCCGAAAAAAGCCTCAATACGGCCGAATAGCTCATGGACATCTTCATATCCGCGAAATCCATGTAATTCGTTGCTGTGTACGAGTACTTCATACGGCCGATGTCGCTTTTCGAGTTCGGCAATCAAGGCGGTTGACTGGCTGTAAGGAACGACATCGTCATCCTTGCCGTGGACGATCAATAGTGGAGCCATGATCTTGTCGACCTGGGTGATTGGAGAAATTGCGTTCAGGGTGGTCTCATCCTTTTCTTCATTTCCCGAGTCATTGATCAGGCCGCTTGACTGGACAGTTCCCTTGGTCCGGTGCTTTTGCAATGCGACCCAGTCGTAGACTCCGGCAATATCTATTCCGCAGCGGTAGAGTTCGGGATGCTGGATCAGGCCCATCAGGACGCAATATCCCCCGAAACTGCCGCCCATGATAGCGATTCGTTTCGGGTTGGCCACGCCTTGAGCGATGGCCCAGCGTGCACCATCCGCAATATCCTCCTGAACCTTGCCACCGAATTCGCCCACCCCACTGCGTCTGAAGTCTTCGCCATAGCCGGCTGAGCCGCGAAAATTGCTTTGAATGACCGCATAGCCGCGGTTCGCGAGAAATTGAACGAATGGATCGAATTCAAGTATGTCGCGCTGGAATGGACCTCCATGGGGGTAAACGATCAGTGGCAGATTCTTGGGTTCACGGCCTGCCGGCACAGTCAGGTAGCCTTCAATCACTGTTCCGTCGTTTGCCTTATAACTGATGGGATACACCGGAGCCATTTGATTTGGGTTGATCCACGGCGTCCGAGGCCAGAGCGGACTAAGTAACTTTTTCTTCAAATCAAACAGGTAGTATCTACCGGGATCGTTCGCTGTCCATGAGAGGATCGAGAGTTGCTGCAGGTCATCACTAAAACTGCGGATGGTATTTATCCGATTCGGCAAAGCCGCGTCCACGGCTGCCTGCACCGCCGCGAGCGTCGGATCAAGCCAAAGGGTATGCGGGCGCGATGTGACGTAACGAATACCAAGCATTTGGTGACTCAATCGCGCCAAGACCACCCCCTGCACCGGTATCCCGTCCAGATAGCTAACCGCGTTCTTCGGCGGCATGATATCATAATTTTTGTGGGACAGAATGAGCTCACCCAAGTGCTGCTTTACGATATCGTAGGCATAAACACCCGATTTATTATCGGAAGTGAGTAGACTGAGATAGAGAGTTCCCCCGTCACCTTTGAGGCCAAGAATATTAGTGTGGAAATCGAGGTGATCTAGACCATGCAGTGTGCGCCACTCACTCTTTTCGCCGTCTCGATAGATGACTGAATATTTTTTACCCATTTCCCGGATGCCAATACGCACGACGCCGGCGCCATCTGCCAACCAGCCTACGACATCCCCTGGGTTCTCAAGATACTGTCCTTCAGTAGGGCCAATCCCACTCCGTGTGCTGAGGCGCCAGATATTGGGAAAATAAGCAAAGTCAGGCGTCAGAATATCGCCGGAATCCGCATCCTCAAAGGAGTACAGGACGCCGTTCCGCCATAATATGTCATTGTAGTGAGTCCCGTCGGCATCCATTGCGCCCATACCCAACCCGGGCGAATTATAGACAACCCGCTTCGAGCCCACCCAAGTGATATGGACATTCAGAAAGTGATGCACTGGGTCATTACGCTTGGGAATCTCAAGCACCTCAGTTTTGTGGGTTTCCAAATTCAAAACCGCCATCACGGTGTCTTTTTCAAAGGTCGCCTGATAAGCAACATACTTACCGTCTGGTGAAACCTCTGCATTGGAAACGGCAATCCCGCGACTGAAAAACTCCAGAGGGAGCTGAGGCGGCGGCACACCCTCGGCGCACGCGGTTGCAATGAATAGAACAGGCAGCAACAGACGAATGGGCGATTTGATCATGGCGTAGGATAACGGGCAAAATGCTAGAAATGTCACGAGACGCGGAAAGATTTTTCGGGAATATCTAACACGATGAGTCGAACAATCGCCGGATGAAAAACTGCGGGGTAGAAGTTCGTATCGGCTGATTATGAGGAGTTGTCTTTCGCATATTTAATGTCTGGGCCATTCATGCAGATTTCCCCGCAACTTTTGGCGGCTGCGGGCGTCTCGACATCGCGCATCCTGCGTCCTTTCATTCCTGCCATGCTCCTGTCACCCCGCTCCCCTCATTCTGCCCTCCGCTCGCTGCGGCGGGGTTTCACGCTTTTGGAGATCATGATCGCATTGGCGATCCTCGGGCTGCTCGTCGGCCTCGCGGTCACCAATCTCGACAACATTTTCGGCGATGCCCAAGGGACGACGGCCAAGCTTTTCGTGCGCGAGTCCATCAAGCTCCCGCTCACCAGCTACCGGATCAAGATGGGTGACTATCCCTCCACCGCGGAAGGGCTCCAGGCCCTGATCACCGCGCCGAGCGGTAAGGCTGATCAGTGGACCGGGCCGTATTTCGCTGACTCTAAGATCCCCCTCGATCCGTGGGGCGAGCCTTACATCTACCGCTATCCCGGCGTCCATAATAAGAATGGCTATGACATCTACTCCAAGGGCCCCGACAAGACCGATGGCACCGCGGATGATATCGGCAACTGGTGAGGGTGCGCCATGCGCTTGGTTTATTGCCGCGTGAGGGAGGGCGGTGGCACTGAGCGGTCAGCTGTCGGAGATGAGCGATCGGCTGTCAGCGATCAGCGGTCAGCGATCGGATTTTGGCAAACGGGCGGCTCGTTGAGAACCGCTCGCCCTGCCCGGATTCCGGCTTTCGACTCTCGACTTTCGACTCTCGACGACCCGGGCCGCCGGGTCCGCGCGTTCACGCTACTGGAGATCCTCCTCGCGATTGCTCTCATGGCGTTGCTGGCGGGGGCGCTGGTGTCGGGCTCGGCCCAGTTGATCGGGGACAAGCCGGCGACGCCGGAGGATGTGTTCTGGCAGGTCGTCCAAAAGGCCCGGCAGGCCGCGCTCAAGTCCGAGGGCGAGGTGCGCCTGAGTTTCGACGCCAAGGACAAGGCCTTTGTGCTGGGCGACGGAACGGTGTCGAAGTCCTTCCCGGTGCCGCCGGCCAAGGAACTGACGGTGGATTTTTTGTCGGCTCAAACCGGCGGCAGCACGGTCCTGATCGGGGGTGCGCTCGTGGACACGCAGACCATGCCCTTTGTGACGTTTTATCCCGACGGCACCTGCACGGCTTTCCGGGTGCAGTTCCGCGCCGGCGGATTTGCCCGCATCCTCACGATCGATCCGTGGACGTGTGCGCAGGTGCTGGCGCGCGCCGACAACCCGACCTGACATGCGCCGCGCGTTCACCCTGCTCGAGGTCATGGTCGCGCTCGCGATCTTTGCGTTCGCCGCCGTCGTGCTGGGCGCGGCGTATGTGAACGTCCTCAACGCCTACGAGCAGGCCCAGCGCGGCAACCAGTACGACCAGGACGTGAGCTTTGCCCGGGCCCAGCTGCTGGCGGAGCCCGATCATGACAAGGCGGAGCAGGGCGGGGACTATGACTCCTTTGCCGGCCGCCATGTGAAGTGGCACGCCACCATCGAGGCCACGGGCACGGCGGATTTGTTCCTCGTGACGTTTGTCTGCGAGGTGCTGGAGCCGTCCGGGAACGGCCTGCAGACCGTGACCGAGCATTTCAACGTGGACCGGCCGACGTGGGCCGACCCGGTGGTCAACAGCACGCTCCGCCAGAACGCCCAGAACCGGATCAAGGGCCTGCAGGGGACAAATCCATGAACGCGGCCAATTGCGGATTGCGGATTGCGGATACCGGATCGGGACTGCAGCAACGGCCTGCGGCCGTGGTTGGGATCCAATCAAAAATCCAGAATCCAAAATCGAAAATTCGCGCCGGTTTCACCCTGCTCGAGATCCTCCTCGCGCTGGCGCTGACGGCGTTGGTGCTAGTGTCGCTCAACGTGTTTGTGTTCTCGATGGGCGAACTTTGGGGGCGTAATACGGAGGTCCGCCTCTTCGACCGGCATGTGCGCGCGGTCACGCGGTTTCTCGACCAGCAATTGCGCGCGGCGGCGCTGCCGCCGTCGTCGGTTGCCGGGGGCACGCCGATCACGGCGCAGGAGGTCCGCCCGCTCGGTGGCCAGTCGGACAACCTGCTCACGTTTGAGCTGATCGCGGGCTGCCGGCTATTCAACTGGCCCGACCGGCCGCTGCCGGAGGTCGTGTGTTCGCTGCAGGCGCGCGAGAGCCAGGGGCTGGTGCTGCTGTGGCAGTCGCGCCTGGAGAAGAATTTTGGCGAGGACCCGCCGCGCGAGCTGGTCATCACGCCGCTCGTCACCGCGCTGTCGTACGATTACTACGATTCGGAGTTCAAGACGTGGAAGACGGAGACCGCGATCCGGAAGGACACCTCGGGCCAGCTCCAAACCCCGCAGCGGCTGCGCCTGAAGTTCGCCTACGGCAAGATGACGCGGGAAACGGTCATCGTGCTGGCGGCGCCCACGGCCGGGATGCCCAACTTCTGAAGATGAACTCCGTGCGCTCACGCCGTGGCTCGGTGCTCATCATCGTCCTCGTGACCCTGCTGTTCACGTCGTTCGCGCTGGTGCTCTTTGTCGAGCAGGCGAGCACGGACCTGCTGGTCGAGGCGCGCGAGGCTTCGGCGCGGCGCCTGCGGCGGGAGGCCTACTCGGCCTTGGAGGTCACCCTGGCGACACTGGAGGACTTTCGCCAGGCCAACGGGGCGCTGCACAGTCCGGCGGAAGGATGGAGCGATCCGCTGGGCTGGGCGGGCTGGACGCCCCGCGAAGGTTGCACGGCGGAAGTCACGCTGCAGGACGAAAGCGGAAAGATTTCCCTGTCCCACGTCGATGGCGGCACCCTGACCAATCTTTTCAAGGCCTGGGACCTCAAGCAGGCGGACGCCGAGCATCTCACGGATGTGCTGCTGGGCTGGATGCAGCCGAACTACGTGCCCGCGACCGGCCAGGCGCCGGATTACGACCAGGCCGCGCTTCCCTATCTGGCGCCGGCCCGGCCGATGCGCTCGTATTCGGAACTGGCGGCGATCGATTACGCCCGCGAGGTGTTTTATGACGACCAGGGCCGCCCGAATGCGCTGTGGCACCGGTTTGTTGCCACGTTTTCCCTCTATAATTACCAGCAGTGCAACCTGAACGCCGCCACCCCGGACGTGCTGGCCGCCATCGGATTCCCGGACCTCTCGCAGCAGCAGCGCTTCAATGATTTTCTGGCCGGCACCGGCGCCTATGCCACGCAGGGCCCCAGCTGGTTCACGACGGCGATGCAGGCCAGTACCGTGCTGGGCTCGGCGGCGCTGCCGCCGCTGGCCGGCATCCAGGTCCGGGCGCTGCGGGTGAACGTGACCATCCGGGAGGGCCACGAGGAATTCCGCCTGTCCGCGGTGGTGGCACCGCAGGGCGGCGCGACTATCGTGCAGACGACTGCAACCTCCAACCGTCCGGCCGCGTCTGGCACGACGGCCACCGCCGCGACCACGCCGGCGGCCACGACCTCCTCGTCGACGACCACGACTGTTCCGCCGCAGCTCAACTACCCATTTACTCTCTTGGAAATTCAGGAAAATCCTGCGATTCCAACCCCTCCGCCCGCTGTCCCACCCGCATGACCCAGCCCTCCCTTAACCCGCCCAAGGCCGGCGCGCACGCCCCCAAGGTGGTGCTGTTGCCGGACGCGCTGTTTTTTACGCGGGCCATTTCCATGGCGCCGGCGGCGACGCCCGCCGAGGCGGCGACCCAGGCGGAATTGGGTCTGGAGGCGCTTTCGCCCTTTTCGCCGGCGCAACTCTACCACGGGTTTTTCTGGGTGCCCGGCGCGGAGCGGGCGCTGGTCTTTGCGGCCTACCGGCGACGGTTTACGCGCGAGCAGGTCGAGGCCTGGAGCGGGGCCGAGCTGGTGCTGCCGGCGTTTGCCGCGTTGCTGGGCGGGGACGCTTCCCCGGCGACTACGCTGCTGGTCACCTCGGCGGACGGGCTGACCGCGATTCATTGGGATAAAGGAGCGGTTCCGGCGGCGGTGCTGTTCCGTCCGCTGCCACCCGAAGTGACGGACGAGGAACGGACCCGCGTGCGGGACGAGCTGCTGCGCGCGGCGGGCGGCAGCCGGGAAGTTATCGAGCTGGGCGCTCCGCCGGAAGCGGAGGCGGCCCTGGGGAGTGAGGATGAATTTGTTTTCCGGGCGGAGTCGCGGGTCTCGCGCCTGCCCGCGGTGCTGGCCGCGACAATGGACGTGCGGGACAAGGCGGAACTCGCCGCGCTGCGCCGCGCGCGCGCGCGCGACGTGATGCTCTGGCGCGGATTTCTCGGCTGCGCGGCGGCGATCGGCCTGATCGTGCTGGGCTGGGCGGCCATGTACGGCGCCGGCTTCTGGCAGAAGGTCCGCGAGACCAAGGTCGCGGCCCAGCAACCGGTCGTGGACCAGATCATGACCCAGCAGAGCCTGGCCACCCACATCAATGAGCTTTCGTCCAAGCGCCTCCTGCCACTCGAGATGATTTCGCTCGTGAGCGGCACGATCCGGCCGGTCTCGATCCAGTTCCTGCGCGCCACGACGGACGGGCTCTACACCCTGAAGGTAGACGCGCAGACGACGTCGCCGGCCGAGGTTTCCACCTTCCGCTCGGCGCTCAGCGACCTGCCGGCCTGCGAGAAGGTCGAGGTGCGCGACCAGCGCACGCGGGACAACCTCATGACGTTCACCCTCGTCATCACCTTCCACCCCGAGGCGCTCAAGCCCGCCACCGCGTCATGAAATCCTTCAAGGCCTTTTTCCTCCACCGCCTCGTGCGCGAGAAACTGCTGCTGGTGGCGATCACGGCGCTGGTCGCGATCATGCTGCTGTCGAGCTTCAGCAAGCGGGCGGCGGCCTTCTGGCGCACGCAGCGGGCGACGACGGTGGCGCTCGCCGAGCAGCAGCAATGGCTGCAGGACCGCGCGGCGATCGAGGCCCACGCCCAGCAGGCGGTGAAGAACCTGGATCCGGCCCGCACGCTCGACGACACGCGCCTGGTCGGCGAACTGAACGCGCTCGCGCGCAGCCAAGGGATGCGTTTCACGAACGATACGCCGCAGACGGAGCGCAGCGGCCAGTTCGCGGTGCACACGGTGCAATTCAACCTGCAGAAAACCGATTGGGAATCGCTGAAACGCTTCTATCTCGAGCTGACCAAGCGCTCGCCGTACATCGGCATCGAGCAGTTCAGCCTGCAGTCCGACCGCGCCAGCCCGATGCAGCTCAACGCCTCGATCCGGGTGTCGTCGGTCGAAATCGTGCGCTGAGGGGCGACGATGCGATTTGTTTTTACGGGAGGCAAGGGAGGGAACGGAGCGACAATCCGCGGTCAAGAAGGGGTTTTGGTCCGATCTCATTTCTCGCGGTTGCCTCCTGTAAAATGCCTTGGTTTCAGCCAGGCGCTTCGCGACGAAATTTCTGACGGGTTTGTTACCATGCCCGCTTGCTTTTCACTCGCTAACGGGCGGGGGCTCGTTTGGACTCCGCGCCATATGAGGTCGATGCACGTCCCGTATCGCGCGCTGGCGGTGGCCGGTTTGCTGGCCTGGCTTGCTCCCCGGATGGCTCGGGCGGAGGACTCCGTGACCTACGATTACGAGGATTACCGCGAGGCGGATGGCCGTGTGGCGGTGCAGGCGCAATATGGGCTGGTGCAACAGGACCTCGGCCCGGACATGCACTTGAAACTGCAGAGCGCAATCGATGCGATCGCTGGAGCAACCCCGAATGGGGCGCCGCCGGCCACGCCCGGCGGCCCGGTGCCGCTTTCCTACACCTCCGACCGACGCAAGGCGTGGAGCACGGATCTTTCCCGCCAGTTTTCCGGCCTCAATGTCGCCCTGGGCTATGCCTACAGCCGGGAGAGCGATTATGTGTCCAACGGCTGGTCGATCAACACGCTGACCGACTTCAACCAGAAGAACACCACGCTGCTGCTCGGTGCCGCCGGGACGGACGACCGGGTCACGCTGCGCTATCTGGACACCGTCAAGCCGAAGCATGGCCTGGATCTCATCACGGGCCTCACCCAGCTGCTCGACCCGCTGACCTCGGTCACCTTCAACGTCGGATACGGCCGGAGCACGGGTTACCTGGCCGACCCCTACCGGGTCGTGGAAAAAAGGACGGAGGTTTTCCCGGGCCTGTTCCTTCCGCTGCTTTATCCGGAAAACCGGCCGGATGAGCGCAGCAAGTGGACCGCGTACGCTGCGATCAACCGGTCGGTGCCCAAGTTGAACGGTGCGGTCGAGGCGAGCTACCGGTTTTACCACGACACGTTTGGCACGACCGCGCACACGGTCGACCTCGCGTGGTTCCAAAAGATCGGGGAGCATCTCATCCTGCGGCCGGGCCTCCGGCTTTACGAACAGACCGCCGCCAATTTTTACGCCGTCTCATTTGACGGGGTCAGTTACACCCCGTCCCAGCTGCCGAACCCGGCCGGCCCGTTTTATTCGGCGGACTACCGGCTCTCCGCCTTCCGCAGCTACAACTACGGCCTGAAGGCGATCTGGACCGTCAACGCCTCCTGGCAGTTCAATGCCGCGATCGAGCAGTACCAGATGCACGGCACGGATCACGTCACTTCCGCCAGCGCCTATCCACGGGCCGCCATCACCACGGCGGGGGTGAAATTCTCCTGGTAACTTCGGGCCATGCCCCTGCTCACCCAAGCCCAACGCCAGACACCGACGCTGCCCGCCGGGGCCTTGGGCGTGGATATCCCGCTGCGCCGTCTGACCTTTCCCGCGCTCGGCACGACCTGCGAAGTCCAGTACGCCACGAAGGACCCCGAGCAGGCGGCACGGTTTGAGCAGGCCGCGGTGGCCTGGGTGGAGGCCTTTGAGGCCAAGTACTCACGCTTCCGTCCCGACAGCCTGATCAGCCGGATCAACGCCGCGGCGGGGCGCGAGTGGGTCGCGATCGATCCCGAGATGGAGCAGATGCTGAAGCTCTGCGAAACCCTGCACTTCATGACGCAGGGCGTGCTGGATCCCACGGCACTCCCGCTCATCCGCCTGTGGAATTACAAGGCGGAGAAACCCGTGATCCCTACTGCGCCGCAGATCGCCGGGGCCCGGAGCCTCGTCGGCTGGGCGAAGGTGCAGCGCGCCGCGGGAAAAATCTTTCTGCCCCAGCAGGGCATGGCGCTCGATTTTGGAGGCTTCGGCAAGGAGTACGCCGTCGATGTCGTGGCGCAGATCGCGGTGGATCACGGCATCACCAATGTGCTCGTTGATTTCGGCCACGACCTGCGGGCCCTGGGTGCGCCGCCCGGCCGGCCGGCGTGGCACATTGGGCTGGAGGATCCGGCGAAACCCGGCACGCCGTCGGCCAGCGTGGCACTGCAAGGCAGCCGGGGCATCGCCTCGTCGGGTGACTATCTCCGTTGCTTCACCATCGAGGGAAAACGTTACGGGCACATCATCGATCCGCGTACGGGCTGGCCGGTGGCCAACGGATGCCAGCAGGCGACGGTCATCGCCGCCACATGCCTGCAGGCCGGCGTACTGTCCACCACGGCCTTTGTGCTGGGCGTGCCGAAAGGCGTCGAATTCATCCAGTCCTTTCCCGGCGCCGAGGGCCTGCTGCACACCGCCAATGCCCGCGCCCAGACCCGGGGATTCTTCAACTATGTCGCCGCTAATTAAATCCGCCCAGCCTGGTGGCAGCCGAGTTCGCGAGGCTGGGTTGGCCGGTGCGCTTCGTGCCAGCCTCCTTACGTCGGCTGCTACAATTATACTGCTGTTCACGGCCCCGGCGGCCCGCGCGGAGGTCAGGCCCGGCGATGCGTTTCCCGCCCTGGCCGCGGCCGGGCTGACGGGCGGGCCGCTCCCCGTGACCGCCGGACATGTGACCCTTGTGGATTTTTGGGCCTCGTGGTGCGCGCCGTGCAAGGCGTCGTTCCCGGCCTATGCCCGGATCCAGGCCGATTATGCGGCGCGCGGGCTGGTCGTGGTGGCGGTGAGCGTGGACGACCGGACCCGCGACTACGAAGGGTTCCTGCAGAAATTCCATCCGGCCTTTGCCACGCTGCTTGACCAGCGGAAGCAGCTTGTGAGCACGGTGAAGGTGCCCGCGATGCCGACCTCCTATGTGCTGGGCCGCGACGGCCGCGTGCGCTTCGTGCATGCGGGTTTCCACGGCAGCGCCACCGAGCGGGAACTGCGCGCCCAGATCGAAACCCTGCTGGCCGAGAAAAGCTGAAATGACTCCCTTTGCTCTGAAACATTCTGTCATGCTTCGCTGCGCTCAGCATGCCAAACCCAACACCATGAAATCCCCGCGCCTTCTGCTCCTCGCGTTCCTCGTCCTGCTGACGGGGCTCTTCACTGGCTGCACCAGTGTCAATGTCCAGCCGTGGGAACGGGCCACCCTGGCCAGCTACGCCATGCAGCCGGACCGCGATCCGCTGGGCACCGCGATGTCGGAGCACATCTATTTTTCCCGGGAGTCGGCCAACGGCGGCCGCGGCGTTGGCGGCAGCGGCTGCGGCTGCAACTGAGCCTGTGCCCGGCTATCCCTCTACCGCCCTTGCGTTGGCGCGGATTTTACCCTGCGGCGTTGGCTGCGGCATGAGCATTGCTCACGGATGGACGGCCCCGCGGGTGATGAACCCAGGATGGGGAGGGTAACAATCCTTTCATCAATGCCGTCTATCCCGCAAAGCCGAAGAGGCGGATGATTGTCCGATACCCAGGGTTTTCTCCGCGGTCAGTTTAGAAGTATTTCCCCATGAAATTATCCCCCTCGCTGCAACGCCGGCTACACTGGTTCAACCTGCCCACCGGGCTGCTCATCGCCCTGCTGCAGCGCACGCCCGTGCTGCGCGTCGCCGCCGCCGTGGAGGAGATGGTCACAGCCTCGCCGGCGGGGGCGGTGCTGAAGTCCATGGCACTCGCGACGGCGTCGCTCGGGGCCATCGACACGCTGGCGGGCGCCACGACCGCGCAACTGGTGACCTCAAATAACTCGCCTTCTGGAGTCAGTGTCACGGTCGGCACGGCGGGGGTGGCGGTGGCCATTTCCCTGACCGGCACGAATACCG
Source organism: uncultured Opitutia bacterium (assembly GCA_903859715.1). GTDB lineage: Bacteria > Verrucomicrobiota > Verrucomicrobiia > Opitutales > Opitutaceae > Opi-474. The sequence goes on from CAIONS010000027.1 coordinate 108,791, forward strand.
CGACCCAGTCCTGGACAATCACGGGTCCCATTGCGCCGGGCTTGAGTTTTTCCGGACTCACCTCCGCCGGCACGACCAACACAAGCATCTTGCTGCTCAGCGGAACGCCCACCGCAGCTGGCATCTATGAGGTTACGCTCACGGCCTGGCAGAATCTCAATGGTTCCGGGAACGCCCACTCCTATTTCTACACCGTCACGGTCACAGCCGGAGCGACCTCGCTTCCCACGATCACTTCGCAACCGCAGAGCCAGACGGTCGGGGCGGGCGGTTCGGTGACGTTCTATGTCGGGGCCTCGGGCAATCCGGCGCCAACAATCCAGTGGAACAAGGGCGGCGTTGCCATTGCGGGTGAGACCGGCACGGCGCTCACCCTGAACAATGTACAGGCCGCGGATGCCGCGATTTACACCGCGGTTGCGACCAACTCCACGGGTTCGGTCACGAGCAGCGAGGCGGTCCTGACCGTCACGGCTTCGGCTGCACCGGTCATCACCAGCCAGCCCCAGGGCCACACGGTGGCCACGGGCAGTTCGGTGGTCTTCAGCGTGGGGGCGTCGGGCGGAGGATTGATGTACCAATGGGCAAGAGGAACGACGCCTATTTCCGGGGCCACCGGGAGCCAGTTTCTCATTTCCAACGCCCAGGCGAGTGACAGCGGCGGCTATGTCGTGACCGTGAGCAATGGTTCCAGCTCGGTGCTCAGCAGTCCCGCGAGCCTGACCGTGGTCAACTCCACCAATCCCGGACGCCTCATCAACGTCTCGGTCCGCATCGTCTCAGGCACGGGAGCCAATGTGCTGTTCGTGGGCTTTGTAACAGGTGGCGCCGGCACCACGGGGAGCAAGGAGCTGCTGGTTCGCGGGGTCGGCCCGACCCTGACCAATTTCTGGGTTCCCGGAGCGATGGCGGATCCGATCCTTGAGATCATTCCCTCGGGCGCCACAGTCCCGCTCCTGACCAATGACAACTGGGGCGGTGATCCCACCGTCACGAGCGTAGCCAATGCCGTGGGCGCCTTTTCCCTGACGAGCACCACCAGCCTGGATGCGGCGTTGGTTGCGACGCTGCCTGCCGGCGTATATTCGGCCGAGGTGGCGGGAGTGAACTCCACAACGGGAACGGTCCTGGCGGAGATCTATGATGCCAATCCATCGATCTACAGCCCGACGACCCCGCGCCTGGTCAACCTCTCGGCGCGGGCGTCCATGACCAATGCCAATCCGCTGATCGCGGGATTTGTAATCGGGGGTTCCACTGCCAAAACGCTGCTGATCCGCGCGGTGGGTCCAACCCTCGCCACTTACGCCGTCACTGGCGCGATGTCCGACCCGCAGCTCCAGCTTAATTTCCCGGGGGGCACCACCCTGACCAATGACAATTGGGGCGGTTCACCGCTCATCAGCACGACCGCGGGCAACCTGGGGGCCTTTAGCTTGGATCCAGCGAGCCTCGATGCCGTTCTGCTCGTGACGCTCGATCCGGGGGTTTATTCCGCGGAAGCGCTCGGCGTGGGCGGGGCCTCAGGCGTCGTGCTCGTGGAAATCTACGAGGTGCCATAACCCGGCGGAAGCCGGGTTCGCACATCGGGAATCGCAGTTCGAGGTCGATCGCCAGGCAATGCAGGCGCGAGGCTGAACCCGCTGGCTTTTACCCGAGCTGCGAGCTGCGAACTCCGAGCTGCGAACTACACGCTCCGCCGCCCGCGTGCCGGCGGCCTCACCCCAGCTTGAAGCTGGAGCTGACCTTGAAGACGGCGCTGACGATGGCGAAGGCGATGAAGCCGACCACCACGAACACCGCCAGCAGCACGACGGTGGCGATGACGTTCACGAACAGATTGAGCTGGCCGGAAATGATGCGCTGATAGTTGCGGGCGACCTCGTGGAGGCTCGGCACGACATTGCCGGTGTTCTCGCCGACGGTCAGCCGGTCGAGCACCAGGTCGGGAAAGCAGCCCGTGCGACCCAGGGAGCTGGAGAGGGCCTCGCCCTCGACCACGCGGTCGGTCGCCTCGTGAAACGCCCGGCGGTGCACGCGGTTCGCGATCTGCCGCTCGGTCATGCGCAGCGCCTCGACCGCGGTGATGCCGTTGGCCAGCAGCACGCCGAGCGTCTGGCTGAACGCCAGCACGGTCTGCGAGACGGCGAACGGGCCGATGAGCGGCAGCCGCAGCAGCCACGCATCGGTCGCGAGTCGCCCGGCCTCCGTCTGCCGCCAGCGCCAGAAGGAGATGCCCCCCAAGACCGCCGCGATCGCGATAAACGGGCCGTAGTGCAGGGCGAAATTGGCGCCGGCGACGAGGATCTTGGTGGAAAGCGGCAGCTCGCCATGGAGCGAATCGAAGAGCGTCTGCAGGCGCGGCAGCAGGAAGAACAGGAAGAACAGCACGAGGCCGCACGCCACGATGATCAGCAGCAGCGGGTAGGCGAGGGCGGTGAGGAGCTGGGCGCGGAGATCGCGCTGCTCGTTGAGATGCGCGATGAGCCGCTCCAGTGTATCACTGAGCGAGCCCGTGGCCTCGCCGGCCTGGATGAGGCTGACGGTGGAGGCGTCGAACACCGCGGGAAACTCCCCCATTGCCCGGGAGAGCGGCGCGCCCTCGCTCAGGCGCTCCCACAACCCGCTGCTGAGCGTGCGCAGGCCCGGCTCCTTGATGCGCACCGAGAGCAACCTCACCGCCTCGCCGGCCGACATGCCGCTGGTGAGCAGATCGTGCAGGGCCTCGAGAAACGGCAGCCGGTGCTTGCGCGTGAGTTCGACGGGCGCCGTGCCGGCGCCGGCCGCGGCCTTGGCGGCCCGGCCGCCTCCGCTCCCGCCGGCTTCCTGGACCGAGACGACCTGCAGCCCGCGGGCGGCGAGGAGCCGGAGCGCGTCCTTGCGGTTCGGCGCCTCCAGGGCGTCAGCGATCGCCTTCCCGCTGCGGTCACGGGCGCTGTAGGTGAAACGGGGCATCAGGAAAGCCGGCCGCCAAGCGGCCGGCGGAGTTGGGAAATGGGCGAGGGGAGATGGAAATGCTGAATCAAGGGAGCCGCCGCAGGCAGAGAGCAGGATTTCCAGCTACCCTCTGCAATCTTCCAATTTCCATGCGGCGGAGCGCGCATCACTTCTCCGTGACCGTGATCACGCGCAGGACCTCGTCGAGCGTGGTGTAGCCGGCCTTCACTTTTTCCCAGCCGCTCTGGCCGAGGGTGCGCATGCCGTTGCGGCGGGCGGTCTCGGCGAGGGTTCGCGTGCTTTCGTGCTTCAGCACCAGCTCGTGCATCTCGTCGTTGAGCCGGAAGATTTCGAAAATGCCGATGCGGCCGCGGTAGCCGGTGCCGCGGCACCGGTCGCAGCCGACGGGTGAGTTGAGCTCGGTGATGAGCTCGGCCTCGGCGGCGTTGCACCCGAGGATGGCGAGGCTCTCGATCAACTTGATCTTCGAGACCGGGGCGGGCCGGGCGCACTGCGGGCAGAGGCGGCGTACGAGGCGCTGGGCGATGACGAGCTCGATGGCGGAGGCGACGAGGAACGGCTCGATGCCCATGTCGATGAGGCGGGTGATGGCGCCGGGCGCGTCGTTGGTGTGGAGCGTGGAGAAAACCAGATGGCCAGTGAGCGAGGCGCGGATGGCGATCTCAGCGGTGTCCTTGTCGCGGATTTCGCCGACCATGATGACGTCGGGATCCTGGCGGAGCACGTGGCGAAGCGCGTCGGCGAAGGAGAGGCCGATCTCCGGGCGCACCTGCATCTGGTTCACCCCGGGCACCTCGTATTCGATCGGGTCCTCGATGGTGATGATGCGGAGGTCGGTGGAATTGATCTTCCGCAGGAAGGCATTGAGCGAGGTGCTCTTGCCGGAGCCGGTGGGACCGGTCACGAGCACGATGCCGTGCGGGTAGTCGAGGATCTGCGTGATCTGCGCCTGCTCGTCGGTGCTCATGCCGATGCGGTCCATCGTGTATGCTTCCTTCTTCTGGTTCAGGAGCCGGAGCGAGATGGACTCGGCGTAGATCGTCGGGATGGTCGAGACGCGGATGTCGAGCGTGGTGCCGTTGGCCTTGAAATTGATGCGGCCGTCCTGCGGCAGGCGCTTTTCGGAGATGTTGAGGCGCGCCATGATCTTGAGGCGCGAGATGATGGCGTCCTGGAACCGCAGAAGATTCTGCGGCACGGGCACGGGCACGAGCAGGCCGTCGACGCGGTAGCGGATGCGGAGCTGGCCCTCCTGCGGCTCCCAGTGGATGTCCGTCGCCTGGTCCTCCACCGCCTGCGAAATCACATCGGTGACAAAGCGCACCACGGCGGCGTCCTCATCCACGACCTCCTCGGTCTGCGACGCCGTTTCCGGCGCGACATAAGAATCGTCGCCGTCCTCCAGTGAACCGGAGCCCACGCCGAAATTCTCGATGATGAGCTGGTGCACGCGTTCCGGCACGGCGAGGTGCCACACGGGTGGGCGCGGCGTGAAAGTGCGGAGCCAGTCCGCCATCACATCATCGGGTGGCCACGCGGTCGCCAGATGCAGGGGCTGGGTGGAAAGCGCCGCGGGTGCGTCCGGCTCGCCCGCCGGCACGCCGAAGCGAATGGGGATGACCTGATAGTCGTGGACCAGCCGGGCGGGGAGCAGGCCGCGGGCGGCGAGGTCGGGCTCGAGGTTGCTGGCGATGTCGAGGCCGGCGGCGGCGGCGAGCGCCGTGAGGGCCTCGGGCTCGGCGAGCTTCAGCGCGGCGGCGAGGGTGGCGAGGCGCTTTTCGCGCGAAGACTCGGCGACGGCCTGGCGCTGCTCGTCGCTGAGACGCGCGGCGAGGGAATCGGGCAGGGACGCAGGGGCGGTCGCAATCATGATGGCGGCGCGCGGCTTACTTGAACTTGTCCATCAAGCTGTCCTTCAGCTGCTTCGTCGGATCGATGAGATACTGGTTCACCTGGTCCTTGCTGGGGAGTTCGTTGATCTTTTTCTGGGTGTCGGCGGTGCTTTCCTCCGGGCGCAGGACGTGGGGCCGGATGAAGAGCAGCAGCTCGGTGCGCTCCGTGTCGTTGCTCCGGCCGCCGAGGAGCTGGCTGATGATCGGGATCTCAAAGAGAAATCCGAGCTTCGTGCGGGAGGTGCTGCGGGAGCTGCGCTGCAGGCCGCCGAGGACGATCATCTTGCCGTCAACGACGGTCACGGAACCCGTGGCCTCGCGATGGCCGATGACGGGCTGCTGGTTGCCGTCGATGGTGACGTTGCTGATGACGTCGTCGACGGTCTGGTCGACATCGAGCTGGATGCTGCCGTCGTCGCCGATGAGCGGGGTGACCTTGAGCGTGATGCCGATGTCCTTGTAGGTAACCTGGGAGCTGGTGGAGAAACCGCTGGAAGTCGTGGTGGCGCCGGTGGTGGGCGTCGAGGTCGTGCCGGTGATGACGGGCTGCTGCTGCGTGACGGTCATCGTCGCCTGCTTGTTGTGCGTGGTGACGATCGTCGGGGCGGACAGGATCTTGACCAGGTTCTTCGAACCGGTGTTGCCCAGCGCGGCTTGGAAGGCGAGGGGGTTGACGGTGCCGCCGGTGATCGCCCAACCGGCCACGCCGTAGTTGGAGGTATCGCCCGATGCGACCGTGTTGAAATTCGTGATGTGCGTGGCGCCGGCGGCGTTCTGGCCGATGGTCAGGTTCAGGGCGTTGATGCCGCTCGTGTCGGTGTCGCTGAGGGTGACCTCGGCGATGATCACCTCGATGCGGACCTGCGCCAGGACGATGTCGATCTTGCCCACCAGTTCGCGGATGAGGCGGATGTCATCCACGGTGCCGGAGACGATCACGGCGTTGCTGCGGTCGTCGGCGAGCACGGTGATCAGGCTGCTGAACTGGTTGGTGCTTTCGGAGAGGCTGGCGGCGATCGCGGGCGAGACGGCGTTGGGCGCCGCGGCCGGCTGGCCGGGAGCTGCGGGCTGGTTGGGTCGCACGGAGCCGGCGCCGGAGCTGCTGGACTTCTGGGTCGCGTTATTTTGTCCGGACACCAGCTGGCTGAGCAGGGAGGCGACATCCTTGGCGGTCGCGTGCTTCAGGTAGATGATCTCGTTGCGGGTGTTGGGCTCGGCGACGGTATCGAGCTTGGCGATGATGTCGTCGAACACGGGGTACTGGCGAGGATCGGCGAGCAGGATGATCTGGTTGGTGCGGTCGTCGGCACTGTAGGTGGTCGCGGTGCCCAGCTGGGCCTGCAGCGGGCCCTGGAAGAGCAGGTGCAGCTTGTTGACGAGGTCGCTGGCCTTCGCGCCGCCGTGGAGCTGGTAGAATTTCGGGGAGAGCCCGTGCGCGTTGGGCTTGTCGAGCAGGCCGATCAGGTTCTCGACGCGCTGGAGATTGCTGATGCTGTCGGTGATCAGCACGGCGTTGGCCTTGTCGAGGGCGACGATGCCGTTGGCGACGCCGGGTGACATCATGGGCGCGATCTGCGGGACGAATTCATTGACCCGGAGGAAATCGAGCTGGAAGAGCTTGGTGGCGATGCGGCCGCTGGCCGGCAGGCTGAGCGTGGAGCCGTCGATCATCTCGGGCGCCTCGGTCTTGACCTGGTTGAGCGCGACCACCTTCAGGAATTTGTCGCCGAGGGGCGAGACGGCGACGCCGTTCAGCGAGAGCAGCGTCTCGAGGGCGGTGATCACCTCGGATTTCGGCACCTGCTTGTTGAGCTTGAGCGTGTAGTTTGCCGTGGGCAGCGCCTGCGGGCGGAGAATGGTGCGGCCGGTGTAGATTTCGAGGGCGCCGAGGACGGTGTCGATGTCGGCATCGGCCAGCTTGATGGGTCCGACGAGTTCTTCACTGCTGCCGGCGGGGGCGGGAGCGGCGGGGGTGGCGGCGGGCGGCGGGGTCTGGGCATTCGCGCTGAAGGCGGCAAGCAGCAGGCTGGCGGCGAGACTCAGGCGGAAAAAACGCAGGCTCATGCAGGAGGGGACGGTGAAAGGTTGACCGGCCGGGCCGGGGAACGGTGATAAGAGGTGAAAGGCTCCGGGTTGTAAACGGTGATGTGCTATGACGGCACAGCAGTGGGAAAGTTGCCTAAATCGGGCCGGATTTGCCGCTTGCCGGGTTCCGGTGCCCATCCAACGCTCCGGCCCCGCGATGCCGAACAGCTTCGGAAAACTTTTCACCATCACCACCTGGGGCGAATCCCACGGGGCGGCTGTCGGCGTGGTCATCGATGGCTGTCCGCCGGGCCTGCCGATTTCCGCGGAGGAAATTCAGGTCGAGCTCGACCGCCGCCGGCCCGGGCAGAGCGATATCGTCACGCCGCGCAAGGAAGCGGACCGCGTGGAAATCCTCGCGGGCCTGTTCGAGGGCCGCACGATGGGCACGCCGATTTCGCTCCTGGTCCACAATTCCGACCAGCGCCCCGGCGCCTACGACGAGATGCGCGAGAAGTTCCGGCCGTCGCACGCCGACTACACCTATCAGGCCAAATACGGGGTGCGCGACCATCGCGGCGGCGGCCGCAGCTCCGCGCGCGAGACCATCGGTCGCGTCGCGGCCGGGGCCCTCGCGAAGAAAATCCTCACGCTGGCCGGCGGCGTGGAGACGCGGGCCTTTGTCACGCAGGTGCACGACATCGCGGTGCCCGCAGCCGCATTGGAAAAATTTCCCACCCTGGCCGAAGTCGAGGCGACGGCGGTGCGCTGTCCACATCCGGCGACGGCGGCGGCGATGATCGAGCGCATCAAGGCGGTGCGCAGCGAGGGCGATTCCGTGGGTGGCGTCATCGAGTGCCGCGTGCGCGGCGTGCCGCCCGGGCTGGGCGAACCGGTGTTCGACCGGCTGGAGGCCGACCTCGCGAAGGCGATGCTCTCACTGCCGGCCACGAAGGGCTTTGAAATCGGCAGCGGGTTTGCCGGCACGCGCCTGAAAGGCTCGGAGCACAATGACGCTTTTGAGTCGCGCGATGGCCGTATTCGCACCGTCACGAACCGCTCCGGCGGCGTGCAGGGCGGCATCAGCAACGGCGAGGAGCTGGACTTCCGCGTCGCCTTCAAGCCTACCGCCACGATTCTTCAGCCGCAGCAGACCGTCGACATCCACGGGGCCGCGGCGGAGCTGGCCGCGCGGGGCCGCCACGATCCCTGTGTGCTCCCGCGGGCAGTGCCGATCGTCGAGGCGATGACGGCGCTGGTCCTGGTGGACCACTGGCTGCGGCAGTCGGCGCAGAACGGGACGTTCAAGTTCTGATTTGCCGGAATGCAGGGCGGGGTCGCTGACGCTGCCGGGGCGTTACGAGAATACTTTCCCGCGAATCAGCGCGAATCCGAACCCCAATCCGTTTTAACCACGGATTTCACGGATTCGATCTGGATAATACTTCCGGTTGGGGATCGATGGTTCTGAAAGTAATTTTATCCCTGCTCACTTGGGTTGGTTCGATCTCCGTGGTTTTTGCGAACGGATTTGGAGCCAGAGGGTTTGAGTTCCGGATCCGTGGCATCCGTGAAATCCGTGGTTAAAAATTCCGGGACCGGAAAGGCGGGGTCAGCGACCCCGCTCTACACCGGACTTTTCCCGGAAAGTTGCATCTTCGCGCCCTTCGTGTTCTTCGTGGTGAAAATCGCATGTCTGACAAACCCCTTGTTTACCTGATTCTGGGTGCGGCCGGCTCCGGCCGGCGCGAAGTGCTGGCCGATCTCATCGAGGGCGGACTGGCGGAGAGTGACCGCGCGGCGGTCATGCTGTCGGCCGACGAGGCGCCCTCGGACTTTGATGCGAAGCTGCCCGGGCTCGCGCGGTGGACGTGGCAGGACGAGTTCATCATCGCCACGCTGCCGGCGGAGGCGACGTACGTGTTTTTTGTCACCGACGGCCGGCGCAACCCGGTGGAGCAGCTCGACACGCTCAAGACCTGGCTGGAGGCGCAGGGCGCGGAGCTCGCGCGCATCCTCTGCATTGTGAACTGCCAGCTGGCGGAAAAGCATCTGCCGCTGCTCGCGTGGTTCGAGGCCTGCGTGCATTTCTCCGATGTCGTGCTGCTCACGCGCCGCGAAGGCGTGGCCAACAAGTGGCTGAGCGAGTTCCGCGCGCATTTTGACGGCCAGTTTTATCCCTGCCTCTTCGAGCTCGTGAAGGCGGGCCGCGTGAAGAATCCCGCGCTCGTGCTGGATCCGCTGGCGCGCCGGATGACGCATGCCTTCGACGCGGAGCAGGACTGGATCTTCACCGACGCGGAAGGTGAGGAAATCGAGGAAGACGAGGAAACGGAAGGCGACGAGGAAGTCGAAGCCACGCAAGCGGAAGACCCTTACTTCGTCCGCGATGCCACGCACCGCCGCGTGAAGAAAATCCCGGACATCACGAAGTTCCTGTAGCAGGAGCCGGGAACCAGTAGCAGCCGACGTAAGGAGGCTGGGGTTTGATCTCGGCCACGAAGCCGATCTGATTTTGGCCACAAAAGGCACAAAGGCGCTGCGGCTCCGGCTCAAATGTCCCGCGCGCCTATAGGCTCAATGGAGACTCCTTCGTAGCCCCCGAAACCTTGTGCCTCTTCGTGGCCAACCTTCCGGGTTTGGATGGCTTCGCGGGAATTACCCTGACGCCGATCTAGCGGCGGCTCCGGATGAGCACACCCGCGTTGTAGGCGATGTAATAGCCGGCGGTCAGACCGACCGTGAGCAGTGTCAGCGGGCTCTGCATGAGGGCGGGCGAGGACGACAGGAGGGCATCGTCGGAGAAATAAAGCACGCCGATGCGGTAGAGGATGCGTCCCGCGAGCAGCAGCGAAAGCCCCACGCCGATGTAGGTGTTGGGCGTGTAGAAATGCGGTCCGCCCTGATTGATTTCGAACTGCGTGAGGTGCAGACCGATCAACGCGAGCAGGCCGCCGAGGACGAGACCGCCGCCGATTCCCGCCAGCAGGTGCGGCACCGCGAACGACACGGCGAGGAGCAGCACGGCGATCAGGCCGAAAATGACGATGCCCGTGACCAGGCGGCTCGCGTGCAGCGGTTGCCGGCCCACGTTGCGATGAAAGCGGCGGTACATGCGCCAGGCGAACCACGGGAGGAGCAGGGCGGGAATCAGGTTCCGGGTGGAGGCGGGCATGGGTGGGGAGGCTGTGGGTTGGAGGCTTTAGGCGCGAAGCTGTAAGCGTTAGGCGGAAGGCTGGGATAGCGGTACGGACGTTTGGCTTAAAGCTTAACGCTTACAGCCTATCGCTGCGCGCAACACGCGCCTCATTTCACCGCGGCGACGGCGGCGACGAACGCCTTGGCGCGGGCGGTGATCGCGGCCCAGTTTTTTTCCTTCAGGGACTTGGCCTCGACGAGCGAACTGCCGGCGGCGGTCGCGAACGCGCCGACGCGGATGTACTCGCCGACGGTCTCGGGGGTCACGCCGCCGGTGGGCACGAGCTCGATCTGCGGGAAGGGGGCCTTGACGGACTTGATGTAGGCGGGGCCGAAGAACTCGGCGGGAAACACCTTGGCGGCGTCGGCGCCGGCTTCCCACGCCTGGAGGATCTCGGTCGGCGTGAAGGCGCCGCTGAAGACCGGCACGCTGTAGCGACGGCAGAGGGTGATGACCTCGGGGCGGAGGGCGGGGGTGACGATGAATTTTGCCCCGGCGAGGATGCCGGCGCGGGCGGTCTCGGGATCGAGGACGGTGCCGAGGCCGAAGAGGAAATCGGGGAGTTCGCTGGTCGCCTTCTCGAGCATGCGAATGGCGCCAGGCGTGGTCATGGTGAGCTCGATGCTCGTGAGGCCGCCATCGGCGAGGGCCTTGGCGCAATCGAGGAGACCGTCGGGATTATCGGCGCGGATGAGGGCGATGACCTTCTCGGCTTTGATCTTGGCGAGGACGGCGTCTTTTTTCATGGGCGGAGAGTATATAGGGCCGGCGGCCGGTGAAGGGAATCCCCTTTTTGGCGGGGGAGATCCTTGAATCTGGAACTCTGGAACTCAGGGACGGAGAAGAGGAATGAGGCGGAGGGCGAACTTCCGGAAATTTAACACGGAGGTCACCGAGGGCGCAGAGAAAGTCTGTGGTGCGAGGAAAATGGACCTGAGTTCGAGAGTTCCAGATTCAATCCTTCAGGGCGGCTGGCTTCCTGCTCAATTTACTTGCTCCGGGGGCGCCGGGTGTGTCTTTTGCCCGTCCCGCTAATGCCCGGGTGGTGGAATTGGTAGACACGCAGGTCTCAGAAGCCTGTGCCTAAAAGCGTGGGGGTTCGAGTCCCCCCTCGGGCACCATCTCAAGAAAATTCTCCGTCAACGAACGCCCTTCCGAGTGAACGGCGGGTTAAGTCATAGCCTGACGGCCGGGAATTTTAGGACAAGGCGTTACTTGGTATCTTTACCGAATTTCAGCCAAAATGGGCCTATAGATGGTGAACGATGGTGAAATGGATGCATTGCCAGTGCATGAGTTGGGTGCGACTAGCGGGAGGGCAGAACCTTAGCTGACTCGTTGATTTTACGTAGACGAAATTTGCCTAGGAATTGACCCTCTACCTCTAATTCTGAGGGCGATTTATTCCGAGCGAACGAGAAGCTAAGTACCAATATTGATTCTCTCGGTAATTTCTCGCAGCGGAGCCTTTGATGGTTGGTGAAGGCCTTATTGGTCTGGGTCTCGATGACCATTGCATCATCCTTCCTGACGTGATCCCGCTTATTCGGGCCGCTTGAAGAGTCGGTCTGGGCCCCTAAAAAGGACCCAGACCATGAAAGGAAAACGCTACAAGACCGAAGACAAAGTCCGCCTCCTGCGGGAGGTGGACGGAGGGAAGAGCATCGTG
>CAIONS010000028.1 GCA_903859715.1 uncultured Opitutia bacterium
CACCGGATCATCCAGGATCGGAATTGCATGGCGCACAGCATCAAGGACCCGCAGGAGCTGCAGGGCATCTACAAGCGGCGTTTCGACCGCCGGCTCGCCTACCGCCAGCGCCTCTGGCAGACGCTGACCAACGGATTTTTCCAACGGTATGTCGGTTCCGATGCCGTGGTCCTCGATCTTGGTTGCGGCTACGGGGAGTTCATCAATCACGTCAAATGCCGGCGCAAACTGGGCATGGATCTCAATCCCGAATCACGCGCGCACCTCGCGCCGGACGTTGAGTTCCTGGCCCAGGATTGCTCGCACACCTGGGCCCTCCCCGATGCCTCGCTCGATGTCGTGTTCACGAGCAATTTTTTCGAGCACTTGCCCGACAAGCTCGCCCTGCGCCAGACGCTGCGGCAGGCCGCGCGCTGCCTGCGCCCCGGTGGCACCCTCATCGCGCTCGGTCCCAACATCAAGTATGTCCAGGGCGCCTACTGGGATTTTTGGGATCATTTTCTTTGCCTGACCGAGCAATCGCTCGGCGAGGCCCTTGAGACCAATGGCTACCGGGTGCTGGAATCCCATCCGCGTTTCCTGCCCTATTCCACGGTCAACGCCCCGGATTATCCTGGCATGTTCGTCCGCCTCTATCTTGCCCTGCCGTTCGTCTGGCCGCTGCTGGACAAACAATTCCTTGTCATCGCCGAGCGCCTGTGAACCACGACCCTTCCACCCTGCCCGTCGCCCTCCTCGCCGGGGGCCTCGCCACCCGCCTCCGGCCGATCACGGAAAAGGTCCCCAAGCTGCTTATCGAGGTTGCGGGCGAGCCTTTTTTTTCCCACCAGCTCCGGCTCCTGAAAAAGGCCGGCCTCACCCGGCTCGTCCTCTGCGTCGGCTACCTGGGCGAAAAAATCGTCGAGCTCTACGGCGACGGCTCCAAGTGGGGCGTGCAGATCGAGTACTCCTTTGACGGACCCAAGCTGCTTGGCACCGGCGGCGCGCTCATCCAGGCGCTGCCGAAACTCGGCGATGCCTTCTACGTGCTCTATGGCGACAGCTACCTGCCGATCGATTACCTCGGCATCGGCGATTTCTTCCTGAAATCCGGCAAACTCGGGCTGATGACGGTCTACGAGAACCACGAGCTCTACGATGCCAGCAACGTCTGGTTTGCCGGCAACGAGATCAGGGTCTACGACAAGAAGCACAAGGTGCCGCAGATGCATCACATCGACTATGGCCTCGGCCTGCTCAAGGCCCGCGCCCTCGACGGATGGCCGCGTGACGCCGTGGTGGACCTGGCCGACGTCTATAAGAAGCTGGTCGGCGAAAAGCAGCTCGCCGGCTATGAAATCGCGGAACGATTCTATGAAATCGGTTCGCACGCCGGCCTGAACGAACTCGACGCCCTGCTCCGCACCCACAAAATGTCTTGATCGTCGCTGGCCTCGCGCCTGATCTCCCGGGACGACGAAACCCCGTCTCGTCCGGCACTCCATCTTCCCTCTCACTTTCACCCCACTATCACCCGCTCATGTCCTATTCCATCCAGCACCTGAAGGAAACCGCCGAGATCGTCGCCAAGATCAACCCCGAGGACTGCGAGAAATGCGTCCAGGAACTCGTTGGCGTGCGCACCCGCGGCGGCCGGCTCTTCATCCTTGGCGTCGGTGGCAGCGCGGCCAATGCCTCCCATGCGGTGAACGATTTCCGCAAGATCGCCGGCCTCGAGGTCTACGCCCCGACCGACAACGTCTCGGAACTCACGGCCCGCACCAATGACGATGGCTGGGCCAGCGTCTTCGTCGAGTGGCTCCGCGGCTCCCGCCTCAACGCCAAGGATGCCGTGCTCATCCTCTCCGTCGGCGGCGGCAACTTGGAAAAAAATGTTTCGCCCGGTTTTATTTCCGCCCTCCAGCTCGCGAAGCAGGTCGGCGCGCGCATCATCGGCATCGTCGGCAAGGACGGCGGCTACACCGCCAAGGTCGCCGATGCCTGCGTGATCGTACCGACGGTCAACGCGAACAATGTCACGCCCCACAGCGAGGCCTTCCAGGCCGTGATCTGGCACCTCTGGGTTTCGCACCCCGACGTGAAGATCAACCAGACCAAATGGGAATCCGTCGTCGCGGCCAAGCCGTGACGGCGTATCGTCCGTAGGGCGGGTCTCGGACCCGCCCAGTTCCGCCCTGGAGCCATCATGCCGCTTCG